>NZ_JACOPU010000009.1:0-296887 GCF_017973755.1 Pseudomonas sp. P42 | reverse complement strand
CTGACTCCACAAGCACCCACACGAATTGCTTGATTCAGTTGTTAAAGAGCGGTTGGTTAAGATCTTTCGTCTCAACCGAGGCGCGCATTCTACAGCAGCCTCATTTGCTGTCAAGTGATTATTTTCATTTAAAATCAATCACTTACACCCGCTAGAAGCAATCTGCTGTCTGGCGGGAGGTGAATAATACAGGACTGAAACTTATGGTCAACCCCTCCTGGATAATTCTTTTCCAGACAGAAATCAACCGGTTGCAGCTCAGTCTGCACCAACCGTCATAATCCTGTTATCTGCGACTGCTAACCTCCCCCGCCAAACAAAGTCCCCACCTCCAAGCGCCCCCGATCATGGAACGACCCAAAGTGTTCCGAACCCGATCCGCACTGCCGGTACCATCATCTTCAACAATACCACCGAGTCCATCGGCGTTTCGCAGATCGGGCTGGCGATCATGCTCCATTCGAGTAGAGCGGGGCTGCGGTCTTCCGATCTTCTCCCCGGCATGAGGATCAGGATCAAAAGATCGCAGCGCTCCGCAGTTTCTATCGGGATTTGCCTCAGTGATTAGCGATCACCTGAATGTGTGTGATCCCCACCCGCTCGGCCTGCTGCAGAATTTCCTGCGGCGTCGAGTCTGCGGTGGGCATGATCAGGCCGTTTTCGGCATCGCCCAGATGCAGTTCCAGCAGATGCATGGCCGCCTCGTGATCGCCCAATTGAGGCTCCTTGAGCTCGAAGGTGTGAGTGCGAGGCTCGCCGTTGAACAGGTATTTCAGAAGATAAGTGTGCATGGTTTCATCCAGGGTTGTAGGAAGAAGCAACTGATTATCCTGACTCAATAGTCAATTTATAGTTCAACTGCATTCGCCTCGCGCATGAACGGATAAATGTCTTCACTCAATGCAAACTTTTCACGCCACCGGGCGTCCTTTTCTTACACTCCCAAACAGCTGACCACAGCTAAGGACTGGCGATGACCTTCTTTATATTCTTTCTGGCCTGCGCGGCCGCCGCGACCACTGGCGTCATGTTCAAACCGGGCGAGTGGTATGAGTCACTGGCCAAACCCGGCTTCACGCCACCCAACTGGGCGTTCCCGGTGGCCTGGACAGTCATCTATGTGTTGCTGGCATGGGCGGGTTACCGCTTGAGCCTTATTCCCGGGAGTCAGACGGTGCTGGCTTTGTGGGCCGCGCAGATAGCCCTGAATACACTGTGGACTCCGGTGTTCTTCGGCGCACATCAAATTCTTGCCGCCATGGTGATCCTGACGTTGCTCTGGCTAGTGGTTGCGACAATGGTGGTACTGGCCGTGCAGCTTGATCTCATCACTGGTTTAATCCTGTTTCCTTATCTGGCGTGGCTATGCGTCGCCGCGGCGTTGAATTTCTCCATTCTGATCAAGAACCGCTGATGAACACGTTCACCCGAAAAGCGCCGTGGCCGGAGGGCGAGCGTGAGTTGGCGCAAGTGCACGCCTTCAACAGAAAACTCGCCTGGTTGCCGCGCTTTAAAATTCGCAATCGCGTGCTGCCGAGGATGATTCAAACGCTGCTGCGCGCCAGTCAGGTCGGCGGCGCGAGAAAATTGCTCAAGCATGGCCTCACGGCTGAGAGCAGGGTGATTGATAGCGGTGGAGTACCGGTGGCCGTGCGGATCATTCGGCCCAAAGGTCGAGCAAAAGGCGTTGTGCTGGATTATCACGGTGGCGGCTGGGTGATCGGCAATGCGCAGATGAATGACAACTTCAATGTCGCCATCGTTAATACGTGCGATGTGACTGTCGTCTCGGTGGATTACCGGCTTGTGGTATCGACCCCCATTGAAGGGGTGATGCAAGACTGCCTGGCCGCGGCTCGATGGTTACTGACTGACGACGAGTTTGCCGATCTGCCGGTGATTGTCGTTGGCGAGTCGGCCGGAGGCCATCTGGCGGCAGCTACTTTGTTGGGGCTCAAGCAATCGCCCGATTTGCTGCAACGTGTAAGCGGCGCGCTGTTGTATTACGGCGTATACGATTTGACTGGCACGCCGAGCGTCCGCACCGCACCGCCGCAAACCTTGGTGCTGGACGGTCCAGGCATAGTTGAAGCGTTGCGCCTGCTCACGCCAGACCTGAGTGACGAGGAACGCCGACAGCCACCGTTATCACCTCTATATGGCGACTTCAGTGATTTCCCGCCTGCGCTGATGTTTGCCGGCGAACTGGATCCGTTACGCGACGACACCCTCGACATCGCCGAGCGCTGGATGCAATCGGCGCCTGTCGAAATGCACCTGCTGCCCTCCTCGCCACACGGCTTCATTCATTTTCCAACGGCTATTGCTGAAAGCGTATTGACCTACAGCCGTGAATGGATTTGCGCTCGGGTCAGCGGGCAAATGAACGCTTCAGCCTTGGAATTGGGCAACACGCCCTCATAACAATGACTACACACATCATTTCCCGAGGGGAAGGACAGACCATGACCAGCCAAACCGAAACTGCCATCCTCGCCGGCGGGTGCTTCTGGGGGATGCAGGACTTGCTGCGGCGCTATCCCGGTGTCTTGCAGACGCGGGTCGGCTATACCGGCGGCGATGTCCCCAATGCGACTTATCGCAACCATGGCAATCATGCCGAAGCGATCGAAATCGTCTTTGATCCAGCCGTGATCAGTTACCGGCAGATCCTCGAGTTCTTCTTCCAGATACACGATCCGAGCACACCCAATCGCCAGGGCAATGACCTGGGCCCCAGCTATCGCTCGGCGATCTATTACCTCAGTGAAGAGCAACGCGATGTTGCAGAAGACACTGCTGCTGACGTTGACGCCTCAAAGTTGTGGCCGGGCCGCGTGGTCACCGAGATCGAACCGGCCGGTCCCTTCTGGGAAGCAGAGCCTGAGCACCAGGATTACCTGGAGCGGATTCCAAACGGCTACACCTGCCACTTTATTCGGCCGAACTGGAAGTTGCCCAAGCGCAACTGATAGCCAAGTAAGTTCGAAGCTCTCCGACATCAGCCCCCGATACCGTTCTTTAAAGGCACGGGGGCTGTTCTGCTTTACGCGTCAGCCTTTAGCAAACTCCGGCCCCTCAACGTGATAGACCGTCGGCTCTTGCGAAAAGTAATCCTGCAAACCCAGCATGAACCTCTGATGGTCATCACTCGCTTCAAAACCCGGCGTGTGATCCTCGAGTGTTTGCCATTGCACGATCAAGTTGAAGACCTCGGGACTTTCAATCCCCTGCGCGAGTGTGTGACCGCGGTAACCCTTTGCCCGAGTGAGTAAAGGCTCGACCTCGGCGAACGCATGGCGGAACTGCTCTACTTGTTCTTTATGGACGGGAAGCAAAGCGACTTCATAAATCATGGCGTGTCTCCAAATTGAGTTTCAACGGTCGAAAGTGCACTTAGCCAATGAGGCTATCTACGATGGCAATCGCAATTTTTCCCTGGATTCCATTGTTGGGACTCTCCAACCGGGCATGCGCGAGTGGAATGTCGGCAAGTGAATAGACGGCCCCCACGTGCGGGCGCAACTGGCCGCGCTCAATCAACGCGCTCAGTTCATCAAGCTTGCCGCGGTTTTGCCGGGTGAAAACGAAGTGATAACTGGCGTTCTTGCCCCAGGCCTGGACGAGATTTTGTGGCAGCGCAATGTCGACAATCGAAACAACGCGACCCAGTTGAGCAAGCGCGTCGGGGCTGCGTGACAACGTGTTGCCGCCAATGGTGTCGAACACCACATCGACTCCGCGACCAGCGGTTTCCCGCAGGATGGCGTCAACGTAATCCTCCTTTTCGTAATCGATGACCACATCGGCCCCCATACTGCGTGCGAACTCACTGTTCGCTTCACGCACAGTCGTGAACACCCTGGCGCCAATGGCTTTTGCCAGTTGAATCGCCACATGCCCGACGCCCCCGGCACCACCGTGTATCAGAATGGTTTCGCCCACTCTGAGCGCCGCGCGCACGACCAATGCTTCCCACGCCGTCCCACCCACCAACGTCAGGCTTGCTGCCTCCAGATGGCTCAGCGCGGCAGGCTTCTTGCCGACGATGCTTTCGGCGGCAACGTGGTACTCGGCGTAACTGCCTTGGCCGTCAAATATCTGCGGGGTGTACCAGACCTCGTCTCCGGGAACGAAGTTCGTCACGCCTGGCCCCACCGCTTCGACAACGCCCGATACGTCATGCCCGGTTATGGCCGGCAGTTGCACCAGGTCGGGATAATCGCCGCGTCGAACCTGGAAATCCAACGGGTTGATCGAAGTCGCGTGAACCCGGACCAGAACCTGTCCCGCTTGAGGCACGGGCTTGGGCACGTCGCAAAGTTCGAATGCTTGCGGGCCGCCAAATGATTTAAGTATCAGAGCTTTCATCGTATATCCTCATTTCGATAAAAAGGGATATCGAGATTTCTCGATATCTTTGGGTAAAAAGACAGCTGAAAACTACAGGTCCTTCCCGATGATCTCGGCAAGAACGCTGATGGTTGCTTCATTGCGCTTGTAGTAGGTCCACTGACCGATACGTCTGACTTCAACCAGACCCACGCGTTGCAGCGTTGCGAGATAAGAAGACACCGTCGACTGCGACAGCCCGACACCTTCCTGGATACTGCTCACACACACGCCCACCGTATGAACGTCACCTTCATCCTGCGGCGGGAAGTTCTTTTCGGGATCTTTCAAACCCTTGAGGATTTCAAGTCGGGTCTGGTTTGAAAGTGCTTTGAATATTTCGAGTAAGTCCATGCCGCGAGGATATCGACATTTTTCGATATGTCAATACGAGAATCCAGTACTTTTCAGTCAGCCGGGAGCATTGCGATATGATCCGCAGCAACCGATTCCGATGGACTCACGCTCATGCCAACTGCGCAGACCCGCCCTACCCCCGCGCCATTGCTCAAACCCGGCGAAACCGTGGTGCTGTTCGACGGTGTGTGCAAGCTATGCAATCGCTGGGCGCGTTTTTTGATTCGGCATGATCATCAAAGGCGCGTGCGACTGGCGGCAGTGCAGTCACCCGAGGGGCAGGCGCTACTGGCGTGGGCGGGGTTGCCGATAGACCAGTTCGACACCATGGCGGTGATTCGCGACCGAAATTACTGGGAGCGATCAGATGCCTTTTTCGAAGTCGTCGGTCAGTTGCCCGGCCGCTGGCAGCCCTTGCGCTTGCTGCGCGTTTTCCCGCGTGGGCTGCGGGACTGGGCTTATGACCGCATCGCGTTGAATCGCTATCGGCTATTCGGCAAGTACGACAGCTGCCTGCTGCCAAACCCTGATCATGAGCAGCGTTTTCTGAAAATGCCTGCGCCATCGGTGGCTGGGTCAGAAAGCTGACCAGGACTGCCCGTCAGAAAATTGCACGCAGAGGCTTAGGTTGGCCGGATCGTTGATCGCAGCCAGGTATTCGTCAACGCTGATTTCGCCGACGCAGGGCCGGGCACCCGGTTGCGGCACATAACCTCCGGCCATTTTCGCGGCCAGTGCGACGGCTGCGCAGCTGGGGATTTCCGGGCCTTTATCGTTAAAAGCGGTCAGTTGTGCGGTCATGGTCAGCGGTTTCCCTTCAACGCCTGCGCCCTGAACGTCGATGTACATCGCACTTTTGCCATCGCCGAATCGCTCGAATCGACAGCCCAGCCGATACAGTCTGGCGGCCCAAGGGAGATGGTCGCGAACCAGCCCGTTTTTTACTGCCTGCGCTAACAAAGCATTGGCAACACCGGCGAGTTTCAACCCCGCACCTGCCTTGAAGCTGAGCGTGCGCGCGCCATAGCGGCTGGGGAAGATATCCATGTCCGGTACGTCGACATTGGCCAGCAAGCGAGTGCCCAGTTGCGGTATTTTGCGCAAGGTCAGATCCTGCCAACCCGACACTTCATGCACCTTGCCGTTTTTCAGTTGTTTGATCGGCTTGCCGGCGTAAGCCAGCACACCTTCGATTGTCGACAATCCCGGCATTTTCGCCGAAGCGCTAACGCCATGTTCGATCGCGTCAATACGCGAAAATCGGTGACGCTGCTGATCAATGATCGCTGACGAAAGCGTCGGCACCGAACTGCAACCACTGAGGATCGCCACGCCCGCCGCTTTCGCCCGTGCATCGAGAGTACCCACGCCGTTGACGAAGGTTCGGCAGTCCGCCAGGTCGCAGTAATTCACTTGAGCAGCGATGCAATTCTCGGCGACTGCATAGGATTGCCCCTGAAACGGCCCGCCGGTGTGGATGACCAACCGGATATTCAGCGAGCGCAAAGCGGCGCTGAACGCAGGGCCCATGGCATCACCGCACCAACCTTGGACGACAGCAGCCGATTGGCTGTTCAGCTCATCGACCTTGCGCTGCAACTTATGCGGGTCGCGTCCCGAGAGCAGCAGTTCTACACCCGGCATGACCGCCAAATGCCCGCAAACGATGCTACCGAAATTACCGTAGCCACCGACCACCATCACCCTGAACGGCATTCAATTCTTCCCTAACTGAAGGCTGTTCTCAGCCACTATTCGACGCACATAAACAGCCGTGAAGAATATAGACCCCGGGCACCCGCAAGCCACTCAACAATTGCGCGATGCCGTCAGCTCGATACCTGTTCAAGAAAGATCAGTTGCAAGGGCTCCTCAAGCAGGTCATCCGCCGTAGCGGCGAAACGCTGGAAATACGGCATGGCGAAGTGCGCATCCAGTGCCGCTTGATCCTTGAACGCCTCGCGCATGTAGAACGTACCGCGCTCATCGCGCAGTTCAAACAACACATAATCGAGATTGCCCGGCTCTGCCCGGGTCGGTTCGACCAGTGCCAGAAGCCCTTCTTTCAAGGCCTGTTCCTGACCCTTTTTGGCCTTGAGTACGGCAATCGAAACCAATACTTCTGTGGACGCATTCATCATCAGTTCTCCGAAAGATAAAACAGGTATTACCGCGTAGGCGCAGGCGCCGCGTCGATTTTCAGACGCAGCAGGCTGTAGGGTTTCTGTCGTTGATCCTGCCCGCCGCGAAACGCCGCCTGGCGGTGCAATTGGTTGGCGATGAAATACAGATAGCCGTCGGGGCCGATCGACAACGTGTCAGGCCAGAGCAATCGTGGGTCGTGCACCAGCGTCTGCCATTGGCCATCCGGCAGCCGCTTGCGGATCGAGTTGTGTTCGTAGTCCCCGGCATAGACGGCGCCGTCGGCGTCAGCCTCCATGCCATCGGAGGCCCCTTTCTCGCCCAGATCCTGCACGGCGGCAGCCAGTTGTTGCTCGCTGACGCTGGCATCGCGCAGCAGCGCAGTGGACACGGCATACAGGTGTCGACTGGACAGAGGCGTGAAATACAGCGTCTGGCCATCGGCTGACAGGGCAATACCGTCCGACGCCACACCCAGTGGTTTGGGTTTGCCGTCGGCGCCTTCGACCATCACTGGCAAACCTTCAACGACCGGGACGAAAGCCGGATCAACCGACGTTGCCGGCACGCCGCTCAAACGACGCATGGCACGCCCACTGGCGATGTCCATGACAATGATTGCGCCCGGGCCTCGCAGCGAGGAGTCGGTGAGGTACACGGTGCCCTCGGTGCCGTTGCGAAAGTCGAAACGCATGTCGTTGACATACGTGCTGGGCAACATCACGTTGTCCGGGAACACCAGCCGCTTGACGACTTTGTTGCTGGCAAGGTCTATCGCAACCAGTTTCGCTCCTCGCGGCTTGGGGTCGGCGAAGCCCGGCGCTGCGGTGTCGAGCAGCCAGACACGCCCCTGACCATCAGCCACCACGCTTTGCACACTGATTAACCCGTCGCTTGGGTCGTTGGGGTTTTCCTTGTTGATCGCGGCGTTCGGATAGGCCACCACTTTGCCGTCGCGGATCTCGCCCAAGGTGAACGGCACGTTGTCGCCCCAGCGCGGAAAATTGACGAAGATCCGCCCGGTCTCGCTGACGGTCACACCGGTGGGCATCGCATCGTAGAACGCATGCACTTGTTCAAGCTTGCCGAAGGATCGATCGGCGGGTGCATCCGCCGGCAAGGCGACAGCGTTGATGGCGTGGGCGAACGGCGCACCAAACGCGGCAGCCGATAACAAGGCGATAACGGCGGGAAGGGTTTTCATACGCATAAAGTGCTCCTGACGGGCCCTTTATGGCGCCCGTATGACGGTTCAAGTGACGGTTATCAGAAGCCTTCGAGAACGATCTTGCCCCGAGCCTTGCCACTCTCGACCACTGCATGAGCGCGGCGCATGTTTGCGGCGTTGATCGCACCGAAGTGCTCGCCGACGGTGGTCTGCAAAACCCCCAGATCAATCAGGTCCGAGACCCGGTCAAGCAGGTGGTGCTGCTCGATCATGTCCTCCGTTTCGTACAACGAACGAGTGAACATCAACTCCCAATGCAGCGACAACGACTTGCGCTTGAGCGGCATGACATCAAGGCTCTCGGGATCATCAATCACCGCTAGCCGACCCTGCGGTCGCAGCACTTCGATCAGCTGTAAAAAGTGCTGTTCGGTGTGGGTCAGGCTGGCGACGTAATCGACCTCGGCAATACCGAGTGCCTGCAACTGAGCGAGCAGTGGCTGGCTGTGATCGATGACGTGATGGGCGCCCAACTGCTTCACCCAATCAGCGGTCTCCGGGCGCGAGGCGGTGCCAATCACCGTGAGTCGGGTCAACTGCCGAGCCAGTTGCACCAGCATCGAACCGACGCCACCCGCCGCGCCGGTAATCAACAGGCATTTGCCCTCCCCGCTGGCCTCGGCGACACCGAGACGGTCGAACAATAATTCCCACGCTGTGATCGACGTTAGCGGCAATGCCGCCGCCTCGGCAGCACTCAACGAACGTGGCTTGTGCCCGACAATCCGCTCATCGACCAAATGCAATTCGCTGTAGCTACCGCTGCGAATAATCGAGCCGGCGTAAAACACTTCGTCGCCCGGTTGAAACAGAGTCACTTGCGAACCGACTTCGCGGACGATGCCGGCCGCATCCCAACCGAGAATTTTCGGTTCTTTTGTGAAAGTACCGGCGCGCACCTTGGTGTCGACCGGGTTGACTGAAACAGCCCGTACCTCGACCAGCAGATCACGCGGACCGGGCACTGGCGCAGCCATCTCGATGTCTTGCAAGGATTGCGGATCTTCAATGGGCAGGGCGTGGTGTACAAAGGTGATGGCTTTCATGGGGGCTCGCTGTCTGAAGGGTTGAAGCATTCACTTGCCACCATCTTCGGCTTCCCACGGAGAAAGAAAAACCTGCAGAATGCGCCAACACTTTCACTGCAGAAGAGAAAATGATCCGCATCGATGATCTCGCCCTGTTCACCCGAAGCGCAGCGCTGGGCAGCTTTACCGCCGCGGCGCTGGAGGCCGATTTGTTGCCCGGCCAGGTCGCCGCCGCCATCAAACGGCTGGAGCGCGAACTGGATGTGCGCCTGTTCGCGCGAACCACCCGCAGCCTGCGTTTGACTGCCGAAGGTGAGCAATACCTGCCCACCGCCCACGCCGTGCTCGAAACCCTGAAACAAGGCGAGGACAACCTGAGGGGTGAAAACGCCACGCTGCGCGGCGTGCTGCAAGTCACTGCGCCGTCTGATCTGGGGCGCAATATTCTGCTGCCATGGCTAACGATGTTCCGTCGTCAGCATCCGGAACTGACCCTGCGCTTTGTGCTGTCGGACCAGATGGCCGACCTGTTTCGCGACCCGGTCGACGTCGCCATTCGATACGGTACCAACGAAGACGCCAACTACGTGGCTCTGCCACTCGCGCCTTGGAATAAACGGGTGCTGGTCGCATCGAAGGACTACGTGCAACGCCACGGGCAGCCAGAAACGCCGGAGGACTTGTTGAATCATCCATGCCTGCTCTACCTGCAGAATGGTCGGGTCTTCGATAAATGGAGCCTGGCCGGTCAGACGATTCAAGTCTCTGGCCCGCTGTTCAGCGACGACGCCGATGTGGTTCGGCGCTGGGCACTGGACGGTGAAGGTATCGCCAACAAATCCTGGCTGGATGTCAGCGCTGACGTGAGCGCAGGACGTCTGCTTGTGCTGCTGCCGGACTTTCCCGGAGAAGCCTCGCCGTTGAGTCTGGTGTGCCCGCATCGCAAACAAATTTCCCCCGCGGTATCGCAACTGTATGCGTGGTTGAGCAACCAGTTTGCCGCCCTGCAGCCGGGCTGAACTGAGCGTCCGATAATGGCTGCGGCGTTGACGAACGGTCTTTCGAGTGTTCAGATGCCGTCCAGTTTCAGGTGTCCCATGCCGCCGTGCATGGGGTGAAACGGGAAACCGGTACGTTCTTTTTGAACAAGTCCGGTGCTGCCCCCGCAACGGTATGCGCGTGATGCTTTCGACACACCACTGTGGCCAGACGGCCATGGGAAGGTGAAAGCATCGATACGCGCGAGCCCGGAGACCGGCCCGAAATTTCTGTTTGGCAAAATCCTGCGGTGGGCGGGCATGGGCCGGTGTCGGCGTGTGCGCGATGCCTTCTCCTGCATGCTCTTCTGCGAAGATCCTTTTCGAGAAGACAATGATTCGACCTTTCAACTCCTCTGCTCCATCCCTGCTATTCGGTTGCCTGTTCAGTCCGCTGCTGCTGGCCGACGAAGCGCCTCTGGAACTCAATCAGCAAATCATTTCCGCACCGTCGGTGGAGTCCACGACCGTCGCCGACATGGCGCATTACGGCAGCAAAGTGGACATCGTCAGCCGCGAACAGATCGAGCGCGCCGGCCCCGGAGCGGATGTCAGCCGCGTCATGCAGATGTTCATTCCCGGCCTCTATGTCGCCCCGAAAAACGGCCCGTTCGACTACGGCACTTATTCCCTGCTGGGCGGGCGCAACGACGATACGCTGATCCTGCTCGACGGCGTGCGCCTGAACAACCGCTTGTACGGTGGCTTGTATCTGGACACCTTGCCGGCGAACGCCATCGAACGCATCGAAGTGCTCAAGGGTGGGCAGAGTCTGTTGTTCGGCACGCAAGCGGTGTCGGGGGTGATCAACATCGTCACTCGCTCGCCACAGCGTCGAAAGGCCTCGGGCGAGGTGAACATGGGCCTCGATACCTTCGGCGGCACCACCGGCGATGCCCGGGTCGAGAACATCTTCAGCAACGGTTTCGGCGATCTGGGCTTGCTGGCGTATGTCAGCCACAACGTCTCCGACGGCTACCAGCCGTTTCGCAACCGCGACATGAAAAACGTCACCGAGAAAAAACGCGCCTATGAAGTCACCACGTTCGGTGGCAAGGCGATTCAGTCGTTCGGCGACGACTCGCGGCTGGAACTGTTCTACCAATACGCCGACGCCAACCTCGATTTCGCCCGTCCGGTCGGCAACCACAAAACCACCAACGACCGCGTGCAACAGATCGCCACAGCGACCTTCGAGCAAAACCTCAATGAGCGTCTGAGCTACTTCGTCAAAGGCCATGTCAACGATTGGGACACGCGCTACACACGCATCAACAACGTCGAGGGCGGCGCCAACAGAGTCATCAACCACAACGACTACTGGGGCTTCACCGATTGGGGCATACAGGCCGAAGGCAAGGCTGAATCGTCCGACGGTCATGTGCTGGTGTTTGGCACCGACAACCAGTGGTTCAAGGGCCAGGACGATGTCCTGATCATCGACAACGACAAGGCTGAAGCCCACGCGATCTACACCCAGTTGCGTCCGCGAGTCGACGCCCTGCCCGACTGGCACCCGAGCATCGGCGTTCGCCACGAAGCCATGGGTGGCGGCGACAGCGCCACGGTCGGCATGCTCACTTCGCTCTACGATCTCAACGACAACTGGACCGTGCGCGGTCAGTACGGCAGCGCCTACAAACTGCCGAACGCCGAGCAATTGTTCGTCAACGAACCGGGCGACGAGATCGGCAACCGCAACCTCAAACCGGAAAAAAGCCGCAACGCCGAACTGGGCCTCGACTACAAGGGGCTGCTGCTTGATCGCGCGTTCAGCGCCAGCATCACCGTGTTCAAACGCAGAATCGACGACCTGATCACCCTCGACGATAGTCGCTGGGTCAACGGCGAGGGCCAGGTGCGCATGCGCGGTTTCGAGGCCGACGCGAAACTGGCGCTCAACGCGCAATGGAGCCTGCAAGCGGACATGACCCGCAACCTCACCGAATCGCGCAGCGGCGCGACCATCAATGACATCCCGAGTTTCTTCGCCCGTTCGCGCATAGGCTTCGAGTCGGAAAACCGTCTGTGGGGTGCCGGCGGTGCGATCCGCTATATCCGCGATGTGACCAGCTCGAAACAGGTCGAGTACGGTCACTATTCAGTGATCGATGCCGACGCTTATCGCTACCTCGACAATGCCCGTCAACACCGCGTCAGTCTTCTGGTAGAGAACCTGTTCGACCGCGATTACGTCACCAGCCGTGCCAGCAACGTCGACAACCTCGGACGGCCGTTCACCTCAGAAGTACGCTACACGTACCGCTTCTGATGGCTGAATTCAAAACGGTCGACGGCGTCGACACGCACCCGGACTGGTCGCACGTTCCCGAACATGCGCGCCACGTGTTCCTCTGCACCGGCCCGCGCTGCACCCAGCGCGGCGCCTTGCAGTTATGGAAAACCCTGCGCCGGCATCTGCTGGCGCACGACCGCATCGAAACCCCGGGCGGCGTGTTACTGACGCGCACGCATTGTCAGTTCCCGTGCAATCTGGGGCCGATTCTGACGGTGTATCCCGAGACCTGCTGGTATGGCGCGCACAGCGACGCCGACGTGCAACGGCTGGTCGAGGTGCACCTGGTCGGTGGTGAGGTGGTAGAGGATTTGCTGATAAAGGAGCGCTCATGAGAACACTTGGGTTATGCCTGACGGCCCTGGTCTGCACAGCACCGGCCCTCGCTGACAATTATCGAAACTGCGGCGAAACCTGGAGCGCTGCACAATTGCCGCCATCGCGTATCGTCGCACTCAATCAACACGCGGCTGATCTGCTGATCGCCCTGGATGCAGGGCCGAGTCTGGTTGGCGTCGCCTATCTGGACGACACCCATGCCGGGGATCGAAAGACCGAGTACGCAGGCGTTCCGGTGATCGCGCCGCGCTACCCGTCCAGCGAAGTGCTGTACGCGCAGAAACCGGATCTGGTGGTCGGCGGCTTTGCCACGGCGTTCGGCGACGGCGTCACTTCACGCTCGGGTCTGGCGCGCAACGCCGTCGCTTCCTATTTACTGGAGTCGGCCTGTGCGGGGCATTCGCTGGATTATTTCGGGCATGTGCGCAATGACCTGCTGACCCTCGGTGCGCTGCTGCAAAAACAGCCAAAAGCGCAGCAACTGAGCGCCGCCATGGATGCCGATCTGGCACGCGCCCGCGCACTGATCGGCAGCGAAAAGCCGCTGTCGGTGTTCTATCTGGACAGCGAGGTCAACGGTCTGGATTCAGAGGGCGGACGCGGTTTCGTGACCACCCTGCTCGCTGCTGCCGGGGGGCGCAATCTATTCGCCGACATCAACCAGTATCGCGTGACGATAGATCGCGAGACCCTGCTGATCAGCGATCCCGACGTCATCTTGCTGGCCGATGCCGAGTGGTCGCCGGCCTGGCGCAAACGTCAGCTGCTGGAGAATGATCCGGTGTTATCGCGCTTGCGCGCCGTGCGTGAGCACCGCCAGATCGACATCCCCTTCACTCACCTGCTGCCGACGGTGGGCAGCGGCCGTGTCGCACTTCACCTGGCGCAGCAACTCAAGGCACTGCAGAAAAATAAATGAACCCGCCGAACCTCAGGCCACCTAAGAAAGACCATCAGGAGGTAGCCAATGCATATCGAAACCGTGTGGATCGTACTGGCGGCAGTTCTTCTATTGATAGAACTGTGGGCCATCAATCGGGTGCGCAAGAGTGAGGGGAAATCGAACAACAAGGGAGTCTGGATTGTGTTGATCGTGTTTGTGCCGTTGTTCGGGCTGATCGCTTGGGCAATCGCGGGTCCTAAACACATCAGCCCGAGCACGGCCGCGCGTCCTGGCCGTTAATCAAAAAGTACCGGCCCTGCTTCACGCCTGAAAATCTCGACGGTCTTGGGACCGATCCCGCCAAATTGCGCCAGGCGTTTCTCGAACGCCTGGCGCGTCGGCACTGGCTGCCACGATACGGCAGACCTTCCCCGCAAAATGGCCAAGGCCTACGCCTTACCTATCTCAAGAGCTTGCACAAATATGAAATTCGCGTCTTTCTGCCAGGCCCTGTCCAATTGGGCCGGCAGCTCAAAAACCTTTATCGCCGCCATTGTTCTGATCATCATCTGGGCGCTCACCGGCCCGGTCTTTCATTACAACGACACCTGGCAACTGATCATCAACACCTCGACCACGATCATCACGTTTCTGATGGTGTTCCTGATTCAGAACACGCAAAACCGCGACAACGATATCTTGCACCTGAAGATCGACGAACTGATTCGCGCCACCAAGGACGCGCAAAACGCCACGTTGGGGCTGGACAAAATGGGCACACGTGAACTGCGAAAATTGCGCAAGCACTACAGATCGCTCGGTGAAGCCGATGAGATCGACGTCGAGTCGACTGCACAGTAAACACAAGCGGTGATCTGCAATGCTTGCCCGACGTTGTTCATGCAGGGTGCAGAAGGCTTTTCCCCATATTCCTCGCAGACCATTGATCCAGCGCGGTCAAGGGTAGCGTCACGAGTTGGCACAGCTAATGCGCGCCTGGGCCAAGCCAAACTCGATGAACCCGGCGCGCAAATGGAAGCCATGAAGGCGAGCCACAAGAAAGACATGGCGGCCGGCAGTATGGCTGCGTAATGCTCTGAAGCTGTTCCGGGCCCGGCATTTTGCCGGGCTTTTTTTTGCGGTCGATGGCCTGCCCCAGGTCTTGGTGGCTTAGAATTGCCGACTTTTGCCGCAAGGGATTTGCATATGCAACGCATCGTCATTCTGGGCAACTCCGGCAGTGGAAAGTCCACCTTGGCCCGGGAAATCGGCCAGCGTCTGGACGTGCCCGTTGTTCACCTTGATCCGCTGTTCTGGGAACCCGGTTGGGTCGAACCGGATGACGAGGCTTTCCGTGAGCGGGTACGACAAGCCATCGCCGGTGATGCCTGGGTATGCGAGGGCAACTATTCCCGACGCACCTTCGATCTGCGCCTGCCCCGTGCAGACCTGATTATCTGGCTCGAAACACCGCGCCTGACCTGCCTGCGACGGGTTATCACGCGCAGCGCAATGAACCGGCCACGCCCGGATCTTCCGGCAGGATGCACCGAACGAATGGATAAAGCCTTTCTGGTCCTTCTGAAATATGTCTGGCACTTTGACCGAGTCAATCGCCCAGCCAGCGAGGCCAGACGAATGGCGATAGCACCGCAGATTCCGGTTATTCACCTGAGTGGGACGCGGCAGATTTCGGTGTTTTTGGCGGGTCTGAACAAATCAGCACCTGGTCACAGGATCGACAGCGATATCGTTACTGGCGAGGCTGAATGATGTCGCGACTTGAGCTTGTGAGTATTGATCTAAGTGAAGTGCAAAGTAGCCAGGCACTCCATGGCATGTTGAAAGAAGCCCTCGGATTCCCCGACTGGTACGGCTGCAACTGGGATGCTTTTTCCGGGCGCCTGCCCAGCGAGGCGGCACTGCTGAAAAAATGTCTGGCACACATGGCGAGCGAGTATCCAGAATCAGCGCCCGCTGTAGCGTTCGACTGAAGATTCAATTCATGGGCTACAGCTCGAAAAGGAAGTCATCTCATGTTTGAACGCAACAAACTGGTTCCCGAGCTCATGGTTACCCACCTGGATAACAGCTTGGCTTTCTGGGTGTCATGCCTTGGTTTCAGCATTGCTTATCAGCGTGCGGAAGATGGCTTCGCTTATCTGGATCTGAACGGCGCTCAAGTCATGCTGGAGCAGATTGATCCGAACGCTCGTCAATGGCTGACCGCTGCGCTGAGCAAGCCATTTGGCAGAGGCATCAACCTGCAGATTGATGTCGAGGCTGTGGGGCCCGTCATCCGCAAACTTGGCGAAGCAGGCTTTGCACTTTACCGGGAATGCCGGGACACCTGGTATCGGGCTGATACGGTAGAAGTGGGTCAACGCGAATTCATCGTTCAGGATCCGGATGGTTATCTGGTAAGGCTGGTAGAGCGCCTGGGTGAACGGCGAATCAGTTCAGCCTGAAAGCTCATCATTACTCCGTCTCGCGTACTCCTGCGCGCCCTTCAAAACTCAAGGAACGTGACTCACCATGGACGACACCATCACCTACCGCATCGCAACCGCTGAAGACGCACTGACCATGTGCGAGTTGGGCCAGTTGCTCAACGCCGTACACTACGCTGCCCGTCCCGATATTTATGCTGCCGCCACCGAAGACTTCTCACGCGACCTGCCACATTGGTCGGGCATTTTCGAGAAGCCGGATCAAGTAGCTTTTATCGCGCACGTCGGCGATCAGGCCGCCGCATTCATTACGGCCAGCCTGTCAGCCAGTTCGCCACCGCTGATGCAGCCGCAAAAGGTTGTGCGCATCGGCTCGGTGTGTGTCGCCGAGCGGTTTTCCGGAAAAGGCATTGGTCGGGCGCTGATGCAACTCGTCAGGGATTGGGCGATTGAACATGACGCACAGGATTTGCGCCTGACAGTCTGGCCGTTCAATGAACGTGCGGCGCGCATGTATGCCGAGTTCGGTTTCGAGAACCGCGCAGTTGAAATGGGCATGCGTCTGGTATGAGCAGGCAACGCCGACTCGTGATGATCGTCCTCGGTTTAGTGGTGTTTTACATGGGACTGTGGGCGGCGTCCCAGTGGTGGGAAAAGGCGCTGGCCATCCCTTACGGTGACGCTGATATCAGCCCCGATGGCTGCGTCCGGGTCCAGGCATTCAGGCCTTATTGGGTGTTGCCAAACTCCTTTCATCCTCAGTTCCACCCGGACGATCCGCAAGATCTGTCCTGGTTCGTTCGATGGGAGAGCCCGGCGTTTTTCCGCTTATACGATAATCGTGACGGGCAATTGCTCGGTGAGAGCGAGACCTACGACCTGACGGCGCATGGCGCGCCAGTGTCCTGGGGCTCCAGAGGCCACCCCACCGTAATGGTCGGTCTGATCCAGATTGGTGATCTCCCGCCCGACTGCGCGCGTAACCGGCCGTATTGATCACCCCGCAAATGCAGATGGCAAATCGCGTCTACGCTCACTCGGTTCCGGGTGAGGGCATTGGTTAATGGAAGAAGCGCGGCCCCCGACGATCAAGCTGTTCGGGACTTTATTGCGATGTGAGCAATTGATGTTGCCTGCACCCCGGCCATGCGTCAGGATGCCTGCCCTTTTGGGCCAGAGACAGCGACGCTTCCTTATGCGACTCTCTGGCCAATGCGCTCGAGAAGCCCTTCAATCGCCGATATCCAACAGACAAACCGAGTCGTCAACATGAACCGTCAGAAAAAACTGAAGCAGTTGTTCAGGGAAAAAGCCAAAAAGGCCAGCGCGAAACTGGCCCCGAAAAAGGAAAAGTACATCAGCAAGGCTGACCGCCTGAAGATGGCTGAGGAAACTGTCGCCGAGCCAGTCGTTTCGACTGATAGCTGAGGCATAGCCCCAACGGCCCCAATCGATCTTGATCACCACCTTGCCGAACGCCCCTTTCGCAAGATGCTCGTACGCTTGGCGGGCTTGCTCGAACGGATATACCTGATCGATAACCGGGCGGATCTTGTGTTCGTTTGAGCGCGGCAATCGGCAGCGTTGCCGCTTCTTCGTCGCTCATGTTGGCGGGCGCGCCGACGGCGCTGTCGGGTATTTTTCGCCCAGCGTCTGCAACGTACGCTCGATGCCTTCAGCGAAGGCCGACTTCAAATCGCCCGACTGACGCGCCGCATCACCGCATAACGCCGCCAGGGTGCAACCCGTGGAGCGCCCATCGCGTGATCCCTGGATTTTGCACACGATCTGCGCGATTTCGACGTGGTATTGAACAGCCTCGCAGATCGAAAGGCAAAGTCACCATTCAATAGGCGTACTGAAAAGAATGTCACTCGAACTCTCGCGAATGCCTCAAGATTTTGAGGCTTTCGCGGCAGGCAATCCCTGCGTGTTGGTTACTTCAGATTGTTCTGAAAGAAGGTAGCCAACTTGTCGAAAGGAATCAGATTGACACGATCATAGAGGTCTACATGGCCAGCGCCCGGGATGATAACCAGCTCCTTGGGTTGTCCGGCGAGCTTGTAGGCCTCCTCGCTGAACTCCCTTGAGTGCGCATCAGCGCCGGCAATGAACAACATCGGGCGCGGAGAAATCGTCTCGATATCATTAAACGGGTAGAAGTTCATGAACTTGATGTTGCTCGTCAGAGTCGGGTGCGTCGTCAACTCTTTAGAGGAACTGGACGGTGTGTACTCGCCGCGAGGTGTGCGGTAGAAGTCATAGAACTCGCGTTGAATGGGATGAGTGTTTTCATCCAGTTGATGTACCGTGCCGCTGGTGTAAGCGGTTTTACCCCCAGCGAACTCGACATCACGCTGCTGTGCCGCTTGCGCGATCATCGCCTTGCGTTGCTCAAGCGTTTGCGAGTGCTTCAAACCATTGCGATTGGCTGCGCCCATGTCATACATGCTGACCGTTGCGATGGCTTTCATGCGCGGGTCGATCTTGGCCGCGCTGATGACGAAACTGCCGCTGCCACAGATGCCGATTGCGCCAATGCGTTCCTTGTTGACGAAAGTCTGTGCACCGAGAAAGTCCACTGCCGCACTGAAGTCTTCGGCGTAGATGTCCGGCGAAACAGCATTGCGCGTACGCCCCTCGCTTTCACCCCAGAACGACAGATCCAGTGACAGGGTCACGAAGCCCTTCTCGGCCATTTTCGTGGCATAGAGGTTAGCGCTCTGCTCCTTGACCGCGCCCATCGGGTGGCCGATAACAATCGCCGGGCTCTTCGATTTTGCGTCGAGGTTTTTCGGGATAAACAGATTCCCCACCACATTCATTTGATATTGGTTTTTGAAGGTGACCTTCTGCACCGTCACTTTTTCGCTGGTGTAAAAATTATCTGCGCCGTTGGACATATCGGCTCCTGTTGCTGAGAGTGAACTGACAAGAAGCGTTAATAGAACAATGAATTTTTTCATTGGAATCCCTGTTGATTCGGATTGATCAGTCTTTAGAGAACATCACGCGCACATCCCCTCGCCCTAGCGCCTGAGCCAAGTCAGCGATGTCATCCACACGCCCGACCCGGGTGTAGGCGTACGTTGAGTTAAACGTTGAATAAAAAACCACCAGCGTATCCGCGCCATACAACATCAAATCACCGCTGTGGATTGTTCCTGGTTTGCTCGCGTTGGCAGGTAAAGTTTCTGGAAGGCTGGCGTGCTTCTCATTGCCGTTGAGATCACTCATCTCGATTGTTAACGGCAGTAGCCTGGCAAACGCGCCAGCGGCGGCGTTGTCAGCCAAAGTGATAGCGAAGCGTTGTTCCCCGACGGTCATCCACATGCGAGATTTCTCCGGTTTTAAAGACGCCGACGCGGCATCACCTACAGCGACGTAACCGCCCAGCACGAGCATTGCAGACAGCAAACCAAGCCAGCGAAGTGCTCTCATTGCCCATCTCCCGTAAAGTTGAATGTCTCAAGCGGATTGCGATATTGGGGACCGTGATGTCATTAACGTCACGAATGCGGCAAGCAGCAGCACGCCTGCGCTAAACACGAAAGTGCTCTGATAGCCGCCATGATCGAAAAGCAGCCCGCCGATGTTTGAGCCCAGGGCGATGGCCAGTTGAATCACCGCCACCATCAAGCCTCCCCCGGCCTCGGCATTGTTGGGTAAGGCCTGCGCGATCCAGCTCCACCATCCGACTGGCGCCGCGGTGGCCAACAACCCCCAAAAGCCAAGCAGTGCGGCAACGACTACGACCGAGGCGCCAAACGGAATCAGTGCAAAAGCAATCAACGCCATCAGCACCGGTATGGCTATCAATGTCCGGAAGAGACCGCGCCGTAAAAACGGGCCGATGATCAGAGTGCCGATAAAGCCTGCTACTCCGATCACCAACAGGATCAGCGACAGTGTGGATACATCGACACGCGTCACCGTTTCGAGGAAAGGTCGCAGGTAGGTAAACAGGGCGAACTGACCCATGAAAAAGGCGCCGCATCCGGCCATGCCGATTGCGACAGATCGGTTCTTCAACAGCTTCAAGGCATTGCCCGTTCCCGACGTGCGCGGCGCTACCTTCATGGTCGGCAGGCTGATCCACAGCCAGATGAAGGCAATCGTTGCTACGGGTACCAGACAAAAAAACGCGCCGCGCCAACCGATGATCGAGCCCAGATAGCTGCCCAGCGGTGCGGCGATCACGGTAGCCAACGCATTGCCGCCATTGAAGATGGCCAAGGCTTTGGGCACCTGCGAGGCGGGTACCAGTCGCATCGCGGTCGCAGCGGACATCGACCAAAAACCACCAATGACCACACCGATCAAGGCACGACCGACCATGTAAGTCAGATAGTTAGGGGCCAGTGCGACGATCGCGCCGGAAGCGGCCATCAACCCTGCCAATGCCATCAGCAAAATCTTGCGATTAAGGGTCCCGGCCATCCAGGAGAGGGTCAGGCTGCTTAACACGGCAAATGCCCCGGAGATCGCAATGCCCTGCCCGACCATCCCTTGCGTCACCTGAAGATCATCGGCCATCGGCGTCAGCAGACTGACCGGCATGAACTCCGACGCGATCAGCGCAAAGACACAAAGCGTCATTGCAAAGACGCCGCTCCAATGAGCAGGCGCATTCTGGGGAGCGGAGACAGCGACCATTGGGGCCTCATTAGCATTCATATTCATGCCGACAATGGTGACGAGTGAACGCGAGCGCGACTAGCTAATGAATACTTAACAAGGTTATAAGCTCAGCTAATCAATCGACTGTGACGGCGTTTACAAAATGGTCAGAAGAAATCTCAACGATCTGCTGTCGTTCGTAACGGTGGCGCGCGAAGGCAGTTTTACGCGCGCGGCAGGCGTACTGGGCGTCACGCAGTCTGCCCTGAGTCAGGCCATCAGCGGTCTGGAAGCACGTCTGCAAATCAGGTTGTTGACGCGAACCACACGCAGCGTTTCGCCGACCGCAGCCGGCGAAAGGCTATTGCAGGCGATCGGCCACCGCTTCGATGAAATCGAAACGGAACTGGATATCCTGACGGATCTGCGCGACAAGCCGGCCGGCACGGTACGCATCACCTGCGGCGATCACGTTTTGCGGACAACACTCCTTCCAAAACTCACCGCATTGCTACACGAATACCCTGATATCAATGTCGAGTTCGACGTCAATTACGGGTTCAGAGACATCGTGGCGGATCGTTTTGATGCAGGTGTGCGTCTTGGGGATACCATCGACAAAGACATGGTCGCCGTTCCGATAGGGCCGCCCTTACGCATGGCCGTCGTCGCCTCGCCAGCGTACTTCACCGCGCACGAGCGCCCGAAAAATCCACGAGACCTGATGAACCACAACTGCATCAATCAGCGTATGCAGACATCTGGCGGGCTCTATGTGTGGGATTTCGAGCGGCGCGGCAAACAAGTGAACGTGCGCGTAGACGGCCAGCTCATTTTCAACACGTCGACCCACATCGTCTATGCCGCTTTGGCCGGGCTGGGCATTGCCTACCTTCCCGAAGAGGAGTTTGAACCGCATCTGCAGGAAGGCCGGCTCGTGCGGGTTCTGGAAGACTGGTGCTTACCATTTTCTGGATATTACTTGTACTACCCCAATCGCCGGCAACCTTCGCCTGCATTTACATTGGTTGCGAATGCGCTGCGCGAAAGGGTTTAGTGGGGGGCGGGCTTTGGATAAGGTTGAGATAGCCGGATAGCCGCTGATAATCAGTGGTGACCGACACACTTGTCGCCACTGATTCGATCTGCTTATTCATTGTTTTACGGCCGGAAGCTTTCGGCCAAAATCGGACAGTGATAGAAAATAAATCTGTCGCCTTTCGATCGTCTTTTTTGGTCGTGGGTTGTGAGCAGTGGCAATTGCGGGCAACGTTGTACCGCTCGGTTATCACGACTTTAAAAATAAGGATGGGTCATGAAACTCAAGGAATGGGCTCAACTCGAGGCCCTTTATAAATTCAGTCGTAAACAACCCAATAAACACATATTCAAGCTCCACAATGCTCGCAAGTTGTGGCCAATGTGGTCAGCTGTAGGGTCAACCGCATTGCTTTTTGTGTTCGCAATGTTCGGCATCAAGAACCCAACGCTAATTCCTTACACCTACATGGCACTGGCTCCTTGGGCTCTTCTGCTCTATGTCACGCGCCTTAAGGCATTGCGCATGGTTTACCCGCAGCAGTTTGCAGATCACGCGATTGACCAGCAGCCGAGCCTGGAACGGGAAAACACCCTTTGTTATGCCTTCTTTCTGGAGGGATTGCGCAAGGAGGGCTACACGGTAGAGAAACTACGCGAGTTGTCAGCTTATGCGGGCCTGACCGGAAAACCCGCCAGGCCTGCTTTATCCCAGAACCTGAGTTTCGCCTCTCTGATCGCCCTGATGATCGCGTTGTGCACGGAAATTATTAAAGCCACGCCTTTGTTCACATGGGGCAAGGGCTCGGTGATCGTGGTGCTGGGTATGGGCGCACTGTTCTTGAACTGGCTGGTACTGGACGGTATTCGCAGCGTTTCCTATGAGCGGATGTGCATAAAACGCTATGTCGAAATGGCCGTTTTCGACTTGGGTGAACTTCTTGAGAAGACCGCCGAGGTACCTGTGGAGCAGCAGATACCGGTGGTGTTGAGCATCGCAGAACGAGACAGTAGCGTCAGCCCTGTCGCTAATTTGTCCTAGCTTTTTGGCTGCGGGGTAAATGCAGCCTTTTCAAGGTATTTAGGTAGAACAGGCAATAAGTAACCTGTGGCGAGCGGGCTTGTCCCGCGTTGGGTTGCGAAGCAGCCCCAAAACCAGCAGTCGAAGAGTGCCTGACTCGACGCATTCTTTCTTTTGGGGTCGCTTCGCAACCCAACGAAAAGGGGACAGATTTATTTACGGCTCCTCAGTCCGCTTCTGGCCGAAACCACCCACCCATTCCCTGCTAATCTCCCCCCATGAAAATCGCCATCATCTCCGACACCCACGGCCTCCTCCGTCCCGAAGCCCTCACCGCCATCCAAGGCTGCGACCTCATCCTCCACGCTGGCGACATCGGCAGTCCCGAAATCCTCGATCATCTATCCCAAATAGCCCCCGTCCACGCCGTGCGCGGCAACAACGACCTCGACCTCCCTTGGGCTGCCAACATCCCCGACCACCTCAGCCTCGACCTCAACGGCTGGCAAACCCTGTTGATTCACGACATCGCCGACGTCCCTGCCCGCCTCGCCTCCCATACCCGGCTCATCATTACCGGCCATTCCCACAAGCCTTTAATCGAATGGCGCGACAACCGCCTCTACCTGAACCCTGGCAGCGCCGGTCGCCGTCGTTTCAAACTCCCCGTGACGCTGGCCCTGCTCGAGGTGCGTGCAGACGCACTGGAACCGCAGCTGATCCACCTCCTGCCCTGAAACTTTTCCGCTTCATCCGGCTCGATCACCTAACCTCATAGACTGTGTGTTCCCTTCGAGCCCGTCCTACCCATGCGTAACACCATGAAGTCGTTGTTTCTGGTCGCTTTCATGCTGCTCGTTCCCGACAGTCTTTCGCTGTGGGCTGCGGATCTGCCGGCGCCTTCCGCGACGGCTGCGGCGCCGTTGCCGGCGATTAATCAAAGTGATCTGCAAGCGCTGCAACAACGTCTCGATGCGCTCAAGCAGCAGATCTCGTCGGCGAACAATTTCAATCAGCTCGAAGGGCCGCAGGATCGGGTTCAGGCTTTTATGCTGGATGTTGATCGGCTAACGACGTCGTTGTTGCCGCAGCAGGCACAGTTGGCGGTGCAGTTGGGGGTGTTGGGCGCGGCACCGGATGTCGAGGCGGCGGCGGAGCAGGCAGATATCGTCGCGCAGCGGGCGGCGCTGACGGAGCAGAAAAACAAGATCGATGGCACGCTGAAGAGTCTGGCGGCGTTGAAACAGAGTGCGGCGGATTTGATCACGCAGATCGCCGGTATCCGCCGTACGCTGCTTGAGAGCGAATTGACGCTGCGCACCCTGAGTGTGCTGAATCCGGATTTCTGGGCGCCGCTGGTCAATCCTTCAGAGAGTGATGCCCAGCGTTTCAATTATTTCTCCGACCAGATCCGCAAAACCTGGGCGACGGTATGGGCGCCGGGTGAGTACTTTTTCACGCTGGTGCTCATGCTGATCGCATGGCTGGTGTGGACGCTCGGACGGCGGCTGGCCGAGCGAGGGCTGACGTGGGTGTGTATTCACCGCATGCCGGAGGGGCGCTTGCGGCGCAGTGCGCTGGCGTTTGCATCCGCGCTGGCGACCATCGTCACCACCACCCTCGCCTTGCATTTGCTGTTCTATGCCCTGACTCGGCAAGCGCCGTTGACGCCAATGCTGACAACGTTCTCCGAAGAGTTCGAGAAAGTCGTCTATGCCTGTGTGCTGATCACAGGTTTGAGCCGCGCGCTGTTGGCGACGGAGCATCCGTCGTGGCGTTTGCCAGCGATTGCCGATGAAGTGGCGCTAGCCCTCAAGCCCTATCCGCGCATCTTGTCCTGCACATTGCTGGTGTTGGTGACGCTGGTGCAGGTCAGCAATGCGACGGCAATGAGCAGCAAGATTGTGCTGGCCGGCCGTGGCGTGGTCGCCATGGTGGTCATGGCGATCATCGTGACGATGCTGTTGCGTGTTGGCAAAGTGCGCAAGGCCTTGGCTGCGGCTCATGACCCGCAGACGAGCAGCACCTTCGCCGGAGTGATTTTCACCGTCGCCAGCATTTCAATGGTTGTTTCGACGGTCGCGCTGCTGACCGGTTACGTGTCGCTGGCCCGCTTCGTCACGTATGAACTGGTGTGGGCGTACATCGTGCTTGCTGGGTTCTACCTGTTGATTCAGGTGGTCAAGGACGGTTGCGAGTTCGCGTTTTCGCCCAGGTATTCAAGCGGCAAGGCGCTTGAGCATCTGTTCGGGATTGGTGATCGGCGGCTGGATCAGATCGCCATCCTGATATCCGGCATCAGCCGCGCCGTGCTGTTGCTGTGCGCGGTGATCACGCTGTTTGTCGGCGGCATCGGCACCACGCTCGGGCAGTTGACAAGCAACATCCTGGCGATCCTCGGCGGCGCCGGGTTGCGCAAGCTGAACATTGTTCCCGCTCATCTGCTCAACGCGGTGTTGGCGCTGCTGATCGGCATCTGGTTGATCCGCGCCCTGCGCCGCTGGCTGGACAACGAGTTCCTGCCCAAGACCGACATGGACCCAGGCATGTGCGCGTCGCTGAGCACGCTGTTTTCCAATATCGGTTACGCGTTGGTGATCCTGCTGACACTGTCGTCGCTCGGCGTGCAGTGGACCAATCTGGCGTGGATCGTCAGCGCACTGTCGGTGGGCATCGGTTTCGGTTTGCAGGAGATTGTGAAGAACTTCGTCTCGGGCCTGATTCTGCTCACCGAGCGCCCGGTGAAGGTCGGCGATCTGATCAGCATCAGCGGCGTCGAGGGCGACATCCGCCGGATCAATGTGCGCGCCACGGAAATCCAGCTCAGCGACCGCTCGATCGTGATCGTGCCCAACTCGCAACTGATCTCGCAGAACCTGCGCAACGTCACCCTCGGCGGCAGTGCCCAGGGCGTGGCGTCGCTGGAGTTGATGTTCCCGCTGGATATCGATCCCGAGGAGGTCAAAGAGCTTCTCCTCAACACCTACTGCGAGAACGAAAACATCCTCGACAAGCCGGCGCCGTTTGTGCGCTTCAGCCATTTGTCGCCGGACGGGATTACGTTGACGGTGACGGGGTATGTCGGCAGCCCGAGGATTGTCGGGGTGACCAAGAGTGATTTGCTGTTCGAGGTGCTCAAGCGGTTGGGCGCGGCAGGGATTGCGCTGGCGAAGCCGGCGTCGAGTGCTTGATCACAGATTCCCGGATATTTAAAGAATCTGCGCCAGACGCCGATCACTGTAGGAGTGAGCCTGCTCGCGGTGAGGGCATTTAGCGGCTGGGGCCTGCTCCGCAGTCCATCGGGGGATGAATCCTCGCCACCATGCGGACACGAATAGAAATACTCACTCGCATTTTGTCCTTGTGGCCCGTAATCACCAGCCCTTATAAAACCAGCCTTTCCGTAACGAAATATTAGGACACGAACATGAGCGACACCTGGAACGAAGGGTATTTCACCGACGAAGGCTACACCTACAGCTATAGCCGGGAAATCAATCCTGTCTTCCAGCGTTATTGCTTGTTGCTGCGCGGCTTTGCCAGCCTGGAATCGAGCGAAAGCTTTCATTGCGAACTGGGCTTCGGCCAAGGCGTATCGATCAATATCCATGCCGCCGCCAACCCCGGTTCCTATGTGGGTACAGACTTCACACCGTCCCAGGCCGCCTTTGCCAGTACGCTCGCCAGCGATTGGAACAGCGATGCCCGGCTGTATGACGACAGCTTCGCGCAACTACTGGCCCGCAATGACTTGCCGCAATTCGACAGCATCAGCCTGCATGGCATCTGGACCTGGGTCAGTCGCGACAACCAGCAACTGATCGTCGAGTTTGCCCGTCGCCATCTGAAACCGGGTGGAATGCTGTACGTCAGTTACAACTGCTTCCCCGGCTGGTCGCCCGCAGCGCCACTGCGCAACCTGTTCAGCCTGCATGATCGCTTCACCAAGTCGGCGTCTGCCGGCCCGGATCAGCGTATTGACGCCGCTCTGCAATTCTCTGAAGCGCTGTTGGCCGCTAATCCCAACTACGCCAGCTCAGTGCCGAACCTGGATGCCAAACTTCAGAGCATCAAGGGGCAGAATCGCCAGTACATCGCCCATGAATACTTCAATCGCAGCTGGGATTGCATGTATTTCACTGACGTGGTCGACGCCATGGCCCCCGCCAAACTCGACTACGTCACCACCGCTGTGCCGCTGGATTCGGTCGACCCGCTCAACCTCAGGCCCGAGGGCATGGATTTCCTGGAAGGGATCGAGCATCCGATCATGCGCGAACAGGCGCGTGACTATTTCGTCAATCAGAGTTTCCGACGTGACCTCTACGTGCGCGGCGCCACCCGGCTGTCCACCGCAGAGCAGCGCCAGGCATTGTTCAATACCCGCTTCATCCTGCTGCAAGCGCCAGAGAGCGTACCTGTCCACGTTCGCGGCCCTGCGGGTGAAGCCTCGCTACAGACGGAGATTTACGCCCCGGTACTTGAAGCGCTGGCAGCCAACGACTATGCACCGAAAACCTTGCGCCAGTTGTCAGCCGCCGCGTCCTCGCTGGCATCTGACGATGTGCTGCAGGCGCTTAACGTGTTGATCGGCATGAGTGCCGTGGCACCGTGCCAGAGCGAAGCTGCAGAGAAAGGCGTGCAGGCGCGTTGCAACGACCTGAATCTGGAACTGTGCAAACGCTCTCTGCTGAACGACAAGATCCAAGTGTTGGCCAGCCCGGTGACCGGCGGCGGCATCACCGTCAGTCGTTTCGAACAGCTGTTCCTGATAGCGATCAAGCATGGCCAGGAACACCCCGCCGAATGGGCACAACTGGCGTGGGCCATCCTCGGCGAACAAGGCGAAGTCCTCGTCAGGGACGGCGCGCCGCTGGCGAGCGCCGAAGAGAACATCGCTGAGCTGACGCTGAGTGCCCAAGTATTTGCCAGTAACAAACTGGTGATTCTCAGAGCGTTGAACATCGTCTGACAGGCACACGCGCGCAGAAGTATCGCTCATGAAAAAACCGGCTGAAGAGGCCGGTTTTTTTGTCACTAAAGGTTCGGTTTCGTTCGCGGCAACCGCATTAGCACCTTCGCAGCTCAAATCATTTGCACTTGGCCAACACCACCTGACAAGTATTCGGCGTGCCGCCTGAGCGACCGGCATAACGAATACAGTTGTTCATGGATTTCTGCCGCGCCATGTTCAGGCTTGAGCCCCAGGCCAGACCGCCCTCGCCCACCGTCGGCAACGCCTTGGCGTAGCAACTGTCGCCTACGCCGGAGGGCGGATAGTGTTTGCGGTTCGAGCAGCCGGCGCTCAGCGTCAGGCTGAAAACGACGAGCGCTGGCAAGAGCCACTGCGAGCATCGGTGCCAATGTGTTCCGATCATCGCTTCGCTCCTGTAGCAAGAGGGTTTTGACTCATTCAGTCTAGGTGCACCGGGATGTTCGTGGCCTGGCGATACTGGCGCGGGGTGAAACCGGTCGAAGCCTTGAACTGGCGGGTAAAGGCGCTGTGATCGGTGTAGCCACATTGCAGTGCAACCTCGGTGATCGGCAGGTCGTTGTGCAACAGCCGATGCGCATGTTCCAGCCGTACTTTCTGGATCATCTGTCGTGGCGTCAGGTGGAATACCCGTTTGCAGTAGCGCTCCAGTTGCGCCACTGAAATGCCCGCAATGCGAGTGAGTTCGCCCAGCGTGACGCGCCGATTGAAGTGCTTGCGGATGTGCTCGTCGACCGCGGCAAGTCGCTGGAATGCCGGATGCGTTTCAGTGGCCGACTGCAAATCGACCGAGATCCCGGCCAGCCCGATGATCGCACCATCACCGTTGTACAACGGGTGTTTGTGGGTCAGGCACCAACCCGGTTCGCGGCTGCCGTACAGATGCAGCTCGAGCTGATCCTCCAGCACGAAGCCCTGCTCCAGCACTTTGCGATCCTGTTCCGTATAGCCCGGCCCCAGTTGCGCCGGGAAGACCTGCGCGCTGGTTTTCCCCAGCATTGGCCGCAGATCCTTCAAGCCACAACGCTGCACCAGCGTGCGGTTGGCCAGCACATACCGGGCCTTTACATCCTTGATGAAAATCGCCGCATTGGGAATCAGGTCGAGCATCGGCAACAGCGGCGCCGCGCCGGCCAGGAGCGCTTCCAGCGTTTGCGGGCGATTGCCTTGACCCTCCTGGCACAGGATTGAAAGCGCGTTGTACATCGAAGGTTTCTCCCTGTTCGCAGGTCGGCCGTGGGGCAGCCGCCTGCAGATTGCAGCAACGTCTGCGCCGTGTCGAGTGACGCCGTGCATCCACGCAACTGTGCCGATTTCGTCATCAATCGCACCGCAAAACATCAATCGCGCCAATGCCGATGAGTTCAAAGTCTGGCCGTCCCAGTGACACAACTGCCTATCCAATAACTCACAAGAAGGCAACGCCATGTCTGGTCAAGGCAAGTTCAAAAAACAGCTATCACTGATTGATCTCACGTTTATCGGCCTCGGTGCGATTTTCGGCTCGGGCTGGTTGTTCGCGGCCAGTCATGTGTCCGCCATCGCCGGGCCGGCGGGGATTTTTTCCTGGCTGCTGGGCGGCTTCGCCGTGTTGCTGCTAGGCATCGTTTATTGCGAACTCGGCGCCGCACTGCCACGCGCCGGCGGCGTGGTGCGTTATCCGGTTTACTCCCACGGGCCGCTGCTCGGTTACCTGATGGGCTTCATCACCCTGATCGCGTTTTCCAGTCTGGTGGCAATCGAGGTGGTTGCCTCGCGCCAATACGCGGCAGCGTGGTTTCCCGGCCTGACCAAAAGCGGCAGCAGTGACCCGACCTTGCTCGGCTGGCTGGTGCAGTTTGGCCTGCTCTGCCTGTTCTTCGTGCTCAACTATCGCAGCGTGAAGACATTTGCCAAGGCCAATAATCTGGTGAGTGTTTTCAAGTTCATCGTGCCGCTGCTGGTGATCGGCGTGCTGTTCACTTTCTTCAAACCGGAGAACTTTCAGGTACAAGGTTTTGCGCCTTTCGGCCTGTCGGGTGTGGAGATGGCGGTCTCGGCAGGCGGGATCATCTTTGCCTATTTGGGGCTGACTCCGATCATCTCGGTGGCCAGTGAAGTGAAGAATCCACAGCGCACGATTCCCATCGCACTGATCCTTTCGGTGTTGCTGTCGACCCTGATTTACGTACTGCTGCAAATGGCTTTCCTGGGCAGCATTCCGACAGAAATGCTGGCCAACGGCTGGGCCGGTGTCAGCAAGGAATTTGCCCTGCCGTACCGCGACATCGCGCTGGCACTGGGCGTGGGCTGGTTGGCCTACCTGGTGGTCGCCGACGCGGTGATCTCGCCGAGCGGCTGCGGCAACATCTACATGAACGCAACGCCACGGGTGATCTACGGCTGGGCGCAGACCGGCACATTTTTCAAGGTCTTCACCCACATCGATGAAAAGTCCGGTATTCCGCGCCCGGCGCTGTGGCTGACGTTTGCGCTGTCGGTGTTCTGGACCCTGCCGTTCCCGTCGTGGGAAGCGTTGATCAACGTGGTCTCCGCCGCATTGGTGTTGAGCTACGCCGTGGCGCCGGTGACGGTGGCGGCGCTGCGCCGCAATGCGCCGGACATGCCACGACCGTTCCGGGTCAAGTACATGGGCGTGCTCGGGCCGGTGTCGTTCATCATTGCTGCGCTGATCGTCTACTGGTCCGGCTGGAACACCGTTTCGTGGCTGCTTGGCCTGCAAATCCTGATGTTTGTCGTGTATCTGCTGTGCGGCCGCTTCGTGCCAACCGCGCACCTGAGCCTGGCCCGCCAGGTCCGTTCTTCTGCGTGGTTGATCGCCTTTTACGCAGTCACCATCGTGCTATCGAAGCTCGGCACCTTCGGCGGCCTCGGCATTCTCGCCCACCCTTTCGACACAATCGTCGTGGCCGCGTGTGCCACCGGTATTTATTACTGGGGCGCCGCCACGGGCGTGCCGGCACACCTGCTGCGTCTTGAAGAGGGCGATGAAGAAAGCGAAGTCGCCTCCCCCGCTACCACCGTGAACGCGCGCCCTGCCGGCGCCTACTGAACTCAGCCAACGGGACACCTCTCATGAAACGAGTACACGTCATCGATTCCCACACGGGTGGTGAGCCCACGCGTCTGGTGATGAACGGCTTCCCCGAATTGCCCGGCAGCACCATGGCGCAAAAGCGCGATGCCCTGCGCAATCAGCATGATCAGTGGCGACGCGCCTGCCTGCTGGAACCGCGCGGCAACGAGGTGCTGGTCGGCGCGCTGTATTGCGCGCCGGTGTCGGCGGACGCCACCTGCGGCGTGATCTTCTTCAACAATGCCGGTTATCTCGGCATGTGCGGCCACGGCACCATCGGCCTGATCAACTCGTTGCAGTACCTGGGGCAGATCACTGCGGGCGTCCACAAGATCGACACACCCGTCGGTCCGGTCAGCGCGACCTTGCATGAAGACGGCATGGTCACGTTGGGCAACGTGCCGTCGTACCGCTACCGCCAACAGGTGCCGGTGGACGTGCCCGGTTTCGGCCGCGTGTCTGGCGACATCGCCTATGGCGGCAACTGGTTTTTCCTGGTGTCCGAGCACGGGCAAAACCTGTCGATGGACAACGTCGAGCACCTCACCGTCTACACCTGGGCGATGCTCAAGGCCCTCGAAGATCAGGGTATTTATGGTGAAGACGGTGCCGTGATCGACCACATCGAACTGTTCGCCGATGACCCCGACGCCGACAGCCGCAACTTCGTCATGTGCCCCGGCAAAGCCTATGACCGCTCCCCTTGCGGCACTGGCACCAGCGCCAAACTCGCGTGCCTGGCCGCCGACGACAAACTGCAGCCCGACGAGCGCTGGGTGCAGGCGAGCATCACCGGCAGCCAGTTCGAAGGCCGCTTTGAATGGCAAGGCGAACGCATTCGCCCGTACATCACCGGCCGCGCCTACATGACCGCCGACAGCACACTGTTGATCGACGAAACAGACCCGTTCGCGTGGGGCATCTGAGCCACCGCGCCGACTTTTCAACCCAATCCGAATGATGTGCCAAGGAGTTAAAACAATGAGCGACAACATCTTCACCGGTTGCATGCCGGCCCTGATGACCCCGTGCACCGCCCAGCGCAAACCGGATTTCGACGCACTGGTGGCCAAGGGTCGCGAGCTGATCGATATCGGCATGAGCGCTGTCGTGTACTGCGGATCCATGGGTGACTGGCCGCTGCTGACCGAAGCCGAGCGCCAGGAAGGCGTGGCGCGGCTGGTGGCCGCGGGCATCCCGACGATTGTCGGTACCGGTGCGGTGAATACCCGAGAGGCCGTTGCCCATGCAGCCCACGCGGCAAAAGTCGGCGCGCAGGGCTTGATGGTGATTCCACGCGTGCTGTCCCGAGGCGCTTCGGCCGCCGCGCAAAAGGCTCACTTCGCCGCGATTCTGCAAGCTGCGCCGAACTTGCCGGCGGTGATCTACAACAGCCCCTACTACGGCTTTGCCACCCGCGCCGAGCTGTTCTTCGAACTGCGCCGCGAGTACCCGAACCTGATCGGCTTCAAGGAATTCGGTGGCGGCGCCGACTTGCGTTACGCCGCCGAGAACATCACCTCCAAGGATGACGACGTGACCCTTATGGTCGGCGTCGACACCCAGGTGGTGCATGGCTTCGTCAACTGCAACGCCACCGGCGCGATCACTGGCATCGGCAATGCTTTGCCCCGCGAAGTGCTGCAACTGGTGGCCCTGAGCAAGCAAGCAGCGAAGGGTGATGCCAAGGCGCGGCGTCAGGCGCGGGAGCTGGAATCGGCACTGGCTGTGCTGTCGTCGTTCGACGAGGGCTGCGATCTGGTGCTGTATTACAAACACCTGATGGTGCTCAACGGCGACAAGGAATACACCCTGCATTTCAACGAAACCGATGCGTTGAGCGACTCCCAGCGCCGCTATGCCGAAAACCAGTACGCGCTGTTCCGCCACTGGTACGAAAACTGGTCGGCGGAGCAGAACTTCGCCTGACCCCAGGCTTTGTTTTCTTGCCCGCCGGGTTTGCGGCGGGCGCTTTTTTCTCATCAGGAAGACACCATGACTCTGACGGGCAACATGCTGATCGGGCAGCAACGTATTGCGGGCAATCGTGAAGCCATTCGCGGGATCGACCCGGCCACCCATACCGAGCTGGAACCTGCCTATGCCGGTGGATCGGCAACGCATGTCGAACAGGCCTGTGCCTTGGCGTGGGCGGCGCTGGACAGCTATCGCGAAACAACACTGGATGCCCGCAGCAAATTTCTTGAAGCCATTGCCCATAAAATCGAAGCCCTTGGCGATGAACTGATCGACCGCGCCGCCGCAGAAACCGGTCTGCCGCGTGCGCGTCTGCTCGGTGAACGCGGGCGTACTTGTCAGCAACTGCGTCTGTTTGCGCGCACGGTGCGCAACGGTGAGTGGCTGGACGTGCGCGTCGATACCGCACAACCGCAGCGTCAGCCGCTGCCGCGTTCGGATTTGCGTCAACGTCAGGTACCGCTGGGCCCGGTGGCCGTGTTTGGCGCGAGCAATTTTCCGCTGGCGTTCTCCATCGCCGGGGGCGACACGGCGTCGGCACTGGCCGCCGGTTGTCCGGTAATCGTCAAGGCGCACAGCGCGCATCCGGGCACCAGTGAGCTGATCGGTGATGCAATGGCGCGGGCGGTAAAAGCCTGCGGTCTGCCGCCGGGGGTGTTCTCGTTGCTGTACGGTTCCGGGCGCGAAGTGGGCATTGCGCTGGTCACCGACCCAAGGATCAAAGCCGTGGGTTTTACCGGTTCTCGCAGCGGTGGTCTGGCGCTGGTTCAAGCGGCGCAGGCAAGGCCGGAGCCGATTCCGGTGTATGCGGAAATGAGCTCGATCAATCCGGTATTGCTGTTTCCGGCGGCGTTGCACAATCGCGCGCAAGCGCTCGCTGAAGGGTTTGTTGCTTCGCTGACGCTAGGGGCTGGGCAATTCTGTACCAATCCCGGGCTGGTGATTGCGCGTAAGGGCCCGGCGCTGGACAGCTTTATCGCGGCCGCTGCCGAACGGTTACGACACAGCCCGGCGCAAACGATGCTGACGCCCGGGATCTTCAATGCCTATGCGGCTGGCGTGACTGCGTTGCTTGAAAACCCGCGCGCGCAACTGTGCGCTGAGGGTCAGATGAGCACAGGGCCAAATCAGTGTCAGGCCTGGCTGTTCGTCACTCAAGCCGGGGATTTTCTCGCCGATCACAGCCTGCAGGCCGAAGTGTTTGGTGCGGCGGCGCTGATTGTGCAATGCAGCGATGACGATGAAATTCGTCAAGTAATCGAACGCCTGGAAGGCCAACTCACCACCACGTTGCACCTTGACGACGAAGACCTTGAGCAGGCTCGCGCATTGTTGCCGACACTGGAGCGCAAGGCCGGTCGCTTGCTGGTCAATGGCTGGCCTACCGGCGTCGAGGTGTGTGAGGCGATGGTTCACGGCGGACCGTTTCCGGCCACGTCCGACTCGCGCACCACGTCGGTCGGCACCGCAGCGATCCAGCGGTTCCTGCGCCCGGTCTGTTATCAGGACTTCCCCGACAGCTTGCTGCCCGGCGCGCTGAAACAGGCCAATCCGCTGCGGTTGCGACGCTTGCTCGACGGGCAAAGGGAAGCGCAGAACAATGCCCAATAACGCCTCGCACGATATCGCCGTGGTCGGCGCCGGCATCATCGGCGTTGCCTGCGCATTGCGTCTGGCTCGCCAGGGTTTGCGAGTTGTCGTCATCGACCAACAGGAACCGGGCCACGGCGCATCGTTCGGTAATGCCGGGCATCTGGCGACCGAACAAGTGTTTCCGATTGCCGATCTGTCGATACTCAAGCGCCTGCCGGCCATGTTGATGGACCCGATGGGGCCATTGCGCCTGGACTGGAAATACATGCCCCGCGCCCTGCCCTGGTTCACACGGCTGTTATTGAATCTGCGTTCGGAACCCTTTCAGAAAACCGTCGCCGGACTGCGGGCGCTCAACGAAGGCAGCCTCGAAGCCTGGCATCGCTTGCTCAGCGACATCGAGCGTCCCGACCTGCTGAAAGTCGACGGTTCATTGCTGGTGTTCGAACGTGCGGAATCACTTCAGGCCATCGAAGCGCTTCAGGCACGCTTGCATCAGCAGCAGGTCCCCGTCGATTTCTGGCAGGCAGATGCGATTCGCGACACCGCACCGCAACTCAGCGAGCGGATTCGGGGCGGTTTGTTCTTTCCCCGCACCGGGCATTTCATCGATCCTTATCGCGTGGTTTGCGAGTTGGTCAGCGCAGCCAAGGCCAGCGGCGTGCGTTTTGAGAAGCAGCAGGTTCAGGGCGGATATGTTCAGGAGCACGGTGTTTCACTGATCACCGGCAACGGTGATTTGACCGCGAGCCGCGTCTTGATCGCCTGCGGCGCGCACTCGGCCAAACTCACGGCCGCGTTGACCGGTAAAACCGTGCCGCTGGACACCGAACGCGGTTATCACTTGATGCTGCCCCAGGAACACGGCCGACTGCCCTTCCCCGTCACCTCCATGGAACGCAAGTTCATCATGACGCCGATGTCCGAGGGACTGCGGCTGGCCGGTACCGTTGAGTTCGCAGGGCTTGAACAGCCGCCGAAGATGGAACGCGCGTGGCAGTTGCATCGGTTGAGCCAAGGGCTGTTCCGCAAAGATCTGAGTGCTGAAGCGGCGACACCGTGGATGGGGTTCAGGCCGTCATTGCCGGATTCACTGCCAGTGATTGATCAGGTGTGCGGTGGCAAGGTGCTGCTTGCGTTTGGGCATCAACACCTGGGACTGACGCAGGCGGCGGTCACCGCAGACATGATCGTGCAGATGGCGGGTGCGGCAACCACAAACCCGCCCAAAGACCTGCCATGCAGCGAGGCGTATCGACTGGCGCGCTTCTGACCTCGCGTCAAATGCGCTGAAGCGCGTCGCCTTGGTGCAGTGATCTTCGCTTTTAAACCAAGGTGTTTAAATGACACCTGAGGACACGGATCCGAGGCTACGCATCCTTGCGCAATTGCCTACAGCTAAGCCAGAATCCGCCGGCTTGTACGCCTTGAGGGCGGGTTCTATTGTGGTGCGGTCGCTGACGAATCAGTGATCGGGTTTAGCAGCTCGCCAATTTTCAAGGCACGTAAGTCCCGCCATTTCCCTATGGCGGCTTTGCGTGGGGCACTTCGGTGCGCCGGGATCCTTGAGCCTGGTCTGCTAACCCGCGCACAGCCGCCACCCTCTTCGTTTAGCAGCGAAGGTTGACGGCTCCATTTCTCAAGGAGCTTCACCATGATAAAACCAACACCAAACCCGCCCGAAACCGATCCCACCTCCCCCTACGAATCCCTCGATTCAAAAAAACTGAACGAAGCTGCCGACCGCGCCCTCGATCACTACCTCTGCCCGCCCGGTTCCACCCCTGCGCCACGCAAAACCCGCAGGATGTACGCCGTTAACGCGGATTTCAAAAACGAGGAACTGTTGGTCGATGCCTGCGAAACGCTCGCCTCGGCGAGAACCATCGCCAATGATTTCGCTGCTTTGGTGCCGACATCGCAGCGTCGGACGCTGGTGGGGATTACGCAGTTGATCATGCTCGGGGAGCTGGCGGTGAATCGGGTGCTGGATAATCTGGAGTTGCCGGGCTGACAATCGCGGTCAATATCCGCAGCGTTATCCGGGGCCAATTCTGGCCCCTTCGCGAGCAGGCTCGCTCCCACAGTTGACCGCGTTCCAATGTGGGAGCGAGCCTGCTCGCGAAGGCTGACGAATAAGCAACGCAGTGTCATCAGGCAAAAAAACCGCCGTCCCGATCAATCAGGACGGCGGTTTTTTGTGACCGCATTGGGATTATGCGTCGTAGAACGGGGCGACTGAGACGCGACTGCCGACGAAGAAACTATCCGCCACCAGCCGCAGTGGCTGAAGGTCGAGGTCGCTGGCCTTGTCACCAATCAACTGCTGAAAGTGCCGATAGACCGCCGCATATTCACCCTCCTGCGAAACGGTCTGGCGCACACCGTCGATACTCAACAACGCGCCGCCGTTGTCCAGTCGCAACACCCCTTCGGCGCAACGGATCTCGATGCTCCAGAGTTCGTCGTGGCCGTGGTCGAAGTCAAACTCGGCACGTACATCGAGGTGGCGAGCGTCTGACATTTTGATCGACGCGGCAATCGGTGACTGGCAGTTCTCTGGAACGCGCAGTTCGGCGGACTCGACAAACAACGGCAGCGCCAGCAAGTGCGTGACAATCGACAAGGCATTGATGCCCGGATCGAAGACGCCGAGACCGCCCGGCTGCCAGATCCAGGTCTGGCCGGGGTGCCATTTGCGCACGTCTTCCTTCCAGTCGATCTGCACGCTTTGCAGGGTGCGCGTGGCGAGCCAGTCGCGGGCGGCGGCAATGCCGGGGGCGTAGCGGGAATGCCAGGCGAACAACGCACTGACGCCTTGCTGCCCGGCCAAGCTGACCAAGGCCATGGCCTCGCCTAATGTGGCGCACGGCGGCTTTTCCACCAGCACATGTTTGCCGGCAGCCAGCGCCTCTTGCACCAAAGCAAAGCGCCCTTGCGGTGGTGTGCAGAACGCGATCGCATCAACCTGCGGGCCGTTGGCGAGCAGTTCGCTCAGGGACTGAAAGTTCTCAACGCCGGCGCAAGGCTTGCCCTGTGTGGCGACAGACACCAACTGGAATGCGGGATTGGCGTTGATCGCCGGGACGTGTTGATCCTGGGCAATCTTGCCGTAGCCCACCAGACCGAGACGGATCGGTTGCATCAATGACTCCTGTTTTTGTCTTGTTTTAGTCAGCGAGCCGGCAGATTACCCGCAATCACCGCGTTCGTCTGTCGGTGCAACGTCACAATGGCGCACAGGATCAGGCAAGCATTGCACAGGATTGCACTACTTCACGCCCGGATCGCAACGCGGCCCTTATCACCGGGATTTGACAGGCGACGCATAGCTCGACAAAGTCGCACCCCTTTTGCGGCCACCAGTGCCGCACGTCAGTGTTGAACAGGGGTTGTCGTTGAACGAACACACATTGTCCATGCGCCTGGAGCGCGTGGCGGCGCACGTGCCCGCCGGCGCGCGACTGGCCGATATCGGCTCGGATCACGGCTATCTGCCGGTGGCGCTGATGCGCCGTGGCGTGATTGCAGCGGCAGTGGCTGGCGAAGTGGCGTTGACGCCGTTCCGCTCGGCTGAACGCACGGTGCGCGAAAACGATCTTGAACAGCACATCACCGTGCGTCATGCCAGTGGTCTGGCGGCAATCGAGCCTGGCGACGCAATCACCGCGATCAGCATTTGCGGCATGGGCGGCGAGACGATCCGCGACATTCTTGACAGCGGCAAAGCGCAGCTGAGCGGCGCCGAACGCCTGATCCTGCAACCCAACGGCGGCGAGCAACCCCTGCGCCAATGGCTGATGGATAACGGCTACTGCATCCGCTGTGAAGAACTGCTGTGGGAGAACCGCTTCTACTACGAAATCATCGTCGCCGAGCGTGCAGATTCCGTCGCCTACACGGATCCGGAGTTGTACTTCGGGCCACTGCAAATGCAGGCGCGCAGCCCGGCGTTTCTGAGCAAGTGGCAGCGCATCCTTCGCGAGAAACAAAAGACGCTTGGCCAGTTCGCCCGAGCGCGGCAGGCGCTACCCGAAGCCAAAGTGCGAGAGATCACGCAACAAGCGCAATGGATCACCGATTTATTGGCTTGAGTGGCGTACGCCTGATCGTAATGACCGCTTCGCTTCAATCCTCGGCGCATATCCGTCGCGACCTAGGCTCCCGAACAACTCCCCCGCCAGCACCCTCTGTGGAAGGATCCCGCAGGGTTCGCCCCTTTCGATTTGATACACCACATCACAAATGAAGTACCTCAAGGCGTATTTATCAATCGCGCGCCACTTCTTAAAGTTCACTCCAACAGCAGCCCATCATCCCGACAGGCTGGCTAGTGGAGTTACTCCAATGCCTTTCATCAGCGTACGCATCACCCGTGACGGCGTCACTCGCGAGCAAAAAGCCCAGGTGATCAAAGAGATCACCGAAACGATGGAGCGAGTACTCAACAAGGACCCAAAACTCACGCACATCGTGATTGAAGAAGTCGACACGGATAACTGGGGTTACGCCGGTATAACGACCACCGAGTACCGCCAGCAGCTAGCGGACGAACAGTCATGAGCCGCACGGTAAAAATCGACTTTGTCTCGGATGTGGTCTGCCCATGGTGCGCCTTGGGCGCAACGGCCCTTGAGCAAGCGATTGCGAATCTGGCCGGTGAGATCGATGTTGAACTGACCTACAAACCGTTCGAGCTGAACCCGGAGATGCCGGCCGCAGGTGAGCACGCCGTCGAGCACATGATGCGCAAATATGGCCGTAGCGCTCAGCAAGTGGCGGAACGCAACGCGATGATCATTCAACGCGGCAAAGACATCGGTTTTAGCTTCGACCTGGAAAAACGCAGTCACTTCTTCAACACGTTCAATGCACATCGCCTGTTGTTCTGGGCACACATGGAAGGCCGGCAACGCGAACTGAAGCAAGCCCTGTTACGTGCTTACTTCACCGATGGCAAGAACCCGGATGACGCGCAGACGCTGGTGAATCTGGCGGGCGAAGTCGGCCTCGACACCCGACGTGCGCAAGAAGTGTTGGCAAATGGTGAGTTCAGTCAGGAGGTCCGCGAGCTTCAGCAGTTTTATCAGGCGCGAGGCATCAATTCGGTCCCGGCGATGGTGCTCAATGACCGAGAACTGATGTCCGGATCGCACTCGGTCGCCGAATACCAGCAAGCGCTTCGGCAGGCGGCACGAGAGACCTCTCACGCCTGATTTACAGATTTTTCTACTCAATCTCTATCGATTCAATGAGGAATTCATCATGAGCACTTCCAATAAAGTCGTAGTGGTCACCGGCGCCTCGCAAGGCATTGGCGCTGGCCTGGTCAAGGGCTTTCGCGATCGCGGGTATCAGGTTGTCGCGACGTCTCGCTCCGTCAAACCGTCGTCAGACCCGGATATTCTGACCGTCGCAGGCGACATCGCTGATCCGCAAACCGCCGAGCGGGTGATCCGTGAAGCCGTTGCACGCTTTGGTCGCATCGACACACTGGTCAACAACGCGGGCATCTTCGTCGCCAAGCCGTTCACCGATTACAGCAAAGAAGATTACGCCCAGGTCGTGGCGACCAACATGAGCGGCTTCTTCTACATCACCCAACTGGCCATTGCCGAGATGGAAAAAAACCGTAGCGGCCACGTCGTCAGCGTTACCACCAGCCTGGTCGACCACGCGATTGACGGCGTGCCTTCGGTGCTGGCTTCGTTGACCAAGGGTGGGATCAACGCGGCAACCAAATCGCTGGCCATCGAGTACGCCAAGCGCGGCATTCGGGTCAACGCGGTTTCGCCGGGCATCATCAAGACGCCAATGCACGGCGTGGAAACCCACGAAGCGCTGGGCAATCTCCACCCGGTTGGCCATATGGGCGAGATTGATGACATCGTGCAAGCGATCCTTTATCTGGATAACGCGAACTTTGTCACGGGCGAGATCCTGCACGTCGACGGTGGCCAGAGCGCGGGTCATTGATCCAGCCGCTGTCCTCGCCACAACAAACGGCACCGTCGGTCTATACCGGCGGTGCCGTTTGTTGTGGTAAATACCGGGATGAAATATCCGTTGAGCCTCGGTGTAATCAATTATGAAGCGCCACTTTGAAGACTTGCAGCTGGGCAGTATCGAACTCTTTTGCCTCGCCGCCGAAGCGGGCAGCTTCACTGCGGCTGCGCAGCTCGCCGGGGTGACTCCGGCAGCGGTGAGCCGGTCGATTCTGCGTCTGGAACAACGGCTCGGTGCGCGGCTCTTCGCGCGAACCACGCGCAGCATTCGCTTGACCGAGGCCGGTAGCAACTTCTTCGTCCAGTGCAACCAGGCGCTGACCCAACTGGTTGAAGCTCAGCAAGAGGTCATGGGCGCACAGACAAGTGCGTCAGGAAGATTGCGCATCAGCCTGCCGACCACATACGGGCATCACCGCATCCTGCCGCTGCTGCCAAAATTTCGCGCGCTGTACCCCGACGTCACCGTCGATATCCACTTGGGTAATCGCAACATCGACTTCGTCGCGGAGGGCTACGACTTGGCAATCCGCGTCCGCGCCCAACCGGACTCAACGATGATTGCGCGCCTGCTGGAGGACGCCAAACTGGTGGTGGTCGCCTCGCCCGAGTATCTGCACAAGGCCGGTACGCCGCAGACGCTGGAGGATCTGGTTGAACACGAGTGCATCCAGTTCGAACTGCCCAGCAGCGGACGGCGGATTTCATGGCTGTTTCAGGAAAATGGCAGCGATCGCGAGATTATTTCGGACGGCGGTTATTCCTGCTCCGACGATGTGCTCGGTGGCGTGACCCTGGCCAAGCACGGTGCCGGGGTGTTCCAGACCTACAAATTCATTGTCGAGCAGGAATTGGCGGACGGCCGACTCGTCGAAGTCCTGCAGCCCTATAAAGGTCGTTCCAGACCCTACACCTTGCTGTATCCACACGGCCGCTACGTGCCGCAACACGTGCGGGCCTTCGTTGATTTTCTGCTACAATATCGGGATCAATGGGCGGCGCTTTAGCCGACCGTCGAACTCAAACGCTGAGCAGTTGCCGGGTGGTCGCCATCGACGTGTTCAGCGACTGCCCGGTGCGCTGCAACTTGTTCAAAAGACTGGCGCCCAACCACATCTGGTACAGGGTTTCCGCCAATTGGCGAGCATCACCGTCAGGAAGGCTTTTTTCAGCCTGGCCCTCCTCGATGCACAGGGTAATGCGCGACACCACTTGTTCGGCGCCATCACGCAAGGTGAGGCGCATCGACTCGGACAGGTCGGCGACTTCGGCGCTGAGTTTCACCACCAGACACTCATCGCCATGCCCTTCAAGGGTGCAGCGGTTCTGCCAGCCCAGCCAGTAATCCATCAACCGCTCATAAGCCGTAAGGCCCGGCAGCGTCAGGCGCCGCTCCATGTCGGCGAGATAACCGACAAAGTAATCCTCGAGCAAGGCCTGGCCGTAGAGCTCTTTGGATTTGAAATAGTGATAGAACGAGCCCTTGGGCACGCCAGCGGTTTGCAGGATTTCATTAAGGCCGACACTGGTGAAGCCCTTCTCGGCCATCATCCGGTGGCCGGTATCGAGCAGGTGTTGGCGGGTGTCGTCGTAGGTCGGTTTCATGGGGCGCAAATTACCAGACAATAGACCAGTCGTATATTTCCAGGGAACGGGAGTTTGCCATATCTGTCAGTGAAAAACCTGCGTAGAAAAAACTACTAGACGACTGGTCTAATTGGAATCTATGCTGCGCTCCGACAACTCATCTCCCGGTGTCGGCGTTTCGCAAATCCGTTGCGCAGCGACGCCACCTGATCAACCAAGGGTGCTTTATGAAAATCTTGATGGTTCTGACTTCGCACGATCAACTTGGCGACACCGGCAAGAAAACCGGCTTCTGGCTCGAAGAGTTCGCTGCTCCTTACTACGCCTTCAAGGACGCCGGTGCTGAAGTCACGCTGGTGTCCCCGGCCGGTGGCCAGCCACCTCTGGATCCGAAAAGCGACGAGCCAGACGCACAGACCGCCGAGACCGATCGCTTTCGCAATGATCCGGCCGCCCAACAGGCACTGGCCAATACCGGGCGTCTGGCGGATGTTCGGGCGGATGATTTCGATGCGGTGTTTTACCCAGGTGGTCACGGCCCGTTGTGGGATCTGGCCGAAGATAAACAGTCGATCGCTTTGATCGAAGCCTTCGACCGCAGCAACAAGCCGCACGGTTTCGTTTGCCACGCACCGGGCGTACTGCGCCACGTTTTGAATGCCGAGGGCAAACCGCTGATCCAGCATCGCCAGGTCACCGGTTTCACTAACGCCGAAGAGGCTGCGGTCGGTTTGACTGATGTCGTGCCGTTCCTGATCGAAGACGAGTTCCAGCGTCTTGGCGGTTACTACTCCAAGGTCGCCGACTGGCAAGTGCATGTGGTGGCAGACGGGCAATTGGTCACTGGCCAGAACCCTGCCAGCTCCGCAGCGGTCGCCGAAAAACTGCTGAAGATGCTCGGCTGATTTCTCACGCCAAGCCCTTCGGGGGAAAAAACCACCCGAACGCCGTGCGCGTCATGCACGGCGTTTTTTTTACGCTCACTCAATAGTTGACTGGTCTAATAAATCAGTAAAAAAGGTTATTCATGAACAATAGCAGTTTCTTTACTCCCACCCAGTTGGGCCTGCACACCCTGAAAAACCGCATCGTCCTGCCGCCTCTCACCCGCCAGCGCAGTACCCAACCGGGCAACATCGCCAATGAATTGATGGCCGAGTATTACCAGCAGCGCGCCGGCGCGGGTTTGCTGGTGACCGAAGGCACGCAGATCGAGCCACGGGGCCAGGGTTATGCCTGGACGCCGGGCATTCACACCCCCGAGCAAATCGCCGGATGGCGCAAAGTCACCGATGCCGTGCATGCCGTCGACGGGGTGATTTTCGCCCAGCTCTGGCACGTCGGCCGTGTGTCGCACAGCGCGTTGCAACCTGGCGGTGCGGCGCCGGTATCGGCTTCCGCCGTGGCGACCGACCGCGTCAGTGTGTTCATCGAAACCGCGCCAGGCAAAGGCGAGTTGGTGCCGCCGTCCGCACCGCGCGCATTGAGCACTGATGAAGTTCAGGAGCTGATCCAGCTCTATATCCAGGCAGCACGCAACGCGATGGACGCCGGTTTCGACGGCATCGAACTGCACTGCGCCAATGGCTATCTGGTCAACCAGTTCATCTCCGCCCACAGCAATCTGCGCACCGATCAATACGGTGGTTCGCTGCACAATCGCCTGCGTTTTCTGCGCGAAGTGGTGGCGGGCGTCGCCGAGTGCATTGGCAAGGAGAAGGTCGGCGTGCGCTTCGCACCGCTGTTCACTACCACCGATGAGGCGCGCACGTACCTGGGCCTGGTCGAGGAAGATCCGCACACCACCTATATAGAAGCGATCAAGGTGCTGGAGGACGTCGGCATTGCTTATCTGTCCATCGCCGAAGCCGATTGGGACGACGCGCCAGCGATGCCGCAAACCTTCCGCCAAGCGGTGCGCGATACCTTCAGCGGCGCGATCATCTATGCCGGGCGCTACAACGCCGAATCCGGTGCGCAGTTGCTCGACTCCGGTCTCGCCGATTTAGTCGCTTTCGGTCGGCCGTTCATGGCCAATCCGGATCTGCCTGCGCGAATCGCCAATGGCTGGCCGCTGAATGCACTGAACCCGGCCACGGTGTATGGCGGCCGCGCTGAAGGTTATATCGATTACCCGGTGTACCCCGGCTAGCAAAAAAACCTATACAAAACCAACTTTCCGTACAACTATCTGAGCAAGGGCTTTCCCACCACTGGCTACCTCTATTGCCTCTCATCAGGCTGATTGCGTTCGAATGAAGACTGTTAACCGCTTGTGCCTGGTCCTCGGTGACCAGTTATCTTTCGATCTCGCCTCGTTGCAAGGGCTTGATCGCGAACGCGACACCGTCCTTTTGGTCGAGGTGATGGAGGAAGCCAGCCATGTTCCTCACCATCCGCAAAAAATCGTTCTGGTGTTCAGCGCCATGCGTCATTTTGCTCAGGCGTTGCAGGAGCAAGGCTTTCAGGTGCAGTACGTCAGGCTCGACGATCCGCAAAACACCGGCGCTGTGCCGAGTGAGTTGCAGCGCTGGCATGCGCTTCTGAAGCCGGACGAGTTGCACCTGACCGAATGCGGCGACTGGCGTTTGGAGCATTCGCTGCGCGATTGTGGTTTGCCCATCCATTGGCACAGTGACAGCCGTTTTCTATGCACCCGCGCCGAGTTCGCCGATTGGGCGGCCGGTAAAAAGCAGCTGCGCATGGAGTACTTCTACCGCGAGATGCGCCGCAAAAGCAGGATGTTGCTCAATGGAGATGGCACTCCGGTGGGTGGCGCTTGGAATTTTGACGCCGACAACCGCAAGTCGCTGCCCAAAGGCGTGAAGCCGCCCTACCCGCTCAACTTCAGCGCGGACCCTGTCACTCAGCAAGTCCTCGTTTTGGTGCGCGAGCGTTTCGCCAGTCATTACGGCGCTGTGGACGACTTCAACTACCCGGTGACCCACGCCGACGCCCAAGCGCTTTGGCAATACTTTCTGGATTTCGGTCTGGCCGGTTTTGGTGACTATCAGGACGCCATGGCCAGCGACGAGCCGTTTCTGTTCCATGCGCGCATCAGTGCCGCGCTCAACATCGGCTTGCTCGATCTGCGGCAACTGTGCAGCGACGTCGAATCGGCCTATTGGGCGGGCAGCGTTGCCCTGAACGCCGCCGAAGGCTTCATTCGGCAACTGATCGGCTGGCGTGAATATGTGCGCGGGGTCTACTGGCTGAAAATGCCTGACTACGCCGAAGGCAACTCATTCGGTAACACCCGGCCATTGCCGGAATTCTACTGGACCGGCAAAACACAGATGAACTGCATGCGCCAGGCCATCGGGCAAAGTCTCAAACATGCCTATGCACACCACATCCAGCGGCTCATGGTCACGGGCAATTTCGCCTTGCTGGCCGGCATCGCGCCGAGCGAGATCTGCGAGTGGTATCTGGCCATTTACATGGACGCGTTCGACTGGGTCGAGTTGCCCAACACCCTGGGCATGGTCATGCACGCCGATGGTGGATACCTGGGCTCCAAGCCTTACTGCGCCAGCGGCCAGTACATCAAGCGAATGTCCGACTACTGTCGCGACTGTGCCTACAAGGTAAGTGAAAGCACCACCGACAATGCCTGTCCGTTCAATGCGTTGTACTGGCATTTTCTGATGCGCCACGGCAACCTGCTGCGCAGCAATCAGCGCATGGGCATGCTCTATAAGAACCTCGACCGCATGCCCGAAGCCAAACAGCAGGCCCTTTGGCAACGCGGGCAAATGCTGCTCGACACGCTGGATAACGGGCAGTCGTTGTAGATCCGCAAGCGCCGCCCTTCAAGGCTGCAACTTATGTAGGTCGCGCCGTGTCAATGGGTGACCCGTAGTGTTCGTTTGCAGCACGCTGAACGAGTCCGGACCACAATAATCAATCAGGCGTGAGTGGTGAAAATCCTGAAACATCTTACCCGCGAAGCGCTTGAGTCAGAGGTCATGCGCCTGCGCCAGGCGCTGGAAACCAGCGCAGGACAAACACTCGTCAACGGCGCACAGCACGATATCGCCGCGCAACTGGCCGCCAGCCGTGCGGCGCTCGCCGCCAGTGAAGCGCGCCAGCGGGCGATCTTCGAGTGCGCGATCGATTTCGCCATGGTCGCCACCGATCCGCGAGGCAACATTACCGAATGGAACGCCGGCGCCGTCAATGTCATGGGCTGGACCGCCGAGGAAATACTCGGCCAGAGCGCCGCGATTTTTTTCACGCCGACGGATCGCGCCTCGGGTCGCGTTGAAATGGAAATGCAGCGCGCTCTGCTTGAGGGGCGCGCTTCCGATGAGCGCTGGCACCTGCGCAAGGACGGCCAATTGTTCTGGGCGTCGGGCGAACTGATGCCGCTTTATGCTGACGATCAATCCCATTTGGGCTTCGTGAAAATCCTTCGTGACCGCACCCAGGAGCATCTCGCTGGCCGTGCACTTTTCGAATCGCAAGAGCGCTATCGCCTGGCGCTCAAGGCCACACGCGATGCGGTCTGGGACTGGGATCTACAGACCCGGCAGATTGTCTGGAACGAAGCCCTGCAACAGGCTTATGGATTCCCGTGTGCGGCCATCGACTCGACGAGTGAATGGCGCTTTGCCCAGATCCATCCGCAGGATCGCGAACGCGTCGAGGAATCGATACGCTCGGCCATCGATGGCAGCGGATCGACCTGGAGCGCCGAGTACCGCTTCCGCTGCCAGGACGGTTCCTACGCCGAAGTGCTCGACCGCGGCCACTTGATCCGCGACGCCGACGGCCGCGCCGAACGCATCATCGGCGCGATGCTTGATCTGACGCGCTCGCGCAGTGCCGAAACGGCGCTGCGCCTGAGCGAAGAACGCTTCAGCACCATTCTGGAAACCATCGAAGCCGCATTCGCCATCGTCAAGGTCAAATTCGACGCCGACGATCGTCCGGTGGATTACTACTTCGTCGAGGCTAATCCGGCGTTCGAACGTCAATGCGGGGTCAATCTGCGGGGTAAATGGGTGACCGAGTTTGCACCCAATCTGGAAAAGTTCTGGTTCGAGACCTACGGGCACGTGGCCAAGACTGGCGAACCGGCGAACTTCGAAAGTTACGCCAACACCTTTGAGCGATGGTTCGACGTACGTGCCGTACGAGTCGGCGATCCGGCCGACCGGCAAATTGCGATCCTCTTTAATGACGTTACCGAACGACGCGACGCCGAAGAGCGCCTGCGCGTCAGCGAAGCACTGGCGCGTGAAAACGTCGAGCGTGTACAACTCGCCCTCGCCGCCGGCGCCATTATCGGCACATGGCACTGGGACCTGCCGACCGATAGCTTTACCGTGGATGAAGCCTTCGCCAAGGTGTTCAATCTCGACCCGGCTCTGGGCCGCACCGGTCTGAGCCTGGAACAAGTGGTGACGACCGTTCACCCCGACGACCGGGACGGACTCATCGGGGCGATCAACGAAGCGATTGCCCGCGGCGGCGCCTATTCCCATCAGTATCGGGTGCGCGACGCCGATGGCAAATTCAACTGGCTCGAGGCCAACGGGCGCGTCGAGTGCGCCGACGACGGTACGGCGCTGCGCTTCCCCGGCGTGCTGATCGATGTGGAAGAGCGGCGCAGTGTCGAGGCCGAGCGCGATCGGGCCAACGCGGCACTGCGCGCACTCAACGACACCCTGGAACAACGTGTAATCGCGCGCACTGCCGATCTCATGCAAGCCGAGGAAAAGCTGCGGCAATCTCAGAAAATGGAAGCCGTCGGGCAACTGACCGGCGGCCTCGCCCATGACTTCAACAATCTGCTGGCCGGCATTTCCGCCGCCCTGGAGCTGATGCAAAAACGCATCGCTCAGGGCCGCTTCAAGGACGTCGACAAGTATTTGGCCACCGCCCAAGGCGCGACCAAACGTGCGGCGGCGCTCACCCATCGATTGCTGGCGTTCTCCCGACGCCAGACTCTCGATCCGCGGCCAACGGACGTCAACACGCTGATTGTCGGCATGACCGAGTTGATCCAGCGCACCGTCGGCCCGAGCATTCGTCTGAAGACGTTGGTGGCACCCGATCTGTGGCCGGCGCTGGTCGATGCCAGCCAGTTGGAAAACGCTCTGCTGAATCTGTGCATCAACGCTCGCGATGCCATGCCGGATGGCGGCAGCATCACGGTGGAAACCGCCAATCGCGCCGTGGCCGTCGAGTCGGTCCGCACGCTGGACATTCCCGAGGGCGAGTACCTCTGCCTTTGCGTCACCGACACCGGCACCGGCATGAGCACTGAAGTTATCGCCAAGGCCTTCGACCCGTTTTTCACCACCAAACCGCTCGGTCAGGGCACAGGTCTGGGGCTGTCGATGATCTATGGCTTCACCAAACAATCCGGTGGCCATGTGCGCGTGCATTCACAAGTCGGCCAAGGCACCACGATGTGCATCTACCTGCCACGCTATCGCGGCGAAGCCAAACAAAATCACGACGCCACCCGCAGCACGACAACACCGCTGGTAAAAGCAGGCGAGACCATCCTTATTGTCGACGACGAACCCACGGTGCGCATGCTGCTCAAAGACGTGCTCAGCGAACTCGGCTATACCGTGCTGGATGCGGCCGACAGCATCGAAGGCCTTGAGACGTTGCGCTCCAACGCGCAGATCGACCTGCTCATCACCGATGTCGGCTTACCGGGCGGCATGAACGGCCGGCAAATGGCTGACGCGGGCCGGGAAATCCGCCCGAAACTCAAAACCCTGTTCATCACCGGCTACGCCGAAAACGCCGTCATCGGCAGCGCTCAACTAGGGCCGGGGATGCAAGTGCTGACCAAGCCTTTTGCGGTCGATACCCTGGTGTCGCGGGTCAGTGATTTGCTGTACGAAGCGAAAATGCCGTAACCCTCAACCGACCCGTGCAGGCGCTGCGGCGCGGGCTTTGATTCTGCCGTTGAACGCCCCGTGATCTCGGCTATCAACATGTCAGAAGCGCCTGCATCTTCAGAGGGGTTAGCAGATGCATCCAACCACGCCTGACGGCCGTTATTTCGTGGTCAAAGAACGGCTTTGGCGATGCAGCAACCCGTCTTTGGACCCGCAACAACGCCAGCATCTGGTCGACGACTTGATGACTGCGCGGCGCGAAGTCAAAGCGGCGAAGTCGCTGGGGGACCCGCAAGAATTGAAAACAGCCAGGGCGCATGTGCAAGCCGCCAAATTGGCACTGGGCGAACGTGGACCGGTCTGGTGGGAGGACGGCAGTGCGGATTACAACCGATACAAAGTGAGCAACACGCCGTATGCCGAGTGGTATCAAACGCTGAAGCCGCAAAGCGATTAAAGCGTTCGCTACCTGCGCAATGCGTGCTGACAGATGAGTCAGTCAAGTCGCGCCGTGCTGTCACGTGGCGTCAGCTGGAACGGCAACACCACATGTCGGGCAGGCAACGGCTGTTTCTCGATCAGCGCAATCAGCATTTCGACAGCTTTCTCGCCGAACACTTCCGCCGGTTGAGAAATGGTTGTCAGCGGCGGATCGCAATAAGCCGCCATCGGAATGTCATCGAATCCCGCCAGCGAAATATCCTCCGGGACGCGCAACCCCTCCTCCTTGATGCGCTTCAACGCACCAATCGCCATCTCGTCATTTTCACAAAACAGCGCACTCGGCCGGTCATCGAGCGCAAGCATTTTTCCGGCGCCGTCATAGCCCGCAGCCAGACTGAAATCCCCGTGACAAACAAGCGCATCGTCCAGCACAAGGCCCGCCTGGCGAATAGCCTGTTCGTACCCCGCCAAACGATCTCGCGTCAGCGGACTGCCTTTCGACCCTTTGATCAGGCCTATGCGCCGATGCCCAAGCGCAATCAAATGCTCAGTCATCGCCTTGGCGGCCGCGACGTTATCGAGGCTGATTGTCGGATGACGCCCTTGCTGGATCACTTCGCAGGCATTGACGATCGGCGGCAGATCCTTCCCCGAAGTGGAGCCTTCGAAGGGATCGAAGGCGCGCAGTTGAATCACGCCATCCGCTTGATGGGCGTACACCAGATCGGCGAACTGGCGCTCCAGTGCTTCGCGGCCTTGAGTGTCGCAGAGCAACAATCTGTAGCCGGCGGCATGCGCAGCCTTTTGTGCACCGCTGATGACCCGGGCGAAAAACGTGTTGGCGATGGTCGGGACCAGAATCACCAGGTTCCCGGTTCTGCGTGAGCGAAACTGCACCGCCATCAGGTTCGGCCTATACCCGGCCTGTTCGACGGCAGCCATGACCCGATCGCGGGTGTCGGGCAGTACGCGCTCCGGCGACTTCAGCGTTCTTGACACTGTTGCCACCGAAACGCCCGCCAGCCGTGCCACTTCGCGGATATTGGACAAGTCTGCCTCGCTCTTTCAATCAAATCGGCCGCCGAGCTTACCGCACCGCGGCGCACGCCGAAACGCCGACATTCGTCAGACGAGGTTTGACAGCGGAGCATTTCAAGCCTAGATTTCGCCTGCGATGTAACCGGTTACATCATAGACAACTTATGCACTCTCCACAGAGACAATTGCCATGATTGCTGCTGCTCGAAAAATAAGAATGGGCTTCGTCGGTGGGGGTGAAGGCGCCTTCATCGCTCAGGCACACCGGCAGGCAGCCGGCCTCGATGGACGCTTCGAACTGGTCTGCGGTGCGTTCAGCCGAGACGTGCAAAACAATCAGCGCAGCGGCACCGCACTGGGGCTGCCCGCGAAACGCTGTTATGACACCTGGCAAGACATGCTCGCCGCCGAATCCATGTTGTCGCCCGATCAGCGCATGGAGCTGCTGGTGATCGTCACGCCTAATCACTTGCACGCGCCTGTTGCCAGCGCAGCGTTGAGCGCCGGTTTCCATGTTTTCAGCGAGAAGCCTGCTGCGCTCAATCTGGCCGAAGTGCAGGCGCTCGAGCGCGTCGTCAGCAGCAGTCAGCGAATCTACGCGCTGGCGCACACGTATCTGGGTTACGCGATGGTATGGCAGGCTCGGGAAATGGTTGCCAGCGGCGTGATTGGTCGCCTGCGCAAAGTCCTCGTCGAATACCCGCAAGGCTGGCTCAGCACCGACGTCGCCGGACAAGGCAACAAGCAGGCCGACTGGCGCGACAACCCAGAGCAATCGGGCATCGGCGGCTGCATCGGTGACATCGGCACTCACGCGTTTTCCCTGGCGGAGTTTGTCGCCGGTCAGCCCATCCAGTTCATCAGCGCGATGCTCGGCTCGCATTTCAGCAGCCGTCAACTGGATGACGACGCCGCCATGCTGTTCAAAATGGTCGACGGCGCCAGCGGTGTGTTGATCGCCAGTCAGGTCTGCGCGGGCGAAGAGAATCCGCTGAAAATTCGTCTGTATGGCGACAAGGGCGGCCTGGAGTGGCGTCAGGAAGAGCCCGCCAGCCTGATCCACCGACCATTGAACGACCCCATGCGCGTGCTGCGATCCGGCCTCGGCCAAGCGTGGTTATGTGAAGCAGCAACCCGACGCATGCGCCTGCCCGCCGGGCACCCGGAAGGTTATCTGGAGGCCATGGCGAATCTTTATGGCGACCTCGCGCAGGCGATTCTTGAGGGCACGAGCGGCCCTGATGCGCCAGGCGTGCCGGGCATAGAGACCGGCCTGCGCGGCATGGCCTTCATCGAAACCGCTATCGCCAACCATCGCGGCGATGCCAAGTGGAGCGAAATACCTCACCAGTCAATCGGAGCATCCGCCAATGAAAACTGATCAAACAAAGCCTGGCGGCATGCGCGGCCCGGGCATCTTTCTCGCGCAATTCATCTCGGACGAAGCGCCCTTCGACTCCCTCGCCAACATTGCACAGTGGGCGGCCTCGCAAAGCTACAAGGCCATCCAGTTGCCAACCCTTGGCACGCGTTTCATTGATCTTGAGCGCGCCGCCGACAGTCAGGATTACTGCGACGAACTCATCGCAATCTGCGCCAAGGCCGGCGTGGTGATCAGCGAATTGTCGACGCATCTGCAAGGCCAACTGGTCGCGGTGCATCCGGCGTTCGACAGCCTCTTCGACGACTTCGCCCCACAGGATGTGCGCGGCAAGCCGCAAGCGCGCACCGAGTGGGCGATCAACCAGATGAAGCTCGCGGCGCGCGCCAGTCAGCGCCTGGGGCTGACAGCCCATGCAACCTTTTCCGGCGCCCTGCTCTGGCCGTATGTCTACCCGTGGCCGCAACGCCCTGCCGGTCTGGTCGAGCAAGGTTTTGCTGAACTGGCCAAGCGCTGGCTACCCATACTCGACTGCTTCGACGAGGCCGGTGTCGACCTCTGTTACGAAATCCATCCCGGCGAAGACCTGCACGACGGCGCCTCTTTCGAACGCTTTCTTGAGGCGGTGAATCATCATCCGCGCGCGGCGATTCTGTATGACCCGAGCCACTTGTTGTTACAGCAGATGGATTATCTGGGCTTCATTGATCGCTATCACGAGCGCATCCGCATGTTTCATGTGAAAGACGCAGAGTTCCGCCCCGATGCACGCTCCGGTGTCTACGGCGGCTATCAAGGCTGGGTTGATCGTCCGGGCAGATTCCGCTCGCTGGGCGATGGCCAGATCGACTTCAAATCGATCTTCAGCAAGTTGACTCAATACGACTTCAACGGCTGGGCCGTGCTCGAGTGGGAGTGCTGTCTGAAAGATGCTGCGCAAGGCGCTGCCGAAGGCGCCGCATTCATTGAACAACACATGATCACCAAGACCCGCAAGGCGTTCGACGACTTCGCCAGCGTGAGCGCTGACGTGCAATCGAATCGACGTCTTTTGGGGCTCCACGACCACTGATTTACCGCTGTTACCGACATAAAAATAATACGGTGATTGAAATGAACGTAATGAATGCGCGACTCAGCGTCATGATGTTTTTGCAGTTTTTTATCTGGGGTGGCTGGTTCGTCACCCTCGGCACGTTCCTCACCACAACGCTGGCGGCCAGCGGTGGACAGGTGGGGATGGCGTTCTCGACCCAGTCGTGGGGCGCGATCATTGCGCCCTTCGTCATTGGCCTGATTGCCGATCGATTCTTCAACGCCGAACGCATCCTGGCGGTGCTGCACCTGATCGGCGCAGTGCTGCTGTTCCAGCTCTATCAGGCGGCGGATTTCAGCGATTTTTATCCCTATGTGCTGGCCTACATGATGGTCTACATGCCGACGCTGGCCCTGGTCAATGCGGTGGCGTTCCGCCAAATCAAAGACCCGGCCCTGGAGTTTTCGCGCATACGGGTCTGGGGCACCGTCGGCTGGATAGTCGCCGGCATCGTCATCAGCTTCGGCTTTGCCTGGGACTCCCAACAGGCCATCGCGGCGGGCGGCCTGCGCAACACTTTCCTGATGTCTGCCGTTGCGTCGCTGGTATTGGGGCTTTACAGCTTCAGCCTGCCGAACACCGCCCCGCTGAAATCTGATGATGGGTCGGCAAGCCTTAAGCAGATGCTGGGTTTGGATGCGTTGAGTCTGCTCAAGGATCGCAGTTATCTGGTGTTCTTCCTCGCGTCCATTTTGATCTGCATTCCTCTGGCGTTTTATTACCAGAATGCCAATCCGTTCCTCGCCGAAATCGGCGTCACCAATCCGACGGCGAAGATGGCCATCGGGCAAGTGTCCGAAGTGCTGTTCATGCTGCTTCTGCCGCTGTTCATTCAGCGCTTCGGCATCAAGATTGCGTTGCTGGTTGGCATGCTGGCGTGGGCGCTGCGATACGTGCTGTTTGCCTTCGGCGATAACGGTGATCAGGCGTTCATGCTGCTCATCGGTATTGCCCTGCACGGCGTTTGCTACGATTTTTTCTTCGTCTGCGGGCAGATCTACACCGACGCCAAGGCCCCAGAGCGCTTTCGCAGCTCGGCTCAGGGCCTGATTACCCTGGCGACTTACGGTTTGGGCATGCTCGTCGGCTTCTGGATCGCCGGCCAGATTACTGACCACTTCGCCTCGGCTAACGGTCATGACTGGCGCAGCATCTGGCTGTTTCCGGCCGGTTTCTCGGTCGCGGTGCTGCTGCTTTTCTGGCTGACGTTCAAAGGGCGGGACACCGACAAGGCGGTGGTCCCCTCACTCGTCTAGACACTACTGTCCCTTGTGGGAGCTGCGATCTTTTGATCTTCATTTAAAGATCAAAAGATCGCAGCCTCGCTGCACTCGAATGCGCCTACAGGATGTTGTGTGTTCAGTTGAACGAACAAAAGCCTGCTTTTCAGGGCAGGCTTTCAGTCAGTCAGCGTCGACTTATTTTTGCTGCGCCGTCAGCGCCGCATAACCATTCATCAAGTTGCGATAGTTCGGAATCCGCTGCGACAGCAGATTGCCAAGTCCTTCGATGTCGTTGCGCCAGTCGCGGTGCAGCTCACAGGCTACCGAGAACCAGTTCATCATCTGTGCGCCGGCCTGAGTCATGCGGCTCCATGCGGCTTGTTGCACCGTGGTGTTGAAGGTGCCGGAGGCGTCGGTGACCACGAACACATCAAACCCTTCGGCCAGTGCCGACAATGTCGGGAACGCCACACAAACATCGGTGACCACGCCGGCAATGATGATCTGCTTGCGGCCAGTAGCCTTGATCGCCTTGACGAAATCTTCGTTGTCCCAGGCGTTGATCTGGCCTGGGCGGGCAATATAGGGCGCATCCGGGAACATCTCTTTCAGTTCCGGTACCAGTGGGCCGTTCGGGCCTTGTTCGAAACTGGTGGTGAGGATGGTCGGCAATTCGAAGAATTTCGCCAGATCAGCCAAGGCTAAAACGTTGTTCTTGAACTCGTTTGGCGAGAAGTCCTGCACCAGAGAAATCAAACCGGTCTGGTGGTCAACCAGCAGTACTACGGCGTCGTCTTTGTTGAGGCGGTTGTAGGTTGGAGTGTTCATCTGTGCAGTCCTTTTGGGTTGGGGAAGTTCTTGTTGCGTTCAAGATGTGCCCAGATTACTGACACTCCATCGATGGATAAATCGGCTGAAAAGCGTTTCACCGTCAACCAGAAAAGGACAATCAGATCAGCACGTAATCGCTACAGCGGTTGCCGTGGTTATTCGCTAATAACGCCTTCATTAAGCCGTCGCTCAAACGTTGTACTAGGATAGGATCCAACACCTGTAGTTTTGCGCCGCTTATGGAGATCGCCGACGGCGCTGCAGAGGGATTTGTACCCCGCACACTCATGGATGAAAAATATGAATTCGTACCTCTTCCCCCACATTGGCAAGGTCATCGCGAGCACCGGCAGCCGGCATTTTCCGCGCATGCTGCATGACCTGATCCTCACCCAACTGGCGGTCGACGCCACGCACATTCGGCAGATGCGTGTCGAACCGGTGGGTCGTAGCGCGAACCGCTCCGAGCCGGAACCCCTGACAGAACCGACACTGCTCGCCGAAACAGTATTTTCCGATCGCAATGCCGTCACGAGCGACGACCTGCCTGACGCGCAATCTGCGACTATCGACGACGCTCCGCAATTGCACCTGACACGGCGCAAGGACGGCTACCGTTACGTGATCTCGGTGTACCGCAATGGCCAGTCGCAACGATTTTCCGCGCAGGAGCGTAGCCTGTTACAAGACATATCCCCGGTCCTGCTGCCGATGGTCGAAAAACACATCATCGCCCTGCAACCGCCAGATGTTGACGCCACGAGTCCGTCCAGCGCCGCCGAAGGTTCAGGCCTGGAAACCCTGCGCGTGCGCTTCACCGAACGCTTGCAGCAGCTAGGACTAAGCCTGTCGAATCGCGAAACCGAGGTGTGCATCGGCCTGCTCGCCGGGCGCACGGCACCGGAACTGGCTGAACGGTTACAGTTGAAGGTCAACACAGTGGAAAGCTATCTCAAGCGCGCGGCAATCAAACTGGGCATCAGCGGTCGGCATTCGTTGATGCGCTGGATGTATTCGCCGTTGGAGGCATCGGCGTCGAGTGCGGCGTGACAGAGATGGATTCGTTCACGGCTCTGAACCGCTAATCCCAGCCCTCCCGAAACGTCGGACCTCCCCCAAGGGGGCGAGGGGGAAAGGGAGCCGATCTCGGTTGAATTCGAAACTGAACTCGACTTGGGAGCCGATCTTTGTACTGTTCAAAACCCGAGTTCGACTCGGTATCTCACGTCGACGTATTTTCAGCAAACACCACGGTCAGTCCCCTCTCCCTCTGGGAGAGGGTTAGGGTGAGGGCAATCGCGCGACGTGCTCCAATGCCTGATTCACCGCCAATCCCCTCCAACATCACGACCTGAGCAATGCCCAGCAGGTTTGATGAGGCCCGTTTTTTAATCCCGAGCCAACGCTTCAATCGGATCAAGCCGCGAAGCATTCCTCGCCGGCACAAAACCGAACACAACGCCGATCAACGTCGAGCACACCACCGCCGTCAGCACCGACGCCAGCGAGAACACCATCTCCCACTCCTTGATGAACACCGAAAACAAATGCCCGATCGCATACGACAGGGAAATGCCGATCGCCCCGCCCAACAGACAGACCATCACCGCCTCCACCAGAAACTGTTGACGAATGTCCGACTGCCGCGCGCCCACCGCCATGCGAATGCCGATCTCGCGGGTCCGTTCGGTCACCGACACCAACATGATGTTCATCACCCCGATACCGCCCACCACCAAGGAAATGACCGCAATCAGCGACAGCAGCAACGCCAGCGAGCGACTGGTTTTCTGCACCGTTTGCAAAACGCTGTCGAGGTTGTTGGTGAAGAAGTCCTTGGTGCCGTGGCGTTGCAGCAGCAGTTGGGTGACGTGCTCTTCGACCACTTTGCTCGGCTGGCCGTCCTTCATGCGTACGCTGATGCTGTCCAGATAACGCTGGCCCAACACCCGCCCGGCCGCTGTTTCGTAAGGCACCCAGACGTTGAGGGTCTTACCCGAGGCAAACAGGCTTTTATCTTCAGCGGCCACGCCGATCACCGTGCACGGCAGGTTGCCGATCAGGATCACCTGGCCCAGCGGGTCGACATCCTGGCCAAACAGGCGCTGACGGGTCTTGTGATCGATGACCACCACCTGCGCCTGGCGCCGCGCATCGCTTTCGCTGAACGCAATGCCCGCGGCCATTTTGATCCCGCGCACCTTGAAGTACTGATCGCTGACGCCGTTGACCTGGGCGTCGAGGTCGATATTGCGATAGCGCAGCAACAGACTGCGGCCGATCATCGGCGTGGCGCTGTCGACGTAGTACAGCTGATTCAACGCGGTGACGTCGGCCGGTGTCAGGGTTTCGATGGCTGCGGCGCGTTTGTCGCCATAACTGCTGCCCGGATAGACATCGATGGTGTTGCTGCCAATGGCGGCGATGTCCTTGAGCACGTAATTCTTCGCGCCCTCCCCGACCGCCGAAATCGACACCACCGAAGTGATGCCGATGACAATGCCGAGCATGGTCAGCAAGGTACGCATGCGATGGGAAATCAACGCCACCCACGCCATGGCGAACGCCTCTTTGAACAATCCGAGGCTGGCGACCAGACGCCGCGAGGAGTTGGCCTTCGGGGCAACAAGTTCTTCGCTGAGCAGGTGTGTGGTGTCGCGTTCGTTGCTGCGGTCGCTGAGGATCTCGCCGTCGCTGACTTCGATGATGCGCTCGGCGTTGGCCGCGACTTTCGGGTCGTGGGTGACCAGAATCACCGTGTGCCCCGCCGCGTGCAGCTCCAGCAGGATGCGCATTACCTCTTTGCCGCTGGCGGTGTCGAGGGCGCCGGTCGGTTCGTCGGCGAGGATCACCTCGCCGCCGTTCATCAAAGCCCGGGCGATACTCACCCGCTGCTGTTGACCGCCGGATAGCTGGCTCGGCCGATGCGTCAAATGCCCTTCCAGACCCAGTCGCGCCAACAACTCACGGGCACGGGCATGGCGCTGAAGCTGCGGCGTACCGGCGTAAATCGCCGGCATTTCGACGTTGTGCATCGCGCTCAAATGCGGCAGCAAGTGGTAACGCTGGAAGATGAAACCGAAGTAATCGCGGCGCAGTTCGGCCAAGGCCTGATTGTCCAGATCGCGGGTTTCCTGGCCATTGATCCGGTAGCTGCCGGCCGTGGCGTAGTCGAGGCAACCGAGGATGTTCATCAGGGTCGATTTGCCCGAGCCGGAGGCGCCGATGATCGCGACCATTTCCCCGGCATTGATCGTCAGATTGATGTTCTTCAGTGCGAGAAACTCACGATCACCAGCGGTGAAACTGCGGGTGATGCCGGTCAGTTGTAGCAGTGGCTCAGTCATGCTCACGCCCCCGCCACATTCGTCACCGGATCACCGATCACCACGCGATCGCCTTCCGCCAGGCCGGCGTTGATCTGCACTTTGACGTTGTTGTTGATCCCGGTCTGCACATTGCGCGACTGCGCGTGACCCTTGGCGTCGAGCACCCGTACCGGAAAACTGCCATCGGCATTGCGTGGGCCGAGCGCCGCCACCGGTACGGTCAGCACCGACTTGGCGGTGTCGAGGACGATGCGCACCTGCGCCGTCATCGATATGCGCAGGCGATGATCGGGATTGGGCACCTCGAACAAGGCGTTGTAGAACACCGCGCTGCTCTGCTTCGGCGTGCCGGCGGGCGGGGTTTCGAGGAAATTCTGCGGCGCCGGCTCGGTACCGCGCAGCTTGCCGTAATAACGTTTGTCCTCGCCAAGAATGGTGAAATACACCGCCTGCCCCGGGGCGATGTGAATCACATCGGCCTCGGAGACCTGCGCCTTGACCGTCATGGTGTCCAGATCCGCCAGTTTCAGCAGGATCGGCGCCAACTGGTTGGCGATCACGGTCTGGCCTTCCTGTGTCACCACGCCCACCACATCGCCGTCGATCGGCGCGACGATGCGCGTGTAGGCCAGATTGACCTTGGCCGTGTCGATCTGGATGTGCGCACTTTTGATCTGCGCGTCCAGCGACATCAGATTGGCCTGCTGCACCTGATAATCCGACTCGGCGGTTTCGAAATCCTGGCGCGAGATCGACGCGTCGTCCTGCAAGTTCTTGTAGCGTTCATAAATCGCTTTGGTCTGCCTGAGCTGAGCCTGGGTGGCGCGTTTTTGCGCTTGCAGGTTTTCCTCATCGACCTGGGCCTGACGCAGGGTGTTCTGCAACACCAGCGGATCGATTTCCGCCAGCCATTGGCCTTTTTTGACCTTGTCGCCGAGCTTGACCTTGAGCGACTTCAATTGCCCCGACACTTGCGCACCGACGTCCACTTGCCTGATGCCTTCGAGCAGCCCGGTAGCGAGCACCGCGTTTTCAATATCACCGCGTTCCACCGGGGCGGTCAGGTACTGCGGCGCCTCTGCCGGTGCCTGCACCGCGTAGAGCGTCAATCCCGCCACTGCCACCAACGCCAAACCCATACCGACTTTGCGCAACTTCGACTTTTCCATAAATAACCACAAGTCCGTTCAGGGGTGAGCCCGGCCAGCGGCCGGGCTCTGATAGATAAACAACAATCAGGACAGCACTTGGCCGGCCGGCACTTTCAGGCCGTCATGCCACCACGCTGCGAGGCTGAAGACGTTGGGCGCCTTGAGAATCGTGAAGTGGTTGCCCGGCCCGTACCACACCGCCAGATCCGCCACCTGACGCTGCCAGCCTTCGACCATCGCCGCCTGCTCGCGCTGATTGCCCCACGCATCCAGCGTCGGGTCATCGACCAGCGCAAGCCGCACCGGACCGGTGTAGGCCAGTTGCGGTTGATAGACCGTGCGCAAGGCTGTGGCGAAGGTGCGTACAGGGCCGTGCATCGCCTGAGCTGACGAACGCGCAGACAACACACCGGCGCGCACCATGCCCTCGTGCAACAGGCGCATTTGCGTGGTGTCGTCAGCCTCGGCGAACGCCAGCGGATCGATGCCCAACGACTTGCCGCTGGACAGTTGCAGCGTCTCGATCAAGCGTTCCAGCGCGGCAGTCGTCGTGTATGGCTTGCCCGCCGTACCGTTGCCACCGGGAGATTCGCTGTCGATCAGGGTCAACGACGCCACCTCACGCCCGGCCGCCTGCAACTGCGTCGCCATGGCATGCGCGACCCAACCGCCGAACGAATGGCCGATCAAGTGCACCGCACCTTGCGGATACAACTGCTCGACGGCTTGCAGGTAACATGCTGCTGCCGCTTCTACCTGACTGTGCGGCACGCCGTGACCATCCAGGCCACGCGGTTGCAGGCCGTAGATCGGCCATTCCGGGCCGAGCGCTTCGGTCAGGTGAATGAACCCGGTGACACTGTCGCCCGCCCCCGGCACGCAGAAGATCGGAGCATGTCCGGCGTGCCCGCTCTGGATCGTCAACACGGGCTGATACGCCTGTGGTGGCGGTGCCTGCGCCGCCGCCATGGCCTGACTCAAGGTCTGGCCGAGTGCCTGGACATCCGGGTTTTTCATCATGCTGCGGTGATCCCCCGGCACATCGATACAGCGCAGCAAACCGGGACCGACCTTGCTTTCCCAACCACGGGTCGGACTTGGCTGTGTCTGCCCCGGCATCAGTGCCTGAGCGCGGAACAAGTGCACCGGCTGACTGGCCGGGCTGACCCGGTAATGCGCCAGCGCCAGGCCATGAGCGGCCTCACGATCGAAGTAACTGCAAGCCTGCGCCGCCGTCAGTGCGACCAGTTCCGGGTCGGGCAATTGCTGTTCGCAGCAGCGTTGGAACAGCTCATCGAAGGCGATGAGTTCGACTTCAGCCTCAAGCCTTTCTACGTCAGCCAACGCTGCCTGCCCTTCTGCCCCCCGCATCTGCGAACGCGCGCGGCAGTGCTCGAGCAATTGACGCTTGTCGCGATGCGCGCCGCTCCAGCGGGTTTTATCCTGACTCGCGGGATGCGGCGCGTAGGTATCGAGCAGGCCGACAAACGCCACCGCCTCATCGAGACCGAGCAATTGCTGAGCGACTTCGTACGCCAGCAAGCCGCCAAACGACCACCCGGCCAGACGATACGGCCCATGCGGTTGAACCGCACGGATAATCCCGACCATCCGCGTGGCCATGCACTCAAGGGTCGGCAGTTGCGGTTGTCCCAATGGCACACCGGGTAAACCGTAAATCGGAAATTGGCCGTCGATGTGCAGCCCCAATACCGGGAAATAGACGTCCCGCCCGCTGAATTCATGGATCAGGAACAGCGCATTGCCGCCCTCGCCCGGTCGCACCACGACCAGTCCTTCCGGCTGTTCGGGCACGGCATGGCGTTGACTGAGCAGCGCGGCCAGCGACTCGATACTCGGACGCTGGAACAGCTCGGCCAGCGTCACTGGCTGCCCCGCACGTTGCAGCAGGTTGACCAGACGAATCGCCAACAGCGAATGCCCGCCCAATTCGAAGAAGTTGTCATGACGCCCGACCTGATCGACCTTGAGCACCTCGCCCCAGACCTGCGCGAGCAAGTTTTCGACCTCGCCTTGCGGCGCTTCGTAGTGTCGGCTGAGCACGGCGTCGATGCCCGGTGCCGGCAGCGCGTGACGGTCAATCTTGCCGTTGGGGCTCAACGGCAACACATCGAGCGCGACAAACGCGCCCGGCACCATGTACTCGGGCAACTGCTCGAGGATGAACGCGCGCAGCGTGTCGATAGCCGGTGCAGCGCTGCCGTCGCGCAGAGTGAAATACGCAACCAGACGCTCGTCGCGCATCAGCACCACCACCTCGCGCACCTGCGGGTGCTGGATCAACCGAGCTTCGATTTCACCGAGTTCCAGACGCAAGCCATGCAGCTTGACCTGGAAGTCGTTGCGCCCGAGGAATTCGAGGTTGCCGTCGGTGCGGTAACGCACCAGGTCACCGGTGCGGTACAAGCGATCACCGACCACGAACGGACTGTCGATAAAGTGCTCGGCCTGCATCTGCGGCAGCCCCCTATAACCGCGCGCAACGCCGATGCCGCCGATGTGCAATTGGCCGATGACGCCCAGCGGCACCGGTTGGTCGTGCGCATCGAGCACATACAGGCGGGTGTTACAGATGGCTTTGCCGATCGGCAATTCCGACGTTGGCACCGGCATGTGTGGTTCCAGTGTCCACGCCGTGCTGTCGACCGTGGCTTCGGTCGGGCCATACACGTTATGCAGGCGCACCCACGGCAGGTGCTGGCGCACAGCACCGGCCAGCGCCGCAGTGAGTTCGCCACCACCACAGAAAATATCGGTGAGGCTGGTGCATTCGCTGACCTCCTGCAGTTCAACAAACTGCTGCAACAGCGCCGGCACAAACTTGACGACCGTAACCCTTTGCTGACGAATCACCTGCGCCAGATACGCCGGCTCCCGATGGCCGCCGGGCCGTGCCAGCACCAGACGCACACCGGCCGTCAGCGGCCAGAAGAACTCCCACACCGAGCCATCGAAACTGAACGGTGCTTTCTGCAACAACGCGCCGTCCGGGGTTGGCGGGCAAATCTGCGAGCCCCAATGCACCAGATTGCACAAGCCACGATGTTCCAGCATCACGCCTTTGGGTGTACCGGTCGAACCCGAGGTGTAGATCATGTAGGCCAGATTCGAAGGACTCAGACCAGGCACCTGCGGATTGCTCTCCGATTGCGCGTGCCAGCTGCATTGGTCGAAGTCGATCACGGCCACGTTGCTCCCGGCAAACAGCGCACGGGTGGCCGTCTGCACCAGCACCGCCACCGGCGCGCAATCCCTGAGCATAAAGTCCAGGCGCTCCACCGGATAAGCCGGATCCAGCGGCACGTACGCGCCACCGGCCTTGAGAATGCCGAGCAACCCCACCACCAGATCAAGCCCACGCTCGACGCACAGCGCCACCCGCGCGTCCGGCCCCACGCCCTGCTGGCGCAGATGATGCGCGAGGCGATTGGCGCGGGCATTCAGCTCGCGATAGGTCAGGCTGTGTTCCCCCGACTGCACGGCGATGGCGTCCGGCTGACGCTGCACCTGCGCTTCGAACAGGCTTTGGATCGGTTGTTCGACCGGGCAATCGACTTGCGTCGCGTTGAAGTCGCCGAGCAAACGCTGCTGTTCATCCGTCGCCAGCAGGTTGACCTGCGCCAATACCCCTTGGTCATCGCTGACCAGCGCCGCCAGCAAGCGCTGCAAGTACCCGACAAAACGCTGCACGGTCGACTCATCGAACAACGCCGTGGCATAGCGCAGCGCGCCACGGATGCCTTGCGGGTTTTCCCCCAGGCTCAGCGACAGGTCGAACTTCACAAAGTGATTTTCTCCGGCCAGGCCCTCCAGCGTCAGCTCGCCCAATGCCAGGGCTGGCGCGACGCTACTGTCCCAACTCACCAGGGTCTGGAACAACGGTGTGTGGGAAAGGCTGCGCACCGGCCGGGTGATTTCCACCACGTGTTCGAACGGCAGATCCTGATGCGCCTGCGCGGCCAGCGTCTGCGCCTTGACCCGCGCCAGCAGCGCTGCGCCCGTCAGATCGCCCGAGGTATCGATGCGCAGCGCAAGGGTGTTGACGAACATGCCGATCAGTCCTTCGATCTCCGCGCGGGTTCGGTTGGCCACTGGCGAGCCAATGACCACATCGGACTGCCCGGACAGGCGAGCGAGCAACATCGCCCAAGCGCTCATCAGCACCATGTACGGCGTCACGCCGTGGCGCTGACACAACGTCTTGAGACCGGCGCTGGTCTGCGCGTCCAGCACGATCTCGACACTGGCGCCGCGGTGATCCTGTTGCGCCGGACGCGGACGGTCGGTCGGCAGGCTCAACAACGCCGGGGCACCGGCCAGGGTGTGCTGCCAGTAATCGCTCTGGCGCTGCAGCACCTCGCCGCTGAGCCAGCGCCGCTGCCACACCGCGTAGTCGGCGTATTGCAGGGCCAGCGCTGGCAGTGAATCTGCCTCGCCACGGCTGAACGCCTGATACAGCGCCATCAGTTCGCGGGTCAGCACGCCCATCGACCAGCCGTCGGAGATGATGTGATGCATCGTCAACAACAGCACATGGTGATCATCGGCCAGCCGCACCAACCGTCCGCGAATCAACGTGTCATCCTGCAAGTTGAACGGCGCGCGCGCCTCTGTTTCGAGCAAAGCGCGCAAGGTCCCTTCGGTCTGCGGCTGTTGCCGCCAATCCTCCTCAATCAGCGGCAGGCCACTGTCGACCGGGGCAATCAGCACTTGTGCTTCGTCATTCAGTTGGGTGAAACGGCTGCGCAGGGTTTCGTGACGCGCGACGATCCGCGCCAATGCCCGTTGCAGGGCCACGACGTCGAGTCGGCCACGTAAATGCAGGCCCAAAGGAATGTTGTAAGCGGTGTTGCCGCCGTCCATCTGCGCGAGGAACCACAAGCGTTGCTGGGCGAACGACAACGGCAGCGCCTGATCGCGGGGCGCCGGCAGAATCTCCGGCAAGCGGCTGCATTCGGCCCGGCTCAACACGTCGGCGACCGCCGCCAGTTCCGGGTTGGCAAACAGATCGGCCAGCGCCAGCTCCACGCCCAATTGCTGGCGCACCTGGGAGAGCATGCGCATGGCCAGCAATGAATGGCCGCCGAGCTCGAAGAAATTGTCACGGCGACCGACCTGCCCGACCTGCAACACCTCGGCCCAGACCTGCGCCAGACTTGCTTCCAGTGCGTTGGTCGGTGCCTCGTAGACCCGACTGAGCAGCGCCTCCGGCGTCGGTGCCGGTAATGCCTTGCGATCAACCTTGCCGTTGTTGTTCAACGGCAAGACATCGAGTTGCACCCACGCCGTCGGCAGCATGTATTCCGGCAGTCGTGCGTGCAATTGGGCGTGCAGTTCGGCGCTGTCCAAGTGCTCATCGTGCGCCGTGTAGTACGCCACCAGACGCGGGGTGTCCTGACCGTCGCGACGCGCCAGCACCACCGCTTCCTTGATGCCTGGGCAATTGAGCAGGCGATTCTCGATTTCTCCCAGCTCGATGCGGAAACCGCGAATCTTCACCTGGTCGTCGTTACGGCCGATGCAGTCGAGTTGCCCCGGCGCCAGCCAGCGCGCCAGGTCGCCGGTGCGATAGAGCAATGCGCCCGGCATCTCGCTGAACGGATCGCAGAGGAATTTCTCGTCGGTCAGGTCCGGCCGGTTCAGGTAACCCAGCGCCACGCCCTGCCCGCCGATATACAGCTCGCCGGTGACGCCCATCGGCACCGGTTGCTGATACGCATCGAGCACGTACACCTGGGTGTTGGAAATCGGCCCGCCAATCGGCACGCTCTCGGCGTTTTCGGCCACCTCTTTCACTTCGAACGTCGTGGCATAGGTGGTGGTTTCAGTCGGGCCGTAGCAATGCACAATTCGCAGTTCCGCCGCCTCGGCCAGCAGCGTGCGGAACGCCGCCGGATCACCGCGCTCGCCACCACAGAGCAGAATGCGCAGGCCTTTGAGGGCTTGCGGGATCAATTGCACGTACTGGTTGAACAGTGCGGTGGTGACGAACAGGATTGTCGCGCCAGTGGCACTCAGTTCGCGGCCGAAGGCGTCCGGATCAAGCAGGGTCTGATGGTCGATGATCACCACGCGAGCGCCATTGAGCAGCGGCCCCCAGATGTCCATGGTGCTCGCATCGAACGCCGGGTTCGAGGCGAAAACCACACGATCCTGCGCATTGAAATCGGCGTACCCGTTGTTGAGTACCAACCGGCCGATGCCACGGTGCGGCACCATCACCCCTTTCGGCGTGCCGGTGGAACCGGAGGTGTACATGATGTACGCCAGCGTCTCTGACGACTGCAGCAGGTTTGGATTGTGCGTCGGCTGGCCGTTGAGGGTCAGCGTGTCCAGATCGATACGCGGCGCGGTGTAGTCGATGTCTTCGCCGCTGAGGGTCAACAGCGCCACCGCCCGGCAATCCTCGACCATGAACGCCTGACGTTCGCTCGGCGCATGGATGTCCAGCGGCACATAGGCCGCCGCGCATTTGGCAATGGCCAGTTGCGCCACCAGCAACTCCAGCGAACGCGGCAGCAGGATCGCCACGTGATCCCCCGGTTGCACACCCTCTTCGGTGATCAAATGATGCGCCAGACGGTTGGCCTGAGCGTTCAACTCAAAGTAGCTCAGTGAATGTGCGCCATGCACCGCTGCCACAGCTTTGGGATGCGCGGCGGCCTGCTGCTGGAAAATCCCGTGCACGGTCAGGGTTTGCGGGTAATCGCGCGCAGTGGCGTTGAAGTCATACAGCATGCACTGGCGTTCATCGTTTGCCAGTAATGGCACACGTTCCAGCACCGTTTGATCATCGGCAACCATCGCTTCGAGCAGACGCTCGAAGTAGCCGATGTAGCGCTTGATCGTCAGCGCATCGAACAGCGCCGTGGCGTAGTTCAGCGAGCCGCGAATCACGCCGTTGACCTCGCCCAGGGTCAGCGTCAGGTCGAACTTGGCGACCTCGTCCGGCCCAGCGACGCCCTCCAGGGTCAAATCGCCCAACGCCAGTTGCGGGCCGACGCTGCTGTCCCAGCTCAGCGTGGTCTGGAATAGCGGGCTATGGGCTAGACTGCGCACCGGCCGGGTGATTTCCACCACCTGCTCGAACGGCAAGTCCTGATGCGCCTGCGCCTCCAGTGTTCGCGCCTTGACCCGTGCCAGCAGCGGTTCGACGCTCGGTGCGCCCGAGGTGTCGATGCGCACGGCCAGCGTATTGACGAACATGCCGATCAGGCCTTCAATTTCAGCGCGGCTGCGGTTGGCCACCGGCGCGCCGATCACCACATCGGTCTGCCCGGACAGGCGACTCATCAGCAACGCCCAGGCACTCATCAGGGTCATGAACAGGGTCGCGCCGTGACGCTGGCTCAACGCTTTGAGGCCAGAACTCAGGCGCTCGTCCAGCAGCACGTCAACGTGGCTGCCGGCATAGGCCTGTTGGGCCGGGCGCGGGCGATCGGTGGGCAGCGTCAACAAGGCCGGCGCGCCGTCGAGAGTCTGCTGCCAGTAGTCGCTTTGCCGCTGCAGCACTTCACCGCTGAGCCACTGACGCTGCCACACGGCGTAGTCGCCGTATTGCAGGGTCAGTGGCGGCAGCGGATCAGGCTGACCGTGGCTGAACGCTTGATACAACGCCATCAACTCACGGGTCAGCACGCCCATCGACCAGCCGTCGGCGACGATGTGATGCACGGTCAACAGCAACACATGATGATCGTCGGCCAAGCGCACCAGCCGTCCGCGAATCAATGGATCGTTGTGCAGATCAAACGCTGTCGAGGCTTCCTGCGCCATCAATTCCTGCACGGTGTGCTCGGTTTGCAAGGCTTGGCGCAGGTCGTCCACGCGCAAGAGCAGGCCGCTGTCGACCGGGGCAATGGCCACATGTGCGCTGTCGTCAAGGCTGATGAAACGGCTGCGCAGGGTTTCGTGACGGGCAACGATCCGTGCCAGCGCCGCCTGCAGGGCATCGACGTCGAGGTAGCCGCGCAGGCGCAGGCCCAGAGGAATGTTGTACGCCGAGTTGCCACCCACCATCTGCGCCAGGAACCACAGGCGTTGTTGGGCGAAGGACATCGGCAACGCTTGATCACGCGGTGCCGGCACAATGTCCGCAAGCGCGCTGCGCCCGGCACGATTCAATACATCAGCGACTGCGCTCAATTGCGCATCGGCAAACAGATCACTCAACGCCAGTTCGACCCCGAGGCGCTGACGGACCAGCGAGACCATGCGCATCGCCAACAGCGAATGACCGCCGAGTTCAAAAAAGTGATCGTGACGGCCGACCTGCTCGACTTGCAGCACCTCGGCCCATATCTGCGCCAGGGCGGTTTCCAGTTCGCTTTGCGGCGCTGCGTATTCGCGGGTGGGCAGCGCGGTCAGATCCGGTGTCGGCAACGCTCGGCGGTCGACTTTGCCATTGGCGGTCAGCGGCAAAGCCTCGAGCCGGACAAACGCGGCCGGCACCATGTAGTCCGGCAACTGCGTCAGCAGCTGTGCGCGCAACTCGCCCACCGCCAGTGGCTCGGTCCTCGCCTGTTCGGTGAAATAGGCCACCAGCCGGGCCTGGCCGGGTTGATCCTCGCGGGCCAGCAGCACCGCTTCGTTGATACCGGGGAGCTGATTGAGGCGGGCCTCGATTTCGCCCAATTCAATGCGCATGCCACGGATTTTCACCTGGTCGTCGTTACGCCCCAAGTAGTCGAGCGAGCCGTCATCGCGCCAACGGGCAAGGTCACCGGTGCGGTACATACGCGCATTCGGCGTGCGGCTGAACGGATCGCGCAGAAAGCGCTCGGCGGTCAGATCGGCGCGGTTCAGATAACCCCGGGCCACCCCCGCGCCACCGACGTACAACTCGCCCATGACGCCCATTGGCACCGGGCGTTGCTGCTCGTCGAGCAGGTAAACCGCCGCGTTCGCCACCGGTTTGCCGATGTGCAACGCCGCGCCGACGTCGATACGCCCGGAAGTGGCGACCACGGTGGCTTCGGTCGGGCCGTAATTGTTGATCACCGCGAAGCGCTGGCGGCGGCTGAACTGACGCAAGCGGTCACCACCAATCAGCAAGGTGCGCAAAGTCGGGTGATCGAGGCTCTGGCTGAACGCGTATTCAGCGATCGGCGTGGGCAGGAAGCTCACATCCAACGATTGTCCGCGCCACCATTCGAGCAGCGCGTCGATGTCTTCACTACCGTCGTGGACCGGCGCCAGGTGCACCGTCGCGCCCACACACAGGGCCGGCCAGACTTCCCACGCCATCGCATCGAAGCCAAACCCGGCAAGGCTTGAGGTGTGGCTGCCGGCGCGTAAATCGAACGCTTCACAGTGCCAGTCGATCAGGTTGGACAGCGTCCGATGCTCGACCATGACCCCTTTGGGCAGGCCCGTCGAACCCGAGGTGTAGATCACGTACGCCAGATGCGCAGCGCTCAGGCCCGGTACCGCCGGGTTGTACTGTGCCTGCGCCGGCCATGCGCACAGGTCGAGATCGATCACTGGCACGGTCAGCGCCGGTAGTCTCCCGTGCAGATCGCTTTGAGTGAGCACCGCGACTGGTGCGCTGTCGCCGAGCAGATAGCTGATGCGCTCGGCGGGATGCGCCGGATCGATCGGCACATAACCGGCGCCAGCCTTGAGAATGGCCACCAGACCGACCAGCGTATCCAGACCGCGGCGGGCGACGATTGCCACACGATCATCGGGTTTCACGCCCGATCCAATCAAGTGATGCGCCAACGCATTGGCCTGTCGATTGAGTTGCGAATACGTCAGTGGCTGCCCGGCAAACACCGCTGCCACAGCCTGCGGACGCTCAGCGACCTGCGACTCGAAACGCTGGGCAATCGTCAGCCCACGCGGATAGTCGGCCTCGGTCGCATTGAAGCGCACCAGCAACTGTTCACGCTCCGGTGCCGGCAGGATCGACAACCGATCAAACCCCACGTGCGGCGTATGCTCCAGCGCATCAAGCAAGGTGCACAACGCACGATGCATGTAGCCACAGATACGCTGCGCATCAAACCCCGCCCCGGCCAATACCTTCAGGCTGAAGTCTTCACCGAGATCATCAACACTGAGGGTCAGGCCATAGTTGGTGTGCTCCTCGGCCTCGAGCAATTGCATGCCGTGCCACGCCGCTTGCACTTCGGCTGATATCGGCCCGACCGGGGCGCTGTGACGATAGTTGAGCAGCGTGCTGAACAGCGGCGTACCCGACGGCATGGCGCTGCACTGCTGCACCTGCGCCAGTTGCGCATGTTCATGGGCGAGCAATTGACTCAGGCGTTCATGGGTCGCCAATGCGGCACCTTTGACGCTATGGGCGTTCAACTCAATGCACAGCGGCAAGGTATTGATGAACACACCCAGCGCGCGCTCGGCGCCTTCACCGCCCTGCAATCGGCCGAGCAACACCGTGCCGAAGACCACCGCGTCGCGCCCGGACAATTGCCCCAACACCTGCGCCCAGGCGAGGTGCATCAGGCTGGCGGCGCTGACACCCAAGCGCCGCGCCTGTTGACGTACGCTGTGGCTGAGTGGGTTTTCCAGGGTCAGCTGTGCTTGTTGCGCGGGACCGTCATGGGCCAGATTCTGACCGTAGGGCAAGGTCGGCTCATCGATGGCGCCGAGCATTTCGCGGAAGAAGCTATCGTGCTCTTGCTCACTCAGACCGGCCTGGGTGTGCGCCACGTAATTGCGATACGGCACCGGTTCGCTCAAGTGCCCGGTGTTGCCGAGCAGAAACGCCTGCATCTCGTGCTGCAACACCTCAAGCGCCACGTGATCCATGACCAAGTGATGGAATAGCAACAATGCCACCACGCGTTGATTGGACACATCGCGGCTGTACACCACGCGTATCAGCGGCGCCTCGGTGACGGGCATGCGGTAGTTATCGACGGTGAACCGGTGACGCAACTGGCTCAGTGCGTCGCCCCCTTCGGTGTCCGGTTCCAAGGCCTCGCAGCTCAGCGAAGCCTGACGCCAGACCACTTGCACCGGCTGCTCCAGCCCCTCCCAAAACAGCGAAGTGCGCAGAATGTCCTGGCGCTCGATCACCCGTTGCAGCGCATCGGTGAAGGCCTGCAAACGCTGTTCGTCGGCGAAGGCAAACTGCGCCTGCAGCACATACGGATCGCCCTGCGCGGCCGCCAGATGATGGAACAGGATGCCGGTCTGCAAAGGCGCCAGCGGGTAGATCTCCTGAACGTTGCAGGCACCGCCGGGGACACTCGCAACGATGCGGTCAATCGTCGCTTGATCCAGCGTCACCAGTGACAACAAATCAGGCGTGATACGCGTGCAGCCCGCCGGAACAAGATTTGCCGGCACCGCCGCATCGGGTTCTCCACCTACCGCCGCTGCCAATGCGGCCAGTGTCGGTTGACCGAACAGTACGCGAATATCCGCCGACAGGCCGGCCCGGCGCATGCGCGCGACCAGATTGACCGCCAACAGCGAGTGGCCGCCCAGCTCGAAGAAATGATCAAAGCGCCCGACCCGCTCAACCTTCAGCAGCTCGGCCCAGATCCCGGCTATGACGGTTTCGACTTCACCGATCGGGGCTTCGTACTCGCGGGTCAACAGTGCAGTCTGATCGGGAGCCGGCAAGGCCTGTCGATCCAGTTTGCCGTTGGGGCTCAGCGGCAAGGCCTGCAAATGCACAAACAAGGCAGGCACCATGTAATTCGGCAGATGCCTGAGCATTTGGCTGCGTAGCTGATCGTTCTCCAGACACTCGCCGCTGTAATACGCCACCAGCCGCTGCTCGCCCGGCACATCTGCACGGGCAAGCACGGCCGCTTCACGCACGCCGTCGACACGCGCCAGCTGCGCCTGAATCTCGCCCAGTTCGATACGCAAACCACGGATCTTGATCTGATCGTCGTTGCGCCCCAGATACTCGATATTGCCATCGGCCAGATACCGCGCGATGTCGCCGGTGCGGTACAAACGCGCGCCAGGCTGATCACTGAACGGATCGTCGAGGAAGCGTTCGGCTGTCAGCTCAGGCCGATTCAGATAACCCCGTGCGACCTGCACGCCGGCGAGATACATCTCGCCGACCACACCCAATGGCGTCGGTTGCTGATGAGCATCGAGGATGTACACGCGGGTATTGCACAGCGGTTTGCCAATCGGCGGCGCGCCTTGCGGTACCGGCGAATGAGGTTCCAGCGTCCACACGGTGCTGTCGACAGTGGCTTCGGTCGGGCCATAAACGTTGTGCAGGCGCACATGCGGCAGACGCTCGCGAACGCTGCGCACCAACGCGGCGGTCAGCTCACCGCCGCCACAGAACACATCGGTCAGGCTGCGGCATTCACCGACTTCTTCCACTTCAAGGAATGGCTGCAACAGCGCCGGTACGAACTGGATGACATTGACCTGTTGCTCACGAATCAGCTGCACCAGCGCGGCCGGATCGCGGTGGTCGTCCGGCCCGGCGAGCACCAGACGCATGCCGCAGCTTAACGGCCAGAATAGCTCCCACACCGAGGCGTCGAAGCTGAACGGGGTTTTCTGCAACAGCGCGGCGCCGGTTGAAAGCGGGCATAGGCTGGCGCTCCAGTACAGCAGATTGCCCAGGTTGCGATGCTCGACCATCACGCCTTTCGGCTTGCCGGTGGAGCCGGAGGTATAAATCACATAGGCCAGATTCGCCGCGCTCAGGCCTGGCACCTGCGGATTGCTCTGCGCCAGGTCTTGCCAGGTGCACTGGTCGAAATCGACCCGCACGCCCGCCCACTCGCCAATCAGCGCACGCGTCGGCGCATGCACCAGCAGCACCGTTGGCGCGCTGTCCTCGAGCATGTAGGCCAGACGTTCGGCGGGATAACCAGGATCGAGCGGCACGTAAGCGCCGCCGGCCTTGAGAATCGCCAGCAGACCGACCAGCAATTGCGGCCCGCGCTCGACGCAGATCGCCACCCGCGCATCACTGCCCACGCCGCACTGGCGCAGGTGATGGGCGAGTTGGTTGGCGCGGCGGTTCAACTCGGCGTAGCTCAAACGCAGCTCACCGGCCACCACGGCATCAGCGTCTGGCGTGCGCAACACCTGCATCTCGAAGCGGCCATGGACGGTCTGCTCAAGATCGTGGGCGACAACGGTGGCGTTGAGATCAACCAGCAGATGCTGACGCTCGTCGTCGGCCAACAACGTCACCTGCTCCAGCACCGCTTGATCATTGTTGACCATCGCCTGCAACAGACGCTGGAAGTAGCCGACGTAGCGCTTGATGGTCGACTCATCGAACAAGGCAATGGCGTATTCCAGCGCACCGCAAATCCCGCCCGGCGCGTCTGCCAACGTCAGCGACAAATCAAATTTGGCGAAGTGGCTCGGCTCGGCGACGCTTTCCAGTGTCAGCTCGCCCAGACTCAGACTGGCGCCGTGGCCGCTGTCCCAACTGAACATCGCCTGAAACAACGGGCTGTGCGCCATGCTGCGCAGCGGCCGGGTGATTTCCACCACTTGCTCGAACGGCAGATCCTGATGCGCCTGGGCGTCCAGCGTTCGCGCCTTGACCCGCGCCAGTAGCGCTTCGCTGCTCAACTCGCCCGAGGTGTCGATGCGCAAGGCCAGCGTGTTGACGAACATGCCGATCAAACCTTCGATCTCGGCGCGGGTACGGTTGGCCACCGGCGAACCGATGACCACTTCGGCTTGCCCCGACAAACGACTCAACAGGCTCGCCCAGGCACTGAGCATGAGCATGTACATCGTCACGCCGTGACGCTGGGCCAAGGCCTTGAGTCCGGCGCTCAGGCGTTCATCGAGCACCACATCGACGGTGCTGCCGGCGTAATCCTGCTGCGCTGGCCGTGCACGATCGGTCGGCAGCGTCAACAGCGCCGGAGCACCCGCCAGGGTCTGTTGCCAGTATTCACTCTGGCGCTGCAACACCTCACCACTGAGCCAGCGCCTTTGCCACACTGCGTAATCGGTGTATTGCAGCGTCAGCGGCGGCAGTGGATCCGGCTTGCCATGGCTGAACGCCTGATACAACGCCATCAATTCGCGGGTCAGAACACCCATCGACCAGCCATCGGAAATGATGTGGTGCAGGGTCAGCAACAGCACATGATGATCGTCGGCCATCCGCACCAGCCGTCCGCGAATCAGCGCGTCATCCTGTAAATCGAACGGCCCCGAGGCTTCGCCCTGAATCAGCGCCGCTAAGGTCTCGTCGGCTTGCGGGTGTTGGCGCAGGTCTTCAACGCGCAGCAATAAGCCGCTGTCGACCGGGGCGATCAGCACTTGCGCCTCGTCGTTGAATTGGGCGAAACGGCTGCGCAGGGTTTCGTGACGGGCGACGATGCGCGCCAAGGCTTGTTGCAGGGCGTGTTCATCGAGTTGCCCACGCAGGCGCAAACCGATGGGAATGTTGTACGCGGTGTTGGCACCTTCCATTTGCGCCAGAAACCACAAGCGCTGCTGGGCGAACGACAGCGGCAAGGCGCCGTCACGCGGCACCGGCACAATCTCCGGTTGCGTGCAGCGTCCGGCCGCGCTCAGTACCGCCGCAACCGCCGCCAGTTCGGCGTTGGCGAACAGCTCAGCCAGTGCCAGTTCGACGCCGAGCCGTTGCCGAACTTGCGAGACCATGCGCATCGCCAGCAGCGAATGGCCGCCAAGCTCAAAAAAGTGATCCTGACGCCCGACCCGCTCGACGTGCAGCACGTCGGTCCAGATCTGCGCCAGCGCGGTTTCCACCTCGCCTTCGGGCGCCACGTATTCGCGGGTAAACAACGCCGACAGCTGCGGTGCCGGCAAGGCTTTGCGGTCGACCTTGCCATTGGCGGTCAACGGCAACGCGGCGAGTTTGACGAACGCTACCGGCACCATGTACTCCGGCAAGCGACTCAACAATTGCGCACGCAACTCGCCGACCGGCAGCGCTTCGACCTGCGCCTGCTCGGTGAAGTACGCCACCAGTCGCGGCTGGCCGGGTTGGTCCTCGCGGGCCAGCAGCACGGCTTCCTGAATCCCCGGCAACTGATTGAGGCAGGTTTCGATTTCGCCCAGTTCGATGCGCACGCCGCGGATTTTCACCTGATCGTCATTGCGCCCCAGGTATTCAAGCGTGCCATCCTCGCGCCAGCGCGCCAGATCCCCGGTGCGGTACATCCGCGCGTTCGGCAAGCGGCTGAACGGGTCACGCAGAAAGCGCTCGGCGGTCATTTGTGCTCGATTGAGGTAACCACGGGCGACGCCGGCACCGCCGACGTACAACTCGCCCGCCACGCCCATCGGCACCGGGCGCTGGTGCTCATCGAGCAGGTACACCGTGGCGTTGCTCACCGGTTTCCCGATGTGCAACGCGTCGCCGCTGTCGACCCGCCCCGAGGTCGCGACCACGGTGGCCTCGGTCGGGCCGTAGTTGTTGATCACGTCGAAATGCTGGTTGCGGTTGAACTGGCGCAAGCGGTCGCCGCCGATCAGCAGCGTGCGCAGGGTCGGGTGTTCGAGGTTCTGGCTGAAGGCGTATTCGGCCACCGGAGTCGGCAAAAAACTCACGTCCAGCGGTTGTGCGCACCACCACGCCAGTAGCGCATCGATGTCTTCGTTGCCATCGTGGGTCGGCGCCAGGTGCAAGGTCGCGCCTGCACACAAGGCCGGCCAGACTTCCCAGGCCATCGCGTCGAACCCGAAACCGGCGAGGCTTGAGGTGTGGCGGCCGGCGCACAGGTCGAAGGCCGTGCAGTGCCAGTCGACCAGATTATTCAAGGTCTGATGCTCGACCATCACACCTTTGGGCAGGCCGGTGGAGCCGGAGGTGTAGATCACGTAGGCGAGGTGTGAGGCGCCAAGGCCCGGCACCTGCGGGTCGAGCGTGCAAGTCAGCGGCCAGGTGCAGCGGTCGAGGTCGATTACCGGTACGTCTAGCGCCGGCAAGCGCGCACGCAGATCGGTTTGGGTGAGGACCACCACAGGCGTGCTGTCGCCCAGCAGATAGTGCAAGCGCTCGGCCGGGTGCGCCGGATCGACCGGCACGTAACCGGCGCCGGCCTTGAGAATCGCGACCAGCCCGATCAGCGTATCGAGCCCCCGACGGGCGACGATGGCCACGCGGTCGTCGGGTTTTACCCCGTGCTCGATCAAGTGGTGTGCCAGGGCATTGGCGTGGCGGTTGAGCTCGGCGTAGGTCAATTGGGCGTCGGCAAACACTGCCGCCAACGCTTCCGGCCGTTGGGCAACCTGGGCCTCGAAGCGTTTTTGCAGGGTCTGAGCCGCAGGGAAACTCATGTGCGTAGCGTTGAAGCCAGCCAGCACTTGCTCAAGCTCCGCTGCGGGCAGAACCGGCAGTTGATTGACCGGGGTTTGCGGGGCCTGCTCGAGTGCCAGCAGCAGGTTTTCCAACGCACAGTGCATGTAGGCGCAGATCCGCTGAGGGTTGATCTGCGTGCTCGCCAGCAACGTCAGACTGAACGCATCACCGAGGTCATCCACGCTCAGGGTCAGCGGATAGTTGGTGCGCTCCTCGGAATGCAGGGTGGCAATGCCCGCCCACGCCGCCAGCGTTTCAGCGCTGGCCGTGGTGACGTTGTGACTGTGGCGGTAATTGAGCAGCGTGCTGAACAACGGCGTCGGCGCGACCACGTTGCTGCAGCGCTGGGCGAGTGCCAGCGGCGCGTATTCATGGCGCATCAGCGTGGTCAGCCGCTCATGGGTGGCGTTGACGGCGGCGCGCACGTCGGTGCTGTCGACATTCACCCGCAACGGCAAGGTATTGATGAAAATCCCCAGCGCCCGGTCGACCGCTTCGGCGCCTTGCATGCGCCCCATCAGCACCGTGCCGAACACCACCTGTTCCTTGCCGGTCAACGCCGCCAGTACCTGCGCCCAGCCGAGGTGAAACAGGCTGGCGGCGCTCACCCCGAGCTGGCGTGCCTGGGTGCGCAAACGCTGGCCCAGCAGCGCCTCGATCGGTTGGCTCAATTCGGCAATCCCGCTGCCGTCACCCTGCACGTCTTGCAAGCCGTACGGCAACGTCGGCTCATCGATGTCGCTGAGCATCTCGCGGAAAAACGCCTCATGCTCGGCTTCGCTGACCCCCAGGCGCGCCTGCGCCACGTAATTGCGAAACGGCACCGGCTGCCCCAACAACTCGCGCTGCCCGCTGAGACAGGCGCGCATTTCATGCCGCACCACGTCGAGTGCCGAGTGGTCGAGGGCCATGTGGTGGAACAGCAACGTCGCAATCACTCGTTGCCCGGCGTCATCCCAGGCATGGGCCAAGCGCATGAGCGGCGCACGGCTGACGTCGAGACGAAAGTGTCGGGCGTCGAAACGCTCGTGCAGGTACGCCAGCACATCGCCGTCAGCGTCAGGGACCTCGACCTCTTCCACCGACAGCTCGGCACGGCGCCAGACCATCTGCACCGGGGCATCCAGGCCTTGCCAGTGCACCGACGTGCGGAGAATGTCATGGCGATTGATGACGCTTTGCAGCGCCTGCGCGAAAGCCTGAAAACGTTCGCGGCTGGCAAAGGCGAATTGTGACTGCATCACATACGGATCGCCTTCGCCGCCACTGACGTGGTGATACAGAATGCCTTCCTGTAACGGCGCCAGCGGGTAAATGTCCTGCACATTCGCCGCGCCGCCGGGCACTTGCGCCACGAGGGAGTCGATGCTGGACTGATCCAGCTCGACCAGGGTCAGCATCGACGGTGTGATCTGCGTGGCGTCGGCCGCTATGCCGTTGGTCGGCACCTCGACCTGGCCGGCCTTGGTCGCCGAGTATTGCCCGGCCTTGATCAGTTCAATCAGCGCCGGTTTGTGTTCGCGCAACAGCGCCAGCAACGCCGGATCGCTCAAGGCCTGCTTGTTGCCGTTCACCCGAAGCTGATCATCGGTGACCGCCAGCTGGATGTCTTTAGCCTTCAATGTGGCCAACAGTTCGATCACGTTCACAGGACGATCTCCATTCGCTCGGTAATTGCGGCGTAGCCAGCCAGGGTCGGATGTTCGAACAACGACCTGACATCGGCTTCCATGCCTTCCTGACGCAACCGGCCGATCAGACTGACCGCCAGCAGCGAGTGACCACCCAGCTCAAAAAAGTGGTCATGACGCCCTACCCGTTCGACATTGAGCAGCTCACCCCACAGCCGTGCGAGGGTGATTTCGACTTCGCCGACCGGGGCTTCGTATTCGCGTGTTTTCAGCGCGCCCTGGTCCGGTGCCGGCAACGCCTTGCGGTCGAGTTTGCCGTTCGGGCTCAGCGGCAAACTGTCGAGATGCACGAACACCGCAGGCACCATGTAGTCCGGCAAATGCTCCAGCAATTGACTGCGCAGCACGTCGATTGCCAGGCATTCGCCGGTGTAATACGCGACCAGACGTTTGTCGCCGGGGGCGTCTTCGCGGGCCAGCACCACGGCTTCCTGGACCCCAGCGATCTGGGTCAGGCGTGCCTGGATTTCGCCCAGTTCGATGCGCAAGCCGCGGATCTTCACCTGATCATCATTACGGCCCAGGTACTCGATGTTGCCGTCAGGCCGATAGCGCGCGACGTCACCGGTGCGGTACATGCGTCCCTGCGGGTGAAACGGATCCTCGAGGAAACGTTCGGCCGTCAGCTGCGGCCGGTTCAGATAACCGCGCGCCACCTGCACACCGGCAATGTACAGTTCGCCAATCACGCTTTGCGGCACTGGCTGCTGTTGCGCATCAAGGATGTACATCCGGGTGTTGGCGATCGGTTTGCCGATCGGCGTGTTGTCCGGGGTTTGCTCGATCGATCCGGCGCAATCCCACGCGGTCACGTCGACGGCTGCTTCGGTCGGGCCGTAGAGGTTGTGCAACGCGCAACCCGGCAATTGCCGTTTGAAACGCCGCACCAGACTGCCCGGCAACGCCTCGCCGCTGCACATCACCTGACGCAGACTGCTGCTGCGGGCGGTGTCGCTGTTGGCGAGAAACACATCGAGCATCGACGGCACAAAGTGCAGCGTGGTGATGTGTTCACGTTCGATCACTTCGCTCAGGTAGCGCGGATCCTTGTGCCCACCGGGCTGCGCCATGACCAGTCGCGCGCCGGTCATCAGCGGCCAGAAGAACTCCCACACCGATACGTCGAAGCTGAACGGGGTTTTCTGCAACACCGAATCGGCCGCCGTCAGGCGATAGGCGTCCTGCATCCACAGCAAACGGTTGACCACACCCGCATGCTCGTTGACTACGCCTTTGGGCTGGCCGGTCGAGCCGGAGGTGTAGATCACGTAGGCGCTGTGCTGCGGTGTCAGCGCCGGAATTTGCGGATTGTCGGCAGACAACGCTTGCCAAGTGTCCTGGTCAAGATCGACCGCCGCTGTGGCGATGTCCCCCAGCAACGCGCGGGTCGCCCCGTGCACCAGCACCACGGCCGGCGCGCTGTCCTCGAGCATGTAGGCAAGGCGCTCCGGCGGATAGGCCGGGTCTAGCGGCACATACGCGGCGCCGGCCTTGTTGATCGCCAGCAAGCCGATGACCATTTCCAGGCTGCGTTCGACGCAGATTGCCACCCGCGCATCCACGTGCACACCAAGGCTGAGCAAGTGCCGGGCCAAGCGGTTGGCGCGCTCGTTCAACTGCGCGTAGCTCAATGCCTGGTCACCAGCGACAACGGCCACAGCCTGCGGTGTACGTTGCACCTGCGCTTCGAACAGGCCGTGCAGCGTTTGCTGCAAATCGTAATCGACGTCGGTGTGGTTGAGGCCGAACAGCAACGCCTGCCGGTCCTCGTCCGACAACACCGTGAGGCGGTTCAACGCTTGCTGTGGGGTGTGCTGCAATGCTTCAACCAGTGCAATCAGCGCGTTGTGCATGTACTGGCCGATGCGTGCCGCACCAATGCGCGACGGCGTCATCACGGTCAGTTGGAAGCCGCTGCCCAGATCGTCGACGTTGAGGGTCAACGGGTAATTGGTGCGTTCCTCTCCGGCCAGGGATTCGATGCCCTGCCAGGCCTCGCGCTTGTTATTTTGCTGAGCTTCGCTGTCGCTATGACGGTAATTGAGCATCGCGCTGAACAGGGGTGACGGCGCCGCGACACCGCTGCAACGCTGGGCCAATGCCAGCGACGCATGTTCGTGAGCCAACAGCGCGCTGAGCCGCGCATGCGTCGCCTTGACCCCGGCGCGCACGCTGGTTTCGTCGACATCCACGCGCAATGGCAGGGTGTTGATGAACATGCCCAGCCCGCGATCCGCGCCCGCCCCGCCCTGCATTCGGCCCAACAGCACCGTACCGAAAACCACCCGCTGCTGAGCGGAGGTTGCCGCCAGCACCTGTGCCCAAGCGAGATGGAACAGGCTGGCGACGCTGACGCCAAGCAACCGCGCCTGGCTGCGCAAACGCTGCGCTACCTCGGCGGGCAGCGGCAGGCAGGCTTCCTCGATGTCGTTACCGTCGCCGTGCACATCCTGCAGGCCAAAGGGCAGTGTCGGTTCGTCGATGTCGCCGAGCATCTCGCGGAAGAACACCTCGTGCTCCCGCTCGCTGACGCCAAGGCGGGTCTGCGCGACATAATTACGGTACGGCACAGCGGCCTCCGGCAGCCGCTCATCACCTCGCAAAATCGCCTGCATTTCAGCGCTGACCACCGCCAGCGCGGTGTGGTCCATGGCGATGTGGTGGAACAACAGCATGGCAACCACGCGCTGATTGTCCGGATCAAGGGCATACACCAGACGCAGCAACGGTGCCTGGCCCAGGTCCAGACGCCAGTGCCGCGCATCGAAGCGCGCGCGCAGTTGATCGATGGCATCACCCTGCGCGGGCTCCAGCGTCACGGCTTGGACCGGCAACTCCACACGGCGCCAGACCACTTGCACCGGCGCCGCCAAGCCTTGCCAGAGCACGCAAGTGCGCAGAATGTCGTGGCGCGTCATGACCTGACGCAACGCCGCCGCGAACCCTTGAAAACGCTCGAGGCTGTCGAACGCCAGACACGATTGCAACAAGTACGGATCGCCCTGCGCGGCGCTGAGGTGGTGATACAGAATCCCTTCCTGCAACGGCGCCAGCGGATAAATATCCTGCACATTGGCCGCACCGCCCGGCACCGTGGCGACGATGCGCTCGATGCTGGCCTGATCCAGTTGCACCAGCGGCAGCAAGTCCGGGGTGATGTGCGTGCAACCGGCCGCAATCAGATTCTCCGGCACGGCGACCTCGCGACCACTGCCCACCGCTGCGGCCAGCGCGGCCAGTGTCGGTTGGCTGAACAGCACGCGCACGTCGGTGCTCAGATCGGCCTGACGCATGCGTTCGATCAGCGTCACCGCCAGCAACGAATGCCCGCCCAGCTCGAAGAAATTATCGTGACGGCCGACCTGTTCGACGTTGAGGACTTCGGACCAGATCTGCGCCAAGGCCATTTCCACCGCGCCTTGCGGTGCAGCATATTCGCGGCTCAGCCACGCCGTTTGATCCGGCTCTGGCAAAGCCTTGCGGTCGAGTTTGCCATTGGCGGTCAGCGGCAGTGCTTGCAGACGCACGTAAGCGGCGGGCACCAGGGCTTGCGGCAACTGCGCTTGCAGATGACGGCGCAAATCCTCGATCTCGACGCTCAGACGTTCGGTAAACCACGCCAGCAACTGCCCGTCGCGCACCAGCACCACGCAATCCTGTACGGCTTCATGACCACTCAACGCCGCTTCGATTTCGCCCGGCTCGATGCGCACGCCGCGCAGCTTGACCTGATCATCGTTACGTCCCAGGTACTCGATATCGCCGTCAGACAGCCAGCGTGCGAGGTCGCCGGTGCGGTACATGCGCGCCTGCGGTGCGTCGCTGAACGGGTCGTCGAGGAAGCGCTCGGCGTTCAGCTCGGGGCGATGCAGATAACCGCGCGCCACACCGGCACCACCCACATACACCTCGCCGGCGACGCCGGCCGGGACGGGGCGCTGCTGGTCGTCGAGCAGGTAAACCTTCGCGTTGGCCATCGGCCGGCCGATATGCAGCACCTGCCCGGCCTCCACCGCGCCGGAGGTGGCAACCACCGTGGCTTCGGTCGGGCCGTAGTTATTGATCACCGAGAAGGTCTGCTCACGCGGGAACTGGCGCAATTTGTCGCCACCGATCAGCAACGTGCGCAAGGTCGGGTGGCCGAGGTTGCGACTGAAGGCGTATTCGGCGACCGGCGTGGGCAGAAAACTCACCTGCAGCGGCTGCGCACGCCACCACGCCAGCAACTCGTCCAGATGCTCGTTGCTCACCGCTTGCGGCGGCAGATGCAGGGTCGCGCCGACACACAGCGCCGGCCAGACCTCCCACGCCATCGCATCAAAACCGAAACCCGCGACACTCGCCGTGTGGCTGCCGGCGTGCAGGTCAAAGGCGCCGTTGTGCCAGTGCACGAGGTTTTTCAGCGTCGCGTGTTCGACCATCACGCCTTTCGGCTGGCCGGTGGAACCCGAGGTGTAGATCACGTAGGCCAGATGCGCCGGGGTCAGCGTCGGCACCTGCGGATTGGTATCCGGCAGATGCGCCCAGTCACAGCCATCGAGATCGATCACCGGCGCGGCACCGAGCAGATCTCGCGTCGAGGCCTCGGCCAGAACCGCCAACGGAGCGCTGTCCTCCAGCAGGTAAGCAATGCGTTCCGCCGGGTATGTCGGGTCGATCGGCACATAACCGGCGCCCGACTTGAGGATCGCCAGCAGCGCCACCAGCATCTGCGGGCTACGCCGCACGCACACCGCGATGCGGTCGTCTGGTCGCACGCCAAGGCTCAGCAGATGGTGGGCCAGACGGTTGGCGCGCTGATTGAGCTGGGCATAGGTCAACGCTTGCGTGCCCTGCACCACGGCCAGCGCATCCGCCCGTTGCGCCGCCTGAGTCTCGACCAGCGCATGAAGGGTTGCGCCACGGGGAAACGCGACGGCACTGCGATTAAAGTCGACCAGCAGTCGCGTCAGCTCGGGCAGCGACAGAATCGGCAGCTGATTGAGTGGCGTCCGGGGCTGATGCTCCAGCGCTTGCACCAGATGTTCCAGTGCAGTGTGCATGTAGCTGGCGATGCGTTGTGCACCGATCTCGGCGAGCGCCAGTACGTCCAGGGCAAAACCGTCGCCCAAATCATCCACCGACAAGGTCAGCGGATAATTGCTGCGCTCCTCGCCGCCGAGCATGCGCACGCCTTGCCAGATCCCCTGGCCGTCTTGCGGCTGTTGTCCAGCAGCGCTGTGCCGGTAGTTGAGCAAGGCGCTGAACAGCGGCGCGCAACCCTGCATGCCGCTGCAACGCTGGGCCAGCGCCAGCGACGCGTGTTCATGAGCGAGCAGCGCCGTCAGCCGCGCGTGGGTGGCTTTCACCCCGGCGCGCACACATTCAGCGAGATCAACCCGCAGCGGCAGGGTATTGATAAACACCCCCAACGTGCGGTCGGCGCCCTCACCACCCTGCATGCGCCCCATGAGCACGGTGCCGAAGACCACGTCGTGGCGGCCGGAGACCACGCCCAATACCTGCGCCCAGGCCATGTGCATCAGGCTCGCCGGGCTGACGCCCAACTGCCGCGCCTGTTCACGCAGGCGCCGATTGAGCGCGGCATCGACCGGTTGCAGCGCTTCTTCGATGCCGCGCCCGTCGCCCTGAACATCCTGCAGACCGAAGGGCAAGGTCGGCTCGTCGATATCGCCGAGCATTTCGCGGAAGAACGCCTCGTGTTCCTGCTCATCGGCGCCCTGGCGTGCTTGCGCCACGTAATTGCGGTACGGCATCGGCGGCGTCAGCGTGTCGAGTTGATCGAACATCAGCGCGTGCATTTCCCGGCCGATCACGTCCATGGCGGTGTGGTCGAGGATCGAGTGATGGAACAGCACGATAGCGACGACTTGCTGGTGCAATGGATCCTCGGCGTAGACCATGCGGATCAGCGGCGCGAGGGTCAGGTCGAGACGGTAATGCCGCGCATCGAATTGCGCGTGCAACTGCTCGAGAATGTCGCCGTTCTGCGCAGCCAGCGGCACGTGCTGCACAACCATCTGCGCCACGCGCCAGACCACCTGATGCGGGCTTGGCAAACCTTCCCAGACCACACTTGTGCGCAGAATGTCGTGACGGGCGATGATCTGCTGCAAGTGCTCGGCGAAGCTGTGCAGACGTTCAAGACTGTCGAAGGCCAGACGCGATTGCAGCAGGTACGGATCGCCCTGCTCAGCACTGAGATGGTGATAAAGAATGCCTTCCTGCAACGGTGCCAGCGGATAGATATCCTGTACGTTAGCCGCACCGCCCGGCACCGTGGCGACGATACGATCGATACTGGCCTGTTCCAGCGTGGTCAGGGTCAGCATGTCCGGGGTGATGTGCGTGCAATCGGCGGCAATCAGATTGGCCGGCACTGCGATTTCCCGGCCACTGCCCAAGGATCGCGCCAGTGCGGCCAGGTTCGGCTGATTGAACAGCACCCGCACATCGGCGCTCAGACCGGCCTGACGCATGCGCTCGATCAGGCTCACCGCCAACAACGAATGGCCGCCGAGTTCGAAGAAATTGTCGTGGCGGCCGATCTGTTCGATGTTGAGTACGTCGGCCCAGATCTGCGCCAATGCGATCTCGACCGGACCTTGCGGCGCTTCGTACTCACGGCTGAGCCACGCGTCCTGATCCGGCTCGGGCAAGGCCTTGCGATCGCGTTTGCCGTGGGCGGTCAGCGGCAGGCTGTCCAGGCGCACGTAAGCCGCCGGAACCAAAGTGTCTGGCAATCGCGCTTGCAGGTGACGGTGCAAATCGCCGATCTCGACAGACTCGATTGCGGTGAACCAGGCGACCAGACGTCCATCGCGCACCAGCACCACGCATTCGCGCACCGCGTCGTGAGCGCTCAGCACCGCTTCGATTTCGCCGAGTTCTATACGCACGCCGCGCAGTTTCACCTGATCATCGTTACGCCCCAGGTATTCGATATTGCCGTCCGCCAGCCAACGCGCGAGGTCACCGGTGCGGTACATCCGCGCGTACGGCTCATCGCTGAACGGGTCGTCGAGAAAGTGTGCCGCGGTCAGTTCCGGACGATTCAGATAGCCACGCGCAACCCCGGCGCCGCCGACATACAACTCGCCTGGAACGCCGGTCGGCACCGGTTGTTGCTGAGGGTCCAGCAGATAAATCCGGGCATTGGCTATCGGCCGGCCGATGTGCAGAACCCGCCCGGCTTCGACGCGTCCGGAAGTCGCCACCACCGTGGCTTCGGTCGGGCCATAGTTATTGATCACGTCAAATGTCTGCTCACGGGGGAATTGCCGCAGCTTGTCGCCACCGATCAGCAGCGTGCGCAGGGTCGGGTGCCCCAAATCGCGGCTGAAGGCATATTCGGCCACCGGGGTCGGCAGGAAACTCACCTGCAACGGTTGGGCGCGCCACCATTCCAGCAGTTCATCAAGGTGTTCATTGCCGATTGATGGCGGCGGCAGGTGCACGGTCGCACCGACACACAACGCCGGCCAGATTTCCCAGGCCATGGCGTCGAACCCGCAACCGGCGACGCTGGCGGTGTGACTGCCGGCGTGCAGGTCGAAGGCGTCGGCGTGCCAGTGCACGAGGTTTTCCAGGGTCTGATGCTCGACCATCACGCCTTTCGGCTGCCCGGTCGAACCGGAGGTATAGATCACGTAGGCCAGATTCGCCGGGGTCAGCCTCGACGGTGTTGGGTTGGTGTCAGGCAAGTGCTGCCAGTCGCTGGCGTCCAGATCGATCAATGGCACGGCGCCGAGCAGCTTCCGTGTCGACGCCTGCGCCATTACCGCGATCGGGTCGCTGTCCTGCAACAGGTAGGCGATGCGCTCTGCCGGATAATCCGGATCGATCGGCACATAACCCGCGCCGGCCTTGAGAATTGCCAACAACGCAACGAGCATGTCCGGCCCGCGACGCAGGCACAGCGCAACACGATCGTCGACTTGCACGCCGAGGCCGATCAGGTGATGGGCGAGGCGATTGGCGCGTTGGTTCAGTTCGCTGTAGCTGAGCTGTTGCCCGCCCTGCACCACCGCCAGCGCCTCGGGATGCGCCGCCACTTGCGCTTCGAACAGGCGCGGCACGGTCTGCGCCGGCGGGAATTCACGACCGCTGATATTGAAGCCGACCAGCACCCGTTGCCGCTCGCTCGGCGACACAATCGACAGCTGCTGCAACGGTGCCTGCGGCGTGTACTCCAGCGCCGTGACCAGACTGTGCAACGCGGTTTGCAAGAAATCGCAGACCCGCGCGCCATCCACCTGCGGCACGGCTTGCACGCTCAAGCGGAAACCTTCGCCGAGGTCATCGACGCTGACCACCAACGGATAGTTGCTGCGTTCGCGCGAACTCAGAATCTGCACGCCATCCCACGTTACAGTGGTCGAATCCGGCGCACTGTGGCGATAATTGAGCAACGTGCTGAACAGCGGCATCGCGCCCGCAACACCGCTGCAACGCTGGGCCAGGGCAAGCGAGGCCTGCTCATGCCCAAGCAGTTGCGCCAGACGCGCATGGGTTGCATGCACGCCGTCCTGTACCGACCCGGCACCGACGCTGACGCGCAGCGGCAACGTATTGATGAACATACCCAGTGCCCGATCAGCCCCCGCGCCACCCTGCATGCGCCCGAGCAGCACCGTGCCAAACACCACATCTTGCTGGCCGCAAATCTGCGCCAGCACCTGAGCCCACGCCTGATGCACCAGACTCGCCACGCTGACACCCAGCCGCCGCGACTGCTCGCGCAGACGTTTGCCGAGGCTGGCGCCCAGCTCTGCATGACTGTCTTGAATGTCACTGCCGTCGCCATGGACATCCTGCAAACCGAACACCACGGTCGGTTCGTCGATGGCGCCGAGCATCTCGCGGAAAAATGCCTCATGCGCCTGGTCATCGGTACCGAGCCGCGCCTGCGCCACGTAATTGCGGTATTGCACCGGAGCCGGCCGAACAATCTGCTCACCGAGCATGACGTCATTCATTTCCGCAATCAGCACCTCCAGCGCGGTGTGATCAAGGACGATATGGTGCAGCAGCAGAATGCCGATCCAGCGGTTGTGCGCTTGATCTTCGGTGTAGACAAACCGCATCAGCGGCGCACGGTTCAGATCCAGACGATAGTGGCGCGGATCGAAACGCGCCTGCATCTGCTCCAGCACATCGCCGTCGAGTTCATCGGCATCGACCCGTTCCAGCGCCAGCGGTGCCTCGCGCCAGACCACTTGCACCGCTTCTGCAAGACCGTCCCAGACCACGCCCGTGCGCAGGATGTCGTGACGCGCGATCACCGCGTTCAGGGCACGGACGAACGCCTTGATCTGTGGCAGGCCTTCGAAGGCAAATTGCGCCTGTAACACATACGGATCGCCGGCGTTGGTGGCCAGGTGGTGATAGAGAATTCCTGCCTGCAAAGGGGCCAGGCCATAGATGTCTTGCACGTTGGCGACACCGCCGGGCACCGTCGCGATAACGCGGTCGATGGCCGTTTGATCCAGATTGGCCAGCGGCAACATGGCCGGCGTGATGCGCGAGCAACCTGGCTCGATCAGGTTATCGGGAACGAAGATGGCGCGTTCGCTGCTCAAGGTCGCGGCCAGTGCAGCCACGCTCGGCTGGCCGAACAGCACCCGCACGTCGCAATGCAAATCGTGTTGGCGCATGCGCTCGATCAGCTTCACCGCCAACAGCGAATGACCGCCGAGCTCAAAAAAATTGTCATGCCGGCCAACCTGCTCGACGCCCAACAGGGTCTGCCAGATTGTCGCGATGAGGTTTTCCACTGCGCCGACCGGCGCCTCGAAACCACGGTGGGCAAAGGCCTCACTGGCAGGTGGCGGCAAGGCTTTGCGATCCAGTTTGCCGTTAGCGGTCAGCGGCAATGCTTCAAGCCGCACGAAGGCGCTGGGGACCATGTATTCGGCCAGCGACGTGAGCAGGTGATCACGCAATTGCGCGATCTCGACTGCACCGCCCTCATCGGCCAGCCAGTAGGCCACCAGTCGCTGATCACCGGGGCTGTCTTCACGGGCAATGACCACCGCTTCGCGCACACCTTCGCAGGCCGACAGGCGCGCTTCTATCTCGCCCAGTTCAATACGGAAACCGCGGATTTTCACTTGGTCGTCGTTACGTCCAAGGTATTCGAGGCTGCCGTCTGCGGCCCAACGTGCCAGGTCGCCGGTTTTGTACAGGCGCACTTCGGGCTGATGGCTGAACGGATCAACGATAAAGCGCTCGGCGGTCAGCGCCTGGCGATTCAGATAACCGCGAGCCACCCCGGCGCCGCCGACGTACAACTCACCGATCACACCGGTCGGCACCGGTTCGCGCTGGGCATCGAGAACATACAGTTGCAGGTCAGGAATACGCACGCCAATCGGGCTGACGCCCACCATGTGCGCATCGGCGGCCTGCAACGGGCGATAGGTCACGTGCACGGTGGTTTCGGTAATGCCGTACATGTTCACCAGTCGCGTACCAGCATTGCCGACCCGCGCATACCAGGGTTTGAGCAAGCCTGGCTCCAGTGCTTCCCCGCCGAAAATCACTTCGCGCAACGAGTGCTGCAACGGGCTGCGGTCTTGCGCGGCGATCAATTGCCGGAAGGCACTTGGCGTCTGGTTGAGCACGGTCACGCCGGTTTCGCAGAGCATCGCGTAGCAGTCGTCCGGCGAACGGCTGACGGCATGCGGCACCAACAGCAATTGCCCGCCGAATGCCAACGCCCCCCAGATTTCCCACACGGAAAAGTCGAACGCGAAAGAATGGAATAGCGCCCAGATGTCTTGTTGATTGAACTGAAACCAGTCATCGGTGGCGGTGAACAGCCGCGCCACATTGCGATGCTCGACCATCACGCCTTTGGGCAAACCGGTGGAGCCGGAGGTGTAGATGACGTAGGCCAGATGCGCTGCGGACAATTCTGCAACGTGCGGGTTGCTGTCGAGTTCAGCCTTGAGATAGCTGCTGTCGAGGTCGATCTGCGGCACGTTGAGATCGACCACGCGGTACTGCGTCGCCGCCTGCATCAAAACCGCCACTGGGGCACTGTCCTGCAAGGTAAAGCTGATTCTGTCCAGCGGATAGGCCGGATCGATCGGCACATAGGCGGCGCCAGCCTTGAGCACACCCAACAGGCCGATGATCATTTGCGGGCCACGTTCGACGCAGATGGCGACGCGGTCGTCCGGGCGAATGCCCAGCGCCAGCAAGTGGTGCGCGAGCTGATTGGCGCGGCGATTGAGCTCGCCATAGCTGAGCGTCTGCCCGTCAAAAATCAGCGCCGTGGCATTGTGTCTTGCCTGCGCGTGGGCTTCAAATTGCTGGTGGATCAGCGGTGTATCGGCGAACTGAGCCAGCGCTGAGTTGGCGCCGCGCAACAGCTGTTCGCGTTCGCTGGCCGGCAGGATGTTCAGGTGATGCAGCGCTGCATCGGGGCTGTTTTGCAGGGCCGCGACCAGACTTTCCAGCGCCGTGTTCAGGTAAGCAACCATACGCTCGGCACCGAGCACAGCATCCGCCAGTGCGGTGATGCGCAAGTCCGCGCCGATGTCATCGATGTTGATTGTCAGCGGATAGTTGGTGCGCTCGCGCGCGCCCAAAACCTGCACGCCTGGAGCAATCTCGATGACGTCAGCGACTTCTTCGGCGCTGCTGTGACGATAATTCAGAATTGCGCTGAACAGCGGCGTCGGCACCGCCACTGCGCTGCAACGCTGGGCCAGGGCCAGTGGCGCCTGTTCATGTGCCAGCAACGCAGTCAACCGTCGATGGGTCGCCAGCACGCCGGCGCGCACGCTCTGCGAACCGACATCGACCCGCAGCGGCAAGGTGTTGATGAACATCCCCAATGCCTGCTCGCCGCCCTCGCCCGCGTCCATTCGCCCCAGCAACACGGTGCCAAACACCACCGCTGTGCGCCCGGACAATTGCCCGAGCACCCGCGCCAGTGCCAGATGCGTCAGGCTCGCGACGCTCACCCCGAGCTGACGCGCCTGCTCGCGCAACTGCTGACTCAAGCCGCGGTCGAGCAGCCACCGGGCTTCCTCGATAGCGTGGCCGTCGCCCTGCACATCGTGCAAACCACACGGCAGCGTCGGCTCGTCGATATCGGCGAGCATGTCGCGGAAAAATGCTTCCTGCGTCTGTTCGTTGCCCGCCATGCGCGCCTTGGCCAAGTGGTCGCGATAGGGCACGGCCGGGGCGACTTGCGCGGTCTGCCCGAGCAGATACGCCTGAACTTCCCGGCGCAGCACATCCAGTGCCACGTGATCCATGATCATGTGATGAAACAGCAGCAGCGCCACCACACGCCCCTGCGCGGGATCCTGCGCATATACCATGCGCAGCAACGGCGCCTGTTGCAGGTCGAGTCGAAAATGCTCGGGGGCGTGGCGCTCAAGCAGTTGCGTCAGCGCATCGGCGCGGCTGTCGACGGTGACTTCCTGGCAAACCAGCGGCGCCTCGCGCCAGACCACTTGCACGGCTTCGTCCAGGTATTCCCAGACGAATGAGGTGCGCAGAATATCGTGACGTTTGACCACCCAACGCAGCGCCTCGGCGAAGGCATCCAGCCTTTGTCGGCTGTCGAATACAAAGCGCGCCTGGGAGATGTAGGGATCGCCGTCGGCGGCCGAGAGATGGTGATACAGCATGCCTTCCTGCAAGGCGGACAACGGATAAATATCCTGCACATTGGCCGCACCACCCGGCACCGTGGCGACGATGCGGTCGATGGTCTCCTGGCTCAGGTTGACCAGCGGCAGCATGTCCGGGGTGATGCGAAAGGCCGGGCTCAACCAGTCGCCGCCATGGCTGGCGACCAGCTCCAGCAATTGCGCCTTGTGCGCAGCGAGGCTGTCCCACAACGCGTCATCCAGCGCGTCGTCGCTCCCCAGAATGACCAGGTCTTCATCATCCTGTTGAAGGCGGATCGCATGGGTCGAAATAACAGCCATCAGTTCGCTGAATTGCATGGGGTAACCTGCTGTAAATACGCGGAAAAGGAGCGCGCAGCAGCGAGTCCGTGCAAGCCGCGCGCAGCCTGGAAAAACTAAAACATCGGGGCGTGAATGTCTGACATGGGAAGCGGGGACAAGCCGTACTCTGCTCATCCCCGTAGAAGCGGCCTAAGGCTGCTCCTACAGGACGAGTGTGTTGGTGTCAGAGCCGGCGTTTTCGGTTGAGGTCGGGAATGGTGGTCTGCGCAATCTCCAGTTGCTTCGCCTGCCGTGTGGTCTGCGCCGCCAGTGCCGCCAGCGTCGGTTGGCTGAACAGCGTCCGCGCATCGACATGCAGCCCGGCCTGGCGCAGGCGCGCGACCAGACTCACCGCTAGCAGTGAGTGCCCACCCAGCTCGAAGAAGTTGTCATCGCGCCCGACCCGCTCGACCTTCAGCACCTGCGCCCAGATCTGCGCCACGGTGCTTTCCACTTCACCTTCAGGCGCTGCGTAAGGTCGGTTGAGTACGGCTTCGGCACCGGGCGCCGGGAGCGCCTTGCGGTCGATTTTGTCGTTGGGGGTCAAGGGCAGCGCTGCGAGCGACACGTAAGCGCCGGGCACCATGAACTCTGGCAGGCGTTCCAGCACATGTGCTCGCAACGCTTCAAGCGTTGGCACCGTAATCCCGGCCCGCACAGTGTAGTAAGCCACCAGGCGCTCATCGCGAACCAACACCACGGCCTCACGGATCGCCGGATGTTCAAGCAACCGCGCTTCAATCTCGCCCAGCTCAAGGCGCAGGCCGCGCAGCTTGACCTGAAAGTCATTGCGACCAAGGAACTCCAGGTTGCCGTCAGCACCGTAACGCACCAGATCACCGGTGCGGTACAAACGGTCACCGACCACGAACGGGCTGTCGATAAAGCGTTCTGCCTGCAGTTGTGGCAGCCCCAGATAACCTCGCGCCACGCCGACCCCTCCAATGTGCAAGTGACCGCTGGCGCCGAGCGGCACCGGCTGATCGCTGGCATCAAGGACATACAGCCGCGTATTGCTCAACGCCTTACCGATCGGCACCTGCGCTTGCGGCACTGGCTGGTGCGGCTGCAGCGTCCAGCCGCTGCTATCGACAGTGGTTTCGGTCGGCCCGTAGACGTTATGCAAACGCACCCAGGGCAAGCGCTCACGTACCTGCTGCGCCAGCGCAACGGTCAATTCGCCGCCACCGTTGAGGACATCGGTGAGGCTGACGCACTGGCTGACATCGTCTTGCTCGATGAACTGCTGCAACAGCGCCGGCACGAACTTGACCACGCTGATGTTCTGTTCGCGGATCACTTGCGTCACGTAGGCCGAATCGCGATTGCCATCGGGACGCGCGAGGACCAGACGCATGCCCGTGCACAACGGCCAGAAAATCTCCCACACCGAACTGTCGAAACTGTACGGTGCCTTTTGCAGCAACGCGCCGTGTTCGGTGGGCGGTGAAAGCTGCGAGCCCCAATGCACCATGTTGCACACGCTGCGATGCTCGATCATTACACCTTTGGGCGTGCCGGTAGAGCCGGAGGTGTAGATCACGTAGGCCAGGTTTGAGGCATCAAGGCCGGATACCTGTGGATTGCCGTGCGGTTGGTCTCGCCATGCGCCGTGGTCAAGGTCAATCTGCGGCACGCCAGCGCCATCGAGCAGATCGCCAGTCGCGGCATGCACCAGCAGCGCCACCGGAGCGCTGTCTTGCAACATGTAGTTGAGACGTTGCAGCGGGTAATCCGGATCAAGTGGCACGTAGGCGCCGCCCGCCTTGAGGATGCCCAGCAGACCGATCACCAGTTCAGGCCCACGCTCGACACAGATCGCCACCCGCGCATCCGGCTGCACGCCTAATCCACGCAGATGATGCGCGAGGCGGTTGGCCTGCTCGTTGAGCTCGCGATAACTCAAGCGTCGCTCAGCAAACTGTAAGGCGATGGCATCCGGTTTCTGCAGGGCTTGCGCTTCAAACAATGCCTGAATCGGCTGTTCCATCGGGCAGTCGACTGCGCTGGCGTTGAACTCTATCAGCAGTTGTTGGCGCTCTGCTTCCGGCACGACTGGAAGACGATTCAACGGCCGCTGCGGCGTGGTCTCCAGCGCTTCGACCAAACCGCTCAATGCCGCTTGCACATAGCCGCAAATCCGCTGCGCGCCAATGTGCGCCAGGGTTCTGGTGGTCAAGCGCAATCCCGTACCGAAATCATCGACACTCAGGGTAAACGGGTAATTGGTGCGTTCTTCGTTGGCCAGGGTTTCGATGCCCTGCCAGGTTTGCCGTGAGGCTTTTTGCTCGACATCGTCGCTATGTCGATAGTTGAGCAAGGCACTGAACAGCGGCGACGGCGCGGCAACGCCACTGCAACGCTGGGCTAACGCCAACGAGGCATGTTCATGGCCGAGCAACGCCGTCAGTCGCGCATGGGTGGACTTCAGTCCCGCGCGAGCTCCTGCCCCGACATCGACCCGCAACGGCAAGGTGTTGATGAACACGCCCAGCGCACGGTCTGCCCCATCGCCGCCCTGCATGCGGCCCATCAGCACCGTGCCAAACACCACACGCTGCTGGCCGCAGGTCGCCGCCAGCACTTGCGCCCAGGCGAGGTGGATCAGGCTGGCGACACTGACCCCGGCCAGGCGTGCTTGCTGTTGCATGCGCGGGTAGAGCCCGGTCTCCAGCGTTTGTTCGGCTTCTTCGATGTTGCTGCCGTCGCCCTGCACGTTCTGCAAAGCGAACGGTAAGGTCGGTTCGTCGATATCGTCGAGCATGTCGCGAAAGAACACTTCATGCTCCTGCTCGCTGACGCCCAAACGCGTCTGTGCCACATAGTTGCGGTACGGCACCGCTGCCGCCAGCGGCTGCGCGTGCCCCGACAGACTGGCGTGTATTTCCTCGCGCATCGCTTCCAGTGCGATGTGATCCATCGCCAGATGATGGAACAACAGGATGCCGACCACTCTGTTGTGGGCCGGGTCCGGGGCGTACATCAAGCGCAACAGCGGCGCCTGGCTGACATCGAGGCGATAGCGCCGCGCATCGAAGCGCTGGCGCAATTGATCAATGATCGCGCCTTGAGCCGGATCCAACTGCACCTCCTCGAACGGCAGAGTTGCCTCGCGCCACACGACCTGCACTGGTGAAGTCAGCCCTTCCCAGACCACTGCCGTGCGCAAAATGTCATGCCGGGCGATGACCTGACGCAACGCAGCGGCGAAGGTCCCGACTCGCTCAATACTGTCAAACGCCAGCAGCGATTGCAGCAGATACGGATCGCCCTGGGCGGCGGTGATGTGGTGATAAAGAATGCCCTCCTGCAACGGTGCCAAGGGGTAGATGTCCTGCACATTGGCGGCACCGCCCGGCACCGTGGCGACGATACGCTCGATCGTCGCCTGATCGAGTTGCACCAGTGGCAGCAGATCCGGGGTGATGTGCGTGCAATCGGCCGCAATGCGGTTGGCCGGCACTTCGACTTCGCGGCCACTGCCCTCTGCCGCCGCCAACGCCGCCAGTGTCGGTTGACTGAATAACACCCGCACATCGCTGCTCATGCCGATCTGCCGCATGCGTTCGATCAGACCGACCGCTAACAGCGAATGCCCCCCCAGCTCAAAGAAGTGGTCGTGGCGCCCTACCCGCTCAACCTGCAAAACCTCGGCCCAGATCTGCGCAAGGGCGATTTCGACTTCGCCCTGCGGCGCCTCGTATTCACGCCGGATCAACGCCTCCGGCCCCGGCGCCGGCAACGCCTGGCGATCAAGCTTGCCATTGGCAGTCAATGGCCACGCCGTCAGGCGCACATAGGCGCTCGGCAGCATGGCGCTGGTCAGACGGGTTTTCAGGTGCGCGTGCAACTGGTTGATGTCCAGCGACTCACGCTCGATGAACCACGCCAGCAGTTGCCCGTCGCGCACCAGCACCACGGCTTCCTGGAGCGCGTCGTGGCTGCACAGTGCGGCTTCGATTTCGCCCGGTTCGACGCGCACACCACGGACTTTCACCTGATCATCATTGCGTCCCAGGTATTCGAGATTGCCGTCGGCGCGCCAGCGTGCGAGATCCCCTGTGCGGTACATGCGCGCGTTCGGCTCAGCACTGAAGGGGTCATCAAGGAAGCGTTCGGCGGTGAGGTCAGCGCGGTTCAGATAACCTCGGGCGACCCCGGCACCGCCAACGTAGAGTTCACCCATGATGCCAACCGGCACTGGGCGTTGCTGATCGTCGAGCAGGTAAACCGTGGCGTTGCTCATCGGTTTGCCGATGTGCAACGTCTGGCCGGCGGCGATTTGCCCCGAGGTTGCAACCACTGTGGCTTCAGTCGGGCCGTAGTTATTGATCACCGCGAAAGACTGCGCGCGATCGAACTGGCGTAAACGATCACCGCCAATCAGCAGGGTGCGCAACGTCGGGTGATCCAGTTGTTTGCTGAAGGCGTACTCAGCAATCGGCGTCGGCAGAAAACTCACGTCCAGCGGCTGCGCACGCCACCAGGCGAGCAGCGCGTCGACGTCTTCATTCCCCTCGGTCGCGGGCGCAAAATGCACGGTCGCCCCGGCACACAGCGCCGGCCAGACCTCCCACGCCATCGCATCAAAGCCGAACCCGGCGAGGCTGGAAGTGTGTTGCCCCACGCCAAGAGCAAACGCTTCGCAATGCCAGTCGACGAGATTGCCCAGCGTCTGGTGCTCGACCATCACGCCTTTGGGCAAACCGGTGGAACCTGAGGTGTAAATCACATAGGCAAGGCTGGCCGGGGTCAGCCCCGGCACGTCGGTATTGCTACTGTTGGCGAGCGGCCAATCGCGTCGGTCGAGCTCGATCACGGGCACCGATAGCCCAGGCAAGCGTTCACGCAAATCGCTTTGCGTCAGTAGCGCAACCGGAGCGCTGTCGCTGAGCAAATAGCTCAGGCGCTCGAGCGGGTGCGCAGGATCGATCGGTACATAAGCGGCGCCAGCCTTGAGAATCGCCAGCAGGCCGACCAGTGTCTCCAGTCCTCGGCGGGCAACAATCGCGACCCGATCATCAGGCCGGACTCCGAAGCCGAGCAGATGATGGGCCAGCGCATTGGCCTGAGCGTTAAGTTCGCCATAGGTCAGCGTCCGCCCCGGAAAAGTCGCGACCAGCGCATCGGGCTGTTGCACCGCCCGGGCTTCGAATCGCTGATGAATCGTCTGGCCCTGCGGGTAGCTGACGCGGGTGTCATTCCACGCCTCTAACGAAGCGATGTCTGCCGCTGTACTCAAGTTGAAATCGCAGACAGCCCGATCGGGACACTCCAGGCCTTGCTCCAGAATCAGCAGCAGGCGTTCGGTGAAAGAGGCGATCTCATCGGCCGCGAAATACGCCGGGGTGTAGACCAGGTGCAACCAGGCTTTATCGTTGAAACGGTTGCTGCGCAGGTGAATCGCCAGCGGTGTCGTCTCGTGCTGATTGGAGAGTTTGACGGCGTGCCCCGACGCCTCACCGTAGCGATAGTCGTGGTCGTCCTGCTCGTAGGACACCGACAGTTCAAACAGCTGCGAGCGGTCTTCGCGCAGCAGGCCCAGCGCGCGATTCATCTCGCTGAGCGGGTAACGCTGATGACGGAAATCCTGCCTCAGATCCTCGCCGATCGCCTTGACCAACGCAGCAAACGACAGCGTTCGGCCAAAGCCCATGCGCATCGCACTGACCTGGGTGAACAGCCCCAAGGTATTTTTGAAGCGCGCGCCCGAGCGATTGAGGATCGGCAGCCCCGCCACCCATTCATCACGCTGGGCCGTGCGACTGAAGTACACATGCAGCGCCGCCAGCAACACATGAAAGGCCGAGCCGCCGAGCCGCCGTCCAGTGTCTTTCATGCGCTGATGCAGCTGTGCAGGGAAAGCTTCGACGTGGATGCGGGCCGGCGCCGTGTTCGGTTCGAGGGTCTCGCGATGACGCGGGGTCAACAAGGACTCGGGGATACTGCGGTACTTATCCAGCCAGTAGCGCTGATCGAGTGCATAGCGTGGCGACTGCCGGTAGCCAGCGTCCTCTTCGATAAACCGGGCATAGGACGGTGCCGACAGGCAGGGCTGCTCGCCACGGCGCAACGCGCTATAGATTTCCCCGACCGACTTGAACAGCAGCGCGAAACCCCAGCCATCCATGATCAAGTGGTGAGCCTGCCCCGCCAGCCAGTGGCAGTGATGGTCAAGGCGAATCAGGCAGAAGCGGAACAACGCATGCCCACGCAACACGCCGGCCTCGGCCATTTGCGCTGCGACCAGCGCCCGGGCCGCCGCCAGTGGGTCGGGGTGCTCGCTGACGTCATGCAGTGGCAAAGCCACCGGCAATGAATCAGCAAAACACTGCAACGGCAACCCATCAGGATCGACGTCCGATAGCAACACAATGCGCAAGGCATCGTTGGCGTCGACCAGGCACTCGAGCGCCGTCTGCAACAACGCCGGATCCAACGTACCGCTGAGCTCGACGTAACCACCAATGTTGTACAGCGGCGAATCACCGCGGCTCAGTTGATCCAGCCAAATATCCCGTTGGGCGGCGGTCAGGGGGAACGTCTCGACAGGCGCGGACAGATCGTCCGCCGCGTTGGCAGAAGTTGGCTGCATAAGATCCATCTCATGAAATTTGTCACGTATTCAAGCATCGGCCTCCCCGCTGACATGACACCTGAAACCCGGACAACCACAGCCCCTTCCTACGCCTTTGACGCATTGTTCACCGACTCAGCGCTGGCATTCTCCAAAAGCTCTGGAAGTAAATACGGAAAAACTTGTAGGAAAAGCGCTACACGCCAGACGTGCTTTTTGCTTAAGGACGTTTACTCGAAATCCATAAACCCACTGCTTCCCGGGGCCGCGCCGTGACCATGCAGTCACAAAATCCCACATCAACGGGTCTCACGACGTCAGAAGCCCGGCGCCAACATTCAGAAATAGTGGCACTTTGTGTCCCCGTTTTCCCCTACAGACGTAGGACAAATCTATAGGCTTAAATCCAGCCCCAGATCATGTTCAGGAGAGATGACTGCGTGGGCGGCTTTTGCATAGACGGCAGACGACTCGGTGATGGCTCTGTACCAGGGATGACAAGGATATGAATCTGACCGGCAGTATTCGCAACATGGAAAACCCGCACTTCTATTGGCAACTGGGGGAGTTGATTGCAAGCACGGGCGATGATCACTTCGCCACGAACATGTTCCAGTTGGTCGACACCCTGGTGCCGGTCAATCGTGTCGATCTGAGTGAGTGGACGCTGGATGAACGTCAGGCCAGCGTGGTTGAGATCAAGACGCTGGGCAGTGCCGGTTTACCGCAAACCCTGCACGCGCCCGATCCGCTGGAACGTCCCGATGACCACCCGTTGTTGCAGAAAATGATCGAGATGAATGACTCGCTGTTGATTCAACTGAGGGCTTCGCTCCTGCCCCGACATCCGCTGCACAGCGTCCATCAATGCAACCTGGTGTCACGCAGGTCCAACCGGCGCTGCGTCATCTCGTTTTTCCGCCCGCACACCCAGCGGGTGTTTTCCTTGCCGGAACTGTCGTTTCTCAAGAGCCTGTCCGACACCTTGTTGCCGCTGATCGAACGACACGCGCAGATCAGCCGTGAAACCATCGCCAAACAAACGCGCCTGCCTCTGACCGATATCGATCAGGCACCGCTTGCGCAGGTGCTCGATGAGCGCCTGACGTTGAACGGCGTTGTCCTGTCAGCGCGCGAAAAAGAGGTCTGCCTTGGCTTGCTGACCGGCGGCACCGTGCCGCAGATGGCGGAAAAACTGCGGGTCAAGAACAGCTCGATCGAGACCTACCTCAAACGCGCCACCGCCAAGCTTGGTGTCAGCGGCCGGCATGGTCTGGCGAAATGGATGTCCGGGGCGTGATTCCAATAAACCTGAAAAAAACCCTACTGTTCTTGCCGATCCTGATAGGCGGCTGTTCGCTGATCCCCGACTACCAGCAGCCCGTCTCGCCGAGCGCCGGGCAGTACCCAACGGGCGCTGCGTATCCGCCATCGAACCCGACTGCAGTCAGCGAAGACTGGCGCACGCTGTTCAACGATCCGGCCCTGAAACAGCTGATCGAAAGTGCCTTGGTCAACAATCGTGACCTGCGTGTGGCGGCGCTCAATGTCGAAGCGTTTCAGGCGCAGTACCGCATCCAGCCCGCCGACCTGCTGCCGGCGGTGTCGGCCAATGCCAGCGAATCACGGCAACGAATGCCTCCCAGCGTGACCCGCGGCAAAGCCATGATCACCTCGACCTATGCGGTCAACCTCGGCATCAGCGCCTATGAACTGGATTTCTTTGGCCGCGTGCGCAGCCTCGGCGAACAGGCGCTGCAAACCTGGCTGTCGACCGAAGAGGCACGCCGCAGCGCACAGTTGAGCCTGGTGGCCAACGTCGCCAATGCTTACCTGACCTGGCGCGCTGACCTGGAGTTGCTCGCCCTGACCCGCGAGACCCTCGCCGCCGATGAACAGAGCCTGCGCCTGACCACGCGCAACCGCGACGCCGGCAAATCCTCGTCACTGGAACAGGCGCAAGCGAAGACCCGCGTCGATACTTCGCGGGCCAATCTGGCGCGCTATCAGCGGCAGGTCGCGCAGGACATGAACAGCCTGACGCTGCTGGTCGGCGCGCCGCTGCCGGCGTACTTGCCGGGGCGTCCGCTGGCCAGTGATCTGGTGCAACAACTGCCGGCCGGTCTGCCGTCGGACCTGCTGCAACGGCGCCCGGACATTCTGCAGGCCGAGTACAAACTTAAAGCAGCCAACGCCAATATCGGCGCGGCACGGGCGGCGTTTTTCCCCAGTGTCAGCCTGACCGCCAATGCCGGTACCTCCAGCCGCGAACTGTCTGGCTTGTTCGGCGCAGGCTCCGGGGCGTGGACGTTTCAGCCGCAGATCAACCTGCCGATTTTCAATGCCGGCAGTCTGCGCGCGAGTCTGGATTACTCGAAACTGCAAAAAGACCTGGCGGTTGCCGAATACGAAAAATCGATTCAAACCGCGTTTCAGGAAGTCGCCGACGGACTGGCCGCGCGCGCCACTTACCAGCAACAACTGCAAGCGCAGCGCGATCTGGTGCAGGCCACGCAGGACTATTACAACCTGGCGCAAAACCGTTATCAGAATGGCGTGGACAGCAGTCTGGTGTTCCTTGATGCGCAGCGCTCGCTATTCAGTTCGCAGCAAGGCCTGATCACCGATCGCCTGGCGCAACTGGTCGCGGAAGTGAACCTGTACACCGCGCTGGGCGGTGGCTGGCCGGCTACGCAGGAGATTGCTCAGTAAGCACCCGTCACTTTTTCTTACACCTTTTGTCGCCCTGCGACACCCTGTCAGCCGATCGAAAACCGACTCGCCGGTTCAGTTTGGTATCATGCGCCGCTTTTACGGTTAACCCACCCCGCCGGTCCTGCCGACTGACGGGCTGCAAAAGGCGGTATTAAATGACGGCTTTGTTGACTCGCCGCAAGGTACTTGCGGGAATGGGCGTACTCGGGCTCGGCCTGCTCGCCGGCTGCGACACCCGTGGCCAACTGTCGTACAAGTACGGCAAGGATCTGAGTAACAAGATCATGGGCCGCACCTTCAAACTGAAGGACACCGACGGCGACACCATGACCCTGTCGAGCTTCCGCGGCCTGATGCCGATGGTGTTCTTCGGCTTCACCCAGTGCCCGGCGGTCTGCCCGACCACCCTGGCCCGCGCGGCAAAAATCAAAAAACTGATGGGCAAGGACGGCGATCGCTTGCAGGTGATCTTCATCACCCTCGACCCCGAGCGCGACACGCCGCAAATCCTCGACGCCTACGTCAAAGCCTTCGACCCGACGTTCGTCGCGCTGTACGGCACGCTTGAGGAAACCAAGGCCACGGCCAAGGAATTCGACGTGTTTTTCGAGAAGGTGCCGGCCGGCGACACCTACACCATCTCGCACACATCCACCAGTTACGTCTTCGACTCGCGCGGCGAACTGCGCCTGGGTCTGTCCACCTCGCTTTCGGCAGAAGAATGCACGGAAGATTTGCTTACTGTTATGGAGGTTTGCTAATGCAACCGGTTCTGAACAACATCAAACGCGCGGTACTCGGTCTGTCCCTGCTGGGCCTGGCCTTTCAGGTTTCGGCGCAGACCAAGGTCGACGATGCGTGGGTGCGTGCAACCGTGCCGACCCAATCCGCCAGCGGCGCGTTCATGACCCTCACCGCCGACAGCGACAGCAAGCTGCTCAGCGTCGCGACCCCGGTGGCCAAAGACGTGCAAATTCACGAAATGAGCATGAAGAACGACGTCATGAGCATGGGCCCGGTCAAATCGGTCGACCTGCCGGCTGGTAAAGCCGTCAAGCTTGATCCGAACGGTTACCACGTGATGCTGATGGGCCTGACCGGTCAGTTGAAAGAAGGCGAATCCGTGCCGCTGACCCTGACCGTGGAAAACGCCAAGGGCGAAAAAGAAACCGTTGAAGTGAAGGCCAGCGTGCGTTCGCTGACCAACATGGAAGGTCACGATCACAGCAAAATGCATTGATCTGACTGAGCGGTAACAAAAAAGGGGCGGCCTGATCGTTGATCAGTCCGCCCCTTTTTAGTTTGGGAAATCAACTTTTATGGAAAGCGAGCTTTACATAAGGGAGATCTTTCGCAACTATGTAAAGGGTCTTTTACATAGGAAGTAAGCATGAACCGGTATTACCTGGAAATTGGCGCAGCACTGATCCTTTACACGGTGGCGTTGGTCGCCTCACTGGTTGCCTCGCAATACCTGATGGATGCCAACATTATTCTGCGTTCAGCCGTCGCCCTGACACCGATCCTCCCGGCAGGTTTGATGTGCTGGGCCATCGTGCGCAACATGCGCCGCATGGATGAAATGCATCTGCGCATCCAGTTCGAAGCACTGGGCTTCGCGTTTGCCGCTTCAGCGCTGCTGACCTTCAGCTACGGTTTTCTGGAAAACGTCGGCGCGCCGCACATTCCATGGACTTGCGTGTGGCCAGTGATGGGCGCGATGTGGATTCTCGGCCTACAGATCGCCCGGCGCCGCTACCAATGAAGAACCGCCTCAAGGCACTGCGCGCCGAGCGCAAATGGTCACAGGTCGATCTGGCTGAAAGGCTCAACGTGTCACGCCAGACGATCAACGCCATCGAGAACGAGCGCTACGACCCAAGCCTGCCACTGGCCTTCCAGATTGCCCGGGCGTTTGAACTATCGATTGAAAGTATTTTTGATGACGGCGTGGACTGAGCAAAAGTCGGTGCTGGCGGATCCCAGTTTCGGTTAAACAGCCTGAAACAAAAAAACGCCTGCACCGATTAGCCTGCCGTATTCCGGTTAATTGTCAGACACCCGCCCCTGACTGGGCTCCAGCTCGGTGCCCACGCTTACAAGTGCTCCCGACACCGGATCACCTTCAAGTTTTAGAAGGCGATCACACAGCTCACCCTTGGTATCATCACCCACACTTTTTTGACGATTTAATGACTGGAAGGTCTTTTTTTGTGAGCGCTCTTTTTCGCTGGTTGCGGCAGCCGCATGCCCGCCTGTTCTCTTTGGTTCTGCTGGTACTGATTGTGCCGGTGTGCCTGCGCGCGGCATTGGGCTGGTCGACACCGCTGGGTTATCTGTCGGATCTGGCCATTGGCAGTTTGCTGGTGGTTCTGCTGCATCGCCGGGCATGGTGGCTGGCGATGCCGGTGCTGGTGTTCTGGGCGCTGCTGGCGGTGGCAACGGCCGAGTTGGTCAGCGCTGTTGGCCGTTTGCCGAATCCTTCCGATCTGCATTACCTGATTGATCCGCAATTTGTCGAAAACTCCACCGGTGGTGGTTTGGCGCATCCGGCGCTGGGCATCACATTGCTGCTGGCCTTGGCGTTCTGGCTGCTGACGCAGTTGACCGGTCGCGGCATTGTCCGCCCACCCCTGCCCCGCGCGGTCTGGAGCGCGCCGCTGGTATTGTTCGCCGCGCACTGGGGCGCGCAGAATCTGTGGCCGAGCGAGGACGATCCGTGGCGCGCGTACAACCTGCCGCATCAATTGCTCGCCACTCAGGTCGCCGATATTCAGATTCAGGCCGAGGAATGGCTTGACGGTGATGTCGAAGAAGCCACACCGGCGATGGCCGGGCTCACCGACGTCGACCTCAACGGTCAAAAACTGCTGGCCGCGCCGGGGCAAGCACGCAACGTCTTGATCATTGCCCTGGAAGGCATTCCCGGTGCTTACATCCGCGCCAATCGCGAAGCCATCGGCAGCCATTATCAGGAAGACCTTATGCCCAACCTCAGCCGCTGGGCCGAGCGCGGCATGAACACTCCGGATTACGTTCTGCACACGCACCAGACCATTCGCGGTCTGTACGCGATGCTCTGTGGCGATTACGACAAACTAAACAACGGCACGCCCAAAGGCGTGGAAATGCTCACCCAGAAGGAACGCAATCAGGCCTGTCTTCCGGCGCAGCTGCGCGAACATGGCTTCAGCACTCACTACTTGCAAGGCGCCGGGCTGCGCTTCATGGCCAAAGACAAGATCATGCCGCACATCGGTTTCGATGCGACTCATGGCCTGGAATGGTTCACCAATGCCAACTACCTGGAGTTTCCGTGGGGCAAGGATGACAAAGCGTTCTTCGAGGGTGCGCTGGATTACGTCGGCCAACTTAACAAGCAGAAACAGCCGTGGATGCTGACGTTGTTGACGGTGGGTACGCATCAGCCCTACTCCGCGCCGGACGAATACCTGGAGCGCTACGAGACACCCAAGCAGGCCGCCGTCGGTTATCTGGACGATGCGCTGGACCACTTCCTCGCAGGGCTTGAGCGCCAAGGTGTGCTCAAAGACACGCTGGTGGTGATCACCTCCGATGAATCCCACGGCATCGACGGCGTACGTCTGGCCTCGTCGTGGGGCTTCAACCTGACGCTGGCGCCGGAGCAGCCACAACTGCCGCGACTAAATGCCGGGGTCTATGGTCATGTGGATCTGAGCACGTCGATCCTCGACTACTTCGACCTGCCGGTGCCCTCCGCGCTAAGTGGCCGTTCGCTGTTTCGCAACTACGATTCCGGTCGCGAAATCATGTCGTACACCAACGGCAAACTGCGCTATCACGACGGCCAGGGCATCTTTTCCGAATGTGACATGCCGCGCCGCTGCCGCTACTACGAAAGCGCCGGCTTCATCGCCGAGAGCGCCACGTTCAAGGGAAGCTACAGCGGCCAGCGCGCCCGGCAAGTCGCCGCCCGCGCCTCGGCACTCGACCTGTCGCTGCTGCGCACCCCGCTCAACCATCGCTATCAGTTCGGCAGCACCAACGTCATTGCGCTGCAAGCACAAATCAAGGACGACTGGGCCGACAACCTGATCGGCGCGCAATACCTGGAAATGCCCAAGGGCTCGCACACCCGCGTGCGCCTGACCGTGCGCTCTGTCGATCCGCAACAGGCGGCGTACATCCAGCTCAAGGCCAAGGAGTTCGAGCAGGACGTGCAACTGGGCTTGCCAGCAGAAATGGTCGCTACGGCGGATCAACCGCTGGAGATGGATTTCAGCTTTGATAACCCGCAGCAGCGCAAGGCGTTCTCGTTCCATTTGCTGGGTTATGGACTGGGCGCGGTGGAGGTTACGGATTTCAGTGTGATTACTGAAATACCGGGGCAAGAGGACATTCTCGACGACGTGCTTGAGGACGAGGCCGCGCAGTCGAGTTGACCGCGCAATCCCGTGTAGGAGCTGCCGCAGGCTGCGATCTTTTGATCTTGCTTTTTAAAGACCAACGTCAAAAGATCGCAGCCTTCGGCAGCTCCTACAGGGGGTTATGCGCTATGCCGAGTGAGGGTTTTGCAGCAACATCTACGGTAAAAGACTCTGCCTATCAGCGTCCAATAGTCGGGCTATTAGCCGACTCGCCAACTCGGGTCTAGCCTTACAAGTCCGAAGTCGGCACGAGCCGGCCGTCGCAGACCTGATAAGGACCCGAACATGGCAAATGAATCGAAATGCCCGTTCAACCACGCCGCCGGTGGTGGTACGACGAACCGTGACTGGTGGCCGAATCAACTCAACCTGAAGATCCTGAGTCAGCACTCGCCCAAGTCCGATCCGCTGGGCAAGGACTTCGACTACGCCAACGCCTTCAAAAGCCTGGACTTCCAGGCACTGAAACAAGACCTGCGCGCACTGATGACCGACTCCCAGGACTGGTGGCCGGCAGACTTTGGCCACTATGGCCCGCTCTTCGTGCGCATGGCCTGGCACAGCGCCGGCACCTATCGCACCGCGGATGGCCGCGGTGGTGCCGGCTCCGGCCAGCAACGTTTTGCCCCGCTCAATAGCTGGCCGGACAACGTCAGCCTCGACAAGGCCCGTCGCCTGCTGTGGCCTGTCAAACAGAAATATGGTCGCAATATTTCCTGGGCTGACCTGATTGTTCTCACCGGTAACGTCGCGCTGGAATCCATGGGCTTCAAGACCTTCGGCTTCTCCGGTGGTCGCGCGGATGTCTGGGAACCGGATGAAGACGTGTACTGGGGCTCGGAAAACGAATGGCTGGGCGGCGACAGCCGTTACGGCAAAAGCAAGGAGCCGATGCAGGAGCCCGGTGACGGTACGCTGGTCGCCGAGCCGGATTTGCATGGCAAAGAAGAAAGCCGCACCGACCAGGGTGAACGCAATCTGGAAAATCCGCTCGCCGCGGTGCAGATGGGGCTTATTTATGTGAACCCGGAAGGCCCCGAGGGCAATCCGGACCCGGTAGCGTCGGCCCGCGACATTCGCGAAACCTTTGGCCGCATGGCCATGAACGATGAGGAAACCGTGGCGCTGATCGCCGGCGGCCACGCTTTCGGCAAAACCCACGGCGCCGGCCCTGCCGATAACGTCGGTGCTGAACCGGAAGCCGCCGGGCTGGAAGAACAAGGTCTGGGCTGGAGAAACAGCTTTGGCACCGGCAAGGGCGCTGACACCATCACCAGTGGCCTCGAAGTGACTTGGACCACCACGCCGACCCAGTGGAGCAACAACTACCTGGAAAACCTGTTCGGCTTCGAGTGGGAGCTGACCAAAAGCCCGGCCGGCGCGCACCAATGGAAACCGAAAAATGGCGCGGGCGCTGGCACCATTCCCCATGCCCATGACCCGAACAAACGTATCGATCCGACCATGCTGACGTCTGACCTGGCACTGCGCTTCGATCCGGCTTACGAGCAGATCTCCCGGCGTTTCCTGGCCAATCCCGACCAGTTGGCCGATGCATTTGCCCGCGCCTGGTACAAGTTGATCCACCGCGACATGGGCCCGCTGTCACGCTACCTCGGCCCGGAACTGCCGAACGAGGAGCTGCTGTGGCAAGACCCGATTCCCGAGGTCACTCATCCGCTGATCGACGATAACGATGTGGCCACGCTGAAAAGCAAAGTGCTGGCATCGGGGCTTTCCGTCTCGCAACTGGTTTCGACCGCATGGGCGGCGGCGTCGACGTTCCGTGGTTCGGACAAACGCGGTGGCGCCAACGGTGGTCGCCTGCGTCTGGCACCGCAGAAGTTCTGGCAGGCCAACCAGCCTGAGCAATTGGCCAAGGTCCTGCAAACCCTCGAAGGGATTCAGGGCGAGTTCAATGGCGGCGCAACCGGCAAGAAAGTTTCGCTGGCCGACCTGATCGTGCTGGCGGGTAATGCCGGGGTCGAGCAAGCGGCGAAAAATGCCGGCCACGCGGTCACCGTGCCATTTTCGCCGGGACGTACGGATGCGACTCAGGAGCAGACCGACGTCGAGTCATTCGGTTTTCTCGAGCCGATTGCCGATGGCTTCCGCAATTACAGCAAGGGTAAATACACTGTAGCGGCCGAGGCGCTGCTGATCGACAAGGCGCAATTGCTCACCCTGACCGCGCCGGAAATGACCGTGTTGCTCGGTGGTCTGCGGGTGCTGAACACTAACGTCGGGCAAACCCGCCATGGCGTGTTCACCAGTCAGACCGAAGCGCTGACCAACGACTTCTTCACCAACCTGCTGGACATGGGCGTGGAGTGGAAGCCGACCTCACCGGAAGCGGACGCGTTTGAAGGCCGCGACCGTAAAAACGGTAGCGTGAAATGGACCGCGACACGGGTTGATCTGGTGTTTGGTTCCAACGCGATATTGCGGGCAGTCGCGGAGGTGTATGCGAGTGCGGATGCGAAGGAACAGTTTGTTAAGGACTTCGTCGCAGCGTGGACGAAGGTGATGAATCTGGATCGGTTTGATTTGAAGTAACTGACAAAACGCAAAACCCCTGTAGGAGCTGCGGCACGCTGCGATCTTTTGATGTTGATTTAAAGATCAGATCAAAAGATCGCAGCGTGCCGCAGCTCCTACAGGGTTTTGTGTTTGCCGAAGATATTGATTAGGCGAGCATTACGCCAGGCTCTTGCTCACCACCTCATACACATCACTCGACAGCTCACCCGAAGCCAGAATCCGCTCCAGTTCGCCTTTCATCAACGCCTGACGGGCGCTGTCGTATTTGCGCCAGCGCGTCAGCGGTGCCAGTTGGCGCGAAGCGATTTGTGGGTTGAAGCCATTCAGCTCGATCACCAGATCCGCGAGGAAGCGATAACCGGAGCCATCCGCCGCGTGGAAGTTGATCAGGTTCTGCCCGGCAAAAGCCCCCACCAGCGCACGCACCTTGTTCGGGTTCTTGATGTTGAACGCCGGGTGCTGCATCAGCGCTTTTACCCGCGCAAGACCGCCCGGCAACGTGCTGCCGGCCTGCACGCTGAACCACTGATCCATGACCAGCGGATTGTCCTTGAAGTGCTCGGCGAAACTCGCCAGCGCCAGGTCCTTCTGCTCATCAAACGGCGAGTTGACCAACACTGCCAGCGCGGTCAGGCGCTCGGTCATGTTGTCGGCCGTTTCGAACTGCTCCAGCGCCGCTGCCAGCACTTCCGGCTTGCCGCTGAGCATCAGGTACGACAGCGCGATGTTCTGCAGCGCACGACGGGCAAAGTGTTCGGCCTCGGCCACGTACGGGGTTTTCTTCGACAGGTCGCGGTTGGCCTGATAACGCAGCCACAGCGCCTCGAACAATCCTTCAGCCAGTTGCTTACGGGCAAACTCACGCGCGCTATGGATGGCATCAACGTCTGCGACTTCGCTGATTTCGGTGAGGTACGCCTCACCCGGCAGCGAGAGCATCTCGGCAACCATCGCCTGATCCAGCGACTCATCGGACAGCACCGTGCGCAGGGCCGACACCAGACGCGGGTCGAGCTTCAGGCTTTCGCCCTTCTGTTGCTGGCCGATCAGTTCTTGCAGCACCTGTACCGACAGTTGCTGACCGGCATCCCAGCGGTTGAAACCGTCGCTGTCGTGCTGCATCAGGAACATCAGTTGATCGCGGTTGTACGGGAAGCTCAGTTTCACCGGCGCCGAGAAACCGCGCAGCAAGGATGGCAGCGGCTGTTCAGCGATATCGACGAAGGTGAACGTCTGCTCAGCCTCGGTCACCGAGATCACGCGGGTGGTGCCTTGGGCCGACGCTTCGCCGCTCAGACGCAGGGCAATCTCATTGCCATTGCTGTCGAGCAGGCCCAATTCAACCGGGATCACAAACGGCAGTTTTTCCACCTTGTCCGGGGTTTCCGGGCAGCTTTGGCGGAAGGTCAGGCTGTAGGTTTTCGCCGCAGCATCGTAAGACTCGCTCACTGCCAGACGCGGCGTGCCGGCCTGGCTGTACCAGCGTTTGAACTGGGTCAGATCAACACCGTTGGCGTCTTCCATGGCCTTGATGAAGTCATCGCAGGTCACGGCTTGGCCATCGTGACGGTCGAAGTACAGATCGCTGCCTTTGCGGAAGCCTTCGGCACCCAACAGGGTGTGGATCATGCCGACCACTTCCGAACCCTTTTCGTACACGGTCAGGGTGTAGAAGTTGGAAATCTCGATGAAGCTGTCCGGGCGCACGGCGTGGGCCATCGGGCCGGCGTCTTCGGCAAACTGGTGGGTGCGCAGGTAGGCGACATCCTGAATGCGCTTGACCGTGGCCGAGTTCATGTCGGCGGAGAAGCCCGAATCGCGGAATACGGTGAAGCCTTCCTTGAGCGACAGCTGGAACCAGTCGCGGCAGGTCACGCGGTTGCCCGACCAGTTGTGGAAGTATTCGTGGGCGACGATCGCTTCGACCCGCTGGTGTGCGGCATCGGTGGCGGTTTCGGCACGGGCCAGCACGGCGCTGGAGTTGAAGATGTTGAGACCCTTGTTCTCCATGGCGCCCATGTTGAAGTCATTCACGGCGACGATCATGAAGATGTCCAGATCGTACTCGCGACCATAGACCTCTTCGTCCCAGCGCATCGACTTCTTCAGGCTGTTCATGGCGTGCTGGCACTTGTCGATGTTTTCCGGTTCGACGTAGATGCGCAGCGCGACTTCGCGCTCGGTCATGGTGGTGAAGGTGTCTTCAACGCACCACAAGTCACCGGCCACCAGCGCGAACAGGTACGCCGGTTTCATGAACGGATCTTCCCACGTTGCCCAGTGCCGGCCGTCTTCGCCTGGCCCCGAGGCAATCGGGTTGCCGTTGGACAGCAGCACCGGATAGCTGTGCTGTTCGGCCACCACGGTGGTGGTGAACTTGCTCATCACGTCCGGGCGGTCGAGGTAATAGGTGATTTTGCGGAAGCCTTCGGCCTCGCATTGGGTGCAGAACATCGCGCCGGACTTGTACAGGCCTTCCAGCGCAGTGTTGGTTTCCGGGTGGATCCTGACGCTGGTGTCGACCGTGAAGGTTTCGCTGGTCGGCTGCAGGATCAGGTTGTTTTCGCTGAGCTGATAAGCGTCGGCACTCAGTTCCTGATCGGACAGCGTCACCGACAGCAGTTCCAGTTGCTGGCCATCAAGCACCAGCGGCGGCAGGCCCGCGCCACGCGCCGGGTTGCGGCGCATCACCAGTTGCGCATGGACCAGGCTGTGGTCCTCGAACAACTCGAAGGTCAGGTGCGTTTCGTCGATCAGGTACTCGGGCGCCTGATAGTCCTTGAGGTAAATCATCTTCGGTTGTTCGGTGCGCATGCTGGAATCCTTATTGATGCACGGCGAGCTGATAAGCCGTGTACTTGCGAATATTGATCACGCCGGTGTCGAAGATCAGGTACTGGCCCTTGATTCCCAGCAGCGTGCCTTCGGCAATGGGGTTCTTGTCCAGGTTGAAGCTGACGATTTTGGCCGGGTATTGCTCGACCGGATAGCGGATTTCGAGAGGTTCGACATCGGCAATCGTCTGAATGGCTTGTAGGCCGAATCGCTCTTGCAAGCCTTGCAGACCTTCGGCGCAGCTTTCAAACAACTGTTCACGCACCTGCGCCAGATCCACAGACACCGCATCGCCCTTGAGCAGCGCACGCCAGTTGGTCTTGTCCGCCACCTGACTGCGGAACAGGTCTTCAACGAAGCCTGACTGCTGTCGCGTGGACACACGCATGATGGGCAATGCCTGACTGGCGCCCTGATCAAGCCAGCGCGTCGGCAATTGGGTTGCACGGGTAATGCCGACCTTGATGCCCGAGGAATTGGCCAGATAGACCACGTGGTCGGTCATGCAAAACTGCTGGCCCCACACCGGATCCCGGCAGGTGCCCGCATGAAAGTGGCAACGCTCCGGGCTCATGATGCACAGATCGCACTGCGCCAGTTTGGTCATGCACGGGTAGCAATACCCCTGGCTGAAACTGGTTTTGGTCTTGCGCCCGCAATGGGTGCAATGTATCGCCCCCAGATACTCCAGACGCACCGTCGTGCCGATCAACGGGTTGACCGGCACCTCGACGTCATCCAGACGAAACGCATATTGCACGTTCGGCCCGTCAAGGCGCGCCGACATTTTGCTGATTGCACCGCGGCCAATCTCGATCAATGGATGGCATCCGACTTGAACAGGATGTTCGGCACTTCGATCGACTTCGACGCACATTCTTGCGGGCCCATGTAACCGGTGCGCTGGTCTTCAGGCAGGTTCTGGATTTCCCAGGCGATCATCGCCTGCAACGACAACTCGCGCTGTTCAGCGGTGAGCTTGCCACCGTCGGCCCACTTGCCGATTTCCACGGCCAGTTTCAGGCTCTCGTAGATGTCCGGGGTGATGTTCTTGATCATGTCGTTAAAAGAGGACATCTGGGTCTCCGTGCTCTTTATCTACAAACTAAAATTAGATGGCCAGTTTACGGCGGTTATACAAACCACCCAACAAACCGGTGAAGCATCCGATGAGTAACCCGCTGACATGCGCGGCGTTGGCGATTTCACCAAAACCGATCATCGAGATCAGCCCGGACATGCACACCACCAGCCATACCAGCATCATCACCAACACGCCGCGCGGCAGGCGATAAGCCGGATTCGGCGCCAGCAACTGGAAAATCCAGCAATGCCCGAGCAAGCCGTAAAGCACGCCGGACAGGCCGCCGAACAGGGTCGGACCGCTCCAGACAAATTGCGCGTAGTTGGAAACGAGGCTGAACAATAAGGTCAGGCCGATCAGGTTGATGCTGCCCTGACGCGACTCAATGCGCCGCCCCAGCTCCCAGTACCACATGCCATTCATGGCCAGGTGCAGGATGCCAAAGTGAATCAGCATCGGCGTGACCAGACGCCACCACTGCCCCGCCGCGAGGCTGTCGGCCAATGGCGTGAAGTGGATGTACTCGCCGATCACGCGAAAATCGAGAAAGGTCAGCCAGCGAAGGGTTTCAAGATTTTCGCCGAGGAAGGTCAGGCCGCCGACGATCAGGCTCAGCAGCAGGATGAACCCGGTAGCCTTGGCATGCTTCAGTTGCTCGACAAACCCGGGGCGCTTGAAAGTCTGCGCAACCGGGATATCCAGCTGCTGATCGGGATCGCCCGCCGGAAAACGCTCGTACAGCGAACGCACGTCGTCGCTGATCTCCGCAGGCGCCCACAGCACCTGCTCGCCCGCCTCTTCACTGACTCGATGGGGCACTTGCATGCGTTGCAACAGCGTGACGAAACCGCTCAGATCCACCGCCAGGGGCAGACGCAATACCGCTACCGAACTCATTACAGCACCTCCGGCCGCTCGACATCGACCCAGACAAATTTATGCGGATCCAGACGCGTTTCCTGATCCAGACGATAGGCGACGAGTTTGCCGTAGAGCACCGCGCTGTAATCCAGACACGCGAGGTTCGGGCGGATCGGCGCCGGTTTGCCGCTGCGCCAGTAGTGGCCGACGAACAGCAATGGCTCATCTACACCGTAGCGCAGCAGGGAATTCTTTTCGGTTGAAGTCAGCGGGGTTTGCGCCACCGGCTCCGGCAGTGCATCGGGCTGGAAGACAATGTCGCCGTAGGTTTTCGGATCGTCCTCCCAGAACTTGGTGCGGAAGAACGAACGCACCAGGCCATCGCCACTGGTCATGGTCTGGCCGTCGGGCAGGCGCATGTCGGTACCGCGCAGCAAGCGGTCGAACACGGTGCAGGCGAAACTGCCCGGCACTGCCGAAGCCTGGAGGAAGTGTTCATCGATGCAGCCGTCGGGGAACAACGCGCGCAACGGCTCGATCAGGCCGGCATCCCAACAGGCATGCACCACGCGAAAACGCCCGGCATCGACGAACAGCGGCAGTTGATAGAACCACTGCTGGAAGTCATGCCAGTCGCCCGGATGGTCTTCGAATTGCGTCAGGGTTTCATGCAGCAGGCGCGCATGGCGCGGCGTGTGTTCGCGCACAAACTGCTTGCCGCTGCCCGGTGGCGCCGGGGTGCTCCAGCCCAGAGCGTTGAATTCGTGGTTGCCCATGATGCACAAGGCCTGACCGGCCTCGACCATGTCATGGACGATGTGCAGCGCCTCGCGAATCCGCGGGCCACGGTCGATGATGTCGCCGACGAACACGGCCATGCGCGATGGATGCCGCCAGACCCCGCCCTGCTTGTGATAGCCGAGGCGATCAAGCAAGTGTTCGAGGGTCAGCGCGCATCCGTGCACGTCACCGATCAAGTCATAACTGCGCGCGGGATCGAGCATCAGTCGCCTCCACCACCCAACTTGCTGCCCCAGCCGAGCTTGGTCCGGCAGACTTCGTAGTAGTTGTGGTCGAGCGGGTGAATCAGCCGCAGCTTTTGCGCTTTTTTGCTGACAGTGATGGTGTCGCCCGGCGCGCAGGTGAAGTGGTTCTGCCCGTCGCAGGAGACTTGCGGGTAGATCTGCATATCTTTGGACACGACGATTTTCAGCTCACTGTTGCCATCGACCACAATTGGCCTGCTGGACAACATATGGGGATACATCGGCACGATCACAATGGCGTCGAGCTTGGGATGCATGATCGGGCCACCGGCAGACAGCGCATACGCGGTGGAGCCGGTCGGTGTGGCGACGATCAGGCCGTCGGCCTTTTGGCTGCAGACGAACTGGCCATCGATGTACAGCTCGAACTCGATCATTCGCGTCGACTTGCCGGGGTGCAGCACCACATCGTTGAGCGCGTCGCCCTGTCCGATGGCCTCGCCGTGGCGGCGAACTTCGGCTTGCAGCAGGAACCGGTTTTCCACCAGGTAGTGGCCGTCGAGTACTTTGGCGACTTCGACTTCCAGCTCATCCGGGCGAATGTCAGTGAGAAACCCGAGGCTGCCACGGTTGATCCCGAGCACCGGCGTATTGTGTTTGGCCAGCGCTCGGGCGGCGCCGAGCAGGCTGCCGTCGCCGCCGACAACGATGACCATGTCGCAGACTTCACCGAGCATCTTGCGCGACGAGGTTTGCAGGCCATGCCCTGGCAGGACTTCGGCGATGGTGTCTTCGAGGATCACATGCAGGTGACGATCGAGCAGAAACCGTTTCAGTCGGCGGACGGTATCCAGCACCTGAGAACTGCCCAGGCGACCGATGATGCCGATATTACGAAATTGCTCCATGGGACCTCTGCGGACAATCGAAAACGCGAAAAACCCGATTATGGGCGAAAGCCGCCGTTAGACAAAATCCTTTCAGCCTCAAGGGAGGGCGCGTGTTTAAGGCTATGCTCGCAAGATGATCCTATTTCCAGACCTGCTGCAGCTACCCCACCGATTACGCCATCCGCACGTGCGCGATCTGGCGTGGGTGATCCTCGCCCCGCCGATGCTCGCGACCACGCCGTGGCCGCAGCGCCATCCACTGGCGGGCAGCGACTGGGTCAGCGATCCCGAGCGACTGGAGCAATGGCTGCGTCAGCTCGATCACGACAGCAGCGGTTTGCTGCACTGGTTGTCCCAGGCACGCACGCGGCGCCTGGGTTTGTATTACGAGCGACTGTGGCAGTTTGCCGTGCAGCACGCGCCAGGCATTGAGTTGATCGCGGCCAATCTACCGATCCGCCGCCAGGGGCACACCCTTGGCGAGCTGGACATGCTGCTGCGTGATCGCGACGGCGTGCATCACCTGGAACTGGCGATCAAACTCTACCTCGGCCCGCAAAACGGCGACGGCCAGGATCCGGCGCAGTGGCTGGGGCCAGGTTGCCATGATCGACTGGATCGTAAACTGGCACACTTGGCCGAACATCAACTGCCCATTTCGGCGCGCCCGGAAAGCCGTGAAACCCTGGCTGCACTGGATATCGAGGCCTTCAGTGCACAACTGTGGCTGGGCGGATATCTGCTGTACCCGTGGCCCGGCAAGTCGCAATCACCGAATGGCGCGCATCCGCAGCATTTGCGTGGCAGTTGGTTGCATCAGAAAGACTGGCCGGCATTCCTGGCGCAGCGTCCGCCGGGACGCTGGCAACCCCTGCCCCGCCATGCCTGGCTGGCGCCGGCGCATTACCCGGCGGATCAGACCTGGAGCCGTGAGCATTTGCAGATGTGGCTCGAGGCGCTGGAACCCTTGGCGCCAGCGCAACTGATGGTGCGCCTGACCGAGAATGCGGGAGGGGAATGGGAAGAGGCGGAGCGGCTGTTTCTGGTGTCCGACCTTTGGCCGAATGTCCCCGGGCAACCCTGAGAATCTGTGGTGTTCATACCGGCCCCCTCGCTGGCAAGCCAGCTCCCACAGGTTTCTGTGAGAGCTGGCTTGCCAGCGAGGGGGCGACCCCGGTCAAAGGGATAAGCGCAATGCCAACGCCGCCAACGTCACCAACAACACCGGCACTGTCAGCACAATCCCCACCCGGAAGTAATACCCCCAGCCAATCCGGATCCCCTTGCGCTCCAGCACATGCAGCCACAGCAAAGTGGCCAGACTGCCAATCGGCGTGATCTTCGGCCCCAGGTCGCTGCCGATCACGTTGGCGTAGATCATCGCCTCCTTGACCACCCCGCTCGCCTGACTGGCATCAATCGACAAGAGCCCGATCAGCACCGTCGGCAGGTTGTTCATGATCGATGACAACAGCGCCGTCAGCACGCCGGTTCCGAACGCCGCGCCCCACACACCATATCCGGCGAAACCATCGAGCCAGCCAGCCAGATACCCGGTCAACCCGGCATTGCGCAGGCCGTAGACCACCAGATACATGCCCAGCGAGAAAATCACGATCTGCCACGGCGCTTCTTTCATCACTTTGCGTGTGGAAATCTTGTGGCCACGGGCGGCGATCGCCAGCAGCAGCGCCGCGCAGACAGCGGAAATCGCACTGATCGGAATGCCCAGCGGTTCCAGCGCGAAACACCCGATCAGCAAAATCACCAACACCGCCCAACCGGCATAGAACGTGGCTTTGTCGTGGATCGCGGTTTCTGGACGCTCGAGCTGTTCGGGGTCGTAAGCCGCCGGAATATCGCGACGGAAAAACCACATCAGCATGCCCAGCGTCGCGGCCACACTGACGAAGTTTACCGGCACCATCACCGCCGCATAGCGGTTGAAGCCGATGTTGAAGAAGTCCGCCGAAACGATGTTGACCAGGTTCGACACCACCAGCGGCAGGCTTGCAGTGTCGGCGATAAACCCTGCACCCATGACGAACGCCAGGGTCGCTGCCGGCGAAAAACGCAGCGCCAGCAGCATGGAAATGACAATCGGCGTAAGAATCAACGCCGCTCCATCATTGGCGAACAGCGCCGACACCAGCGCGCCGAGCAGCACCATGAAGGCAAACAGCTTGCGCCCGCTGCCCCGCCCCCAGCGCGCCACGTGCAATGCGGCCCAATTGAAAAAACCGGCTTCGTCGAGCAGCAGACTGATAATGATCAGCGCAACAAAAGTGCCGGTGGCGTTCCAGATGATTTGCCACACCAGCGGGATATCACTGAGGTGCACCACCCCAAAGATCAGCGCCAGCACCGCGCCCAACGTCGCACTCCAGCCGACACCTAGGCCTTTGGGTTGCCAGATCACGAGGGTAATGGTCAGTAAAAAAATCAGTGACGCAAAAAGCATTCCTAACAACCTTCAATAGGGTGAAATAACTCAATCCACAAAACCTGTAGGAGCGAGCTTGCTCGCGAAGAGGCCTTCAGCCACACATTATGGGTGATTGAAGGTCCGCCTTCGCGAGCAAGCTCGCTCCCACAGGGCTTCGGTTAAGAGGTCTTTACTTTTTGTGTTGCTCGACGAACTGGCCATAAGCATCAATAAACTTTTGCAAGAACGGCTTCACCGACTCGCTCAATTTACCCGCCTCGTCAAATGCCGAGCCCGCGCCACCCAAATAGGCTTCCGGTTGCTGCATGCAGTGAACATCAAGAAACACAAACGACTGGCGCAGATGCTGGTTCGCGCCAAAACCGCCGATTGCCCCCGGCGATACGCTCATCACCGCGCCCGGCTTGCCGCTCCAGGCGCTCTTGCCGTAAGGCCGCGAGCCGACATCGATGGCATTCTTAAGCGGTGCCGGCACGGAACGGTTGTACTCCGGCGTTACAAACAACAACGCGTCGGATGAACCCACTTTTTCACGGAAAGTGCTGTAGGCTGCGGGCGGTGAATCACCGTCGATGTCTTCGTTGTACAGAGGCAGGTCGCCAATCTCGACAATCTCAAGCTTCAGGTTCGCCGGCGCCAGCTCAGCCAGTGCCAAAGCGACCTTGCGATTGATCGAAGCTTTACGCAGGCTACCAACCACTACTGCGACGTTGTAGACATTGCTCATGGAAACTCTCGACTGTCAGTGGGGGAGCCACTAGTTATAGATGATTCGATGACGATTTCACCAGCTAAGGAGGGAAATTCCCGCCTGCTGATTATTTTTTTCCTGTAGGAAAACTTACAGCACTTGATGACGGTCTACCAAGCCGCAAATCAAGCGTTTTATCTCCAGAGGTTCTAAGCAGATGGCAGCAGTACTCGTCGGTCAGTTCCATGCAAGAGATGCGGAAGGCCGCGTTTATTCCGTGCATGAGTTCCAGGAATCCACTCCGTCGGCGGACGGAATCACCGGCAAGGAGCCCGTCACCACTTACAAACTGGCGATTGGCGATCGCATCGAGAAACTTGATGACGCTGAATTCAAGCTGGTTCAGTCGGGCATTATCCTGACGCGAGAACCTGAGCCAATCGTCGCTTCATAAGCGTGCGTTATGAGCAGAAGTCATATGCGCAGACTTGGGGTAGGATTCGGCCTCTGACCCCACCTGCTGAACATGGACTTCACGCATGCGTTTACGCCATATCGAAGTGATTCAGGCGCTCTTGCAGACTGGTCACATGGGCACCGCCGCCGAATGGCTGCAGTTGCCGGTGACCGAAGTCGAAGAGCGTTTGCGTGAAGCCGAGAGTCAGTTGGGGTTCATGCTGTTCGCCAGCGTTCGCGGGCGCCTGCAATCGACGCCCGAGGCGCGGGCGTTGCAGGTGGAAATCGCGCACGTTTACGAAGCGCTGGAACCGGTGCAACGCCTGGCCAGCAGCCTCAAGCAATACCTCGCACCGCCGCTGCGCATCATCGGCACCCCGCCGCTGGCGCAACAATTACTCCCGCACAGCCTCGCCGCCCTGCGTCGACGCGTGCCAGACGCACCGTGCAGCCTGCTCAGCGCGCCGACCCGCGATATCGTCCGCAGCTTGCTGCTGCGCGAAAGCGATCTCGGCTTGAGCCTGCATGATCCCGAACACCCCGACATTCATTGCCAGCCACTGGCCCAGAGCAAGCTGCAACTGCTCGCGCCGCATGGCTGGCTGCAACCCAGACAAAAGTACATTTCCCTACAGGATCTTGCGGGCCAGGCGATGGTCGGACTCGAGGGTCAGGACCCGCTGAGCCCGGCGCTGGATAACAAACTCCAGGCCGTGCGCCCGGCGCCGAGTATCCAGACCCGCGTGCAAACCCACCAGATGATGCGCAGCATGGTCGAGGCTGGCGAAGGGCTGGCCATCGTCGACCCGTTTACCGCGCTCGGTGCACGTGCGGCCGGGCTGGATGTCTGCCCGCTGTCGCCTGCCGTGCCGATCAGCCTCTACGCCCTGACCTTCAAACACGCCGCCCCCTCATCGGCGATTCAGACGTTACTGGCGATCATCACGGAACAAGCCGAGGCGATGTTGTCGAACTGAGCGGATTTTCCAGCGGGTTATCGAACAATCGATACCAGAACAGCGCCTCTTCGGCGGTGTTCGGATCAATACCGCGATAACGCAACTTGTCGACGCCGCCAATCACATACCCGCATCGCTCATACAGCCGACAGGCACCGAGGTTGTTGTTCTGGGTTTCGAGCATGATGCCCGGTAGCTTCTTCTTGCGACTCCAGAACTGCGCCACATCCAGCAATGCCTTGGCCACGCCATGGCGACGGGCCGGCGCGTGCACCGCCAGTTCATCGATATGGGCAAAGCCGTTCCAGTTGGTGCTGATCACCAGATGGCCCACTGGCTCATCATCGAGGTAGGCCATAAATATCGCGCTATCGGCAGCTTTGTGAAAGCTGCTGAATTCCTCGGGATCAATGCCATAGCACTTGCGGTACGGCACGATGGGCGTCACCCGCCACTGGTCGACGGGTTTGCCGATAACAGCGACACCATACGCCGCGACTTCAAAACTGAAGTCACTGCCCCAGATATAAGGCGCAAAACCTTCATCGGCAACCCGCACCGACAGCCCTGGGTGTTTTGGATTCATGACCGGTTGCATGCTCGCAAAGCTCCTCATTCCTTGACGCAATCGACGGTGTAATGCCGCCCATTGCCTTCGTCTTCATGTTGCAGTCCATGTACATCGGCAACGAAACCCTGGAAGCTGCTATCGAACGTGCGGGCAAATTTCAGGTAATCGATGACCGAGCGAGTCGACTCGGTAAAGCGCTCGCCGGGCATAATCAACGGAATGCCCGGCGGATACGGCACCAGCATCACGGCAGCAATCCGCCCTTCCAGCTCGTCGATCGGCACCGCCTCGACTTCACCGCGCACCAGGTGATCGTAAGCGTGGGCCGGCTTCATGGCGATTTCCGGCAGCACCGTGTACATGCGTTTGAGATGCCTGGCGGTGGCATTGCTGCGATAACAGGCGTGCAACTGATCGCACAAATCCCGCAGGCCCATGCCGCGATAGCGTGCGGTATCTTGCTGAGCGACACACGGCAGACACGTCGCCAGACTTACATTAGCGTCGTAACTGCGCTTGAACTCCAGCAACTCGGTGAGCAACGTGCTCCATTTGCCTTTGGTGATGCCCATGGAGAACAACACCAGAAACGAATACAGCCCGGTCTTCTCCACCACCAGCCCACGCTCCCAGAGGAACTTGCTGACCACCGCCGCCGGGATGCCCTTCTCGCTCAACGCGCCACCGGCGTTCAGGCCCGGCATCACTAGCGTGACCTTGATCGGATCGAGCAACACGTAATCGTCGCTGACCTCGCCGAAACCATGCCAGTCGGCGTCGGGCTTGAGCAGCCAGTCCTCGGTGTGGACGCGGTCGATGCCTTCGACACCCGGCGGCTGCCAGATCGAAAACCACCAGTCATCCGCCGCGATGTGCTGACGCAGATTGGCCAGCGCACGGCGAAAACTCAGGGCTTCGTCGAAGGTTTCCTGCAACAGCGAGCGCCCGGCCGGGCCTTCCATCATCGCCGAAGCCACGTCCAGCGAGGCGATGATGCTGTACTGCGGCGAGGTCGAGATGTGCATCATGAATGCTTCATTGAAACGATCACGATCCAGTTGCCGCGCGCCGCCGTCCTGCACATGAATCATCGAGGCCTGACTGAACGCCGCCAGCATCTTGTGAGTGGAATGGGTGGTAAACACCAGAGGACTGTCTTCACTGCGCGAAGTGTCCATGCCATAGCGCCCGGCGAAGAACTCGTGAAACGCCGCATAGGCGTACCAGGCCTCGTCGAAATGCAGCACTTCGACGCTGTTGCCCAGGCTTTGCTTGATCAGTTCGGCGTTGTAACAGAGCCCGTCGTAGGTCGAGTTGGTGACCACCGCCAGTTTCACTTTCGGCGCGCGCCCCTTGGTCAGCGGACTGGCGTCGATCTTGGCCTGGATCGATTCGCGGCTGAATTCGCTGAGCGGTATCGGGCCGATAATCCCCAGTTCATTACGCTCCGGGCACAGGTACAGCGGGATCGCGCCGGTCATGATGATCGCGTGCAGCACCGACTTGTGGCAATTGCGATCCACCAACACCAGATCATCGCGAGCGACCATCGAATGCCAGACGATCTTGTTGGCGGTCGAAGTGCCGTTGATCACGAAAAAAGTGTGGTCGGCTCCGAAGTTGCGTGCTGCGCGGGCTTCCGCCTCGGCGAGCGGGCCGGTGTGATCGAGCAGCGAACCGAGTTCGGGCACCGACACTGACAAGTCGGAACGCAGAGTGTTTTCACCGAAAAACTGATGAAACGCCTGCCCCACCGGACTCTTGTGATACGCCACGCCGCCGCCATGGCCGGGGGTGTGCCAGGAATAATTGGAGTCGGCGGTGTGTTGCACCAGCGCCTTGAAAAACGGCGGCAGCAAACCGTCGAGATACTTGCGCGCCGCCCGCGCCACTTGCCGGGCCAGAAACGGTACGGTGTCTTCGAACAGGTAAAGGATGCCGCGCAGTTGATTGAGCTCGGCCATGGCATCGGCCGGGGCATTTTCCAGGGTGACTTGCTCGCCCAAGGCGAAGATCGGCAGATCCGGTGCCCGCACCCGTGCGAGGCTGATCAGTTCGGCCATGTTCTGCAAGAGATGCGAGTCGGTGCTGGCGTCCTCGGCGGCAATCAACACGCATGCCAGACCATGATGGGTCGAAGCCACCAGACGCCCTTCCGCGTAGTCGGTGGCCGAAACGATACCGAAACCTTCCTGCTCCAACTCCCGGGCAATGCCTCGAATACGATCGCCGGCGACCGTGTCTGCCTTGATATCACGATGGACAATCAATACCGGAAATTTCAAGTCTTTGTACATGAGGCTCAGTGTCCTGAGGCGGCGGATTCGAATCCGCCAATGCATTCAGGGTAGAGGGTTGCAGCGAAAGTGGCGAGGGTGGCCAGTTGTCAGCAACGCGATCTTTTGATCTTCAAGCCTGCGCGTCAGCCTCGGCAATCTGCGTCCACAACGCCGGGCCACCGGCCGACTTGGCAATGATCTCCAGCCGCACCAGATGCGCAGCCAGTTCAGCTTCAGTCGCACGAATGATCCGTGCTGGCTGGCGATCAGCCGGCAAGCGACGAATCTCGGTAGCGGAGTTGTCCGAGCCATCGCCCGTGCCATTGCCGTCGGAGGCGTTGCCGGCCAGCGACAGACTGGTCTGGCCACCGGTCATGGTCAGGTAGACGTCGGCGAGGATCTCGGAGTCGAGCAAGGCGCCGTGCAGTTCACGGCCGGAGTTGTCGACGCCATAACGTTTGCACAATGCATCGAGGCTGTTGCGCTGACCCGGGTGACGTTCCCGGGCCATCATCAGGGTGTCGAGGATCGAGCAGTGTTGCGTGATGTCTGCGAGATCCTGTCGCCCCATCAAGGCGAATTCGTTGTTGATGAAGCCAACGTCGAACGCCGCGTTGTGGATGATCAGCTGCGCGCCTTTGATGAACTCGAAGAACTCATCGGCGACTTCGGCAAAGCGCGGCTTGCCGACGAGGAATTCGTTGGTGATGCCGTGGACGCCGATGGCGCCTTCGTCACTCTCGCGATCCGGTTGCAGGTAAACGTGGAAATGCCGGCCCGTGAGGCGCCGACCGATCAGTTCGACACAACCGATTTCGATAATCCGGTGACCATCGGTCACCGGCATGCCGGTGGTTTCGGTATCGAGTACAACGGATCTGGTGGCCATCAGTGCTCAGCTCTCAACGGGTCAATCGGGCAAAAACGCGGATCTTAACACGCTCACGGGGTGTATCTGCCTTGGCGCGTTATCGTTCTTCGCCAGCAGGCTCGCTCCTGGAGGGGGATTTGTGAGCTGCACAAATCCAATGTGGGAGCGAGCCTGCTCGCGAATGGGCGCCACGGTGGAACTGGAAAGAATCAGCTCTGTTTGTAACCGCGCACTTCATCAACGCCACGGTTCGCCAACTGGTCAGCCCGCTCGTTACCGTGATGACCAATGTGCCCGCGCACCCACTTCCAGGTGACCTTGTGGCGGTTGACCTGCTCGTCCAGCTCTTTCCACAGATCAGCGTTCTTCACTGGCTCTTTGGCAGCTGTCTTCCAGCCGCGCTTCTTCCAGTTGACCATCCACTCGTTGATGCCCTTCATCACGTATTGCGAGTCGGTCACCAGCAGCACTTCACACGGGCGCTTCAAGGCTTCGAGGCCGCGGATCGCGCCGAGCAGTTCCATGCGATTGTTGGTGGTGTTGGCTTCGCCGCCCCACAGTTCCTTTTCGACGCCCTTGCACACCAGCAAGGCGCCCCAGCCGCCCGGACCGGGATTGCCCTTGCAGGCGCCATCGGTGAACAGTTCTACGCTTTCGACGGTTTCGCTCATGCCAATCTATCCAGAAAAAATGCGTGCCTCGCCAATCGCGGATCGACGATGACTGCGGCCGAAGCAAGTCCGGCCACTATAAAAAGAAGGGTTTACGGTTCGATGCGGCGGCGGTTGACCTTGGCCATCGGCAGCGGAATCAGCTTGCCCATCGGCTCGCGTCGCTCCTGACGCAGTGGGCGTAGCCCGACAACAATCTTGCGCGCCACCAATAAGTAGAAGCCGCCTCCCGACAGTTGCCAGTCACCGGCCTTGCTTTCCCAGCCGGCCAGACGGGCCTGCCACTTGGGCGACGCAAGCGGCGGACGATAGCACCCGAAGCGGCGTTTCTCCAGCGCAAAGCCCAGCAGATTGAGCCAGTCGGCAACCCGCGAAGGCGAGATGCAGCGTGCCTTGCGCAAGGCGTCGTGAGCAAACGCATGGCGCAGGCCCCAGGTGCTCCAGGGGTTGATGCCGATAATCAGTAAATGCCCGCCAGGGCGGACGCTGCTCGCCGCTTCGCGCAACAGACCGTGAGGTGACAGACAGAAATCCAGTCCATGCTGCATCACCACCACGTCGGCGGCGTGCTCGCTCAATGGCCAGGCCTGCTCTTCGCAGACGATCTCGACCCCCGGCAACGGCGCACCGAGCCGCACGTTGCGCTGCACTTGCGGCGCTGACGGCGGGGTTTCGGCCGAGGGGCCGTAGTGCACCAGATAGCCACCAAAGAACCGGGCCAACTCGTCCTCGAGCATGCGCCGCTCTTCATCCAGCAGAAATTGCCCGAGCGGGCCCGACAGCCATTCACGGGCGGCGCTGATCAACGCCAGCCAGTCGGGATCTGCCTGAGCGAACGCTTTATCGGTCATGTGATTCTCCAACGCGCCAGGAACTACTAAGATGCGCCAATGTTTTCCGCTTGGCGAATTCCGACGATGATACAGATCAGTGCCCTGCCCGCGTTCACCGATAACTACATCTGGTTGTTACAGGATCACCGTGCCCAGCGCTGCGTGGTGGTCGATCCAGGCGATGCCGCGCCCGTGCTGGCGTGGCTCGACGCCCATCCTGGCTGGGTGCTGAGCGATATCCTGATCACCCACCATCATCACGATCACGTCGGCGGCGTCGAGCGCCTGAAGCAGCTCAGCGGCGCCACCGTGTACGGCCCGGCCAGCGAAAATATTCCGGCACGAGACGTGGCCCTCAAGGACAACGACAGCGTCAGCGTGCTCGGCTGGGACTTCGATGTGTACGCGGTGCCCGGTCACACATTGGGACACATTGCCTATTATCACCACGGCTTGCTGTTTTGTGGCGATACGCTGTTTGCCGCCGGTTGTGGCCGCTTGTTCGAGGGCACGCCTGAGCAGATGCACCACTCGCTCGGCCGGCTCGCCGCGCTGCCTGAAGATACGCTGGTCTATTGCACCCACGAATACACCCTGAGCAACCTCAAGTTTGCCGCAGCGGTTGAACCGGGCAACCCGGACATTGCCGCCCGTCTGGAAAAAGTCACCCGGCAACGGCAAAACGGTGTCATGACCCTGCCCTCGACCCTGGCGCTTGAAAAGCTCACAAATCCGTTTTTGCGCACCACTGAAACATTGGTTACACAAAAAGTGGACGAACGGGACGGCGCTCAAAACCGGGGCCCGAGTGAGGTTTTTGCGGCTCTGCGGGCATGGAAAGATACGTTCTAAGTGCCCCATGGCCTGATACAAAAATTCTGAATGGTTGACCGCAAGGGGTGCACTTTCTAGAATCGCCCGACATTTTTGCCCGGAACTTACTTCCAGCCAATGTCGTCATCCATACGTAAGTCCGTCAATTCAGATGCGTTGACCCGCCTGGCGCAAGCCATCGCGGTGGCGGTGTCTGCCACGCTGGCGGGCTGTTCCAGCCATGCCCCGCAGCCTGAAGCGACCCATACGCCGAACATTGCTGCGCGAGCGAAGCAGAAGCCGATCTGGCTGACCGAGAAGCCCAGCCCACAGGTTCCCCAGGATGTCTGGGAGCGCATGCGCCAGGGTTTCCAGTTGCAGGAAGGCCTGGGTGTGAACCCGCGCATCGAGCAGCAGCGCCTGTGGTTTGCCAGCAACCCCTCTTTTCTCGAGAACGCCGGCGAACGCGGCAGTCTCTATATCCATTACATCGTCGAACGCCTCGAAGAACGCAACATGCCGCTGGAACTGGCCCTGCTGCCAGTGATTGAAAGCTCGTACAACCCGATGGCCTATTCCCGGGCCCATGCGGTAGGTCTCTGGCAATTCATTCCTTCAACCGGTCGTTACTTCAACCTGCGTCAGACCCGTTTCTACGATGGCCGTCGCGATATCACTGCCTCGACCACCGCAGCAATGGATTACCTGACTCGTCTGCACGATATGTTCAACGGTGACTGGCTGCTGGCGCTGGCGGCCTACAACGCCGGTGAAGGCACAGTGAGCCGCGCGATCGAGCGTAACGAAAGGCTCGGCCTGCCAACCGACTACTGGAACCTGCCGCTGCCAGCGGAAACCCAGGCCTATGTGCCAAAGTTGCTGGCCCTGTCGCAAGTGGTCCTGGCGCCGGAAGCCTACGGCGTCAATCTCAATCCGATCGCCAACGAACCGTACTTCCAGGTCGTCGAAATCAACCAGCGCATGGACTTGTCGAAAGTCGCTGCGGTGGCCAACATCGACGAAGACGAACTGTTCCAGCTCAACCCGGCGTTCAAGCAGCGCACGACCATCGACGGGCCTCAGCATTTGCTGGTGCCGACGTCCAAGGCGCAACTGCTGACCGCCAGCCTGCAAACCATGCGTCCTGACGAGTTGATCAGCCCGCGCTCGCTGAAACCGGTGTTCGAAGGTGCCGATCCTGCCGAAGTGGCGCAGCTCAAGCGCGCCTACCGCGTGAAGCGCGGCGACAACCTTGGCACCATCGCCAAGGCCAACAAGGTTGAAGTCAAGGATCTGCAACGCTGGAACAAACTGACCGGCAAGAACCTCAAGGTCGGTCAGACCCTGGTGATGCAGGACAACACCAAGCGCAGCCCTTCGCGCAAGAGTGGCCGGGTCAACACCGTAATTGCGGCGAACAGCAAGGCCAAAGGCAAGGCCGAGAGCGCCCAGCAGACCCAGTACAAGGTCAAGCGCGGCGACACCCTGTATGTTGTGGCCAAGCGTTTCAATGTTGAGATGCAACATCTCAAGCGCTGGAATCCGGGTGCCGGCAAGGCATTGAAGCCAGGGCAGATGCTCACGGTTTATTCGCCGCATTGATTGATAAAAAAGCCCCTGAATTTCAGGGGCTTTTTTTCGACGGGCGTCTGACTTGAACGCGGGGTGACTGGCAGATCCATCCCCTCTCCCTTCTGGAAAGGGTCAGGGTGAGGGGTTCTTCGGCAAGAGGATTAACAGCCCATTACCCGGCTATCTTTTTCCTGTCCAGACAAGCTGTTACTGTACGGCCCACAAAGCCCAAGCCGCCTGGATCAGATCTGACTTGAAGCGTCCCCTCCTCCTGCTCCTGATCAGCCTGGCCTTGAGCTCACCCGCAAGTGCGACGATTACCGAAAGTCACGGTTATGCGCAATTCGGCACGCTCAAGTACCCGGCCAGATTTACCCACTTCGACTGGGTCAACCCGCAAGCGCCCAAGGGCGGTACGTTGCGGGTAATGGCGTTCGGCACCTTCGATACGGTCAATCCGTACACCTTCAAGGGCACCAGCCCGGTTTCTACAGGGAATTTCCTTCAGTACGGCATCAACGAGCTGAATGAGCCGTTGATGGTCGGCACTGGCCAGTATTCGCCGTCCGGTGACGAACCGGCATCCAGCTACGGCTTGATCGCGCAATCGGTGGAGTACAGCGAAGATCGCAGCTGGGTGGTGTTCAATCTGCGCCCGGAAGCACGCTTCCACGACGGAACACCCATCACCGCCTACGACGTGGCGTTCTCCTACCGATTGCTGCTCAAGGAAGGTCATCCGCTATATCGCACCGCGCTGCAGGAAGTGCTGCGGGTCGACATCCTCAACAAGCAGCGCATTCGTTTCGTGATGAAGCGCTCAGGCAACCCGCTGTTGATTCTGCGCCTGGGCGAATTACCCGTGCTGCCGCAACACTACTGGAAAGACCGCGACTTCAAGGCCACCACCTTCGAACCGCCGCTGGGCAGCGGCCCGTACCGCATCACTTCGGTGACGCCGGGGCGCCAGTTGATCTTCGAGCGGGTCAAGGATTACTGGGGCAAGGACCTGGCGGTCAATCGTGGCAAGTACAATTTCGATCGCATGGAAGTCGAGTTCTACCGTGACAGCGACGTCGCTTTCGAAGCCTTCAAGGCCGGCGAGTTCGACATCTACATCGAGCATCAGGCGAAGAACTGGGCCAACGGCTACAACTTTCCGGCCGTGCGCCGTCGCGAGGTGATCAAGGCGCAGATCGCGCATCAGATCCCGACCCAGAGTCAGGGCCTGTTCATGAATACCCGGCGAGCGACCTTCGCTGACACCAGGGTTCGCGAAGCGCTGGGCCTGATGTTCGACTTCGAATGGACCAACCGCGCGCTGTTCAGCAATGCGTACAAGCGCACCACCAGTTACTACCCCAACAGCGAATTTTCCGCCAGCGGCCTGCCGGTCGGGCACGAATGGCTGATGCTCAAGCCGTACAGGGAGCAACTGCCGGCCAAGCTGTTTACCGAGCCGTTCACCCTGCCGCAGACCGACGGGCGCGGGGTCCCGCGGGACACTATGCGCAAGGCGCTGGCGTTACTTGCCGAGGCTGGCTGGAAACTTAATGGCCAACGCCTGCAAAACGCCGCTGGCCAGCCGTTTCGCTTCGAGCTGTTGCTGGTCAATCCGAACCTGGAACGCCTCCTCCAGCCGTATATCGAGAACCTCAAAAGTATCGGCATCGACGCGCGCCTGCGCACGGTGGATCGCGCCCAGTACAAACAACGCCTCGATCAATTCGACTTCGACATGATCCTGATGACGCTCAACCAGACCCTCAGCCCGGGCCTTGAACAATGGCAGTACTTCCATTCCAGCCAGGTCGGGATCAAGGGCAGCAAGAATTACGCGGGCATCGCCAATCCGGTGGTCGATCACCTGCTCGAACAATTGCTCGCCGCGCGCACCCGCGACGAGCAGGTCGCCGCCGGCAAGGCCCTCGACCGCGTACTGCTCTGGCAGCACTACAGCATTCCCAACTGGTACCTCAATTATCATCGCCTGGCCTACCGCAACCGGTTGGCCTTTGTCACCACGCCGCCCTTCACCCTGGGCCTGAGCGCATGGTGGCTGAAGTCTTCGGAGAAAGATCAATGAAACCGATCCGCGCCCTGCTCGTGCAGGCCAGCGGCCTGCTGTTCGCCGGGCTGGCGTTTGCCGCCCCGCAGCATGCCTTGACCCTGTACAACGAGCCGCCGAAATACCCGGCCGACTTCAAGCATTTCGACTACGTGAACCCCGACGCGCCCAAAGGCGGGACTTTTCGCCAGGCCGGGTCCGGCGGCTTCGACAGCCTCAACCCGTTCATCAGCAAGGGCGTACCTGCCGAAGACATCAGCCAGATCTACGACACCCTGACCAAGCACAGCCTTGACGAGCCCTTCACCGAATACGGCCTGATCGCCGGCAAGATCGAAAAGGCCCCGGACAACAGCTGGGTGCGGTTTTACCTGCGCCCCGAAGCGCGCTTCCACGATGGTCACCCGGTACGCGCCGACGACGTCGTGTTCAGTTTCGAGACGCTGACCAAGGAAGGTTCACCGCTGTTTCGCGGCTACTACAATGACGTCGCCGAAGTGATCGCAGAAGATCCGTTGAAAGTGCTGTTCAAATTCAAGCACACCAACAACCGCGAACTGCCACTGATCCTCGGCCAGTTGCCGGTGCTGCCCAAACACTGGTGGGCCGGGCGCGACTTCACCAAAGGCAACCTGGAAATTCCGCTCGGCAGCGGCCCCTACAAAGTCACCGAAGTGAAGGCCGGGCGCTCGGTGCGCTACGAGCGGGTCAAGGATTACTGGGGCAAGGACTTGCCGGTCAATCGCGGCTTTTACAACTTCGACACGATGACCACCGATTACTACCGCGACAACACCGTCGCGCTCGAAGCGTTGAAGGCCGGTCAATTCGATTACTGGCTGGAGATGACCGCGAAGAACTGGGCCAACGCCTACAACATCCCGGCCGTCACCGAGGGTCGGTTGATCAAGGAACAGATCGCCAACGGCAACCCGACCGGCATGCAGGGTTTTGTCTTCAACCTGCGCCGCCCGGTGTTCCAGGATGTTCGGGTACGTCAGGCGCTGGGGCTGCTGCTCGACTTCGAATGGACCAACAAGCAATTGTTCAACGGCGCCTATGTGCGCACCCGCAGTTATTTCGAAAACTCGGAAATGGCCGCCATCGGCCTGCCCGACGCTGATGAGCGGGCGATCCTCGACCCCTTTCGCAGCAAACTCCCGGCGCAGGTGTTCAGCGAAGCCTTCGAGAATCCGAAGACCGACGCCAGCGGCATGATTCGCACGCAGCAACGCGAGGCCTATCAACTGCTGCAAGAGGCCGGCTGGAAGATCGTCGACGACAAAATGGTCGACGCCAGCGGTAAACCGGTGGTCATCGAATTTCTGCTGACGCAGACCGACTTCGAACGCGTGTTGCTGCCGCTCAAGCGCAACCTCAGCGACCTCGGCATCGATCTGGTGATCCGCCGTGTTGACGTCTCGCAGTACATCAACCGCGTGCGTTCGCGGGATTTCGACATGATTGTCGGCAGTTTCCCGCAGTCCAATTCGCCCGGTAACGAGCAGCGCGAATTCTGGATGAGTGCCGCCGCCGACAAGCCGAGCAGCCGCAATACCATGGGCTTGAAAGATCCAATCGTCGATCAACTGGTCGAGAGCCTGATCAACGCTGATACGCGCAAAAGTCTAGTAGCCCATGCCCGCGCGCTCGACCGCGTTTTGCAGTGGGGCTATTACGTGATCCCCAACTGGCACATCAAGACCTGGCGCGTCGCGTACTGGAACCACATCGGCCACCCGAAAGTCTCGCCCAAGTACGACATCGGAATTAATACCTGGTGGGTCAAACCCGACGCGAAACCGGCGATAGAAGTCGAAACCAAACTGCAAGCCGACCCTGCGGGCACGGAGTAATCAGATGCTGGCGTATATTTTTCGGCGACTGTTGCTGATCATCCCGACCCTGTTCGGCATTTTGCTGATCAACTTCGTGATCATTCAGGCTGCGCCCGGCGGGCCGGTCGAGCAAATGATCGCCAAGCTCGAAGGTTTTGAAGGCGCCACCAGCCGCATTGCCGGCGGCGGTGCCGAAGTGTCGGTGGCCGGTTCCGCCTATCGCGGTGCGCAGGGCCTCGACCCGGCGCTGATCAAGGAAATCGAGCACATGTACGGGTTCGACAAATCGGCCCCGGAACGTCTATGGATCATGGTCAAGAACTACGCATCGCTGGATTTTGGCGACAGCTTTTTTCGCGACGCCAAGGTCATCGACCTGATCAAGGAAAAGCTGCCGGTATCGATCTCACTAGGGCTGTGGAGCACGCTGATCATGTACCTGGTGTCGATCCCGCTGGGGATCGCCAAAGCCACGCGACACGGCAGTCACTTCGATGTCTGGACCAGTTCGGCGATCATCGTCGGCTACGCGATCCCGGCGTTCCTCTTCGCGATCCTGCTGATCGTGGTGTTTGCCGGCGGCAGTTATCTGGACTGGTTTCCGTTACGCGGCCTGACCTCCAACAACTTTGACGAATTGAGCCTGGGCGGCAAGGTCCTTGATTACTTCTGGCACCTGGCGCTGCCGGTGACGGCATTGGTGATCGGCAATTTCGCGACGATGACTCTGCTGACCAAAAACAGCTTCCTCGACGAGATCAACAAGCAGTACGTGGTCACCGCCAAGGCCAAGGGCCTGACCCGTCACCGCGTGCTCTACGGTCATGTCTTCCGCAACGCCATGCTGCTGGTGATCGCCGGGTTTCCGTCAGCGTTCATCGGTATCTTCTTCACCGGCTCGTTGCTTGTGGAAGTGATTTTCTCGCTCGACGGCCTCGGTCTGATGAGTTTCGAAGCGGCGATCAACCGCGATTACCCGGTGGTGTTCGGCACCCTGTTCATTTTCACCCTCCTGGGGCTGGTGGTGAAACTGATTGGCGACCTCACCTACACCCTGGTCGATCCGCGTATCGACTTCGAAAGCCGGGAGCATTGAGATGAACCTGTCCCCTCTCAACCGCCGCCGCTTCGAACTGTTCAAGGCCAACAAGCGCGGCTGGTGGTCGCTGTGGCTGTTTCTGATCCTGTTCGGGCTGAGCCTGGGCGCCGAATTGATCGCCAACGACAAACCGCTGGTGGTGCATTACGACAACAACTGGTACTTCCCGGCGATCAAGCGCTACCCGGAAACCACCTTCGGCGGTGAATTTCCGCTGGAAGCCAACTACAAGAGCCCGTACATCCGTGAACTGCTCAAGGCCAAGGATGCGTGGGTGCTGTGGGCGCCGATTCCGTACAACTATCAAAGCATCAACTACGACCTGAAGGTCCCGGCCCCTGCCCCTCCGTCGGCGGACAACCTGCTGGGCACCGATGATCAAGGTCGCGATGTGCTGGCGCGGGTGATTTACGGCTTCCGCATTTCGGTACTGTTTGCCCTGACGCTGACCATTCTGAGTTCGATCATCGGCGTGATCGCCGGGGCCTTGCAGGGCTTCTATGGTGGTTGGGTGGACTTGGCCGGACAGCGTTTTCTGGAGATCTGGTCAGGGTTGCCGGTGCTGTACCTGCTGATCATTCTGGCCAGTTTCGTCCAGCCGAATTTCTGGTGGCTGCTGGGGATCATGTTGCTGTTTTCGTGGATGAGTCTGGTTGATGTGGTGCGTGCCGAGTTCCTCCGTGGCCGTAACCTCGAGTACGTACGCGCAGCGCGGGCGCTGGGCATGCAGAACGGGGCGATCATGTTCCGCCACATTCTGCCCAACGCCATGGTCTCGACCATGACCTTCATGCCGTTCATCCTCACTGGCGCCATCGGTACGCTCACTGCACTGGACTTCCTTGGTTTCGGCTTGCCGGCCGGCAGTCCGTCGCTGGGCGAGCTGGTGGCCCAGGGCAAATCCAACCTGCAAGCGCCGTGGTTGGGCATGAGTGCGTTTGCGGTGCTGGCGCTGATGTTGAGTTTGCTGGTGTTTATCGGCGAGTCCGCTCGCGATGCCTTCGACCCGAGGAAGTGAAATGAATCAGGACAATCTGATCGAAGTGCGCGACCTCGCCGTCGAATTCGGTGTCGGCGAGCGCCTGCACCGGGTGGTGGAGGGCGTGAGCTTCGACATCAAACGCGGCGAAACCCTGGCGCTGGTCGGCGAATCCGGCTCGGGCAAATCGGTGACCGCCCACTCCATCCTGCGTTTGCTGCCGTACCCAATGGCGCGGCATCCGGCCGGCAGCATCAATTACGGCGGGCAAAACCTGTTGGGCCTGAGCGAGAAAACCATCCGCCACATCCGCGGCAACCGCATCGCGATGATTTTTCAGGAGCCGATGACCTCGCTCAATCCGCTGCACTCGATCGAGAAGCAGATCAACGAGGTGCTCGGCATCCACAAGGGGCTGACCGGCAAAGTCGCGACCAAGCGCACGCTGGAGCTTTTGGAGATGGTGGGCATCCCCGAGCCGCACAAGCGCCTCAAGGCCCTGCCCCACGAACTGTCCGGCGGCCAGCGCCAGCGGGTGATGATCGCCATGGCCCTGGCCAACGAGCCCGAACTGCTGATTGCCGATGAACCGACCACGGCGCTGGATGTGACCGTTCAGCTGAAAATCCTCGATTTGCTCAAGGAACTTCAGGCCCGATTGGGCATGTCGCTGCTACTGATCAGTCACGATTTGAACCTGGTGCGAAGAATTGCGCATCGCGTATGTGTCATGCAGCGCGGTTGCATCGTCGAACAGGCATCGTGCGCAGAGCTGTTCCGTTCGCCGCAGCATCCGTACACTCGGGAATTGCTCGGCGCGGAGCCCAGCGGAGGCCCGGCGACCAATAAAATCGGGGCGCCGCTGCTTGAGGTCGAGGACTTGAAAGTCTGGTTCCCGATCAAGAAAGGCCTGCTCAAGCGCACGGTGGATTACGTCAAGGCAGTGGACGGCATCAATTTCAGCCTGCCTCAAGGTCAGACTTTGGGCATTGTGGGCGAAAGCGGTTCCGGTAAATCCACGCTGGGTCTGGCGATTTTGCGGCTGATCGCCAGCAAAGGCGCGATCCGTTTTGAAGGCAAGCAGCTAGACTGCCTGACGCAGAACGAGATTCGCCCGTTGCGCCGGGAGATGCAGGTGGTGTTTCAGGACCCGTTCGGCAGTCTGAGCCCGCGGATGTGCGTCAGCGACATCGTGGGTGAAGGCCTGCGGATTCACAGGATGGGTACCGCCGCCGAACAGGAAGCGGCAATTATTGCGGCATTGAAGGAGGTAGGTCTGGATCCGGAAACCCGGCACCGCTACCCCCACGAATTTTCCGGTGGGCAACGGCAACGCATCGCCATTGCTCGAGCGTTAGTGCTCAAACCGGCGCTGATCCTGCTGGACGAGCCGACTTCAGCGCTCGACCGGACGGTGCAGCGGCAAGTGGTGGAGCTGTTGCGTTCACTGCAAGCCAAGTACAACCTGACGTATTTGTTCATCAGCCATGATCTGGCTGTCGTCAAAGCGCTGAGCCACCAGTTGATGGTGGTCAAGCATGGCCAAGTGGTCGAACAGGGAGACGCGCAAGCAATCTTTGCCGCCCCTGAACATCCGTATACACAGCAGTTGCTGGAAGCCGCTTTTTTGGCACCAGCCACTGCGCAATAACCTGAAAGAGGAGCAACACATGGGTTTTCTCGCCGGTAAGCGCGTACTGATCGTCGGTGTCGCCAGCAAGCTGTCCATCGCATCCGGCATCGCTGCCGCCATGCATCGCGAGGGCGCTGAGCTTGCCTTCACTTATCAGAACGACAAACTGAAAGGTCGTGTTGAAGAGTTCGCCCAAGGCTGGGGTTCGAGCCCTGAGCTGTGCTTCCCGTGCGACGTGGCCAGCGATGAAGAAATCGCCAAGGTCTTCGAAGCACTGAGCAAGAAGTGGGACGGCCTGGACTGCATCGTGCACTCCGTTGGCTTCGCCCCGGGCGACCAACTGGACGGCGACTTCACCGAAGCCACCACCCGTGACGGTTTCCGCATCGCTCACGACATCAGCGCCTACAGCTTCGTGGCCCTGGCCAAAGCCGGCCGCGAAATGATGAAAGGCCGCAACGGCAGCCTGCTGACCCTGTCGTACCTGGGCGCCGAGCGCACCATGCCTAACTACAACGTCATGGGCATGGCCAAGGCTTCGCTGGAAGCTGGCGTACGTTACCTGGCCGGTTCCCTGGGCCCGGACGGCACCCGCGTCAACTGCGTATCGGCTGGCCCGATCCGTACGCTGGCCGCTTCCGGCATCAAGAACTTCCGCAAGATGCTGGCCGCCAACGAAGCGCAGACCCCACTGCGTCGCAACGTCACCATCGACGAAGTCGGCAACGCCGGCGCGTTCCTGTGCTCTGACCTGGCGTCGGGCATCAGCGGTGAAATCATGTACGTGGACGGCGGCTTCAACACCACCGCCATGGGCAACATCGAAGAGTGATCTCGATGTAGAAGAAACCGCCTTTCGAGGCGGTTTTTTTTCGCCTGCGCAAAACGCGCGCACGGGCAATAACTATGTACCACCGGAGGTTCTCCCCGTCGTTCGACAATCGACGCTCAGCGGTTTTCAACCGCCTATAGGAGAACACTGATGGACGAAACCGAACCGCAACCGCAACCGCAACCGCAACCGCAACGCGACCGGCGCGAACAGGCGCTGATCCGATGCCTCATCGATGAATTGACCGCCGTGCCGGTCGCCAGCCCCGACGCCCCGCTGCGCACCCTGGAAATTCCGCGCGAGTGCCTGCTGCATGAGTGGACAGAGCTTTATTGGTCTGCACTGGAGCGCCCGGAGTTTCTCGACTGGGCCAGCCGGTTCCACATCGACCTCGACACCCTCAATCTCAAGGACGACACGTTACAGGTCCTGACGGCCCCGAACGGCACGCGCACCCTGCGCACATTCACCCTGGAGGACGACTCCGGCTGGTGGCAAATGGCACCGATCCTGTGGTCGATCTCCCAGCGCATCGATACGGCCGGATTCGGCCTGCCGTATGTCGGCGGCAAGTCCGCCAACCCGCTGCATCGTTTTCCGCGCCGCGTGGTGCTGGCGTTTTACGGTTATCCGGAGCCACAAAACGTGCAGCAGGCTCGCGCATTGATCAATGAGCTGAAACACAGCGGCCTCGCGCGCATCAACGCCGACGGCCACACGACGTCCGCGCTGGTCGTGGAGCGCAGCACTCAGCTCCAGGATCTTCGCGACATTGCGACGACACTCGAACAGGCCCTTGCGGAAGACGAGCAACTGAAGCGGCCGTTCGACCGTGCGAGCATTGCCGGCCTACCGATTACCCTCACGTCAGGCTCGCAGCTGTCCAACGCCGCTTTAGCCCTCGACCTCGATCACGTATTGAGCCGGTACGGCTACCCATTGCCGCAAAACAGCCAGCAAGCCCGCACGCTGGTCTCGCGTTTGCGCCAGCAGACCTGGCCACCCCTGCCCTACGTCAGTGAGTATGTGCAGACGGCGCTGCCCATCCTGCGTTACCAACAGGCTTTCGGCGACGTCGAGAACTGCCAGCACATCATTCGGCGGCTGGAGGCGTTTAGCCGTAACAAAGACGCCACGGCGCCAATTGATCTGACGGAACAGAGCCAACCGATGCCGGTTTCTTCATTGGGGCACCGGGTGGCCGCCGACAAGGTGACCCTGGCGGCGTTCAGGGCCAATGCTGCGTTTCAAGCGATTCTCAGGCGCGAAAACCTGCGGGCGAACAGCCCATTGTTGGTAAGCGAAAGGGGCCACGTGGGGACGCCAGGCAGGAACGACAGTTGGGTCAACCTGACGGCAAAGGTGAAAAAGAACAGGGAGCTGAATGCCATGCTCGAGCGGCTTAAATCACTGGCGGCCGAGGCCGGTGGCGCCATGCGCAGCAACGGCAAGGTCAGCCTGAGGCAAATGATGCGTTTCTATGAAATGAATCTGCCCGACAACGTCGAATCGGCGCGACGCATCGCGCAGTGGGAAAAAACCCTGTTGGCCCTGCATCCCTCTTACATGGATCACTGGTACCTGTTAGGCCACCCCGGCAAAAACGCCGAGCGATTTACCGTGGAGCAACGCCAACTGATCATCGACACCACCCAGGCATTCGTCCCCCCTGACAGCGCACCGCTGATCGACTACCTGAGCGAAGGCGTCGACACCGACCTGCCCCGCGCAACACTGCTGGCCAAAGCGGATTACCGGATCAGCCAGATCCTCATCACGCCCCGTTCGCATGCGCTGGGCAACCAATTGTTGAGTGCGTTCAAGCAGGCGTACAAAGAGAAGGCATTGATTGCCGTCAACCGCGAACGTCTGATAATGGCGGCGCTGATACTCAGTCTTGATGCGAACATCGGCGAGCAGCTCGACCGGGTCGTGGGCCAACCGTTGAACGACCGCTTTTTCTGGGGTGAAAGTCTGAGCGAGGTGCGTCGCTTCATCGAGCATCAATCCGGTCTGGCCGCGATCACAAACAAAACCCTGGCCACCCACTTGCTGTTGTCGGGCATTGCGCCGGAGTTTCTGATTCGCGGCATCCCGGACTCCGTCACGTACATCAGCTCCATTGACTGGGTCAAACTGAAACAGACGGTGTTGCATGTCGAGCATCTCAAGTCAGGCCTGAGCCGACTGATGTCGTTCGACCAACTGATGACCCTGGCCAGCATCCCGATCGCGCTGACTGCACAGACGTACGAGAGCAAGTATGCGAGCGCTGCGCTGGTCGCCGACTGGGCCATCGCCCGAGGTCTGATCCAGCGTGATCCCGAGCTTGCCGGCAACACCTATGACGCAGCAACGCTGGGACAGGCTGCCGCCCGGTTCAGCGCGCACACGCAAGCGTTGGACCGGCTGCGCCAGGAAGCTTTCGACTCAGGGTTCGCCACGCCTTACACCGTGGCACTGGCCGATCTGCAGACTGTCTTCGGCCATCACCTGCACCTGGAAGACAGGGTTCTGGTCGCGAGCGACGCCAGCGCCAATGCGCACAACCAGGCGCCTTTTTACTCCCTCGTCGAGCTGCACATGGCCGACAGGTTGAAGCCCGACATGACGCACTGGCGCTCGACGCTGGCAGCGTTGAATCTGCAAACGATGGCGCCGCAGTTTTACCGACTTAGAAAGGTATCGGGGCAATTTCAGTCTGCACTGGCCAGCCGCCTGACGCGTTTGAAAAACGCCTACGTCGCGCTGATCAAGGAAGCGTTCTGCGAGCTGCCGTTGCAGCAAAGGCTCGATATCGAAGACGGTACGCTGCAACTGTTTGCGCTGCACCCGGTAGCAGAGCCGCAGCAGCCTGCCGGTGCGGGGTCGTTCGCCATCATCGCGTTGCTCGAGGGTTTTACCTCGCGGATTTTCGAAATTTTCGTGCGCCACTCGCAGGTGCGGTTGCGCAGGGACATTCCCCCGTCACTGTTGATGTCAGCCGCTCAGCGCGAGCTGCCATTCGATGACGAGGCCTACCGGCGCGGCACGCGTCCTCGTGAGCAGGCGATCTGTCAGGGCACCATTGTGCGTCTCGACGTACCGGGGGCGCCGTTCACGCGGCAGTCGGCCGCGATTCCCGACACCTACGCCTCACCCGCAATCAACGCCATCGCCCAGGCCGCAGTCGATCACATGTTCAAGGAGCGCGAAGCATCAGCCCTGGAGCGTGCCGGGGCTACCCTCGACCTGAAAGATGCCGAGACCTGCCATGCGGCCTGGTTGGCGTTCTATCAATCCTTGAGTCCGTACGAACGATGACAACGCGCCGAACGTCACCGGCGCCATTATGTTTTGAGCGGTTTGCTGGAGTTCAGGCATGCCGCCGCCCGTGTGGGAGCGGGCACTGCGCTTCAGGTGCTTACTGGATACGCTTCAACGCCTGTTTGTGCGCGTACATCGCCGTGTCCGCGTCGGCCAGCAGGCGGTCGACGTTGTCGTGGCGTTGCGCGTCGTATTCGATCTGGCCGACGCTGAAGCGGATGGCGTAACCACGGTGGAGCGTGGCGTTGCGTTCTTCGAGAATTTCCTTGAGGCGTGCCATGACCGCTGTGGTCTCGATGTGGCTGGAGCCGGTCAGCAGTGCGACGAATTCATCGCCGCCCAGGCGTCCGACCACATCGCTCTCACGAAAGGCGATGCGCAGCACATCGGCGAAAGTCTTCAACGCGTTGTCGCCCTCGGCATGGCCGTACAGATCGTTGATTTGCTTGAAGTCGTTGAGATCGAAAAACAGCAGCGTCGCCGGGCGACTGAGCCGGGCGCAGGCGTCCAGGGCATGTTGAGCCAGCTGCTTGAAGCCGCGACGGTTGGACAGCAGCGTCAGCTCGTCCATGCTCGCCATCTGCACAGCCGTCAGCTCTTGCTCGGCCATTTCGGCCAGATCACGTAGCAGTGCACGCTCCTCTTCGTCGAGATCACGGGGTTTGGTGTCGATCAGGCACAACGTCCCAAGTTTGTTGCCAGTGGGCACGGTCAGCGGATAGCCGGCGTAGAAACGAATGTTCGGCTCGCCGGTCACCAACGGATTGTCATGGAAGCGCTCATCCTCGCGGGCATCGCGCACCAGCAGGAGGTCATCCTTGAGAATCGCGTGGCCGCAGAAGGAAATGTCCCTCGACGTCTCGGTAGCATCGAGCCCGACACAGGATTTAAACCACTGACGGTCCTTGTCCACCAGCGTCACCAATGCAATGGGCACATTGAACAGACGTTTGGCCAGCCGCGTGAGTCGGTCGAAACGCTCTTCGGGGGCCGAATCCAGAAGATTGAGGCCATGCAGCGCCTGAATGCGCGCCTCTTCGTTGGCAGGTTTTCGGGGAACCAGCATCACACACTCCATTGGCATCAGTGTTCCTAAGAGTAGCGCTAATTCTCCTCGGCCTCACCCCATCAACCACCCACTACAGGACATGGCCCCCCAGCATCGGCCCAGAGCTTGAACTGGTTCACGAATATGTCGTGCGGCACCGGCACTGGCGCGCGGCCGGTGCCGGGATTCCAGCCCCAAAGCACCAGTTTGTCCTCGCTGACATGTTTGATCAGCGCGGCGAAATCGCGGTCGCCATTGCTCGAACGGTCTTTGATCATCGCGCACAGCTTGTCCGGCGGCAGGCCGATCCAGGCCATTTTGTGCGCCGCTGGGGGCAGGCTCCAGTGCGGCGCCCCCGGCGGGGCATGGGGGCCATAACTGGCCGGCGGATTGTTGTCAGCATGACACGTGGCACAAGGCAAACCGGCGGCGCCCTTGCCGTCCATACCGCGCACAACGCTCATCGCATGAGGAATGCCGGCGTCGAATTGCAGCGGCGAATCGCCGGGAATGTGGCAGTTCTGGCAGCGCGGACTCTGGAACACTTTCTGCACCGTGGCGAAGGCTTTCAAGGCCTCCTGCTCGTCGGCGAACACATCCGCGGCATAGCCGCCCAGACCGACCAACACCACCGCTCCCAAGACCAGATGTCGTTTCATCTCATACCCCCGACAGTTGCAGCGGCAGCTCGCGCAGGCGTTGCCCGGTCAGGGCGTACACCGCGTTGGCCACCGCCGGTGCGGTCGGCGGCACACCGGCCTCGCCGATGCCGCCAGGTTTGTCGCTGCTGGGTACGATGTGCACCTCGACCACCGGCATTTCGTTAAGCCGCAGCACCTGATAATCGTGATAGTTGGACTGCACGACCGCACCGTCCTTGAGCGTGAGCTTGCTGTGCAGCGCCATGCCCAGACCGAAGGTGATGCACGATTCCATCTGCGCCGCGATGCTCTGCGGGTTGGCCGCAATCCCACAGTCCACCGCGCACACCACCCGATGCACGCGAATCGCCAGATTGTCCTGGGACACCTGCGCGACCTGCGCCACATAACTGCCAAACGATTCGTGCACCGCGACACCCAGGGCATGGCCATCCGGCAGCGGCGCTGTCCAGTTGGCCTTCTCAACCGCCAGATTGAGCACGCCGAGATGACGCGGATGCTCCTTGAGCAATGTTCGCCGGTATTCGACCGGGTCCTTGCCCGCCGCCGTGGCCATTTCGTCGATCAGCGACTCCATGACAAACGCCGTGTGGCTATGCCCCACCGAACGCAGCCACAGCACGTTGATTCCGGTCTGCGGTGAATGCAGATCGACCTGATGATGGGCCAGACCTTTGACGTACGGACTGTCGCTGACACCTTCGACGGACGTCGGGTCGATGCCGTTCTTGACCATGGTCGCTTCCAGCAACGTGCCGGTCATGATCGACTGCCCGACCAGCACATGCTGCCAGCTCAGGGGCAGCCCATCCGCGCCAAGGCCGATTCGCGCCTGATGCAGAAACATCGAGCGGTAATAACCGCCGCGGATATCGTCCTCCCGCGACCACACGGTTTTCACCGGCAGACCCGCCGCTTTCGCCACTTGCACGGCTTCAGCGACAAAATCCGAAGTCGGATTGGCCCGGCGGCCAAACCCGCCGCCGAGGAATTCCGTGTGGATTTCCACCTGCTCGGGCTTCAACCCGGTGATTTTTCCGGCAACCATTTGGTCGAGCGTCTGAAACTGCGTGCCCGTCCAGATTTCACATTTCTGCTCGCTGATTTTCACCGTACAGTTCAACGGTTCCATCGGCGCATGCGCCAGGTAAGGCACGCTGTATTCAACGTCGATCTTCTTCGCCGCTTTGCTGAAGTTGCCCTTGGCATCGCCGGCCTGACTGGCTGATGTGCCCGGTGTGGTGGCCAGTTTGCGAAAGCTCTCCAGTAGCTTTTCGCTGCTCAGATCCGCGTGAGGCCCAAGGTCCCAATCGACTTTCAGCGCATCGCGGCCCAGTTTCGCCGCCCAGTAATGCTCCGCAATTACCGCGACGCCACTCGGCACCTGCAGCACTTTATGTACGCCCGGGATCGCCAATGCTTGAGCGCCTTCGAAGGACTTGACCGTCGCCCCGAAAACCGGCGCACGGACGACCATGGCGGTCATCAAACCCTCGAATTGCACGTCCATGCCGAACTTGGCGCGGCCGGTGATTTTCTCCGGGGTATCGAGGCGTTTGGTCGGTTTGCCGATGACCTTCCAGTCCTTGGCCTCCTTGAACGTGATGGATTTCGGATCCGGTACCGGCAGTTGCCCGGCGGCGTCCGCCAGTTCGCCGTAGGTTGCGCGTTTATCGCCAGCCATCACTACACCCGATTCGGTGCGAATCGTCGAAGGCGCGACGTCAAAGCGTTTGGCCGCCGCTTCGACCAGCATCTGCCGGGCCGTTGCACCGGCTAACCGATAACGGTCGAACTCCATCCAGGTTGACGTCGAGCCGCCAGTAATCTGCATGCCGCCGAAAGCGGGCATGCCGTAATCCGCCGCCGACGCGGGCGAATGTTCGACGCGGATGGTCGACCAGTCAGCGTCCAGTTCTTCGGCGATCAGCATGGTCAGGCCGGTCCAGATGCCCTGGCCCATTTCCGAATGCCCGAGCAGTACGGTGACGCTGTTGTCGGCGCCGATGCGCAGAAAGGCATTCGGCGCAAAGACTTTGCCCTCACCCTCCGCCGCCATGGCAAACCGGTGGCCGCCAGGCACGGCAAACGCCACCACCAGACCGCCGCCCAACAGGGCACTGCCTTTGAGAAAACCCCGACGCGATACGGGACTGTTCATCGTTTATCTCCCCGTCAGGTTCAACCGATCTCGGCCGCACGTTTGACCGCTGCGCGAATTCTTGGGTAAGTGCCGCAGCGGCAGATGTTGCCGGAGAGCGCCTGATCGATATCGCTGTCGGTAGGTTTGGGGATTTTCGCCAGCAAGGCGGCGGCCGACATGATCTGCCCGGACTGGCAATAACCGCACTGCACCACATCGAGTTCGGCCCAGGCTTGCTGCACGGGGTGCGAGCCATCCGTGGACAAACCTTCGATGGTGAGGATTTTCTGCCCATGGGCGACGGCCGTGGCCGGGGTGATACAGGCACGCAACGGCGCGCCATCGACATGCACGGTGCACGCGCCGCACTGCGCCATGCCGCAACCGAATTTGGTGCCGGTCAGGTGCGCGACATCACGCAGGACCCAGAGCAACGGCATGTCCGCGGGGACGTCGAGCTCTTGATCCTTGCCATTGATATTCAAAGTCAGCATCGGGATTTTCCTCAGACTCACGGTGTTCTGAAGGGGCATCACTGCGGCTGTAAAGCCTGCGCGCGCCTCGGCTTATCCCTTTCAGCAAAGCCTAATTTGCGCCTCAAGCCAGACGTGGCGACCACCGGTCATGCACATGTCGACTTTAATCCTACAGTTGATAACGGCTCGCACTGCGCCGCCAGAGGAACACTCGTACCAGCGAACCGATTCGCGAACATCTCGCGGATTGCCCTCCATATGTGTCAGGAGTAGCGAACATGGGATTTGTCACCACCCAAGATGGCGTCGAAATTTTCTACAAGGACTGGGGACCGAAGGACGCCCCGGTCATCCACTTTCACCATGGCTGGCCGCTCAGCTCCGACGACTGGGATGCACAGATGCTGTTCTTTCTGGGGCAAGGCTTTCGGGTGATTGCCCATGATCGCCGTGGCCACGGACGTTCGAGCCAGGTCTGGGACGGTCACGACATGGATTACTACGCCGATGATGTCCTGGCGGTGGTCAACCATCTGGGCGTGAAAAAAGCCGTGCACGTCGGCCACTCCACCGGCGGCGGTGAAGTCATCCACTACATCGCCCGCCATGGCCAGGACAAAGTCCTCAAAGCAGCGATCATCAGCGCGGTGCCACCGCTGATGGTCAAGACCGACAGCAACCCGGGTGGTTTGCCGAAATCGGTGTTCGATGACTTGCAGGCGCAACTTGCGGCCAATCGTGCACAGTTCTATCGCGATGTGCCGAGCGGTCCGTTCTACGGCTATAACCGACCGGGTGCCGAGGCGCAGGAAGGTGTTATTGCCAACTGGTGGCGCCAGGGCATGATTGGCGGCGCGAAAGCGCATTACGACGGCATCGTGGCGTTCTCGCAGACCGATTTCACTGAGGATCTAAAGCGCGTGACGGTGCCGGTGCTGGTGATGCATGGCGAAGATGACCAGATTGTTCCCTATGAGAACTCGGCGCCTTTGTCGGCGAAATTGCTGCCAAATGGCACGTTGAAGTCGTATCCGGGGTTCCCGCACGGGATGCCGACGACGGAGGCTGCGACGATTAATGCGGATTTGTTGGCGTTTATTCGCGGGTGATCATTCCTGGAGTCAGAGACTTGGCCCTGTAGAAGCGAGCTTGCTCGCGAAAGCGGTCTGTCAGTGAATATCATGCTGACTGACCCACCGCTTTCGCGAGCAGGCTCGCTCCCACGGGTTCTGAGTGCATACAGTGAAATATGGCAACTTGAGTGGTGAGAAGCGCAGGCGGTCGGCTTTGGGTCTCGTGGTGTGCTCGCCCCTCACCTCAGCCCTCTCCCGAGGGAGAGGGAGCCGATATCTGGGCTTTTCAACACTTGAGTTCGACTCGATATCCCACGTCGGTGTACTTCTCGCCAGCGCCTCGGTCAGTCCCCTTTCCCTTTGGGAGAGGGTCTGCTTTTGGCTGTTTAAAAACGTGCAGACGGTGCACACCGCTCTTGATCTTGTCCTGCGGCCCCGTCACGCACTAGTCCTCGGAACGCCCACGACGCTCGCGATCCCGTTCGTAATGGTGAGCCACAGGAAGCGCCGGCAGCCAGGACTCACGCCGAATCGTCCAGAGCTCATAAGTGGGTTTGAATTGATCAGGCTGATCGAGCGACCCCACGTTCACCTCAACTTCATCAGCCGAACGCGTAAACACGGGAGAACCACAGCGTGGGCAAAAAAACCGCCCATTGTAGTCACGCGTTTCGCCAGTAACCGTCACTGCGCTAGCAGGAAAAATCGCCGAGGCGTGAAACAACGCGCCATGGCGTTTGCGGCAGTCGAGACAATGGCAAAGTCCCACGCGGTAGGGTTGCCCTGAGGCTTCGAAGCGAATGTCGCCGCACAGGCAGCCACCCGTGAATCGGTCCATGGTGGATCTCCTCTGTTCACCTATGTGTACCGTGCGTAAACACATTCCCGCACGCCAGTTTTAAGCGATCTACGGCACCACTAATCGACGAAGGACTGACTACGCTGTTAATCCAGCATGTCTTACCTGCCGAGGACGACTGCCAGGCAACGCTTTCAAAAACTCACCCTGTGCCTGTGGTTCGACAATCAGGCTGAAGCCGCCGCGAGGTTCTACTGCTCGATCTTCGATGACGCGAAAATTACCGGTCTGACTACAGACTGCAACGAGCCTTTGCCGGCCAGAGCTAATACACTCGGGCGCTGGCCTGCCGGGAAGGACGATGATGAAACACGCTGCCGCCAAAAACCCTGAAAAAGCCCCGCGCTTCTGGCGTGATGAGGCCCTGCCATTCATTGAGGCGCGGGCCATCGCCGATGGTCGCGAGGTGTGCTACGCGCGGCATTCCCACGCGCATTTTTCCATTGGTGCGATCACTGCCGGGCGCAGCACGTATGTGCATGAGCAAGCACATTTCGAGGTCGCCGCCGGCACTGTGGTGTTGATGAATCCTGGCGATGTGCACGCGTGTAATCCGATTGATGATCAGCCGTGGTCGTACCTGATGCTGTATGTCGAGACACCTTGGCTGACCGATCTGCAACACCAACTGGGTTTCGGTGTGGAGCTTGAGTTTCGCCGGTTTGCGACCACCCATGTCAACGATGCCAGCCTGTTCGAAGACCTCAACGATTTGTATGAAATCCTCGTCGACCCCCAGCAGGATGCCCTGCGTAAACAGAGCGCAGCGGTGGAGTTTTTCACCGATCTGCAATTGCGCCTGAACCCCTCGCAACTGCCGGTGCGCGAGCCGAATTTCAAGCTCGAACGTGCCGCCGACTACATCCGTGAACACTGCACCGACCTTCTGAGCCTGGATGACATTTGCCGCGCGGCGCAGCTGTCACCGTCCTACCTGATCCGCGCCTTCAAGCAACATTTCGGCATGACGCCGCATGCTTTTCTGGTCAACCAACGCATCCAGTTCGCTCGCGAGCGATTACGCAACGGACAGTTGATTGCCGATGTGGCGCTGGAGGCGGGGTTTGCCGATCAGGCGCATTTCCAACGGGCGTTCAAACAGCATCTGGCAGCGACGCCCGGCCAGTATCGCGGCTGACCGGGTCGTTCAGAATCAAAAGATCGCAGCCTCCGGCAGCTCCTACAAGGATCGGTGCAGGAGCTGTCGAAGGCTGCGATCTTTTGATCTTCAAGCAACTACGGTAGCAACAGATAAACCGCGCTCACGACCAACAACCCCGCCATCAGCCGATTGAACAGGCGCATCCCCGCCGGATTAGCCAGATACCCACGCAAAAACGTCCCGGCATAGACCCAGCAGCCCACCGACACATAGCAGATCACCAGATACACCGCCGCAAACTGCCAAACCAACCGTGCCTCGCCATCAGCAACAAACGCGCCCATGCCGGCGACGCAGGCCAGCCAGGCCTTCGGATTGAGCCATTGCATGACGGCGCCATAGAGCATGGATGGAGCACGCCCCGAGTCACCGGTATTCAGTCGCCCGTCATCGCTCGCGAGCTTCCAGGCCATGAACAGCAGAAACGCCACCCCGGCCAGCTGCACCACGCGGGTCATGAATGGCCAGAGCTTGAGGATTTCGTGCAGGCCCAATCCCATCAGCACCAGCAACAGCACAAACCCCAACGTCGCCCCGGCGACATGTCGCTGGCTGGCGCGAAAGCCGAACTGCGCTCCGGAGCTCAGCGCCACGATGTTGACCGGGCCGGGTGTAATGGACGCTGCCAGAGCAAACGCCGCCATCGAAAGAACAAGACTCATCGCACACCTGCTTCAAAACGAGGAACAAGGTGCTCACGGTAACCAGCGACTGGTCACCGGTATTGAAGAAAATCACCCTGAACCTGAAACGACTAACCCCTGTAGGAGCTGACGCAGGCTGCGATCTTTTGACTTTGTTTTTTAAAATCAAGATCAAAAGATCGCAGCCTTCGGCAGCTCCTACAGGGGCGAAGTGCAGGCAATTGGATCAGTCCAGCCGCGGCACGGTGAAACGGAACTCGCTGCCCTGCCCCGGCTCACTGTCGGCGAAGATCTGGCCGCCATGCGCTTCGACGATGCCTTGGCTGATGTACAAACCCAGGCCGGTGCCAGTCGGATTACCTTCTTTCACCGTCCAGTAACGGTCGAACACGTGAGGCAGATGTTCCTTGGGAATGCCTTCGCCGCTGTCGCGCACGATGAAGACGATTTCATTGCCGACTGATTTCGCGTGCACGCCAACCGAACCCAGGCGCGGGGTGAATTTGATGGCGTTGCCCACCAGATTCGACAACACCTGAAACAGCCGCTCCGGGTCGGCATGGATGCGCAGATCCGGATCAGCCGCGAAAGAAATGCTGATGTCCTTGTCCAGTGCCAGCGGCGCGAGCAAGGCTTGCGCCTCTTCGAACATCTGGCTGACGTCGAGTTTCTGCGGCGTGATGCTGTATCGCCCGGCGTCGATCTTGGAGGTATCGAGCAAGTCTTCGAGCAGCGTATTCATACGCCCGGCCGCCTGTTGCATGGTGTCGATGGCCGTCGAGATTCGCCGCGAGGTGTGCGGGCCGTCGGAGCTGAACGCTTTCTGCATCATGCCGCAGAGCATCGAAATGACGGTCATTGGATTGCGCAGGTCGTGGGAGACCACCGCCACCAGTTCATCGCGGGCACGCACGGCTTCCTGCTCGCGTCGTACCTGACGGGCCAGATCGTTTTCCAGCGCCGACCGGCGCAAATCGTTGGCCGCAAACAGGTCGCCATGGCTCCACTTGGCGGAAATACCGGCCATCTCGACCTTCCAGATTTCAAACGAGGTGCGCGGACGCAGGCGCATGCCCGAATCAGAATTTTCCAGATCCAGCGGCTTGCGCGGATCGCCACTCCAGTTGATGTTTTCTTTCACTTCCGCCCGGAACCACAGCACGCCGTTGTCCACCGGTTTTGGCAGGCTCATGGCAAGTACGCCGCTGGCCACGTGGGGATACTGCGCGGCGGGTGGATAAACGCTGGCCAGATGGTGACTGGCGAACACCGGCTCGGCGCTTTCCTGCAACCATTTGTGCAGGGCGCGGATGTCTTCCGGTTCAGGGCAGTTGCCGTAACGATGCAATTGCTTGTCTTCAATGATTGCGACACCGCCTGCATCGGCCAGCGCCATCAGAACCTGTGGCTGATTGGCCAAGCCGTCGAAGACATTTTGCGGCGAATCGATCATGGCCTGATTGAGCAGCGCCAGCGCTTCGACCTTCTCTTCACGCTGGCGACTGACCTCCAGCGCCTCCATCGCGCTGATCTGCAGCGAAAGCACCTGGCCGATGGTCTGGCAAGCGGTGCGCAATTCATGCGGTACATGCAGTGGCTGACGGTTGCCGCAACTGATCAGCCCCCAGAGCTTGTCACCCTTGAGCAGGGAAATGCTCATCGACGACAGCACGCCCATGTTCTTCATGTATTGGCAGTGAATCGGTGACACGCTGCGCAGCGTCGCAAAACTCAAATCCAGCGGCGTCTGCGTATCCGGACGCAACTTCGGTACAAGTGGCACCGGTTGATAGTCGGCGTTGGGAATGATCCGCAGCCAATTTGTCCGGTACAGCTCTCGCGCCTGTTCGGGAATATCCGAGGCCGGGAAGAACAGTCCGTTGAAGACTTCCATCGACGGATCGGACGCTTCGGCGATGACCTGGCCGTGTCCCTCTTCTTCGAAACGATAGATCAGCACCCGGTCATACCCGGTGATCGCCTGGATTTCCTTGACGCTGATGTCGTACAGCGCCTGCAGCGTCGTGGCCGCTTGCAGACGCTGGAGCATGCGCCCCAGATTTGTCTGGCTGCCGGCAACATTGCGCGGCTGGAAGTTTTCGACGTGAATCTCAAGCTCAAGAATCAGCACGCCTTGATGCCGATGCAGCAAGCCTTCGAACGCGGTGCCATTGAGCTGAAAGTGCAGCGGCGGCGCGTCGAAAAACGCCGCTTGTTGCAAGACCTCACGCACCTGTTTGGTGTGCGCGTCACCCAGCAGATCCGGCAATGGTCGGCCAATCAATGCCTCTGGCGCACGGCCCAGCAGGGTTTCGACGTTGGCGCTGACCTGAATGATTTCGAGCGCAGGTTCGCTCAGCGTCAGCAGTAAACCGTGAGGCTGGATTGCGCCGGGGAAGCGGATCGGCTCGTCAGCACAGTTGGCCAGCAGCTCTTCAAAATCTTTCTTGTCTTGCGGGTTCATGCCAATACCTCCTGGCATTCGAGCCAGCGCTCGAAGCAACTGAATGTGGTTTGCGCGGCCAGCACGACCGCATTGCGCTCATCAGCGTCCATCGGGCGATTGCCCAGGTATTCGATGAAATCGCGCCAGCGACGGCCGGTGGCAGCGCCGTAGACATCGAGGAAGGCAGCGCCGTTGTCTGCTTCAAGGCCCAACCGTGCGGAGATTTCTCGACGCAGGATCTGTCCGCCGAGGGTTGCGCCTTCGAGCACGTACAGCACACCCAGGCACGCAGCGCTCGAATCAATCACGGGCAACTGATCGCAGATCGGCAGGTTTTCCAGCGAAGCGGGCGCTAACCCCAACGCTTGCAGATCGCCGCGCAATGTATGGGTTTTGAGGCGTGGCGTCAGGTCGAAATCGTCGGGGACTGAACCACTGCGCTGCAATGCGTTTTCCAGCGGGAAATAGAAGCCGTAATAGGCCGCTATCAAGCGCTTGAAAGCAGGTAAATCGAGCGTATCGGAGAAAAAAGGAAGGCGTTTTTCCAGTGCGATGTGCAGTTCGGAAGTGCCGGCCCGCAAATCTTGCAGCACCGGTGGCACATAAACCTCACGGGCCTTTGCTTGCATGTATGTCGCTCTTGGTGAGGCCACCTGGGGCCATTCGGGGTGTAAAAACGTCACGTGAAATTTTACACGTCAAACGACATTTCTGACCGCGCAGATCGTTTTTTCAGACGAAACCACGGCCCTCGGACATTTCAGAGTTCCCTCTGACGCGAAAAGTTCGACCCGATTTGATGCGCCTGCGGTTGCTGTACCGCGACGGCACCGCCTGACTGTATGGGCCTGCGAAGCGGGCTTAAGTCTGCGACGGACCTTTGAGTTCGACCTGATTGCCATCCGGGTCGAAACAGTACAGCGACAAGCCGTTGCCCTCGGCACCGAAGCGGGTGGCGGCTTTTTCCACGCTGAGGCCGTGTGCCCGCAAGTGCTCGATCAGCGCCGCTTCATCGAATGGCTCGACGCGCAGGCAGAAGTGATCGACGTTGCGCCCCTCGGCACCCGCCGCTGCGCCGCCCTGGCGGCCGATGTCGCCCGCAAGGTCAACGAGATCGATCATCGAAGTACCAGCGCGCAAATGCACCAGGCCCAGAGGTTCATTGCGCTTGACCACGTCGGCACCGAACACCTGGCCGTAGAAATCGATGCTGCGTTGCAGATCCGCGACGCGCAGCACAATGTGATCGATGTGTTGAATGGAGAACGGTTGCATGGGCAGACCTCAACAAACTGTAGGAGCTGCCGCAGCCTGCGGCAGCCCCTACAATAGTTCAGCGTTAGCCGGAATTCATTGTCGATTTTTCGGTGGAGCCATCGAGAATCTGGTTTTACTCTCACCCCATGAACATACAAACCGCTGCCCTGCCGCCCCACACCGAGATGGTTCGCGCCATGCTCGAACGCGACACTGCCTATGAAGGCGTGTTCTTCACGGCCGTGAAAACCACCGGGATCTTCTGCCGTCCCAGTTGCACCGCACGCAAACCGAAACCGGAAAACGTCGAGTTCTTCGCCCATGCCGATGAATGCATGAGCGCCGGTTACCGCGCCTGCCTGCGCTGCAAACCGCTGGACGCGGCGGCCATTGCGCCGGACTGGGTACAGCGTTTGCTCGCGGCCGTCGACGCTGACCCCGAGCTGCGCTGGAGCGATGCGCAATTGCTCGCCGAAGGCATTGAGCCGCTGAAGCTGCGGCGCTGGTTCAAGCAGCATTTCGGCATGACGTTCCATGCCTGGCTGCGTACCCGGCGCCTGGGCATGGCACTGGGCGGGATCAAGCAAGGCACCTCGATCGACCACGCAGCGTTCGATTCAGGGTATGAATCGCTCAGCGGATTTCGCGACGCCTTCCAGAAATCATTCCACATCACCCCGGGCCGCACCGCCCACAGTGAACCGCTGTTGTTTACCCGACTGACCACGCCGCTGGGGCCGATGATCGCCATGGCTGAACAACGCGGTCTGGTGTTGCTGGAGTTCCTCGACCGGCCGGCACTGACCCGGGAAGTCGAGGAATTGCAAAACCGCTATGGCTACGTGGTCGCGCCGGGGCACAACGCGCATTTGCAGCAGATCGAGCATGAGCTGGCGCAGTATTTCGCCGGCCGCTTGACCGCGTTTACCGTCGCCTTGCACCTGCCCGGCAGCGAGTTCGCCCGGCAAGTCTGGTCGGCCCTGCAGCAAATCCCCTACGGCCAAACCAGCACCTACGGCGCCGTTGCCGCCAGCCTGGGCAAACCCGGCGCCAGTCGCGCGGTGGGCCTGGCCAACGGTCAAAATCGTCTATCGATTGTGGTGCCTTGTCATCGGGTGATCGGCGCAGACGGCTCGCTCACCGGCTATGGTGGAGGTCAGCCGCGCAAGGCGTTCCTGTTGAGGCTGGAAAACGCCGCCGTTCAGCTCACGCAACAACTGGCTTTCTGATTGCCCGGATCAACCGACAAGAAGGATTTCGATGGCCCCGCACGACACTTATCGAGCGCAAAGCTCATTCCTCGCCACGCTCGATGCCGACTGGCAACGACACATCGCCGCTGTCGGCCCTTGCCTGCATCAACCGCATCCGGCGCGCGATCCATACGAATCGCTGGTGCGGGCGATTGCCTATCAGCAACTGCATGCCAAGGCTGGAGATGCGATTGTCGGTCGGTTGGTCGGGTTGTTTCCCGGGCAATCGTTTCCGCGACCGGAGCAAATCCTCGCCACCGGGTTTGATCAACTGCGCAGCTGTGGGTTTTCGGCGGGCAAGATTGCGACGATTCAAGGAATCGCCCAGGCGACGCTGGATGGCGTGGTGCCGGATTACGCCACGGCGTTGGCGATGGATGATGAAGCGCTGATCGAGCGACTGGTCAGCCTGCGCGGGGTCGGGCGCTGGACGGTGGAGATGCTGTTGATTTACAGCCTTGAGCGGATGGACATCTTGCCGGCGGATGATTTTGGCGTGCGCGAGGGGTATCGGCGGTTGAAGGGGTTGCAGGTGCAGCCGACGCGAAAGCAGATGGTTGAGATTGGTTTGGGCTGGAGTCCGTATCGGACGGTGGCGGCTTGGTATTTGTGGCGGGTTGCCAAGCCGTAGACCGCATCATCGTTCATCGCTGGCAAGCCAGCTCCCACGGGTTTTGTGTCGGATGGAAAACTTGTGTTCGCCGCTAGACTCTGTGGGAGCTGGCTTGCCAGCGATGGCGTCTACACGTTCCGCACATGCTCCAAGTCCAGACACTATCCCAACGTAGGAACTGCCGAAGGCTGCGATCTTTTGATTTGGTTTTTTAAAGACAAAATCAAAAGATCGCAGCCTTCGGCAGCTCCTACAGGGGAATGCAGTGGACTGTATCGCACTGTGTACCGCCAGGCGGCAGACACATCCAATGCACAAATTCGCACAGTGGCGACACACCAACGATACACCCCAACGCTCAAATCACCCGGTCGATCCCACTCACCCGATCCACCGGAGATTCCCCATGACCACCACCCTTTCGAGCGCCGTCAAAGGCTTGCACCTGAACCTGGACCGCGCCGGTGCCTGGCTGGCGCCGCTGACCCTGCGCGTGTTTATCGCCTGGGAATTTTTCGAGTCGGGGCTCGAGAAGTTCCACGGGCAGAACTGGTTTGAAGACATTCAGGACAAATTCCCGTTTCCCTTCGATCACCTGCCGGCGACACTGAACTGGGAACTGTCGATGTGGGCCGAGCTGATCTGCGCCTTGGCGATCCTTATCGGTTTCGGCACGCGAATCTCGGCCATTTCGCTGATCGTGGTGACCGTCGTCGCCACCGCCGCCGTGCACTGGCCTGCCGACTGGTCGTCATTGAGCGAACTGGCCCAAGGTTACGCGATCACCAACAAGGGCTTCGGCAACTTCAAGCTGCCGGTGATTTACCTGGCAGCTTTGGTGCCGCTGGTGTTCGCCGGCGCCGGCAAGTTGAGCATCGATGCGTGGCTGGCGCGGGTGTTGTGGAATCGCCGCGACCGCTGAAGCTCAATGCGCGCGATCCAGGGCCACCAACAAGGCACTGTCACGGCTGTAGATGTCTGGCGAATAACGCACGTGACCGGCGCTGTCGACCTGCGCCGTCCAGTAGGTCATCAGGATCGGCACCGGCGCCGACAAGCGAAACTCATGGGTGGCGCCGGTGGCGAGCAAGGTGTCGGTGCGTGCCCTTTCCGCAGGGCTGAGCAGCAGATCGCGCAGTTGCATCGGGTGCTCGACCCTGACGCAGCCTGAGCTGAACGCCCGCGGCCCTTTGTCGAACAGTGCCTTGCTCGGCGTGTCATGCAAGTACACCGAAAACGGATTGGGGAAGCGAATGACCATCTGTCCCAACGGATTGCGTGGCCCCGCGTCCTGGCGCAAAAGGATGTTGCCGGGGTGGTCCCAGTCGATGTCTGCGGCCGCCAACGGCTGACCGTTGGCATCCAGCACTTGCAGATTATGCCGACTGAGGAAGGTCTGGTCCTTGCGGATCTCCGGCAGTTTGTCTTCCTTCCAGATGGTTGGCGGCACGGTCCAGGTCGGGTTCAGCGTCAGGCGCGTGACACGGGATTTGAGCAGCGGCGTCTGGCGCTCGGCACGGCCGACCTGGGTGCGCGTCTGCCACACCGGTTCGCCGCCCTTATACAAGGTCAGTTCCGCCGCTGCGACGTTGACCAGCAAACCATCGGGCTCCATGTCCTGGGCCAGCCAACGGAAACGTTCAAGGTTGACCCGCAGTTGTTCACGGCGGGTCAGCGGGCTGATGTTGAGTTCGGCAATCGTCCCCGGCCCGACCACACCGTCAGCCTGCAACGAATGATTGGCCTGGAAGCTTTTCACCGCGTCCACCAACGCGCCTTCGTAAACAGTGTCGGTAGTGCCGACCGCGTGGCTCAGATAGCCTTCGCTGTACAAGCGCTGGGCCAGTTCCGGCACGCGTTTGTCTTCCATGGAGGGGCGCAACAGCGGCCCGCTGCCCACCGACTGCCATTTCGGCAAGGCTGTGAGCCGTTGCGCGGCGTAGAGCTGGCGCAGTTTCTGATATTGCGCCAAGTGCGGACGGGCCAGGTCGAACGCCGCCGGAATGTCATGCATACCCGGCACGGCAATCGCCAGCAGTTCGGCCTGACGGTCACGCTGTGTGTCATCGGCATGCCACAACGGCTCGAAGTGTGATTGCAGCAGACGGCCGTAATGCAGATCCTGCAGGGCTTGCAGGTAATAGCGGCTGATATCGATATCGGCGCACAACTCGCCATCCTGCGGCGCGGCTAACGCGACCGGATAGCGTTGCGGGCTGAGGCCATCGTCGGCCAACAGCGGCAATTGCGACTGCAAAGCCTGCAATCGTGAAGATTCACTGGTCCATACCGGCATCCAGTCCTGCTGTTGATAGAAGGCTTGCAACTGTTGCAACGACGGGCCGCTGAGCTGCTTTGCGAGCGCCGGGCAGGTCTGTGGCAGACCGATCAATACGGCATGCAATGGACTTTGCAGCTCGACCGGCATTTCGGCAGGAGGTGTCGGCAGCGTCTGCAATGGCGGCAGTGATTCATCGGCACAAGCGACAAACGGCGCTGCGAGCAAACAAATGCTCAAGTAGGATGCGTACTTTTTGAACAACTGCTTTACTCCAATCCATGGCCACCTTGATGATGGCCACCTTACATCAGGTGCGCTGAACAGTCAGGCTCGAACTTCGGGCTTGCAGGTTACGACTGGACGTCAGGAGCCAAAGTGCCAAATAAGTAGCAAGTTGAGGACACTTTATAAATGTTGACGTATTTGCGCCGACTTCTGCTGACCACCGCGACCCTTGTCGCCGTGAGCAGCCCAGCTTTCGCCGCCGGCAAACCATCGCCGGTTCTCTTCACCAGCCTCGCGCACGCCGCGCCAGAACTCAATCCCCAGGCGCTGAAAGGTGCCTTGAGCGCCATGCAATGTGCGGTCAACAGCGGAGCCAAGCCGTCCCGTCACCTGGCGATCATCGACTATTCGCAACCGTCCACCGAACGCCGACTGTGGATCTTTGACCTCAACCGGAAAAAACTGGTGCTGCGCGATCTGGTCGCCCACGGTTCCAACTCCGGGGAAAATTTCGCCACCCAGTTTTCCAATGTCGAAGGCAGCTATCAATCCAGCCTCGGCTTGTTCCGCACCCAGGAAAGCTACAGCGGCACTCATGGTTACTCGCTGCGCATGGATGGTCTGGAACCCGGCTTCAATGATCTGGCACGTGATCGCGCTATCGTCATTCACGCCGCCGATTACGTGAATCCGTTGTGGAGCAAGCGTCAGGGCCGCATCGGTCGCAGCCAGGGTTGCCCGGCCGTCCGCCCACAGATTGCGAAACAGGTGATCGACAAACTGAAGAACGGTCAGTTCATGTTCTCGTGGTACCCGGATCAGCGCTGGTTGAGGAAGTCGCCGTATCTCAACTGCCAGCCGCAGCAGGTGGCGAGCATCATCAGTACCCACGCCAGCTAAGAGAAACACCACAAAACCCTTTAGGGGTAGTGTGCCCCCCGCACTGCGAAAACCACCTGTGGGAGCCAGGTTGCTGGCGATAGCGGCGTCTCAGTCACCGGTTGTTTTGGCTGAGCCGACGCCATCGCGAGCAGGCTCGCCCCTGTCGTTGATCTGCATTCGGCTGATGATCAGGGCCATGACCATCAATGCCGTGCCCACACCGAAAGTGATGTGCATGCCACTGCCGATGACGGCGGCGGGCGCTTGCGTCGGGTTACCGGTGGCCACGGCAAACACCGCGCCCATCGCCGCCGCGCCTGTGATCAACCCCAGATTGCGGGCCAGCCCGAGCAGCGCCGACACCACGCCGCGCTGGTCCTGACTCACCGCCGCCATCAGCCCGGTATTGTTGGCCGCCTGGAACAGCGCGTAACTGCCGGCGATCACCGTCATCGGCAACACGTAAGCAGGCAATCCGAAACTCATCGGCAGCAGCGCCAATGACCCGCAACCGCAAACCATCCCGAGCAAGGCGCCCGGCACCACCCGCTGTGCGCCGAAACGATCGACCAGCCGTCCGGCCGGCACGCCACCGAGCGCAGCCAGCAACGGCCCGACCGACAACACCAGCCCGACCACGGTGGGGCTCAGACTCAAACCGCGACTCAGGTAAAACGGCCCGACCACCAGCGTGGTCATCATCACGGTCGTCACCAGCAACGTCAGCGCCAGACTGCCGCTCAGGCGTAGATCGGCGAACAGTGACAGGCGAATCAGCGGTGCCCTGGCTTTCATCTCGACCACGATGAACAATCCCGCGCCGCACAGGCTGATCAACAGCAACCTCAGCGTGAACCCCTCAATCGTCATCGCCAGCGCATAGGTCGCCAGCGTCAACACGAGCACCCCGCTGCCAAGGTAATCAAACGCAACTCGCGGCCCTGCGGCCCGATCTGCAGGCAGATAGCGGTACACCAGCCATGCGTTGAGCAGTCCCAATGGCACGTTGAGTAAAAATATCGATTGCCAGCCAACATGCGCCATCAACAACCCACCCAGCGACGGGCCGAGGGTGGTGCCGGTGGCCGACATCGTCGCCAGCAACCCCATCGCACTGCCCGCCCGCGTTGTGGGCACCGCATCGGCCACCAGCGCGACCGTCAATGCAAACATGATCGCTGCGCCAATGCCTTGCACCGCCCTTGCGCCGATCAGCCAGCCAAGCCCCGGGGACAGCGCGCAAAACAATGAGGCACTGGTGAAAATGCCTATCCCGATCAACAGCAATCGCCGCCGACCAAAGCCATCGCCCAAACGTCCGACGCTGACAATCAACGTGGTGATTGCCAGCAGGTACGCCAGAACAATCCACTGCACCTGTTGGAACGTCGCATCAAACGCCGTCGCCAGCGTCGGCAACCCGGCGTTGGCGATGCTGGTGTCCAGCGACGGCATCAACATCGACAGCGCCAGACTGGTCAGCGCCCAGCGGGCTTGGGTATCGAGGGGTTGTCTGGGCATGGTGTGCTCACTGAACAAAGGACATGCGCCATAGCCTGAGCCTCGACAATACAAGGCGCAAGACGCATGCTTTGCACTCAACACCTGCATGGAACGCCATGTCATGACAACGCCGGATCTGAACCTGCTGATCACCCTCGACGTGCTGCTGCGCGAAGGCAGCGTCGCTCGCGCCGCCAAATGCCTGCGGTTGAGCCCTTCTGCCATGAGTCGCGCCTTGGCCCGTCTGCGCGAAACCACCGCAGATCCGTTGCTGGTGCGCGCCGGTCGAGGCCTGGTGCCAACGCCGCGCGCGCTGGAATTGCGCGAACGGGTCAGTCACCTGGTGCAGGAAGCCGAGGCGGTTTTGCGCCCTGCGCAAGTGCTTGATCCCGCGCAGCTACAACGCACCTTCACCTTGCGCAATACCGACGGGTTTGTTGAAACCTTCGCCGCCGCCCTGCTCGCCCGCATTGCCGCCGAGGCGCCCAACGTGCGCCTTCGTTTTGTGCAGAAAGCCGACAAGGACAGCACGCTGCTGCGCGAAGGCCGGGTGGATCTGGAGACCGGTGTAGTCGACGACAGCACCGACCCGACGCTGCACAGCCGCATCCTGTTTCACGATCACTGGATCGGTGTAGTACGTGAGGGCCATCCCTTGAGCGCAGGCAAGGTCAGCGCCAAACGCTTCGCCTCAGGCCAGCATATTCTGGTGTCACGGCGCGGGCGCAGCAGCGGCCCGGTAGATCAAGCGCTACTCGAGTCCGGACTGACGCGGGACATTGTCACGTCGTTCGGCGGGTTTTCGGCGGCACTGACGCTGGTTCGTGAATCCGACCTGATTGCCACCGTCCCGGAACGTCACACCAGCAAACTGCGCACAGGCCTGCACAGTTTCGAGCTGCCATTGAAGATGCCGCAGATCAGCGTGTCGATGCTCTGGCATCCGCGCATGGATGCCGATCCGGCGCATCGCTGGTTGCGCGATTGTGTGCGGGAAGTCTGCGCCTAGCGCGCATCGCCGCCAGCGGGTTTATAAAAGAGGAATTTTTTCGTCTCGGCGGTTTTCCGGTATTCCCTGGCCCAACTCGGGCGGACATTGCGGTCATGGAAATACAACGCGCCATTGGTGCGATCCTTGAGCTGACGGTTCAGCGCCTTGCCGGCAACTTCCTTGGCGAGCGCGTATTCGGCGTCTTCCTTGACCTGATCCGGACGCCCGTCACACCACCAGGAAAACTGGCAGCTCCTGGTTTCGGAACCTTGCTTGACCACCGCACACACCGTGTCTGGAAAACCTTCGTGGCCGAGGCGATTCATCACCACACTGGCCACGGCTTCCATTTCCGGCGTGTCCTTGCCTTTGGCTTCCCAGTAGATGCTGCGCGCCAGACAAGTGATCGGATCATCCAGCGGCGCGGCACCGGCAGGGTCGACCGCCTGCACTTCCTTCGGGGTGATCGCCTCGGATTTCGGCGCTGGTGCCGCGCTGACTTTATCGGCGGCTTTTTCTTCCAGCACCTGGGCTTTCTCTTCAGCCTTGGCTTTGATCGGCGCTTGATCGGTGGCCCAGGCAGCGCTGGCCAACAGGGTTATTGCGAAACAGCCAGCCAACCATTTCAATCCCATGTGAACTCTTCCGGCAGGGCCCGGTTCGGGCAAGGTGTTACGTCGGGGAGACACCCGGATCCCGGGGTCTTGGCTGAGTGTAGACGGCTAAATCAACCGCAGCGTTCCGTAGAAAAAACTGTCGACGGAAGAAAAAGACATTGCACCCACCGGGGGCGTTTCGCGCATCATGGGCGCATTCAGCTCAAGGGAGAATTCCATGCGCTTCATGCCGTCCGTTTTGCGATTTGCCGCGCTGTCCGCAGGCCTGATGTTTGCCGCCTCGGCCTTGGCCACCGACGAGTTGCAACTGATCGAGTCGATCAACAGCTATCGCAGCCAGCCGCAACGTTGTGGCACGCAGGCGTCCAGTGAGTTGCCGCCCCTGTCGGCTGATCCACGCCTGAGGTTGCCGGCCAGCGGCGCCGTCAATCTGCAGCAAGCCATGGCCAGCGCCAGTTACCCGATGGTCAACGTACAGGCGATTACCCTCAACGGCCCACGCGATGCGGCGTCGGCGATGAAGGCGATTCAGGAGAGCTTCTGTCAGGTCGTGCTGGATCCGCAGTTTGTCGATGTCGGCGTCAGCCGCGCCGATCGCGACTGGCGCATTGTGCTGGCGCGGCCGCTGCTGTCAGCCAAACTTGGCGACGCGCAGAGTGAAGGGCAAAAATTGCTCGAACAACTCAACACCGCACGCAGCCAGCCACGCCAGTGTGGCGGCCAGGCCTTCGCCGCCGCCGCACCGCTGGCGTGGAATGCGACCTTGGGCACTGTCGCTCAGGATCACAGCCGCGACATGGCCAACAAAAACTACCTCGACCACAAAGACCGCGACGGCCGCACCCCCGGCGATCGCGCTGAGCTGTCGGGCTACAGCGGGCAACTGGTTGGCGAAAACATCGCCGCCGGCCAAGACACCGTGGGCAAAGTCGTCGACGGCTGGCTCGCCAGCCCCGGCCACTGCGCCAACCTGATGAACCCGCAATACAAGGAACTGGGGGCCGCTTATGCGACCGATCCGAAAAGCGATGCGGGGATTTACTGGACCGCGATGTTTGGTGCGCAATAACCCTCAGGCTCACACTTGATCATCGACGCGATCAATCAGCCGTTAACTTTCACTGATTGGACGCCCATGGCAGTTACGCCTACCCTGCCCGTCCAAACCCGTTCATCAGCGGTTTCAATACTGCGAGGCTGTCATGACAGAGCGCGTCCTGATCGATGCTCACAACCGCCGCGTCGACTATCTGCGCATGTCGGTGACCGACCGTTGCGACTTCCGCTGTGTCTATTGCATGGCTGAAGACATGCAGTTTCTGCCGCGCCAGCAAGTGCTGACGCTCGAAGAAATCTTCCAACTGGCGCAGAGCTTTGTCGCGCTCGGTACCCGCAAGATTCGCCTCACCGGCGGCGAGCCGCTGATCCGCCGCGGCGTGGTGCAGTTGTGCGAACAGATCGCCGCGCTGCCCGGCCTGCGTGAACTGTGCCTGACCACCAACGGCTCGCAACTGGGCAAACTCGCCGCGCCGCTGTTCGACGCTGGGGTCAAGCGCCTGAACATCAGCCTCGACAGCCTCGATCCCGAGCGCTTCAAGCAGATGACCCGCACCGGCGATCTGGCGCAAGTGATCGACGGCATCGATGCCGCGCGCCAGGCCGGTTTCACCCGCACCAAGCTCAACTGCGTGGTGATGCAGGGCCGCAACGATCACGAGATCAATGATCTGGTGAGTTTTGCCATCGACCGTCAGCTCGATATTTCTTTCATCGAGGAAATGCCACTGGGGATCATCAGCGACCACAGCCGTGCGGAGTCGTTTTTTTCCAGCGTGCAGGTCCGCGAGAAAATCGCCGAGCGCTACACGCTGATCGACTCTACGGAATCGACTCAAGGCCCGTCGCGCTATTGGCGTCTGGCCGAGGCCCCGCAGATTCGCCTGGGGTTTATCTCGCCGCACAGCCACAACTTCTGCGGCACCTGCAATCGGGTGCGGCTCACCGTCGAAGGTCGTCTGCTACTGTGTCTGGGTAACGAACATTCGGTGGATTTGAAAGCAGTACTGCGCGCTCATCCGGGGCATCCGCAACGTCTGGAGAACGCCATCATCGAGGCGATGAAAATCAAACCGTATCGGCATAATTTCGAAATCAACGACGACGTCCAGGTCGTACGCTTCATGAACATGACCGGCGGCTGATCCGCCGCTTTCCTGCGTTATCGGGACCGCTCTGCATGATCATCAGACCCAAGGTCAGCCAGTTCGCCATTCTCTTCACCCTCAAGGGCTCGATTGCCAAGCGCATCGCGTTGCGCACCTTGATGGTCACACTGCTGGCCTCGGCCATCGTGCTGGTCGAAATCCTTCATCCGAGCAGTTTCACCAAGGTCAACGCCACGCCGTTCACTTTGCTCGGCTTGTCGCTGTCGATCTTCATGAGCTTTCGCAACAACGCCTGTTACGACCGCTGGTACGAGGCACGCAAGGCCTGGGGTGAGGTGATCGTGCACATTCGGTCGGTCATCCGCGAAACCCATGTCATCCGCGAATCCGCAGAACGCAAACCGCTACTGCTCAACCTGTGCGGGTTTGCCCATGCGCTCAATGCGCGGTTGCGCAAGGAGAGTGAAGCCGACGCCAGCCGTCAGTGGATCACCCCAAAACACGATGCGGGGGTGCCGGATTACAGCGCGCGGATCCTGCAACAGATCGGCCAGCAGTGTTCCGATCTGCATCAAAACGGTGAGCTGAGCGAGTGGCGCTACATGCTGCTGGCCAATCACCTGACCAGCCTGACGCAAGCGCAAGCCGTGTGCGAGCGGATCAAAACCACGCCACTGCCGTTTCCCTACACGTTGCTGTTGCACCGCACGATCTACCTGTTCTGCATCCTGCTGCCGTTCGCCATGGCCGAGCCGCTGGGCTGGCTGACGCCCTTGTTTACTGCGATTGTCAGCTACACTTTTTTGGTCTGGACGCGATTGCCGATGAACTGGAAGACCCGTTTGGCCGCGATGAGAATGATCTGCCGACCGACGCGCTGGTGCGCACGATCGAGCGCGACATTCTCGCCGAACTCGGCGTGGCGGATCTTCCGCCGCCGCTGAAGCCGGTCGAGTATGTCCTCAGCTAATCACCCCGTTTCCAAGCGCGGGAGCCATGTCAGGTTGATCGTTTGCGTCTCCGTGAGACCGGGCGTTCGTCTGCTGCGCTGAGTAACCGGTCACAGCGCATCCCGGAAACAGTCGTTTACACGCCCGCAGATTCCCCCTTACTATCCGGGCACACCGGTCGACGGGTCAGTCCCGCCGCCGACGTTTTCCGCCAACGGAAACATGCGTTATGAGCACGTCACTACAACAACCAGAATCGTTGACCGTCTCTACTCAGCGCGCCCTCTCTCACAGGGGCGGCGTATGAATCGTATCGTCAATCTCCCCATGGCCCTGCGCCGTTCCAAGCTGCGTCACTCCGCACGCCCGCCGGATATCGCCCGGACGCTCTGATCGCGCCCGTTTAAAACCGGCGACAGCCCCCTGCTCCCTGATATCCCCTGCCAGGACGCCCGCGCCTATTCTCGCGCCGCGTCCGGCCTGAACCTGCGCGCCTGTGCGGCGCCAACGTGAGTGTTTGCCATGAAATTCGCAGCCATTGAAGACGCACGCCTGTTCCTTGAACAAAACCCCGACATCGACATGATCGAGCTGTTCATCCTCGACGCCAACGGCGTGCCGCGCGGCAAGCTGTTGCACCGCGAAGAATTGCTCGCCGTGTATGAAAGCGGTCGCCCGCTGCCCAGCACTATCCTCGGTCTGACCGTGCAGGGTGAGGACGTCGAGAACTCCGGCCTGGTCTGGGATGTCGGCGATATCGACTGCCGCGCCTATCCGCTGGAAGGCAGTCTGGTGCGCTTGCCGTGGCGCAAGATTCCGACCGCTGCAGTGCAGGTCAGCATGCACCCGACCGAGGGCATGCCCGCCAGCATTGCCGACCCGCGACACCTGCTGATCAAGGTCATCGACGGCCTCAAGGCGGAGGGTTACAACCCGGTGATGGCCTGCGAGCTGGAGTTTTATCTGCTCGATGCCAAACGCGATCACAACGGTCGTCCGCAACCGGCACTCGATGCTGATGGTGGTCGACCGCGACATACCCAAGTCTACGGTTTGCGCGAGCTGGAACAGATCGAACCGTTCCTCGCCGACCTTTACAGCGCCTGCAAACTGCATGGCATTCCGGCGCGTACGGCAATCTCGGAATACGCACCGGGTCAGGTGGAAATCACCCTCGAACACGGTGATGCGCTGGAGGCAATGGACCAGGCGGTGCGCTACAAGCGACTGGTCAAAGCCGTGGCGCACAAGCACGGCATGCAGGCGACATTCATGGCCAAGCCGTTCGATGATCTGGCCGGCACCGGCATGCATATGCATGTCAGCCTCGCCGATGGCGAGGGGCGCAACCTGTTCGCCTCCGAAGACCCGGCCGGCACACCGCTGCTGCGCACGGCGATTGGCGGCATGCTCGCCTCGTTGCTCGATTCGCTGCTGCTGTTCTGCCCGAACGCCAACTCCTACCGACGCTTTCAGGCCAACAGCTACGCGCCACTGGCGCCGACCTGGGGCGTCGACAACCGCACCGTCAGCCTGCGCGTACCGGGCGGCCCGGCCAACACCCGGCACATCGAGCACCGCATCTGCGGCGCCGACGCCAACCCGTATCTGGCGGCGGCGGCGATTCTTGCCGGCATCCATCGGGGCATTCGGGAGAACCTTGATCCGGGCGCGCCGGTTGAGGGCAACGGCTATGCGCAAGCCAAGGAATTGCTGCCAACCGATTGGCTGACGTCGTTGCAGGCACTGGAAAATTCGGTGTGGGCACGCGATGCGCTGGGGCAGGAATTTCTCGGGGTGTATCTGGCGGTGAAGCGTGCCGAATATCGGCAGTTCATGGCTGAAGTGGGTGAGCAGGATTGGCGCTGGTATCTGACCGAGGCCTGATTACACCCCGCTAACCTGTGGGAGCTGGCAAACCAGCTCCCACAGGGATCCCGATTAGCTTCCCGAATTTTGTGTGGACACTGACATGACTGAACGTTGCAATTCCTACTACACCGCCACCCTCAACCAAGAGACCGATTACCCGACCCTGCAGGGCCGGCACAAGGTTGATGTGGTGATCATCGGCGGCGGCTTCACCGGCGTCGCCACCGCTGTCGAACTCGCCGAAAAAGGCTTGAAGGTCGCCATCGTCGAAAGCAACAAGATCGGCTGGGGCGCCACCGGGCGCAATGGCGGGCAGGTCACCGGCAGCCTCTCCGGCGACGGCGCCATGCGCAAACAGATGCGCCCGACACTCGGTGACGAGGTCGACGATTTCATCTGGCACCTGCGCTGGCGCGGCCACGAAATCATCAAACAGCGCGTGGAAAAATACGCCATTGAGTGCGACCTCAAGCACGGCCACCTGCACGCCGCGTACAAGCCGAGCCACATGAGCGATCTGCGCAAGGATTACGAAGAAGCGGTGCGTCGCGGTCTGGGTGACGAGGTCAGCCTCCTCGACCGCAGTCAGCTGCGCGATCTGCTGCAAAGCGACCTTTACCACGGCGCGATCAAGAATACCCGCAACATGCACCTGCACCCGCTCAACCTGTGCATCGGTGAAGCGCGGGCGGCGGAAAGTCTCGGTGCGCTGATCTTCGAAAACAGCGAAGTGCTGGAGATCATTCACGGTGACGCCCCAGGCGTGAGAACTGCCCACGGCCAGATCGACGCCAACCAGGTGATGCTGGCCGGCGACGTTTATCACAAGCTCGAACCTGGCCAGCTAAAGGGCAAGATTTTCCCGGCCATGGGCGGCATCGTCACCACCGCGCCGCTGGGCGATCTGGCCAGGCAGATCAACCCCGAAGACCTCGCGGTGTACGACTGCCGTTTCGTCCTCGACTACTACCGCCTCACTGCCGACGGCCGTCTGCTGTTTGGCGGCGGCGCCAACTACAGCGGCAAGGACTCGCGCGACATCGCCGCCGAACTGCGCCCGTGCATCGAGCAGACTTTCCCGGCGCTCAAAGGCGTGCAGATCGACTATCAGTGGAGTTGCGCGATGGGCATCGTCATCAACCGCATCCCGCAACTGGGCAAACTCTCGGACAACGTCTGGTACTGCCAGGGTTACTCGGGGCACGGCATCGCCACGACGCACATCATGGGCGAAATCATGAGTCGGGCGATTACCGGGCAGATGGAGCAGTACGATACGTTCGCGGCGTGTCAGCACATTCGCGTGCCGATGGGGGATTTGCTCGGCAATCCCTTGCTGGCGGCGGGGATGTGGTATTACCAGATGCTTGAAAAATTGCGTTGACGGCCCTGGCCCCATCGCCGGCAAGCCAGCTCCCACAGGTTTTTATTGGTGTACATGGACGCTGTGTACAACGCGGACACTGTGGGAGCTGGCTTGCCAGCGATGGGGGCATTAGCCCCAACACAAAATCTCAATCCGGCAACTGCTCCACCTCAATCCCCAACCGCCGATAATCCTCGACACTGCCCGATGCCAGATGCTGCTCGGTAATCAGCGTATGCACGCGATTGCACGGCGTCACCACAAACGGCTCGACCGCCCCCAGCTTGTCCGCCGTGGTGACTGCAATCACTTGGGCGGCGCTCTCGAACAATGCCTGCTTCACCGGCACCTCATCGAAATACAGCGAGCTCAGCCCAACCTCCGGGTGAATCGCGCAGACCCCGGTAAACAGCACGTCAGCCTTGATACTTTGCAGCAGCCGCACGGTTTCGTGGCCGCTGACTGACATCGTCGCCAGATTGAGTTGCCCGCCAGCAAGAATCACCTTGATGCCTTGGTATTCGGCGAGTGTGATCGCGGTCATTGGCGAGGTGGTAACGGCGGTAATCCGGATGTCCGCAGGCAATGAGCGCGCGATCTGCAACGTGGTGGTGCCAGAATCGAACAGCACGATCTGGCCGTCCTTGACCCTTCCGGCAGCGAGCTGCGCCAGGCGGGTCTTCACTTCATCGGTTTCGCTGATACGGGTGAAGTAATCCTTGCCGGTGTCTTTGGGCCGCGGCAACGCCCCGCCGTGTACTCGCTGCACCAGCCCGGCGTTGTCGAGTTCGGCGAGGTCGCGGCGGATCGTATCTTCAGACACCGCAAAATGCTGGCTCAGCTCGGAGGCCATGACCTTGCCGTCGCGTTCCAGGATCAAAAGGATTTTCTGTCGGCGCAGGGACGGCAGTTCGGTGACGGAATGATCGTGCATGGTTCTGCCTGTTTATGCTTGTAGTTGCAGGTTTTCGCGGAGTTTAGCGAAAGCCTCGGGCAAACACAAACAGACAGGTATCGATTACTTTGATCATTGGAATCGACAAGGCGAATTTTTCCTTTGCATTCAACCTGTTCAGAATGACGCCACTCTCAAAAGTCTCAGGATGGACACCGCATGAATCTCAATTTCGCCTTCGCTTGCATGATCGTTGTGTCTTTCGCGGTTGCCCTCGGGCACGCGTGATGCGGTCACATTCTCCACGCGCATATCAGGATCGTGGCGAGGGGATTTATCCCCTCACCGACATGATTTCACGCTCTCTCAAACGCTGACCACACGCGCCTTGCGCACGAACAGCGCTTGAGCCTTGTCCCAGAAATTCCCCCCCAGCACAAAAAAACTGCCAACAAACATCAAATCCCCAAGCAATTGCATTTGCCACAGGTTGGGCCGCAACCCTGGCCAGAAGTTATCGAAATACGGTTCCAGAAAAGACGACAGCAACGGCAGGCAAAACATCACCACGCCGATGCGATGGCGCGTCGGGCCAACCTCGTCCACCGGGGCTGGAATGATCCCCGAGACATAACGCCCGATCGTGTGCTTGAGCTCGGCAAATCCGGCCTTGCCCATCACCGCGATCACCACCAGCAACAACACCTTGTTGCTGATAAACAACACGCCAGTGAGTGCCGCGACTTTCGAGCCAGGCACATCAAGCGCGGCCGCCAGCGGCACCATCAACCACGAACCGAGCATCAGGCAAATAATCCCCACACCGACCTTGAAGCGCCAGGTTGCGGGTGCCGCCGGGGTCTGCGGATCTTGGGCAGTGTCCATGGTTTCTTACCTGTCTGGGTGGAGTTGCGATGCCTCAAAAGCGTAGCAGCAGATTCGCCCGAACAACTTGCAATTGGCCGTCTATGCTCCACTGATATTCACGGCCCGGGAAACAAGCAATGCCTGCAACAACAGCACTGCTGACGCGATCCGGTCATCTGTTATTGCTCGGTGTCTTGAGTGTGGGCGGTTGCGTGCGCCTGGGGCCGGATTTCCAGCCGCCCGCCGAAGCATGGAGCAAACAATGGAACAGCACGGCTTTGGAGCAGGCCAGTGAACGCGCCGCCCATCCCGATCTGCGCCAATGGTGGCAAGTCTTCGGTGACCCGGTGCTGGATCGCCTGATCAGCGAAGCCGATGCGCGCAACAGCAGTCTGAAAATCGCAGGCCTGCGAGTCCTCGAAGCCCGCGCACAACTGGGTATCGCCGAAAGCGGCCGCTACCCGCAATTGCAACAGCTCGGCGTCGACAGCCTTTACGTCGACCGTCACCAGTCCGGCGGCAACAATCCGCAGGATCTGCACTTCTGGCAGCACAGCGCCGCGTTTGATGTCGGTTGGGAACTGGATTTCTGGGGCCGCTTCAGTCGCGCCATCGAGTCATCCGATGCGCAATATTTCGCCGCGCAAGCCAACTACGAAGACGCCCTCGTATTGCTGCGCGCACAAGTCGCCGACACCTATTTTTCCCTGCGCACCACTGAAGCAAGGCTGCGCGTCGCGCGGGAAAACGCTGTCCAGCAGAAGCGTAATTTCGAGATCACCGAAAAACTCTTCAACAGCGGCCAGAGCGCTGAACTCGATCTGCAACAGGCGAAAACCCAATACCTTGGCACGCTGAGCAGCATCCCGGCATTTGAAGATCAGCTACTGCGCACGCGCAATGCGCTGGCGGTGCTGGTTGGCCAGCCGCCCGGCGGCGCGGCGCTGCTCGCCGAACAACCGGGGCTGATTCCGTTGGTGGATCGCGCCGTGCTGCAAGACGTACCGGCCAACCTGCTGCTGCGCCGTCCGGATGTGCGCGCGGCGGAACTGAATGTCGCCGCGCAATCGGCGCTGGTCGGTGTCGCTGAAACCGATCTGTATCCATCGCTGACCTTGCTCGGCAGCATCGTCTGGTCCACCGACTCCCTCAGCGCCACGCCGCGCAGCCTCGACCTGATCGGCGGGCCGAGCCTGCGCTGGAACATCTTCGATTACGGGCGCATCCGCAACAACATACGGGTGCAGGACGCACGCTTGCAGCAACTGATCGAAGCCTATCGCGACAAGGTCCGCCAAGCCGCACGCGAGGCCGACGACGCCGCCAGTGGCTTGAGCAAAGCGCTGGAACGCGAGCGGATTCTGCGGGAGGCCGAAGGCGCCGCGCGGCGCTCACTGGTGCTGGCCAACACGCAATATCGCGAAGGCTATTCGGACTTCCAGCGCGTGCTCGACGCGCAACGCGCGCTGCTGGAATTGCAGGACAACTATCTGGTCAGTCGCAGCAACGCCGTGAGCAACCTGATCGCCCTCTACAAAGCCCTTGGCGGCGGTTGGCAAAGCACTTCGCCGCAGATCGACGAGCCGACCCGCGAACAGATGCAACAACGCACTAATTGGGGCGACTTGCTCACCGCGCCGCCCGCCCAACCGCTGTATCCACTCCCGTCGCAGGACCGCCGCCATGACTGACGCCGCACCTCCCCCTCCGGCGCCCACGCCAGCCCCGAGCGATCCGGCCAAAAAAGGCATCCGCTGGGTGCTGCTGTTGATTGTGCTGAGCCTGGCCTGGTACCTGCTCGCCGACCGCTACACGCCCTACACCCAGCAGGCGCGGGTCGGCGCATTCGTGATTCCGGTGGCGGCGGAAGTCGCCGGCCGGGTGATCCGGGTCAACGTGCGCAACAACCAAGACGTCAAGGCTGGCGACGTCCTCTTTGAGCTCGATCCGCAGCCGCTGCAAATCGCCGTGGATCGGGCGAAAGCCGATCTGGAATCGACCCGCCGTCAGGTCGGCGCCAGCACCGCCGGCATCGCTTCGGCGCAGGCCTCGCTGCGTGCCGCGCAAGCCAACGAGCTCAAGACGCGGCAAGACAATCAACGCCTCGAAGGTTTGTACAAACAGGACCCGGGCACCATCTCCGTACGCTTGCTCGAAGTGTCGCGAGCCAACCGCGAACAGGCGGTCGCCCAGGTCGCCGCCACCCGCGCCGAAGTGCAGCGCGCGCAGGAGCAGGAAGGTGGCAACACCGACACCAACGCGCAGCTGCGCAGCGCGGCCTCGGCACTGGCAAAAGCCGAACTGGATCTGGCCAACACTCGCATCGGCGCACGTTCGGCCGGGTTGATCACCGACCTGCGCACCGATGTCGGCCAGTTCGCCGCTGTCGGCAGCCCGGTGATGACTTTGATCGCCATCCATGATGTGTGGATCAGCGCCGATCTGACCGAAAACAACCTCGGCCGCGTGCAACCCGGAACACCGGTGGCCATCGTCCTCGACGCGCTGCCCGGCGAAGTCCTCGATGGCCGAGTGCGCAGCGTCGGCTATGGCGTCAGCGTCGGGCAGACGCCAGCGCCGGGCACCTTGCCGAGCATCCAGAACAGCCGCGACTGGCTGCGTCCGGCGCAGCGTTTTCCGGTGATTATCGAGTTCACTGAGGAGGCGAAAAAACGCCTCATCGACAACCGCGCGATCCGTGCCGGTGGTCAGGCTGAAGTCATGGCCTTCCCCAGCGAAGGCAACCCGCTCAATCCGCTGGGGCGGCTGTTTGTCGGGCTGATGAGCTGGCTGTCGTATGCCTACTGAGCACAGCGTCCCGGCGCAACGGGCGTTGCGCCTGGCGTTCGGCACCGCGTTGTGCACCGCCGTCAGTTATGCGCTGGCGCTGCCGCTGGCGTTTATTTCGCCGGTGCTGGCGGTGTTGTTACTGGCCAGTCTGCCCCGGCCATTGCCGCTCAAAGGTGCACTGGTGCTGGCGTTGGTCGCGGCGCTCACCACCAGCATCGGGCTGCTGCTGATGCCGCTGCTGCGTTACTACCCGGTGAGTGGCGTGTTGTTGATCGGCCTCGGTCTGTTTCTGGTGTTCCGCTTTGGCTTGCGCGGCGGCAACCCGTTGATCGTGACCTTTCTGGTGATCGGCATGACCATGATCTCCGCCGCCGGGTTCGCCGAATTCGATCTGGCAATGGCGGTGATTGGTGCGTTGATCAAAGGCCTGTTGCTGGCGGTGGCGGTGGTCGGCGTCAGCCACGCGCTGTTTCCTGAGCGGCCTGATAGCCCGCTCCCACCCAAGCCACCCGCAATGCCCGCCGACGAAGTACCGCGCGTGGCCCTGCGCGCCACGTTGATCGTGCTGCCAACCTTTTTGCTGGCCCTGAGCGACCCGGCCAGCTACATGCCGATCATCCTCAAAGCCGTCAGCCTCGGCCAACAAAGCTCCACGACCAACACCCATCACGCGGGGCGTGAACTGCTCGGCTCGACCCTGCTCGCCGGCGTTTTGGCGGTGCTGGTGTGGTGCGGATTAAGCCTTTTCGTGCACCTGTGGATGTTCTTTCTGTGGATGCTGCTGATCGGACTATGGCTGGCGCGCAAACTCTATCGCCTCAGCCCGGCGCAGCTCAGCCCGGGGTTCTGGCTCAACACCCTGATAACAATGATCATCCTGCTCGGCCAATCAGTGCAGGACAGCGCAGCAGGCAAAGACGTCTACACAGCGTTTGCCGTGCGCATGGCCCTGTTTATTCTGGTTACGCTTTACGGCGTATTGATGATGCACCTGCTCCAAGGGCACAGAACCCGCCGTCAGGGCGTGACCTGATAGCCGCGTCCTTGCAAACACCCGGTGTAGGCACTGGAACTGGCCGCTGCATCGGTTTTGCTCTGCGCGCGACGTTCTTGCCGCTGTCGAGAGCCACCGACTACCGCACCGGCCGCAGCGGTTTGCTGGGCCCGGTTCTGTCGGTAATCCTGTTTGCGATCATCGTCGACGCGGTCGTAAACCTCGTCGTGTTGACGGCCGCGGACTTCAGAACCTACTGCTCCGGCAGCGGCACCGACAGCGGCCCCCTTCAGACGACCACCCGCTTGGGGTGTTGAAGTCGGCGAAGACGAAGCGATGGAGTGGCAGTCGTTGATGTCGATCTGGGTTTGTTGAGAAGACTGGCCTTTGAGCGGAACGATGGATTCGGCGCTGGCGTGAGTGGCGTACAGGGCAGCGATCATCAGCGTGATGGACGTTAGGCGATACATGATTACCTCCGGCGGGGCCTGGGGTTGGCTGTGATGCGGGGTAATAAGGAAGTCTAGTTCAAAGTATTCGGAAAGGAACTCTTGAAGATGGCACTCGACGTTATGGAATCAGTGGCCCGCACCCGCCGTTATGGATACCATCCCGACACCCTCAATTTCGCCGATCACGGATCTCGATGCGTCGTTTACTCAGCCGAATTGCCGCGCTCATCAAACCTGAGGCAAAGCCACTTTTTGCCGGATACAGCCTGAAAGTCCTGCAGTCGTACTTTGTGGCGCCGTTGTCGATCGTCCGCCTGCCTAACCTGCCGATGATGACATCGCTGGAGCAATCCGGAGTATCCGCCTGTTACATCGCACTTCTGACTGAAAAAAACGACGTCAGCCGTTTCCGGCTGCAGGTCGACTCGTCCTTCCAAAAGGTCAGGGAAAGCACGTTCAACGGCCTGCGCACCTTTGAATATGAGGACGCCTTGAGCAAGGAGCGCTTGATATTCTTCACCGCCAGTCAAGCGTTCAACGCGGTCACGATTCATTTAGTGACTAACAGCGCGAGGTTCCTCGACTGGCTGAACGACGAAAGGCTCACTGTCCCACCACCGTGGGTCGCCTTCGAGGGTTACAACCCCTCATTGTGGGGAGGCAACATGCAAGGTGCCCAAGGTTTCTACAACGAGCGCTATTTCCTGCCGTTTTTTACTTGTTTGAGCGACGCTGAAAAACAGCGCTATTACGCAAGATTCAATGCCAGCGCCGAGTGGATAGAACAACTGGAGTTGATGTACAGCGATGATTGATTCGTTCAGGCCCCCTCACGCACCCGCCGCACCTGCACCAACAACGCCGGCGCAAAATGCAGCAGCACCATCCGCGCCAAGTGGTGAGTGAGGATAAACACCACATTCAGCCCGCCGGCAAACGCGACAATCGCAATCGTCTCGATCGCCCCCGGCATATACGCCAGCCACAGCGACAGCGGATCACTGTCCAAAAATCGCGCCGCCACTTCCGCAAATCCCGCCGCGACCACGATCATCAACCCGACCGAGACCAACGCCGTGCGGCCATGCAGGCCCAATTCCTTGAAGCCCAAACCCTGAAACCGCGAGCCGATGCGCACGCCGAGAATCAGCGCCGCCAGATTCAAACTCCAGTCGGGCATGTGAAAACCGTGCAACCAGCCTGCTTTTACAAAGACTGCGGTGATGATGATCGCCGTGAGCATGAACGGCGCCGGCACGCCGATCACCAGGAGCAATCGACCGAGCACGACGCTCAAGCCGATTACCGAGAGAACCGTCAACGCCATGCCGGTGGTCAACGGATCGCTTTCAACAGCAGCAACCGACACCTGCCCCGGAATCAAAAAGCTCACCAGCACCGTGATCAGCAGTAACCGCATCAGGTGCACGATGATGACTTTGCTTGAAGCCTTTTCCGACTCCAGCAAATCGAAAACCGCTGCCAATGCGCCCGGGTACACCGCCAACAATGCATCAGTGCGATTCCACCCTGCCCCGCGCGTCAGCCACCAACCGGCCAGGGCAATCTGCACCGTCAGACACAGCAGCAACACGCCAAGGCTCGGCAACATCGTCGACGCCGTCGCACTGTCCCACGCCTCGAACATCAGCCCAGTGGCGATGCCCAGCGTCACCTGTATGTAGCCCAGCCCATAAGGCGTCGCGGGTGCGAAACCCGATTTTGTCACGACCAATGCCGTGACAAGGATCGAACCCAACAGCAAGCCGTGCGGCACGCCGAGGGACTGCAACACCGCGCCAAACCCGGCGGCGATCAACAAACACAGAATGGATTTCATATTCGCCTTCCTGGCTATTCAACTGACCCAATACAAATCCCATGTAGGAGCTGCCGAAGGCTGCGATCTTTTGATCTGGCTTTTTACAATCAAAGTCAAAAGATCGCAGCCTTCGGCAGCTCCTACACCAGGGCCTCGGAATTTATGAGCGCAACCGGCCAATCGCCCGCCGATACTTCTCGATCCGCTCCAGATCCTCCCAACTCGGCGAGGCGATCCGCGAAAGGTCGCTGTTCTCTTCCAGATCCGCCAGTTTCACCACACGGCCGATCGGGTTCTGCGCGGCGCGTTCGACGAAATCCTCATAGGATTCGCCCGGCACCTTGGTCACCGATTCGATAGCGCTCAGCACTACTTCGCTGAAGCCTTCCTTACGCAGATCATCGAGACTGATTTCGCAATCCTCGACCACATCGTGCAGCACGGCGACGATGCGTTCTTCCAGCGTGGTCATGCGCAGCATCACTTTCAGCGGATGCAGAATGTACGGCGCCCCGCCCTTGTCCACCTGCCCGGCGTGTGCGGTGGCGGCGATGGCTATAGCGCGTTCGAGTGTTTGAGTCATGAGCATCTCCGTTGGCGCGAGGCGGGAGAGTCGTTGCGACTGTTGATTTCAATCATGGGCAACTTCCACTCCTTGGGTGCGTTGAATGTTTCCGATTGTTTCGCAGTCTACGCGAACCGCGCAAATGAAAAACCCGATTGAACCTCCGTCATCGACGCCCTCTCGAAACCCTATAGCGCCAACTGAATGCTCAGAACCGGCGCCATTGAAGAGGAAATACCGATGAACATTCGATTCCTGCTTCTGCTCGCCACTTTCTGCGTCATCCCCACCTGCGTCATGGCCGAAGGCTGCGACGTCCAAACCCGTTCTTCCAGCTCCGCCGTGCCTGCCGTATCCGGCCACAGTTGCTATGAGTACGAAGGAACGCCGGTCAACGCCATCGATTGGTCGTGCAGCAACGAAAGCAAAGACATGGTCAACGCCGTCAAGAAAAAGGTCCAGCAGTGCGACGACCACTACAAGGCTACTTGCATCGCCACCCTCACCCAGGAATCGCTCGCCAACCCGCACTCCACCAGCAAGGATAAAAACGCCAAGGCGTTGAACATCCCGGATGGTGCGCAGGTGACTACGTATTACTACGGTGCGGAGGATTTGGGGCAGGCGAAGATTGATTGTGAAAGTGGTGGGGGGAATTGGAAGGCGAAGTAGTGTTTGTCGCCCGCGCACCAAACAAAAGCCATGCCTTGAGATCGACCGAATTGGAGTCTGAAAAACGCGTAGGAAAACACCCCTTGTGGCGAGGGGATTCATACCCGATGGGTTGCGAAGCGGCCCCAAACCGGCGAGCTCATTTCCCCAGACACGCCGCAGGCCACGGATTACGACAACTGCGTCGCCGAGCGGGAGCAAGCTCCCTCGCCACAGGGTCGGGTTTGCGTCCTACAGGCTGGTTGTGGGTGTGGGAATTGCTGCCTAGAGTGGGGCTGTCGCTGACCGCAGTTGGCGATGGGTTTCGCAGCCCTCAGAAGTGACACACACCGCTAGATGACAACTGTGGCAAAATCCGCCGCCGTTTCGTTATATGGCGGCTGTGTGTGGGAGACCTTCGGGTCTGCCGGTTTGACTCTTCTCCGGTCTGCGAACCCGCATACAGCTGCCACCCATTTGTTTCGCAGCAGAAAGGTGGCACTTCTTAATTATTTGAAGAGCAATCTTATGACGATCAAAAAACCGCTCAACCACTACGCCCACATGTCCCATCCCGCCACCGACAACCCCGTCCTCCTGATCGACGCCGACGCCCCACTGCGCGAACTCCACGCCTGCCTCGCCGAACGCCTCAACGCCGTCCTCAAATACCTCGACCTCATCGCCTGCACCAGCCTCCCCGACTACGCCGAACACGACATCAACACCGTCACCAATATCGCCAGAATCATGGTGCAAGACGTGAGTGACGTGTTTCGGGTAATCGAACAGCGAGGCTTTGACGCGTCCACCTCATAACCAAGACGTTGCCAAAGTGCCAATTTCATAAACGCCCGGTCATCCAATCAGCGATAACGTCGTTGGCACTTCGGAATAATCACCTCCTGACTTCCGCGCCCCTTGTAAGACGCGTCTGAAAATCACCAACAGCTAACCGACGCCTCACTGTTCCGGCTTTAGTGGACGGTTACTCTTCAACCAAGAGTCTTCCATTCAATAAAGCAGAGCGTCCATGGCCAACCACAGTTACATGAGCATTACCGGAAACAGACGAGGACTGATCTCCGCCGGTTGTTCCGACACTAATTCAATCGGCAACAGGTGCCAACTGGGTCACCTTGACGAAATAATGGTACTGGCCTATTCCCACAACATGACCACCGGCAATAACGGCGGCGTCACCGCAGATCGTGGCCAACACTTGCCGATCATGATTACCAAGAACATCGACAAATCCTCACCACTGCTGTCCGCCGCACTTCATGAGCGTGAAGTGCTGGACTGCACCATCTTCTTCTACCGAACCTCACCCGCTGGCACACAGGACAAGTACTTCAAAATCCACATTGCCGGCGCAAAAATCGCCCACATCAACCTCCAGGTTCCCCACGCCATCCACTTGAACGACGCCCAGCCTCAAGAATTGGTGTCGTTTACTTATCGCGAAATCAGTTGGACACACCTACAGGCGGGCACGTGCGGTTTTAGCCGTTGGGAAAATGAAGATGAATGAGGATTCGTGTGACATCAACGACGTTACCCGGGCTGCTTCCGATCTGGTCGCATTCGGGTGCCAGATCGGCGCGATTCGGTTGTACGATAGCTTCAGCCAACTCAAGCTTGGCGAGGTTGTTTCATCTTATGCGAATGAGATTGTTCGAGCGGTAGATGAAGGTGTTATTAGTGCAAAACAAGGATTTGATGCAATTAGCAGCGAGTATTCAGAGCTTTCAAGGAAATCTGCTTTCTACATCGAGAACGGAATAGGCGTGATCGCAGGAGCTATTCAGTTTGAGTCAGGCGTTTCCAAAATCAAAAACAGCCGAGGACACCCTTTATAATTGAGCGCGAAGCAAGACACATTTCCCGAACACTCACTAGTCCGCCACACCTTCGCCTCGAAAAAAAAGCGCAAAGCAATGTAAACATGCCAGATAATTCATTACGCCATTAGCCCTGCATCATCACGCACTCATTCAGAGCCTTCCTACAAATGAAAACCGACAAGCCTACAAACCTTTCCTCGACTCAAAAAAAATCCGCCGCCCTTCAACAAGGCGTCGGATTTACTTACAGCGCATGGTTTTTACCTAAAGCATCAATCAGAAGTTAGCCGGCGTATTCGCACTAATAATCTCAGCCTCATCCGCCCCGATATTGCGAAACTTATGCGGCAACGTCGTAGGAAAGTAATACCCATCCCCGGCATTCAGCACACTCACCGAGCCATCCACGGTCAACTCGACAGTCCCGCGCGTCACAAGCCCACACTCCTCACCTTCCGAGTGAACAATCGGCTCTTCCCCGGAGCTCGCGCCCGGTGCGTATTGCTCGCGCAGCAAGCGCATCTGGCGGCTTGGTACCGAGGCGCCGATCAGTAGCAGGCGCAGGCCGTGGCGGCCGAGGTCGGGCTGTTCGTTGGCGCGGAAGACGTATTGATGTTCGCGCGGCGGCTGGTCGAAGGTGAAGAAGTCGGCCAGGGACATCGGGATGCCTTCGAGCAGCTTTTTCAATGAGCTGACGGAGGGACTGACGCGATTCTGTTCGATCAGGGAGATGGTGGCATTGGTCACGCCGCTACGCCGGGCCAGCTCGCGCTGGGAGAGTTTGTAGCTTTCGCGTACTAGTTTGAGTCGAGAACCCGTATCCATGACTGCCTTATGTAAGAACGACTTAAGGGCGATGGGGGTGGGTGGCGGGTGACGCGCCGGGGCGCGGGTCACGTTGCTCCCGTGTCCCGGAACCGTGAAAGGCGGCTATTAAATCACGTTTGGTGGTGTTGCTCAGCAGGTTCGATGGGTGGTGGGGGAAAAGTCTTTCTTGCCTTGGTAATACAGTGACTGTGGGAGTGAGCCTGCTCGCGAAAGCGGTGTGTCAGACGACGGCGATGTTGGCTGATATGACCTCTTCGCGAGCAGGCTCGCTCCCACAGTTGGATCTCTTTTGTGTCAGTTGGCTTTGTGGAGGTTGTCAGGCCGTCATCGCTGGCAAGCCAGCTCCCACAGGTTTTGTGGTTGTCAGTGGGAGTGATGGCGTCTTTACAGGCGCCATCGCTGGCAGGCCAGCTCCCACAGGTTTTGTGGTTGTCAGTGGGAGTAATGGCGTCTTTACAGGCGTCATCGCTGGCAAGCCAGCTCCCACATTTTGAACATTGCCAGCTTAGATGCCGAAACGATCGCGCAGCGAGTAGTAGACGGCGCCGAGGGCGGTCAGTGGAGCGGAAAAGGTGCGGCCGCCGAGCATTGGCATGTGTGGCAAGGACGCGAACGCGTTGAAGCGTTCGGCATCGCCGCGGATCATTTCCGAGATCAGTTTGCCGGCCAGGTGCGAGCAGGTGACGCCGTGGCCACTGTAGCCTTGCATGTAGTAGGCGTTTTTCTCGATACGGCCGAATTGCGGCATACGTGACATGGTCAGCAGGAAATTGCCGGTCCAGCGGTAGTCGATTTTCACGTCTTTGAGCTGCGGGAAGGTTTTGAGGATCTTCGGGCGGATCAGTTGTTCGATGTCGTCCGGTTCACGCGCGCCGTAGACCACGCCGCCGCCGTACAGCAAACGGTTGTCGGCAGTGAGGCGGTAGTAATCCAGCAGATAGTTGCAGTCTTCGACGCAGTAGTTGTTGGTGATCAGGCTGCGTGCCTGTTTCTCGGTCAACGGTTCGGTGACAACGATTTGCGAGCCGCAGGGCATGCTTTTCGCGGTGACGCGGTTGTCGAGGCCTTGCGGCAGGTAGGCGTTGCCGGCGATCAACAGGTACTTGGCGCGGACCAGACCTTTGGCGGTGCGCACGACATTTGGCTCGCCGTAGGTGATTTCCACCGCGGCCGATTGCTCGTAGATCTTGCCGCCCAAACTCACGATGGCTGCAGCTTCCCCGAGGGCCAGGTTGAGTGGATGCACGTGGCCGCCCTGCAAGTCCAGCAGACCACCGACGTAGGCGTCGGAGCCGACTTCGCGACGAATGTCCGCAGCGTCGAGCATCTTCAGATTGCGGTTGCCGTAGCGTTCCCAGTTTTTCTTCTGCTCGGCCAGACCATTCAGTTGTTTCTTGTTCATCGCCGCGAAGATACCGCCCGGACGGTAGTCGCATTTGATGTCGTATTGCTTGATGCGCGAACGAATGATGTCGGCACCTTCGAAGATCATGCTGCCCAGGATTTCGGCGGTCTTGTCGCCGTAACGCTCTTCGATCACGTCGACGTCGCGGCTGTAGGAGTTAACCAGTTGCCCGCCGTTACGGCCGCTCGCGCCGTATCCGACTTTCGCCGCTTCCAGCACCGTGACCTTATAGCCAGCCTCGGCGAGGAACAGTGCCGAGGACAGGCCCGTGTAACCGGCGCCGATGATGCAGACGTCGCAATCTACCGCTTCTTCGAGGGTCGGAAAGTCGATGACTTCGTTGCGAGTGGCGGCGTAGTAGCTGTTTACGTGTTGTTGTTTCATACGGTTCTCCGAGGGTCGCCGGCTCACGCCGGCAACCGCCGCTGTAAAAGAATTAGAGCTTGATCCAGGTCGCTTTCAGCTCGGTGTACTTGTCGAACGCGTGGAGCGATTTATCGCGACCGTTGCCCGACTGTTTGAAGCCACCGAACGGCGCGGTCATGTCGCCGCCGTCGTACTGGTTGACCCAGACGCTGCCGGCACGCAGGCCACGAGCAAAGGTGTGCGCCTTGCTCAGGTTGCTGGTCCAGACCCCGGCGGCGAGGCCGAAGATGCTGTCGTTGGCGATCTGCAGCGCTTCTTCAACGGTGTCGAAGGTGATCAGCGACAGCACCGGGCCGAAGATTTCTTCCTGAGCGATAGTCATGGCGTTGGTCACGCCGTCGAAAAGCGCCGGCTGCACATACAGGCCACCAGTTTCTTCGAGGGTGCGTTGGCCACCGGCAATCAGCTCGGCGCCCTGCTCGCGACCGATGCTGATGTAGCGCAGCACGTTGTCGAGTTGACGCTGATCGACCACGGCGCCGACGGTGGTCGCCGGATCCAGGGCGTGACCGGGTTTCCACGCTTGCAGTGCTTCCACCAGCAGCGGAATGAACTGCTCACGGATCGAACGCTCGACCAGCAGACGCGAACCGGCGGTGCAGACTTCGCCCTGGTTGAAGGCGATGGCGCCGGCCGCTGCTTGTGCCGCGGCGCGCAAGTCCGGCGCGTCGGCAAACACCACGTTCGGGCTTTTGCCGCCGGCTTCGAGCCAGACGCGTTTCATGTTGCTCTGGCCGGCGTAAATCATCAGTTGCTTGGCAATCGCCGTGGAGCCAGTGAAGGCCAGCACGTCGACGTCCATGTGCAACGCCAGCGCCTTGCCGACGGTATGGCCGAAGCCTGGCAAGACGTTGAACACGCCTTTCGGAATGCCGGCATCCAGTGCGAGCTGAGCGATGCGGATCGCGGTCAGCGGAGACTTTTCCGAAGGCTTGAGGATGAACGAGTTACCCGCCGCCAGGGCCGGGGCGAATTTCCAGCTGGCCATGATCAGCGGGAAGTTCCACGGCACGATGGCCGCCACCACGCCGCAAGGCTCACGAGTGATCAGGCCGAGCTGGTCGTGCGGTGTGGCCGCGACTTCGTCGTAAATCTTGTCGACGGCTTCGGCGCTCCAGCGGATCGCGTTGGCGGTCGCCGGGATGTCGATGCTCATCGAGTCGCTGATCGGTTTACCCATATCGAGGGTTTCCAGCAGCGCCAGTTCTTCCTGGTTCTGCAGGATCAGATCAGCGAAGCGGATCAGGATGCGCTTGCGCTCGGCCGGGGCTTTGTTGGCCCACACGCCGGATTCGAAAGACTGGCGCGCGACTTCCACGGCGAGGTTGGCGTCGGCGTCATCGGTGCTGGCGACGGAGGCCAGAAAACGGCCGTCAACGGGGCTCAGGCATTCAAATGTGTCGCCGCTGATCGCCGGGCGGTATTCACCGTTGATGAACGCGCGGGATTCAATGGTCAGGGACTGGAAGCGTTGTTCCCAGTCGTTGCGGGTTGTGGTCATTGTTATGGCTCGACGAGGGGTGGTGAGCAGCGGACGGACGCCGCCGATCAAAATCTGGAAACCCGATGCCCTGTAGGAGCTGCCCAAGGCTGCGATCTTTTGATCTTGATCCTGAAAAACAAAGTCAAAAGATCGCAGCCTTCGGCAGCTCCTACAGGGAATGGTGTTGGGCTTTAAACGGTATGCAGATACCAGTTGTACTCAAGGTCAGAAATCGAGTTTTCGAACTCGGCCAGCTCGCTCTCCTTGCACGCGACAAATACGTCGATGTACAGCGGGTCGATGTAGCGGGCCATGACTTCGCTGTCGTCCAGCTCACGCAATGCGTCGCGCAGGTTGTTCGGCAGGCTCTGTTCGTTCTGCTCGTAGCTGTTGCCCTCGACTGGCGCACCCGGTTCGATCTGATTGGTCAGGCCGTGGTGGATACCGGCCAGCACCGAGGCCATCAGCAGGTACGGGTTGGCATCGGCACCGGCGACACGATGCTCGATGCGCACCGCGTCAGCAGAACCGGTCGGCACACGTACTGCAACCGTGCGGTTGTCGATGCCCCAGCTCGGCGAGTTCGGCACGTAGAACTGCGCGCCGAAACGACGGTACGAGTTAACGTTCGGGCAGAGGAAGGCCATTTGCGCAGGCAGGGTCTCCAGCACACCGCCGATCGCATGTCGCAGCGCGGCGTTCTGCTCGGGATCCTCGCTGGCGAAGATGTTGTTGCCTTCTTTGTCCAGGATCGAAATGTGTACGTGCAGACCGTTACCCGCCTGGCCCGGATACGGCTTGGCCATGAAGGTGGTGTCCATCTCGTGGTCGTAGGCGATGTTTTTCACCAGACGCTTGAGCAGGACGGCGTAGTCGCAGGCCTTGATCGGATCGGAGACGTGATGCAGGTTGACTTCAAACTGCGCCGGGGCGCTTTCCTTGACGATGGCGTCAGCAGGAATGCCCTGCTCTTTCGCGCCTTCGAGGATGTCTTGCAGGCAGTCGACGTATTCGTCGAGGTCGTCGATCAGGTAGACCTGAGTCGACACCGGGCGCTTGCCGGAAACCGGCGAGCGTGGCGACTGCGGACGGCCGTTCACGTTGTCCTGGTCGATCAGATAAAACTCGAGTTCGAACGCTGCACAAATGGTCAGGCCGAGGTCGTCGAATTTGCGCACCACGTTGGCCAGCACTTCACGCGGGTCAGCGAAGAACGGCTGGCCTTCAAGTTCGTGCATGGTCATTAACAGTTGTGCGGTTGGGCGCTTCTGCCACGGCTCGATGCTGAGGGTGCCGGGGATCGGATAGCAGATGCGGTCGGCGTCGCCGATGTCCAGGCCCAGGCCGGTGCTTTCCACCGTGGAGCCGTTGATGTCGAGGGCAAAGAGCGAGGCCGGCAGGTTGATGCCTTTCTCGTAAACCTTATGAAGACTGGTGCGTTCGATGCGCTTGCCGCGCACCACACCGTTCATATCCGCAATCAGAAGGTCGACGTACAAAACCTCAGGATATTTCTTAAGGAATGCGTTTGCTTCGTTGAGTTGAACGGTACGCAGAGGGACCGACATGATGCACCTATTTAGCTGTTAATTATTATGTTCACTGCTGTTTCGCCGAGCCAGTCAACCCGAACGGCAAAGTGAAGTCAATAGCGAACACCCTGCCGCTCAGCCTTTATTTTTAGGGCTTTTCTTGACACCCGCGTGCCAAAACAGGCGCCAGACGCCTGCCAATCATGAAGATTTGATGAACGGCGTTTAGAATTTTTTACACGGGAGTTGTTAATTAAAATCAACGACGCTAAGCTCCGGAAAAGCTCGTTCAAGTGTCAAACTTCGAGGTGAATAAAAATGGCATTCAAGCCATTGATCGGCGTTACTGCGTGCGTCAAACAGATTGGCCTGCACCCCTATCACATCAGCGGCGACAAGTACGTACGTGCTGTCAGCGTTGGCGCCCAGGGGCTGCCGGTGGTCATTCCTTCCCTTGGCAACCTGACTGAAATCGAGGACCTGCTCGGTCAACTCGACGGTCTGCTGCTGACCGGCTCGCCTTCCAACGTGGAACCTTTCCACTATCAAGGCCCGGCCAGCGAACCCGGTACGGATCACGATCCGGCGCGGGATGCCACGACCCTTCCTTTATTGCGTGCAGCCATTGCGGCGGGCGTTCCGGTGCTGGGCATTTGCCGCGGCTTCCAGGAGATGAACGTGGCATTTGGCGGCAGCCTGCATCAGAAGGTGCATGAGCTGCCGGGCATGCTCGATCACCGTGAAGCGGACAGCCCGGATGTGGCCGTGCAATACGCACCGGCTCATGCGGTCACGGTGCTTGGCGGCGGCGTGTTCGAATCGCTGGGGTTGCCCGGCGAGTTCCAGGTCAATTCCATTCACAGTCAGGGCATCGACCGCCTCGCGCCCGGCCTGCGTGCCGAAGCGGTGGCGCCGGATGGTCTGATCGAGGCGATCTCGGTGGAGCACAGCCCGACCTTTGCCCTCGGCGTGCAATGGCACCCAGAGTGGCAGGTGCTGGACAACCCGAGCTACCTGAAGATTTTTCAGGCCTTCGGTGAGGCTTGCCGGCAACGGGCGGCGCGACGCAACCAGCGCTGATATCAGCAAAGAATACCTGACGATTTACTGCCCCCACGCAAGTCGGGTGTGCCTGCGCACATCCGTCATTCGTGAAAAACAACACCCGTAATAACAACAAGTACGACCCAGGCAGCCAGGACGGCGGCGCCGAACAAGCCGGAGCGGTATGAGCAGTACCCGTTGGATCAATGCAAAACCCTGTGGGAGCTGGCTTGCCAGCGATGGCGGTGGGTCAGTCACCCTTTATGTTGAAGGTGACGGCCTCATCGCTGGCAAGCCAGCTCCCACAGGGTTTTGCGGTGATCCGACCGGGAATGTGCTTACAGGCTTGCAATCCACTTAAGCCAGGCCACATTGGCCAGGCACTGAAACCTGTTGGGAGTTTCACATGGCAAACGCCTCCAGCACTTACAGGAAGGCACTTGAAGGTCATCAGCAACCGAAAAAGGTGTTGGTGAAAGTCGATCGTGTCACCAAGAAGTTCGACGAAACCACCGCAGTGGACGATGTATCCCTGGAGATCCATCAGGGCGAAATCTTTGCCCTGCTCGGCGGCTCCGGCTCGGGTAAATCGACCCTGCTGCGCATGCTTGCCGGTTTCGAGCGCCCGACTGAAGGGCGGATTTTGCTCGACGGCGTGGACATCACCGACATGCCACCGTACGAGCGGCCGATCAACATGATGTTCCAGTCCTACGCGCTGTTCCCGCACATGACCGTCGCGCAGAACATCGCCTTCGGCCTCAAGCAGGACCGTTTGCCAGCCAGTGAAATCGACGCCCGCGTTGAAGAAATGCTGCGTCTGGTGCACATGACCCAATACGCCAAACGCAAACCGCATCAACTCTCCGGTGGTCAGCGCCAACGTGTCGCCCTCGCCCGTTCGCTGGCGAAACGGCCAAAGCTGTTGCTGCTCGACGAACCGATGGGTGCGCTGGATAAAAAGCTGCGTTCGCAAATGCAGCTGGAGTTGGTTGAGATCATCGAGCGCGTCGGCGTGACCTGCGTGATGGTGACTCACGACCAGGAAGAAGCCATGACCATGGCCGAGCGGATCGCGATCATGCACCTGGGCTGGATCGCGCAGATCGGCAGCCCGATTGACATCTATGAAGCACCCGTCAGCCGTATGGTCTGCGAGTTCATCGGCAACGTGAACGCCTTCGACGGCACTGTGGTTGAAGACCTCGAAGGCCACGCGATCATCCACAGCTCGGACTTGCAGCAGAAGATCTACGTCGGTCACGGCGTCAGCACCTCGGTGCAGGACAAGTCGGTCACCTACGCGATCCGTCCGGAAAAAATGCTCGTCAGCACGACCCAGCCCGAGTTCCGCTACAACTGGTCCGAAGGCAAGGTGCATGACATCGCCTACCTCGGCGGTCACTCAGTGTTTTACGTGCAATTGCCGGGCGGCAAAATCGTCCAGTCGTTCATGGCCAACGCTGAACGCCGTGGCGCGCGACCGACCTGGGACGACAAGGTTTACGTCTGGTGGGAAGACGACAGCGGCGTGGTACTGCGCTCATGAGAACTTTCAATCAGCAATTCCTGCGCCTGGTGCCCAGTGGCCGAAAACTGGTGATCGGTATTCCGTTCATCTGGCTGTTCCTGTTCTTCATGCTGCCGTTTTTTCTGGTGATGAAGATCAGCTTCTCGGAAGCTGCGCTGTCAATCCCGCCGTACTCGGAGATCTACACCTACGCCGAACAGAAATTCCAGCTGCTGCTGAACATCGGCAACTACGCCATGCTCGGCGAAGACGAGCTATATCTGTCGGCCTACCTCGGGTCGTTGAAGGTCGCGGCGCTGAGCACGCTGATGTGCCTGGTGATCGGCTTCCCGATGGCTTATGCCATCACCAAGACCGGCAAGGAAACGCAAAACGTCCTGCTGCTGTTGATCATGATGCCGACCTGGACCGCGATCCTGATCCGCGTTTACGCGTGGATGGGCATTCTCAGCAACAACGGTTTGCTCAACAGCTTCCTTATGTGGACTGGCCTGACCGATCACTCGATCGAGATCCTCAACACCAACACGGCGGTGTATATCGGCGTGGTTTACGCCTACCTGCCGTTCATGGTGTTGCCGCTGTACGCCAACCTGGTGAAACACGACGGCAGTCTGCTGGAAGCCGCGTCGGACCTGGGTTCGAGCAACTTCAACAACTTCTGGAAAATCACCGTACCGCTGGCCAAGAACGGCATCATCGCAGGCTGCATGCTGGTGTTCATTCCGGTGGTGGGCGAGTTCGTGATTCCCGAACTTTTGGGTGGTCCGGAGACGTTGATGATCGGTCGCGTGCTGTGGCAAGAGTTCTTCAATAACCGCGACTGGCCGGTGGCGTCTGCTCTGGCGGTGGTGATGCTGTTGATCCTGATTGTGCCGATTCTGCTGTTCAACCGCAGCCAGGCCAAAGAGATGGAGGCACGGGGATGAAACGCTTCGGTTTTGCAAAGTTCATGTTGATCTTCGGCCTGACGTTCATCTATCTGCCGATGCTGATCCTGGTGATCTACTCGTTCAACGCCTCGAAACTGGTGACGGTATGGGGCGGCTGGTCGATCAAGTGGTACACCGGTTTGCTCGACAACACGCAGCTGATGGGTTCGGTGGTGCGCTCGCTGGAAATCGCCTGCTACACCGCGATTGCTGCTGTGGCACTCGGTACTCTGGCTGCGTTCGTGCTGACTCGGGTGACGCGCTTCAAGGGTCGCACGCTGTTTGGCGGCCTGGTCACCGCGCCGTTGGTGATGCCTGAAGTGATCACCGGTCTGTCGTTGTTGCTGCTGTTTGTGGCGATGGCGCAACTGATCGGCTGGCCGCAGGAGCGTGGCATTGTCACGATCTGGATCGCCCACACCACGTTTTGTGCAGCCTATGTGGCAGTAGTAGTCTCCGCCCGCCTGCGTGAACTGGACCTGTCGATTGAAGAAGCGGCGATGGATCTGGGCGCGAAACCGTTCAAGGTGTTTTTCCTGATCACCATTCCGATGATCGCGCCGTCGCTGGCGGCGGGCGGGATGATGTCGTTCGCCTTGTCGCTGGATGACCTGGTGTTGGCAAGCTTCGTCTCCGGCCCCGGCTCCACCACCCTGCCGATGGAAGTGTTCTCGGCGGTGCGTCTGGGCGTGAAGCCGGAGATCAACGCGGTGGCGAGTCTGATTCTGCTGGCGGTGTCGCTGGTGACTTTCCTGGTCTGGTACTTCGGCCGCAAGGCTGAGGCCAACCGCAAGCGTGCGATTCAGGAAGCGATGGATCAGACGGCGAACGAGTCGTGGCAGCAACCGCCACGCGCGGCCACCGCATAACCTGTAGGAGCTGCGGCACGCTGCGATCTTTTGCCTTTGTTGTTGAAGATCAAAAGATCGCAGCCTCGTTTCACTCGACAGCTCCTACATAACGGGCGTAGTCGACCAAGTTTTGGCTTTGTGTTTTTTGAATAAAAAGAATGGAGTTGTACCGATGAAAATGTTTGGCAGGACTCTGCTGACACTGTCCTTAATGGGCGCAATCGTCATGGGCGCCCAGGCCAACGACAAAGTGCTGCGTGTTTACAACTGGTCCGATTACATCGCGCCGGACACCGTCAAGAAGTTCGAAGACGAGACCGGCATCCGTGTGACCTACGACGTCTTCGACAGCAACGAGACCCTTGAGGCGCGCTTGCTGGCGGGCAAATCCGGCTACGACATCGTCGTGCCGTCCAACAGTTTCCTGGCCAAGCAGATCAAGGCTGGCGTCTATCAGCCGCTGGACAAATCGAAGCTGCCGAACTGGAAGAATCTCAACCCGGTGCTGCTGAAAAATGCCGCCGCCAGTGATCCAGACAACGCTCACGCGTTCCCGTACATGTGGGGCTCGATCGGCATCGGTTTCAACCCGGCCAAGGTCAAGGAAGTACTCGGCGCCAACGCCCCGACCAACTCCTGGGACTTGCTGTTCAAGCCGGAAAACGCTGAAAAGCTGAAGGCCTGCGGCATCAGTTTCCTCGACTCGCCGACCGAAATGATCCCGGCCGCCCTGCACTACCTGGGTTACCCGGTGAACGACAAGGACAAGGCGCACATCATGGAAGCCGAAGCGCTGTTCATGAAGATCCGCCCCAACGTGGCGTATTTCCATTCCTCGAAGTACATCTCGGACCTGGCCAACGGCAACATCTGCGTGGCGGTCGGTTACTCCGGGGACGTCCTGCAGGCCAAGGCCCGCGCGGCGGAATCGGGTAACAAGGTGAAGATCGACTACAGCATTCCCAAGGAAGGCGCCGGCAGTTTCTACGACATGGTCGCCATCCCGCGTGATGCGGCGAACGTCGACAACGCGTATCTGTTCATGGACTTTTTGATGCGTCCGGACATCATTGCCGAGATCACCAACAGCAACGGCTACAGCAACGCCAACTCGGCGGCGACGCCATTGGTGGACGAAGCGATTCGTAACGACCCGGGCTCGTACCCCTCGCAAGCGGTGATGGCGACGCTGTATGCGGTGCCGGATCAGCCGATTGCGACCCAGCGGATCATGACTCGCGGCTGGACGCGGGTGAAACTCGGCAAGTAACCACTACCCAGTGTAGGAGCTGCCGAAGGCTGCGATCTTTTGATCTTTAAAAGCAAAAGATCGCAGCCTTCGGCAGCTCCTACAGTGGAATTGTGTGGTTTGAGAATTATTGCTTTTCCGTTCACGCAGCGCCTTACCACCGCTGCACCCTGCATATGAACGGCCTCACCTGGCTCCCTCGGCTCAGGTGAATTTCAGGCGCCCTCGGGCGCCTTTTTTTGTCGCTCAGGTCAGTGGCCAATCCTGCAGAATCCGGTAGCGGCCCTTGTGCGATTCAAACAACGCAAAGCGCTCGGCACGCAGGAAAAACTCTGGCGGCGTGGCCGATTCCGGCTCCGGCGCCCGGTATTCACGGGCCAGAGTCAGGTGCGGACGAAACTCATGGGCCGTCTCTTCAAAACCGAATGGCAGCATCGCCTGTTCAAGCCCATAGGCTAATCGCAGCAACGCTTGCGGAGCCTGATCCGGCGCCAATGCCAACACCCCGGCACGGTGCCAGACCTGCAGGCGATCCAGTGAAATCTGCAACATGTGCCCCGGCGTGCCCACTTTGCCAGCCGCCTCACAGACTCCGCCGATCTGGGCCAGCGGCACTGCGCCGAGAAACAGCAGCGTCAGATGAAAGTTGTCCGCCGGCACTGGCTTGCCGGTTCTCAGACGCAACTCCGCGCGCCACTGCGCAATCGCCTTACGCTGTGCCGGTGGGCAGTCCAGCGCAAAAAACAGGCGTTTGGAGGGTTCATCCCTGTGCGCGTCATCGGTCATGGCCGGGCTCCTGCGTTTCTGGTGGTCGGCGTGATTCTACACAGCCTGATCTGACGACTCGCGACACCGGTCTATAGTTCAAGGATTGCCATCAACCGGAGGCCGCCATGCGCGAGGTCCTCAGCAAAGAACCGTGGTGGGCACGACCACCACATCCCGGGCAGGATGAAACCGAGCTGGAATGGGGCTGGCTGGTGCATTACAGCGAGGGTGAGCCACGTTTTGAATTCGTCCGCGAACGCCCGACGGACGAGCAGATCCGCAACCGTAAAGGCTGCCGAATCACCCCCTCCGCAGAGTAAATACATACCCTGCAGGATTGAGCCTGCTCGCGATGGCGGCATATCTGTCACTGTAGCTGTTGGATGTACCGACGCCATCGCTGGCAAGCCAGCTCCCACAGAGATTTTGATGGATTCTGTATTTTCGTGAACACCCGAAAAACCTGTGGGAGCTGGCTTGCCAGCGATAGCGGTGGGTCAGGTGACATTTGTGATCACTGACACATTGCAATCGCGAGCAGGCTCACTCCTACAGAGGATTTATTCAGGTTCGATCAGGTACTGAAAGCCGCCGAAGATCATCCGCTGCCCATCAAACGGCATCGGGTTGACGTCTGGTTGCATGCGCGGGTCTTCCATCATTTTCGCCATGCCGGTATCGCGAGTGGCCTTGTCGGGCCAGATCAGCCAGCCGGACGCGACGGTTTCATCGTCCTTGAGTTTTACCGCCATCGGGAACGAGGTGAGCTTGCCGTCCGGCACATCATCGCCCCAGCATTCGGCCACGCTCAGGGCGCCGTATTCCTTGAAGATCACCGCTGCGATTTCAGCGTGCTTTCTGTACTGCTCGCGATTGGCGGTCGGGACCGGCGCTACAAAAATATCGATGTAAGCCATGATCATTCTCCTGGTACGTTGGGTTCGATCTGCTGGGTAGTCGATTCCGGCGGACGCCATTCGACACGATTCGCCCCAAACCCGACCGACGGCTCATCAAGCCCACCGAGATTGCGCTCAACCTGCCCGGCCATGTGCAGCGTGCCGGCCATCACGCCAGTGGTCGGGTTCTGCACCAGTTTCAGCCAGGCCTTATCGAAAGTGTTGCCCAGGCTGCTGCGTATCAGCGCCTCACTGTCGGGCCGGTCGTTGGCCTGGAGAATCGCGCGGATGCCCATCACGCCGACGGAAATCATCGCCCCGGCCAGTTTGCCCGCCGCTGCCGCGACTGCACTGGCAGCACCACGCGGGGCCATTTCCGCCTCCATTCGCTGGCTCGCCCGCTTGGCGACGGGTGCCATGCCGGCGTCGGTCGACGCGATGCCTCTGGCGCCGCCGTCGGTGTGAATCTTGTCGATCAGAGCCGCGTACGCCGGCAGGGTGTTCAACGGTTCGGTGCTGATGACTTTGTACAGCGAGGCATCCCGCGCCGGCGGTGGTCCGAGGGCAATGGCCGGGATCTTCTGCAAACGACCGTTGAGCTGGGCAATTGGCACGCGGTGACGCTGGGCGATGAGCGGCATCTGCCGAGCCATCAGCTCTGCATAGAACGCCGTGGCCTGGCCCAGGATCGCATCCGGATCTACCTCCACCGCGACCGGCGCGAGTACCCTTTTCTGATACTGTTCAAGCAGATACGTCGCCAGGCGCTTGGCCGAGGCATCCTGCTCGTCACCGGCGCTGATCGAGTACCAACTGACCTTCATCGACAGCCATTCCTGGGTCCAATAGCTGCTGAACCACGGGATGAAATTTTCTTCAGTTTGCTGATAGACGCGAGTGCGCCAATGTTCCATCGAGCCCCGGGCGAACAACTTGACCTGCTCGGTGGCTTGCTGCGATGCGTTGACGATTTCGCGGTCGATCTGTTGCCAGGTCGCGGGCGACACCACCACAGCCTGCACAGCGGTCACTGGAGCCCGGGCCGACGTGGCGCAGCCGGCCAGCAAAAACAGCGCGGCGACGACCAGCGCACGCAGGCTCACGGTGGGTGTGTCCTTTAAATGAGGAGGGAGCAGATTTGAGTATAGGTGGGTCAGTCGGCGGTGTTGCTGGATGTTCTGGCCGCATCGCTGGCCACAGTGATCTTCAGTGAACGACGGGAAACCTGTGGGAGCTGGCTTGCGAGCGATGAGGCCAGCCAATGCGCCGCACAACTCAAGCATCAATACCGTCGATATTCACCATTGCGACGATCACCTTCCGTCTGCCGCCCACGCAGGGCACGATGGCCACATCCGAACCGCAACGAGGAGTTCACATCATGATTCACACCATCGCACTCTCCGTGAGTTTTCCGGTGTTCGGCAGCAACTACTACGACCAGCAACCTGTGTCGCACAAGGCACAATCACTGGTGTTCAACGAAGATTTCGAAGATCTGCTGATGCCCGCCGCGACCAATCATTTCAGCAATGAAGTGGTCGGCATCAACGATCAGTTCCGCTTTCTGAGCGACATTCTCGCCACCCATTTGCTGGATCTCGAGGCCTCTGTGCCTGCGCGTTCCCGCGTCCAGGCGAGCGCTCGTTTTATTTGATGACTGAGGGCCAATGATCAAGGGCGTTCCTTTGCGGGAACGCCCTTTTGTGTTCAATCAATCATCATCCCGATCGCGGTGATAGCGACGGCCATCGCGGCGGTCGTCATCGCGGTCGTCCAAGCGCCGGTCATTGTCGTAATGGCGCCCATGGTCGCGGTCGTAATGCCGGCCGTGGCGGTGGTCATCATCAAAATCTGCCACACAGCCGCCGAGCAATACGGCGGCGGTCACGGTCAGCAGCATCGTTGTAGCGCGCTTCATTCAACACATCCCTAAAACCAAGGTCTTGACGACGGAATCGGCCACGCCGCCCTCGCCTTCAGGACGCGGTGCGCGCAGCCGTCAATACGACCGGGTAAACGAGGGATGATTCAGTGGCCACTCATGACCGTTTATCGCCTCGCCCGCCCATCCCGAACAGCGGCGAGATGCCACCTATACTGCTTGCAGCCCAACCCCATGCAATGGATCTGCACCCTCAATAACAAAAAGCAGAGGTAGACCATGGTATGGCAGCAAATCTACGACCCGTTTGGCAATCCGGTGATCTCCACGCTCATGGCCGCCGTCCCGGTGGTGGTGATGCTGGCGGCGCTGGCGTTCTTTCACGTCAAAGCGCATCTGGCGGCGCTGCTGGCACTGGCTTCAGCGCTGTTGATCTCGATCTTTGCGTTCGGCATGCCCGCCTCCATGGCCGGTTCGGCAGCACTGTTCGGTGCGGCCAATGGCTTGCTGCCGATCGGCTGGATCGTGCTCAACATCATCTTTCTGCATCGCCTGACCACCGAGAACGGCTCGTTCAAAGTGCTGCAGGATTCGCTGGCGCGGATCACCGATGATCGCCGTTTGCAGTTGCTGCTGATCGCCTTTTGCTTCGGTGCTTTCTTCGAAGGTGCGGCAGGTTTCGGTACGCCGGTGGCGGTGACCGGGGCAATCCTCATCGGCCTCGGTTTTTCGCCGCTGGCCGCGTCTGGCCTGGCACTGATCGCCAACACTGCGCCGGTGGCTTTCGGCGCACTCGGCACACCGATCATCACACTCGCCAAAGTCACCGGACTGGACGAGATGGAGCTGTCGATGATGGTCGGTCGGCAACTGCCATTCTTCTCGGTGCTGGTGCCGTTCTGGCTGATCTGGGCGTTCGCCGGGTGGCGCAAGATGCTCGAGGTCTGGCCAGCGATTCTGGTGGCCGGGGTCAGCTTCGCCGTGCCGCAGTTTCTGGTATCGAACTACCACGGCCCGATGTTGGTGGACGTGATCGCCGCGTTGATTTCCATGGCCTGCCTGACGCTGTTCCTGAAGGTCTGGAAACCGGCGACCATTCACACCTCGGCGGCGCTGTCCGGTCGGGTCGACAACTCCAGGGTCGATGAAGAAAAAGTCACCGCCAGCGCCGCATTCAGCGACCAGGCGCGCCCGGCCGTGATGCGCGCGTGGATGCCGTGGTTCATCCTCACAGTGTTCGTGTTCGCCTGGGGCACGCAGGGTTTCAAGAACCTGTTCGACACTCGGCCGGCAATTGATCCGGTCACACAATCAGCCAAACTCGATCCGCAAGGCAAACCGATGCGTGAGGCCAATCCGATCTTCGCCCCGGCCATCGTGTTCACGACGCTGCATCAACAGGTCGAGAAGGTGCCGCCTGTGGTGCCTGCGCCGAAAACCGAAGAGGCGGTCTACAAGTTCACCTGGTTGACCAGCACCGGCAGCGGAATTTTACTGGCGGCGATTGTCGGCGGTTTACTGATGGGCTATTCGATCCCGCAACTGATCAAGCAATACCTGCGCACACTGTGGGTGGTACGTTTTTCGCTGATCACCATCGCGGCGATGCTGGCACTGGGGTTCCTCACGCGCTACTCAGGCCTGGACGCAACCATGGGCCTGGCGTTCGCGGCGACGGGGATTTTCTACCCGATGTTCGGCACCCTGCTCGGCTGGCTCGGGGTGGCACTGACCGGCTCCGACACCGCGTCCAACGTGCTGTTCGGCGGACTGCAACGGGTGACGGCGGAACAACTTGGCATCAGCCCGGTGCTGATGGCAGCGGCCAACAGTTCCGGTGGGGTGATGGGCAAAATGGTCGATGCGCAGTCGATTGTGGTCGCATCCACGGCAACCCGTTGGTATGGGCATGAGGGCGAGATTCTGCGCTATGTGTTCTTCCACTCGATTGTGCTGGCGATTCTGGTGGGCGGGTTGGTGACGTTGCAGGCCTACGTTTCACCATTCACCCACATGGTCGTCGGCGGCCACTACCCCCCCCTGTAGGAGCTATCGAAGGCTGCGATTTTTTAACTTTGTTTTGCAAGATCAAAAGATCGCAGCCTTCGGCAGCTCCTACAGGGAAGCGTGTCCATTTGCTGATTCATGAGCTGAGTAAATAACTCTATAGCGAAAATCCGCAAAAACCTTTTCCTCCCTTCAACGGTCACTCCTAGACCGAGACTGGCAAACATGCCGGCATGCCCCTATGGGCCTTTCGCAAACCTGCCGCCTGATTGAGAGAAATAGGAATCGAACCATGCCGATTTCCCGACGTAAATTTATGATTCTCGGCGCCGTCACCGCAACGGCGTTCGCGATGCCGCCATTCATCAGCCTCAAGGCCTACGCCGCCAACCTGGAGCAACCGGCCATGAACAAAGTGACCATTCAAGTCAATGGCAAACCTCAGTCCCTTGAAGTCGACAACCGCACCACCCTGCTCGACGCCTTGCGTGAACACCTGCACCTGACCGGCAGCAAAAAAGGCTGCGACCACGGCCAGTGCGGTGCCTGCACGGTGATCGCCGATGGTCGGCGGATCAACTCATGCCTGACGCTGGCGGTGATGCACGAAGGCAGTGAGATCACCACCATCGAAGGCCTCGGCATGCCGGACAACCTGCACCCGATGCAAGCCGCGTTCATCAAGCATGATGGCTATCAATGCGGTTACTGCACGCCGGGGCAGATCTGCTCGGCAGTCGCCGTTATCAAGGAAATCCGCGACGGCATTCCTAGCCACGTCAGCCCCAGCCTGACCGAGTCGCCACAACTGATCGCTTCCGAATTCCAGGAGCGCATGAGCGGCAATATCTGCCGCTGCGGCGCCTACTCGAACATCATCGAAGCCATCACTGAAGTCGCGGAGGTGCCGGCATGAGACCGTTCAATTACAGCCGTGCCGACTCCCCTGCCGCAGCGGCGCAAGCGGCGCAGATCGAAGGCGCGAAGTTCATCGCCGGCGGCACCAACCTGCTCGACCTGATGAAACTCGACATCGAAACCCCGCTGCACCTGATCGACGTCAATCACCTGGGCCTCGACACGATCGAAGCCACGCCCGAGGGCGGTTTGCGCATCGGAGCGCTGGTGCGCAACACCGATCTGGCGGCCGACGCCCGGGTCAGAAAAGACTATGCGCTGCTGTCCCGCGCCTTGCTCGCCGGTGCCTCTGGGCAGCTGCGCAACATGGCGACCACCGCTGGCAACCTGTTGCAACGCACCCGCTGCCCGTATTTCTACGACACAAATCAGGCCTGCAACAAGCGCATTCCAGGCAGTGGCTGTTCGGCAATTGGCGGGGTCACCCGGCAGTTGGGGATCATCGGCGTCAGCGACGCCTGTATCGCCACGCACCCGAGCGACATGGCGATTGCGATGCGCGCCTTAGATGCGCAGATTGAAACGGTGAAACCCGACGGCAGCACCCGCAGCATCGCCATGGCCGATTTCCACCTGTTGCCGGGCAACACGCCGAACATCGAAACCAGCCTCGGCGCCGGCGAATTCATCACCGCCGTGACGTTGCCTGCGCCGGTGGGTGGCACGCACATTTATCACAAGGTACGCGATCGTTCCTCGTACGCCTTTGCCCTCGTGTCCGTGGGTTTGATCCTGCAAAAGGACGGCAGCGGCCGCGTCGCGGTCGGCGGTATTGCGCCGAAACCGTGGCGCGTGGAAGCGGCTGAAGCGCTGCTGCCCAAGGGCGCGAAAGCCGTCAGCGAACGCTTGCTCGACGGCGCCACGCCGACTCACGACAACCAATTCAAACTGACCCTGGTCGAGCGCACGCTCGGTTCGGTGTTGGCGCAAGCGAGGGAAGAAGCATGAAATTCGACACGCCCGCCACCACCAACCCGATTGATCAATTGAAGGTGATCGGCAAGCCGACCGATCGTATCGAAGGCAAGCTGAAAACTTGCGGCCAGGCGCCTTACGCTTACGAACAGCATGAAGCCGTGGCCGATCAGGCCTACGGTTTCATGGTCGGTTCGGCTATCGCCAAGGGTCGCATCAGCCACATTGATCTCGCCGACGCAAAAGCTGCGCCCGGTGTGTTGGCCATCGTCACCGCCGACAATGCCGGCAAACTCGGCAAGGGCCAGTACAACGCCGCGCATTTGTTGGCCGGGCCCGAGATTCAGCACTATCACCAGGCCGTTGCACTGGTGGTTGCCGAGACCTTCGAGCAGGCCCGCGCCGCCGCACAACTGGTGAAGGTCGATTACGTCGCGAGCAAAGGCGAGTTCGATCTGGCCAGCGTGCGTGACCAAGGCGTCGAGCAGAAAGAAGAAATGCCTGACGTCACCCACGGCGATTTCGCGACAGCGTTCGCCGGTGCCCCGGTGCAATTCGACCAGACGTACACCACCCCCGACCAGTCCCACGCGATGATGGAACCCCACACGACCCTGGCCGCGTGGAAAGGCGACCAACTGACGCTGTGGACGTCGAACCAGATGATCGCCTGGAGCGTCGGCGACATTGCCGAAACCCTCGGCCTGCCCAAGGAAAAAGTCCGCTTGATCTCGCCCTACATCGGCGGCGGTTTCGGCGGCAAACTGTTTATTCGCGCTGACGCGATCCTCGCGGCCCTCGGTGCGCGCATGGCCGGCAGACCGGTGAAAGTCGCCCTCGCCCGCCCACAGGTCGCCAACAACACCACGCATCGCCCCGCCACTATCCAGCGTATCCGCATGGGCGCCACGGCGGACGGCAAGCTCACCGCCATCGCGCATGAAGGCTGGTCGGGCAATCTCGCGGAGGGCAAGGTCGAAGTCGCGGCGCAGCCGAGTCAGTTGCTGTACGCGGCGCAAAATCGTCTGGTCACCATGCGTCTGTCGCCGCTGGATCTGCCTGAAGGCAACTCAATGCGCGCACCCGGCGAAGCGCCGGGATTGATGGCGTTGGAAATCGCCATGGACGAAATGGCCGAACAGCTCAAACTCGATCCCGTGCAGTTCCGCATCCTCAACGACACCCAGGTCGACCCGGTGAAAACCGAGCGCCCGTTCTCGCAACGACGCTTGATCGAATGCCTGCAAACCGGCGCCGAAAAATTCGGTTGGGACAAGCGCAACGCCAAACCCGGCAGCCGTCGCGAAGGTCGCTGGCTGATCGGCATGGGCGTCGGCGCGGCGATCCGCAACAATCTGCTTATGAAGTCTGGCGCGCGGGTGCGGCTCGAGCGTGACGGCAAGATCACTGTAGAAACCGACATGACCGACATCGGAACCGGCAGCTACACGATCATCGCGCAGACCGCCGCAGAAATGATGGGCGTGGGCATCGACGATGTCGTGGTACGGCTGGGCGATTCGAATTTCCCGGTATCGGCGGGTTCCGGCGGCCAGTTTGGCGGCAATTGCTCGACTGCCGGCGTGTATGCCGCGTGCGTGAAACTGCGTGAGGCGATCGCCGGCAAATTGGGCATGGCGGCTGATCAGGCGGAGTTTGTTGACGGTCAGGTGCGGGTCGGCGGCAAAACTGTGGCGCTGCGAGAAGCGGCAAAAAATGGTGAGGTGGTGGCTGAAGACAGCATCGAATTCGCCGACCTCGAAAAGCAGTATCAGCAGTCAACCTTTGGCGCGCACTTCGTCGAAGTAGCGGTGGATGCGGCGACAGGTGAAGTTCGTGTGCGGCGGATGCTCGCGGTGTGCGCGGCCGGGCGGATTCTCAATCCAAAAGCGGCGCGCAGTCAGGTGATCGGCGCCATGACCATGGGCGTTGGCGCGGCGTTGATGGAGGAATTGGCGGTCGATAAAAAACTTGGTTTCTTCGTCAACCATGATCTGGCCGGATACGAAGTGCCGGTGCATGCCGACATCCCGCATCAGGAGGTGATTTTCCTTGATGAGACCGACCCGATTTCCTCGCCCATGAAAGCCAAGGGTGTGGGTGAGTTAGGGATTTGCGGGGTGAGTGCGGCGCTGGCCAATGCGATCTACAACGCCACCGGAGCGCGAGTGCGGGAGTATCCGATCACGCTGGACAAGATTCTCGATTCCTTGCCGGCGATGATCTGAAGACCTGAAGAGCCCCTCACCCTAACCCTCTCCCACAGGGAGAGGGCTGGGGTGAGGGTCAGCGGGTTACTCGGTGCGCGGATATTGCGCCTCATTCACCTGCTCCATCCACTCCACCACACGACCGTCCAGCACCTCAGCAATGGCGATATGCGTCATCGCCGTCGTCGGGGCTGCGCCATGCCAATGCTTGGCCCCCGGTGCGATCCACACCGTGTCACCGGGGCGAATCGCGCGAATCGGCTGGCCCCATTCCTGCACAAAACCTGAACCGGCAGTAACAATCAGCGTCTGACCCAACGGATGGGTGTGCCACGCCGTGCGTGCGCCGGGCTCAAAGGTAACGGTGGCGCCGCTGACTCGTGCCTCGTCGGTGCCCTTGAACGGCGCATCGACGCGTACGGTCCCGGTGAACCAATCGGCCGGCCCCTTGGCCGAGGGTTGCGAACCGTTGGGGGTCACGGTCACACGCACGGGTTCATTGGCTTGAACCTCGCCAGCGAGCAAGGAAAGGGTCAGCGCAGAGGCAGCAATCGGGTTCATGGCATTCTCCAGAAAAATGATTCAATCCCCCTGTAGGCGCTGCCGCAGGCTGCAATCTCTTGATCTTGACTCTAAAAAAGACGTCAAAAGATCGCAGCCTGCGGCAACTCCTGCACGAGACATGCGTTCACTCTACCGGGCTGTACTGTTTAGATAATCGACTAGAATCTGAAAAAACTTATGCAGGAAACTAATCAATGCTTCGTGAAAACGCCAGCGACCTGCTCGCTTTCCTAGCGGTGGCGCGCGAGCGCAGTTTTACCAAAGCCGCGGCCAAGCTCGGCGTCTCGCAATCGGCGCTCAGCCATACCATTCGCGCACTGGAAACACGCCTCGGCCTGCGTCTGCTGACCCGCACCACCCGCAGCGTCTCCCCCACCGAGGCCGGCGAACATTTGCTGCAAACCGTCGGCCCGCGCTTCGAGGAGATCGAGCAGGAACTCGCCGCCCTGAGCAACCTGCGTGAAACCCCGGCGGGCAAGATCCGCATCAGCGCCACCGACCACTCGCTGGACTGGCTGCTGCGCCCGGTGCTCAAGACATTCCTGCCGCAATACCCGGACATCGCCGTGGAGGTCTGCTGCGACTACGGTTTCGTTGATATCGCAGGCCAGGGTTTCGATGCCGGCGTGCGTTTGGGTGAAGACGTTGCCCAAGGCATGATCGCCACCCGCATCGGCCCGGACATGCGCATGGCCGTCGTCGGTTCGCCGGCCTACTTTGCCACTCGTTCAGCGCCAGACACCCCACGCGATCTGACCGGGCACGCCTGCAACAATCTGCGCCTGCCCACTAACGGCGGGCTGTACACCTGGGAATTCGAAAAGGACGGCGAAAGCCTGAACGTGCGGGTGTCCGGGCAAATCACCTTGAACGGCGTCTATCCGTTGCTCGATGCCGCACTGGACGGCTTCGGCTTGAGCTACATCCCGGAAAACCTCGTCGCGCCTTTGCTGGCGGAAGGACGCCTGGTGCAGGTGCTGGCAGACTGGTGCCCGACGTTTGCCGGTTATCACCTCTACTACCCGAGCCGGCGTCAGGCAGCACCGGCATTTGCGCTGTTGCTGGAGGCGTTGCGATTTCGCGGTGAAAACTAACTCACCAACGCAATCAACTGATGACGCTGCGCATCGGTGAGTGTCGGCCCGAAGCCGGCCTTGACGTTATCCGCCATGTAGCGCGGATTACCGGTGCCGGGAATCACGCAAGTGACCGCCGGGTGCGCCAGCAAAAATTTCAGCGCCAACTGCGGCCAACTGCTCACCTGCACATCCGACACCCATGCGGGCAGCGGCTTGCCCTTGAGCCTTCCCAACAACTCTCCGCCACCAAACGGCCGGTTGCAAATCACCGCCACACCGCGCTCGCGGCACAGCGGCAGGATGCGTTTTTCCACGCCACGATCATCGAGGGCATAGTTGATTTGCAGGAAGTCCAGTTGCTCGGCTTTCAGCACTGCTTCGACTTCGTCATAAGCGGACGACGTGTAGTGAGTGATGCCGATGTAGCGAATGCGTCCCTGCTCCTTCCATTCGCGCAGGGTTGGCAGGTGGGTTTGCCAGTCGAGCAGATTGTGAATCTGCATCAGGTCGATACGCTCGGTACGCAACAGGCTGAACGACTGCTCCATCTGCGCGATGCCCTCCTTGCGTCCCCGTGTCCAGACCTTGGTCGCCAGAAACGCCGGCGAACGTGGTTCGTGGATCGACAGCAGCTCACCGGTTGTTTCTTCGGCGCGGCCATACATGGGCGAACTGTCGACCACCGTGCCACCCTTGGCGAACAGTTCCTCGAGCACCACCGGCAATTGCCGGTAGGCCGGATCCCCCGGCGCGACGTCGAAGCCGCGATAGGTGCCCAGGCCCACCACGGGCAGGGACTCGGAGCTTGATGGGATGGCGCGGGTCTGCATGGCTTGGCCTCCGGAAGCGGCGGACGACGTGGCAGTGGCCAACGCCCGATCAAAGGTGAACACCGCCGAAACGCCGGCAGCCAGCGTGAGCAATCGGCGACGGGAGTAACCCTCAGTGTGGCTCATGCTGGTTCCCCTGCAGCGTGGATCTGTTGCACGTTGTGTGCGCAGGCTGCCGCTTGCATCCGCTGGACTACACTGCGACAGCAAACCTTCATACCCCGTTAAAAGTAGCCGAATGTCCCGAACCCTGATGTCACTCGTCGCATTGATCGTCGCCGCGTACCTGGTGCTGTGCGCGGCGCTGTTCGTTTTTCAGCGCTCGCTGATCTATTTCCCGCAGCCCGGCGCCGTCGATTCGCTGGATTCGCGGCTGAAACTGTCGATGCCGGACGCGGATATCTGGGTCACCACCCGCGAACGCGTCGGCCCGCGTGCGTTGATCTATTTCGGCGGCAATGCCGAGGACGTTTCGCGCAATTTGCCGGAGTTCGCCGAAGCCTTTCCCGAGTACGCGTTGTACCTGCTCAATTACCGAGGCTTCGCCGGCAGCGGTGGTTCGCCATCCGAAGAGGCGATTGCCGAAGATGCCTTGGCATTGTTCGATCAGGTGTATGCCAGCCACACACAGATCGCCGTGGTCGGACGCAGCCTGGGCTCAGGAGTCGCCGTTCGCCTGGCCAGTCAACGTCCGGTGCAGCAGTTGATTCTGGTCACGCCCTACAACAACCTCGAAGAAATCGCCGCGTGGCAATATCCATGGGTGCCGGTGAAGTGGTTGCTAAAGGATCGCTTCGAGTCAGGCAAGTACGCCGCGCACATCCGCGTGCCGACATTGCTGCTGGCGGCAAGTGATGACGAGGTCATTCCCCGCGCCTGCACCGAGCGATTGCTGGGCAGTTTCCCCAAAGGTGTTGCGCTGCTCAAGGTTGTGCCGGATTCGGGGCACAACACGATTTCCGAGCGGGGGGAATATTTGCAGTGGATGGGGGATGTGTTGAATCGGTGAGGGTGGTTTATCAGCAAGCTGTCAGGCCCAGCGTCAACAACTCTTTTCGCAGAATTGAAGGCTTTAAAACTGCAATTCCAGCCTGCCAATCGAGTGACAACAGGTTATTCAGCTTTTGTTGGGTTAGAGTGGATTCGGCCAGAAGACAGCTTTTTCGGTCGCGAATACCGATGACATTCAGCAACCAGTCATCGCCATGCCCCGCCATCCAGCGGCTGAACGTCGGACGGTGTTTGTGCAGTAAGGCGTCGGCATCCCATACCGTCATTTGCGCGAAGACCTGCGGCAAATTGCTTTCGGGCCTCATGCGTTTCAAGTCAGCGGCCAACGCACCTGTAAGGTTTCCCTCAATGTTGGCTTGGCATTCAAGGAAATATTGTTCCGGCCAGTCTGGACTCAGTTTCGCCAGAGGAGCGAGTTCAGCATACGCCTCAATGTCGGCCGCCGTGGTCATCTGCCCGCTGAAATTGAGCGTGTTATCCAGAATCGCCGTGGCCAATAATGCGGCGCTTTGCTCGCTGATCTGCGGCAACAGTCCAGCCGTCTGCCAGCGCTGGAAAACCTGAGTAGCGGCAGCGCCTATCGGGCGTATGTCAGCGGCTGATCCAAGTTTGTGCGACCAGTGAGCCTCGTAACCTGGATGATGATCAATGACTTCCACTACCTGATCTAGCACTACGACCGGGTCAAAATGGTGATAGTCCGAGACATCCACTAGCACGAATTCATCCCCCATCTGCGGCACATAGCAATCCAGCAGTACATGCCCACCGAGCACGCTGTCGCAGATGCTGGCGTTGAGCGGCGCACTACTGACCGCCAGGGCTTCAATACCCTGCAGGTTCAGCAGTTGCGCATAGGCTATGCAGCAAGCGTACGCGTCAATATCCAGATAAGCCGATCCGGACGTCACGCACCTCATCAGACCTGCTCCCATTGTTGCGGCGCCGTTTCCTCAAGCGCCAGATTCAGCGCGTTGGCGATGCCTGCCAGGATTCGCGCATAAGCAAGCTGACACTGTTCTTCCTCAATGGAAATACGCACGGTGCTCCCGGCGACTCGGTCAGGGAAGCCCAGTTGCGTGACGGTATTGGACAGGTTGTTTTTCTTGTCCGAGCACGCAGACCCGCCGGTGATGTAGATCGACTGGTTATTCAAGGCCCATTGCAGTTTTTTGGTGTTGATCCCAGGCATCGCAATAAAACTCACACACGGTACGCGCGCGGCTTGCTGACCGATCACCACTGACTCACCCAGCATCGCTTGCAGTTTGGCTTCGAAAGTCTCCCGTGCCTGTTCTGCCGGGGATTTTCCCGTTGCGAACTTGGCGTGTTTCTCATGCAATGCCGTCTCGATCGACAAAATGCCGGGATAGTTCTGAGTACCACCACGCAGTCCGCCTTCCTGACCACCACCGGCAATCAATGGCGACAGTGCGTAACGATTTTTCGCATACAGAAATCCCGCACCGGGCAATGCGCCGAATTTGTGTCCCGAGGCAATGGCGAAATCCACACCGCAAGCCTGTAGATCCACCGGTATCTTGCCAATCGCCTGAGTCATGTCCGAGAACAGCAAGGCACCTTGAGCCTTGACCCTCCGTGCGATGGTTTCGAGCGGCTGAACCACGCCCGTTTCATTATGCACAGCCATTACACAAACCAGCGTCGGCCGCCCGACATGGGCGAGCAGTTTTCGCTGCAACTGGTCGACGTCAAGCAGACCGTTGCGGTCATGCCCGATCGCGACGGCGTGCAGACCTTCCAAGGTGTATTGCTTGATGTTTTGCAGGGTGCAGGCGTGCTCGATTGCCGAATACAGCACTACAGGTCGATCCTGTCGGTAGCGCTCGAAAAAATCATGAAATACCTGTGCGCATCCTTCGCTGGAACCGCTGTTGAAAATCAGGCATTGAGTATCGACGTTCAAAAGTCGGGCAATACTGCCGCGTGCCCGCTCCACCCGCTCCAGCAACTGCACACCGAGGGCATGGTTGGCATTAGGGTTGGCGCATTGGCGGGTCGAAAACAACGCCTGCAGCATGTTGCTGACACCCAGCGAGACCGGTGCCGAACCACAAACGTCGGCATAAACTGCATCTACAGCGATATCCATATCAAACACTTCCAGTTTTCTGTTTTATGTCATTCAGGATGCTGCCCGAGAAAACGGGCAATCGTTCTTTGGCTACACGATCAAGCGCGCCATGAGCTGGATCGAGCACAGCAACACGAAGGCGTTGAGCGCCCGTTTCAGGTGTTTTGCCTCCAGTCGGTGAGACAATGCAGTCCCCAGAAAGCCCCCCAGTAAAATCCCGATCACCAGTTCACCGGTGTAACCGAGAAAATGCTCCGACGTGCCCACTCGGCCCAACAACGCGCCACTGGCGCCAATGATGCCGATCAGTGCCGAGGTCGAAATGGCCTGCTTGATTTGCAGGCCGAACAGACTGATCAATACCGGCAGATAAATGAACCCTCCCCCTTGCCCGACCAGACCACACAACACCCCCAGCACCAGCCCGGTCAGCGGTAACGATAACGCCGGGTGGTCGCATAGGATGGGCACCGGTTTGCGGAACAGATACGTCACCAGCAGCGACAACAAACCCAACAAACCGAAGACGAACAGAATGAAGTTTTCGCTGAACGCATCGGCATGGATCGAGGCAAAAAAATTTGCAACGGCCATCGGTATTGCAAAGCTTCTGATCACTCGCCAATCAGGCTGAAACCTGACGCGGTGTAGCGCAAACGACACCAGGGAAGAGAAAAAACCTTGTGCGGAGGACAGGCCCGTGACCACTTCAATCGGCAGCTTCTGACCGCAGAGCATCGGATAAACCAGCACCAGCAGAGGCGTCACGATGATGCCTCCACCGATACCGAATAGACCCGACATGAAACCGGCCATTACCCCCACACCGATCATTACCGGGTAGAACGTCATAGCTGTCATCTCAGCAGACCTTGATCTTGCCCGCCCCGTGCGTCACACGCCCGATTACCATCAGGTCGGGACAATCGGCCAGCCACGCCTGACGGTTGTCTGCCAGACACGCCTCACTGACGGTGAACAACAACCCGCCGTTGGTTTGCGGATCGTGCAACAGAAACTTCTTGGCCAAGGGTAGATCGCTGAGGTATTCGACGTGCTGGGCATACTTCCTGATGTTGGCAAAAACGCCACTGTCGGCGGACGTAACGGCTACTGCCAAGGATTCAGCGTCGTCATAAAACGTCAGTGCAGCGGTGTCGAGCGTGACATCCAGCTCACCCAAACCGACCATTTCGCTGATGTGGCCGATCAGGCCGAAACCAGTAATGTCGGTCAGACTGCTGACCTCGATGCTTGCACTGAGTGTGCGACCAAATGCGTTGTCGGCGGTGATCCGCGCTAGCGTTGGTGCAGACAGGTCCGTCTGCTCGATAATGCCCGCCTTCAACGCATTGGCGAGGATGCCCACGCCGATCGGTCGGGTCATGACCAACACATCACCTGCCTTGGCCGTGTTGTTCTTCTTCAGACGGTGTTTTTCCACTTCACCAATGATCGAGAAGCCGTAGAGCGGCTGGCTGTTCTTGATCGTGTGGCCGCCCACGATGCTGACATTGAACTTGTTCATCACCGACTGTGCGCCGAGGATCATCTGTGTAACCTGTTCGACCGGAACCTGTTGCGGATCGAACGCCATGATCGAGTTGGCGATCAATGGTGTGCCGCCGGAAGCAAAGATATCGCTCAGCGCATTACTGGCGGCCAGTTGGCCAAACACATAAGGATCATTGACGATCGGGGAAAAATAGTCGGTAGTAAACAGCAGGTAATTATCGCCATTGTCATAAACGGCGCAATCATCGAAAGACTCGAAACCCAACACGACCTTGTCATCCGCCACGGTGTTGGCCGCGGTCGTTTCGGACAGGATTTTGCTCAATACACTGGATGGGATCTTGCACCCGCACCCGCCACTCTCAGATTTATCCATAATCTGGCAAAACGTCGACATCACACTTCCTTAGAATCCATATTCCGCTTTAAAAACAGAGCGTTAAGCCCTCGCAAACCTGTTACATCATGTTTCAGGCAGGGGCAAAATCGCACAGTCACATGACAAAAACATGACAGCGAACAAGGATTCAACGTACGAAGGATGACAAACGGGGTATGCGGCAAAAGATCGCTGCGACTGGCAACTCCTACAGCAGAAACACGAATTCCTGTGCAGGAGCTCCAGAAGACTGCGATCTTTTGGTCTTCAAGCCGCGCGTTGTCCCCCCGCCACCATCGCCGAAGCCGCCAGCATCGCCCGCAGCAACACCGCGCACCCCGCCGCCAGATCATCCGGTGCGGCGTTTTCGATTTCGTTATGGCTGATACCGCCTTCACACGGTACGAAAATCATCCCGGCAGGCCCCAGTTCAGCGAGGAAAATCGCGTCGTGGCCGGCGCCGCTGACGATGTCCATGTTCGACAAGCCCAGACCCTTGGCGGCAGCGCGCACAGCGTCGACGCAACCCTTTTCGAAGTACAGCGGCGGGAAGTCGGCTGTCGGGGTCAGTTCATAGGTCAGGCCGTGCTCTTCGCAGGTGGCCTCGATGACTTGTTTTACCTCGGCGATCATAGAGTCCAGGCGCGCCGGTTCCAGATGGCGGAAGTCGAGGGTCATGCGCACTTCGCCAGGAATGACGTTGCGCGACCCCGGATAGGCTTGCAGGCAACCGACCGTGCCGCAGGCGTGGGGTTGATGGCCGAGGGCGGCGCGGTTGACGGCGCCGACGATGACCGAGGCGCCGACCAATGCGTCCTTGCGCAGGTGCATCGGGGTTGGCCCGGCATGGGCTTCGACGCCGCGCAGCTTGAGGTCGAACCACTTCTGCCCCAGCGCGCCGAGCACCACGCCGATGGTTTTATGTTCGTCTTCCAGAATCGGACCTTGTTCGATGTGCGCCTCGAAATAGGCGCCGACCTTGTGCCCGCTGACTTTGCGCGGCCCTGCATAGCCGATTGAATTCAACGCTTGGCCAACGGTGACGCCATCGGCATCGACTTTGGCGAGGGTTTCTTCGAGGGTGAATTTTTCCGCGAACACGCCAGAACCCATCATGCACGGCGCGAAACGCGAGCCTTCTTCGTTGGTCCAGACCACCACTTCCAGCGGCGCTTCGGTTTCCACGCCGAGGTCGTTAAGGGTGCGCAACACCTCGACACCGGCGAGTACACCGAAGCAGCCGTCGAACTTGCCGCCAGTGGGTTGCGTGTCGATATGGCTTCCGGTCATCACCGGTGGCAGGCTCGGATTGCGCCCAGCGCGGCGGGCGAAGATGTTGCCGACCTCATCGACCGTGACGCTGCACCCGGCGTCCTTGCACCACTGCACAAAAAGATCACGGGCCTGGCGGTCGAGGTCAGTCAGGGCCAGGCGACAGACACCGCCCTTGACCGTGGCGCCGAGCTTGGCCAGTTCCATTAACGACGACCACAAGCGGTCGCGGTTGATGTGCTGATGGGTCGATTGCAGAACGTCTACAGCTGCGTTCATGGGGATCTCCTCAGGCTGCTTTTCTTATGGATATTGCTGTGGCGTTTGTGAGACCGCCATCGCTGGCAAGCCAGCTCCCACAGAGATCAAGTCGTACACAAAATATGTGTTCACTCAAATACCTGTGGGAGCTGCGGTGCGACGATTCGACTTGCCAGCGATAGGGTCCTGCCTCACACCGCCGATTTCACGACTGAAGGCTGCGCTCGCATCACGCACAACCCGTAATAAATGATTCCTCCCAACGCCGAGCCAGTGAACCAGCCGTAGCTGTAAAACCAGCTGAACGCATCACTGCCCAGCGACAGCAAGGTCAGCACCACCGGCACACCAAACGCGACGAACCCGGCCCAGTTCCACGCTGGGTAAACGTCGTCGCGATACAATCCGGCCAGGTCCAGTTGTTGTTTCTTGATCAAGAAATAATCCACCACCATGATCCCGGCGATCGGCCCGAGCAGGCTCGAATAGCCCAGCAGCCAGTTGGAATACACGGTTTCGAGGCTGACGTCGGAGACGATCAGGCCGAGTTTTTTCAACAGCTCATGGGTCATCAACACCAGCCCCACCAGACCGGTCAGCAACACGGCTTTGGTGCGGTTGATGACCTTCGGCGCGATGTTCTGAAAGTCGTTGGTTGGCGAGACGATGTTGGCAGCGGTGTTGGTCGACAACGTGGCGATGATGATCAACGCCATCGCCACCGCGACCCATACCGGGCTCTGAATGTGGCCGATCAGGGTGACCGGGTCAGCAACCGTCACGCCGACCAGCTTCACTGACGCGGCCGTCATGATCACGCCGAGGGAGGCGAACAGGAACATGGTCAGCGGCAGGCCAATGATCTGCCCGACAATCTGATCCTTCTGGCTCTTGGCGTAGCGACTGAAGTCAGGAATGTTCAGCGACAACGTGGCCCAGAAGCCGACCATCGCCGTCAGCCCGGCGGCGAAGTAACTGACCACGCTGGCACCTTCAGGGCGCTTGGGCGGGATCGCCAGCAGTTCGGTCATCGACACATTGGGCATCGCCCACACCAGCAGGCCGATACCGACCGCGACCAGCAGCGGCGCGGACAAGGTTTCCAGCCACTTGATCGACTCGGCGCCGCGAATCACCACCCACAGGTTCAGCGCCCAGAAGATCATGAAACCGATCACTTCGCCGGTGCCACCGAGGGATTTCCAGCCCTCGAACACCGAGCCGAGAAACAGGTGGATCGCCAATCCGCCAAACATCGTCTGAATGCCGAACCAGCCACACGCGACCAGTGCGCGGATCAGGCACGGCACGTTGGAACCGAGAATGCCGAATGATGAGCGCAACAATACCGGAAACGGAATGCCGTACTTGGTGCCGGGAAAAGCATTCAGCGTCAGCGGAATCAGGACGATGACGTTAGCAAACAGAATCGCCAACAGCGCTTCACCGACGCTCAGGCCGAAATACGCCGTGAGCACGCCGCCCAGGGTGTAGGTCGGCACACAGATCGCCATGCCTACCCACAATGCGGTGATGTGCCATTTATTCCAGGTTCGTTCGCGCACCTTGGTCGGTGCCATGTCGTGGTTGTAACGGGGACTGTCGAGGACGTCGCTGCCGGCTTCAAGCTCAAACAAGCCGTCGCGCTCGGTCACTTGCGATCTGATCTGTTGCATGGCCGCTCCACTGTTCTTCTGATTATTTTTTGCTCATCAGGCGGCTGGCGCATGGGGCGCGAGCCGGACGATGGCCGGAGGAACTGACAACTTTCATGCACCGGCCATGGTGTCAGCGGCGGCATCAATAAACGTGCCGGGTGTACCGCTCAGCGCTCGGGCCGTGCATTAAACGCATTGCAACTTTCTGATATTGCTCGATTTTAATTATTCACCGGGTGAGCCTTCGGAAACTTGTCTGGGCGCTCAGGCTAAACGCTTGGCTAGTTGTCCGAACAGACAGGACTCAAACTGGTGCACTGCACTTTTTTTGTTGATGAGCGATCAACCGCAGCTCAACTTCAAGCGGCTGATTTCACATAAGAAATCTTGACCATATTTCCATCCTGTCAAGTGCGTCAAAATGGTGAGCAGGCTCACCATTTTGGTGATTTTGATTATTTTTCGTTAATTATCAGTAATTTAATTAAGATATAAGCTTATAGAAAATTATCTTGATCTATTGTAAAACTGAGGCTAGTTTCTATTCCTGACAGCGATGACAGGAATACGCCCTTCGCCGCTGTACATCAATAAAACATTTAGAACCGGCACAAGTCGGTCATGCCTGCGAGGAACTCGGAATGTCTCTGTTGATCCGTGGCGCCACCGTTGTTACCCATGATGAAAGTTATCGCGCCGACGTCTATTGCGCTGACGGCGTGATTAAAGCCATCGGTGAAAACCTTGATGTTCCCGCCAGCGCTGAAGTGCTCGACGGCAGCGGTCAATACCTGATGCCCGGCGGCATCGACCCACACACTCATATGCAACTCCCGTTCATGGGCACCGTGGCCAGCGAGGATTTCTACAGCGGCACGGCGGCCGGTCTGGCCGGCGGCACCACGTCGATCATCGATTTCGTCATCCCCAATCCGCAGCAGTCGTTGATGGAGGCGTTTCATCAGTGGCGTGGCTGGGCGGAAAAATCGGCGTCGGACTACGGTTTCCATGTCGCGATCACCTGGTGGAGCGAGCAGGTACGCGAGGAAATGGCCGAACTGGTCAGCCATCACGGGATCAACAGCTTCAAGCATTTCATGGCCTACAAGAACGCGATCATGGCCGCCGACGACACGCTGGTGGCGAGTTTCGAGCGCTGTCTGGAACTCGGCGCGGTGCCGACCGTGCACGCGGAAAACGGCGAGCTGGTTTATCACCTGCAACGCAAATTGATGGCCCAGGGCATCACCGGTCCGGAGGCGCACCCGCTGTCGCGGCCTTCGCAGGTTGAAGGTGAAGCGGCGAGCCGGGCCATTCGCATTGCCGAAACAATCGGCACGCCGCTGTATCTGGTGCACGTTTCGACCAAGGAAGCCCTCGACGAAATCACCTATGCGCGCAGCAAGGGCCAACCGGTTTACGGCGAGGTTCTGGCCGGCCATCTATTGCTGGATGACAGCGTCTACCAACATCCGGACTGGCAGACCGCCGCCGGTTACGTGATGAGTCCGCCATTTCGTCCACGCGGCCATCAGGAAGCGCTGTGGCATGGTCTGCAAAACGGTAATCTGCACACCACCGCCACCGACCACTGCTGTTTCTGCGCCGAGCAAAAAGCCGCCGGGCGCGACGACTTCAGCAAGATCCCCAACGGCACTGCCGGCATCGAAGACCGCATGGCGCTGTTATGGGATGAAGGGGTCAATACCGGGCGTTTTTCGATGCAGGATTTTGTCGCGCTGACCTCCACCAACACCGCGAAGATCTTCAACCTCTACCCACGCAAAGGCGCGATTCGCGTCGGCGCCGATGCCGATCTGGTGCTGTGGGATCCGCAAGGCACGCGCACCATTTCCGCCAAGACCCACCATCAGCAGGTGGACTTCAACATCTTCGAAGGCAAGACCGTGCACGGTGTACCGAGCCATACCGTCAGCCAGGGCCGTGTGGTCTGGGCCGATGGCGACTTGCGTGCCGAACGGGGTGCCGGACGGTACATCGAACGACCGGCGTATCCGGCGGTGTTTGATTTGCTGAGCAAGCGGGCTGAGCAACATAAGCCGACAGCTGTGAAACGCTGAAATCCAGGCCTTCGGCCTTCGCGAGCAGGCTCGCTCCCACATTTGAAATGCTTTCCCCTGTGGGAGCGAGCCTGCTCGCGAAGAGGCCAGTCCAGGCAACACAAAAACCAATGCCCATCAGAGGCAGCACCTCAAATAACCGTGAGGCCATAAACCGTGATCGAGACCCTGAACCATCTCCCCCACCCGCACGAAAGCGCGGCCGCCCTCGCCGGTCATTTCACCGATCTGGCGCCGCCGCTCAATGCTCGGCAAGCCCATCTGGAAGCGTCGCGTTGCCTGTATTGCTACGACGCGCCGTGCGTCAATGCGTGCCCGAGCGAGATCGATATTCCCTCGTTCATCCGCAACATCCATCAGGACAACGTGCCCGGTGCCGCGCAGAAAATCCTTTCGGCGAACATCCTCGGCGGCAGTTGCGCACGGGTCTGTCCGACCGAAATCCTCTGCCAGCAAGCCTGCGTGCGCAACAACGCCCAAGAATGCGCACCCGTGCTGATCGGCCTGTTGCAACGCTACGCCGTGGACAACGCGCGCTTCACCGAACACCCGTTCCAGCGCGCCGCTGCGACCGGCAAGCGCATCGCGGTGGTGGGCGCCGGGCCGGCAGGATTGTCCTGCGCCCATCGCAGCGCCATGCACGGTCACGATGTGGTGATTTTCGAGGCGCGGGAAAAGGCTGGCGGGCTCAATGAATACGGGATCGCCAAGTACAAACTGGTCGACGATTACGCGCAGAAGGAACTGGATTTCCTCCTGCAAATCGGCGGCATCGAAATCCGCCATGGGCAAAAACTCGGCGAAAACCTGACCCTCAGCGAATTGCATCAACAGTTCGATGCGGTGTTCCTTGGCCTCGGCCTCAACGCCAGCAAACAACTGGGCCTGGCCCACGAAGACGCCCCCGGCCTGCTCGCGGCCACCGACTACATCCGCGAACTGCGTCAGGCCGACGACCTGACGCAACTGCCGCTGGCCGAGCGTTGCATCGTCCTTGGCGCCGGCAATACCGCGATCGACATGGCGGTGCAAATGGCTCGCCTCGGTGCTCGCGATGTGAATCTGGTCTATCGCCGCGGCGCGGCGGACATGGGCGCCACCGGCCATGAACAGGACATCGCCAAAGCCAATCAGGTGCGCCTGCTGACCTGGGCGCAACCGGAAGAGGTGCTGCTCGATGATCAGGGCCGCGTACGCGGCATGCGTTTCGCCCGCACGGATCTGGTCGACGGTCGTCTGCAAACCACCGGGGAAACCTTCGAACTGGCGGCCGATGCGATCTTCAAAGCCATCGGTCAGTCCTTCGACGGCAGCGCCCTCGCCGACCCGATGGCCCGTGAACTCAAGCGTCAGGGCGAACGGATTCAGGTCGATGAAAACCTGCGCACCAGCATTCCCGGCGTGTATGCCGGTGGCGACTGCACCAGCCTCGATCAGGACCTGACGGTGCAAGCGGTGCAACACGGCAAGCTCGCCGCCGAGGCGATCAACGCTCAACTGATGCTTAACGTGGAGGCTGCGTAAATGGCCGATCTCTCGATAGTCTTCGCCGGCATCAAAGCCCCTAACCCATTCTGGCTGGCCTCCGCGCCGCCGACCGACAAAGCCTACAACGTGGTCCGCGCCTTCGAGGCGGGCTGGGGCGGCGTGGTCTGGAAAACCTTGGGCGAGGACCCGGCGGCGGTCAACGTGTCGTCGCGTTACTCGGCGCACTACGGCAACAACCGCGAAGTGCTGGGCATCAACAACATTGAGTTGATCACCGACCGTTCGCTGGAGATCAACCTGCGCGAAATCACTCAGGTGAAAAAGGATTGGCCGGACCGCGCGATGATCGTGTCGCTGATGGTGCCGTGCGTTGAGGAATCGTGGAAATACATTCTGCCGCTGGTGGAAGCCACCGGGGCAGATGGCATCGAACTCAACTTCGGCTGCCCCCACGGCATGCCGGAGCGCGGCATGGGTGCGGCGGTCGGTCAGGTGCCCGAGTACGTCGAACAAGTGACGCGCTGGTGCAAGACTTACTGCTCGCTGCCGGTGATCGTGAAGCTGACGCCCAACATCACCGACATCCGCGTCGCCGCCCGCGCAGCGCATCGCGGTGGCGCGGATGCGGTGTCACTGATCAACACCATCAACTCGATCACCAGTGTCGATCTGGAACACATGGTCGCCCTGCCCACCGTCGGCAGCAAAAGCACCCACGGCGGTTACTGCGGCTCGGCGGTGAAACCGATTGCGCTGAACATGGTTGCGGAAATTGCCCGCGATCCACTGACTCAGGGCTTGCCGATCTGCGGCATCGGCGGCATCGGCAGTTGGCATGATGCAGCGGAATTCATGGCGTTGGGCAGCGGCGCGGTGCAGGTGTGCACGGCGGCGATGCTGCATGGTTTTCGGATTGTCGAGGAGATGAAGGACGGCCTGTCACGATGGATGGACAGTCAGGGTTACGCCAGCATCGCCGAGTTTTCCGGGCGTGCGGTGGGCAACACCACGGACTGGAAGTATCTGGACATCAACTATCAGGTGATTGCGAAGATCGATCAGGAGGCTTGCATTGGTTGCGGGCGTTGCCACATTGCTTGCGAGGACACTTCACATCAGGCGATCAGCAGTGTTCGCAAGGCCGATGGCACGCATAAATATGAAGTGATCGATGATGAGTGCGTCGGCTGCAATCTGTGCCAGATCACCTGCCCTGTAGCGGACTGCATCGAGATGGTGCCGATGGAGACGGGCAAGCCGTTTCTGGACTGGAATCATGATCCGAGGAACCCGTATCACGTCGCGGTTTAGATTGCGTGCTGATCCAACGGTCCCCTCACCCTAACCCTCTCCCCGAGGGAGAGGGGACTGATTGGGGAATATTGGCGTTATACACCGACTTGAACGATTTGCTGCGAATCCATAAACGCCTCGGTCTTTCAGGTCGACGTAGCTCGCCAGACACCACGGTCGGCCCCCTCTCCCTCCGGGAGAGGGCTGGGGTGAGGGTCAGCTTTTGATTTAGGGCTCCAACCCGATCCCGCGCAAAATCACACTCGTCACCGTCTGCACCGCCCGCTCGAACTGCATGTCCGACAGCGGCTGGTGATCGTTCAGGATATTCACCTGATGATCAAAGTCGGCGTAATGCTGGGTCGACGCCCAGATCATGTACAGCAGGCTCGACGGCTCCACCGGCAAAATGCGCTTGTCCTCGACCCACTGGCGGATCTTCGCTTCTTTCATCTTCGCCCAGTCATACAGGCTGACATCCAGCGCCTCACCCAGCGTCGGCGCACCATGAATGATTTCATTGGCCCAGACTTTCGAGCCATACGGCCGGCTGCGCGAGTGGTTCATCTTGGCGCGGATATAGCTGCTGAGCACCACCCGCGGGTCATCGAACATCTCGAAGCACAATGCGTCCTGCTTCCAGACCTCCAGCAAGTCGAACAGCACCGCGCTGTACAACTCACTCTTGGTGCTGAAGTAGTAATGCAGATTGGAACGCGGCAGTTGCACCTCCGCGGCGATGTCGGCCATGGCGGTGCTGCCGAAGCCTTTTTCGGCGAAGACCTTTTCCGCGCCGAGGAGGATTTTTTCGACGTTACTGCGGCGAATCTCGATCTTGTGATTGCCCATGTGGGCTCCCTGACAACAACGTTTTCGAAGACTGTTGGTCAATGCGGCTGGGTATCCCCCGCCGCCGTATCAATACTTACCACCACCGACATCCCCGGTCGCAATCGTTCTTCTTCCTGCTGATCGGGATCAATGGTGATGCGCACCGGCACTCGCTGGGCGATTTTGACGAAGTTGCCTGTCGCATTATCCGCCTGCAACAAGGCAAATTCAGAACCGGTACCCGGCGAAATATGCTGCACATGCCCGGTGAATTTGCGGTGGTTCAACCCGTCGACGGTGAAGTGCACCGGTTGCCCGACCCGCACGTTATTCATCTGGGTTTCCTTCATGTTGGCGATCACCCATTTCTGGTTCGGCACCAACGCCATCAACTGCGCCCCGGAGTTGACGTAAGCGCCGAGACGCACGCCGATCTGCCCGAGCTGGCCGTCGCGCGGGGCGACGATGCGCGTGTTCGACAGGTCGATCCGCGCCAGTTGCACGGCGGCGTCGGCGCTGGCGACAGCGGCCTCGAGTGAGCCGCGATTGACGATCACCGTTTGCAGGTCCTGACGGGCGATTTCCAGATTGGCCTTGGCCTGGGCGACGGCCGCGATACTTTGCGCGTCGGCCGCCAGTGCCACGTCCATCTCACGTTTGGACACCGAGCCGTCTCTCACCAGTTCCTTGTTACGGCGCAGATCGGCCGCACTTTTGCGTAACTGCGCTTCGCTGTCGGCGACCACTGCCTGACGCAACTTGATCGTCGCTTCGGCGCTGTTGCGTTGCTGCACCACATTGGCCAGGGCGGCTTTCTGCACCGCCAGTTGCGCCAGCGATTGGTCGAGGCGTTGCTGATAGATGCGGTCATCCAGACGTACGAGCAAATCACCGGCCTTCACGAACTGGAAATCCTGCACCGGCACTTCATAAACATAGCCCGCAAGCTGGGGGCCAATGATCGTCACCTGCCCGCGCACCAGGGCGTTTTCGGTGGTCTCGACGGCACTGCTGAACGGCGGCAATTGCCAGGCATACAGCACGATCAATACGCCGACGATGGCAACCGCGGCAAAACCCAATGACGAGATGATCCGTACCCGCAGTGAACGCGGTTCGGTGCCTGGCGAGGATGGCGGCGCCACGCCTTCCGGGGTGGCGGCGATGGCATTGGTGGTTGTGGTGGTCGGTTCGGTCATGAAGTTGTGGCACCGCTGGAAGATACGGAAGGCGCAGGGGCGACGGCTTTGGTGGTGCTCATCAGCCACAGTGCGCGAATGGAAATCCAGATCATGGTCAGCACCGCGATCACCGCGATAAGCATGAACACATCGTTATAGGCCAGCACGTTGGCTTCGCGCGTCGCGGCATTGGCCAGGCTGCGAATCCCGGCCAGATTGCGCAGGCTCGGGTCGGCCAGTAGCGAGCCGTACGCCGAGCCGCCGCTCTGTACCCGCGCGGCCACTAACGGATCAGACAACGTCAGGTGCTCGACGATGTGGCTGGAATGAAATTTTTCCCGGACGATCTGAAAGGTGCCGAGCAGCGCCGCGCCGATCAGGCCGCCGAGGTTATTGCAGATCCCGAACAGCACAGAAAAACTCACCAGATTGCGTGGATTGGTCAGCACATTGCGGGTGCCGAGGACCATGGTCGGACCGAGGAAAAAGGTACTGCCGAACGCCAGCAAAAACTGGCTGAAATACAGGTTTTCCGGCCGGGTCAGGTTGTTGGAGAAACTGTCCATCACTGAGCCTGTGGCCATCAATGCCAGCGAAATAATCAGCGGCATGAGCAGGTGTTTCGGGTTGATAGTCAGCGCACTGGTCAACAACCCGGCGACGCTGCCGATCATCATCACCACGTACAAGCTGTACAACTGCTGGCTGCTCATGTTGAGGTATTGCATGAAGCCGACGGCACCGGTGGATTGCTCGGAGGTGACCATGCGAATCAGGATCACCGCCAGCGCCAGACGAATCATCACCCCGCTGCCGAGCCAGCGCGTCATCAACATCGGGTTGCTGCGGTTGTGCTCGATGGCCAGGCCCGTGAGTATCAACGCGATCGAACCGGCCAGGGCGACGCCAAGCCAGTCGGCCTCCAGCCACCAGTCGATCCGCCCCAGCGACAGCACCGCGCAGAGCAGCGCCACACCGCTGGCCAGAATCGCGAAGGTGAGAAAGTCGAGTTTTTCGAAGGTCTTGAAGCGGTCTCCGGGCGGCAGCTTGAGCAGCAAAACACAACCCAGCGACAGCAGTGCCATGCCCAATTCGAACAGGTACAGCCCACGCCATTCGGCAATCTGCAACAAATCTTCGGAAAACAATCGCGCCAGCGGCAAAGCCAACTGCGAGCTGCCGAGGCCGAGCACCAGCGCTTTCATCCGCCATTTCGCCGGAAATGCCTGGACCATGTAATACAGACCCAGGGAGCTCAACGCCGCGCCGACCATGCCGTGCGCCGCACGCACCGCCACTGCCGAGTTCAAATCGTTGACGAATAAATGGCCGAAGGTCACCAGCGCATACAGCACCAGAAACACCTCGGTAAACGCACGCAAGCCGAACTGCTGGCGAAACTTCACCAGCAGCAGGTTCATCGACACGTTGGTCATCACATACGCCGCCGGCAGCCAGGCCATCTCCGCCGTAGTCGCACCGAGCGCGCCCTGCAGGTAAATCAGATTGGCGACCACCAGCGAATTGCCCAAACCGCCAGTCAACGCCACCAGCAACCCCACCAGCGCATAGGCCAGTCGCTTGGGATTGGAGTGCAGTGGCGTCGAGGGGGAACCGGGCAAGCTGGGCTTCTCGTGAGGCTGCCAGTTGCGCGGGGCGTATTGATCCATTGAAAAGCCTTGTGCGGGAGATGAACGAAGTTTGCCGCAAAACCGCAGACAGCACATTCCATGGACAACAAAAAACCCTGTGGGAGCTGGCTTGCCAGCGATGAGGCCGGCAGATCCGGCATCTTTGTGTACTGACCCACCGCTATCGCTGGCAAGCCAGCTCCCACAGGGTTCTATGTTGAATGGGCGATTTTTACCTCGAACGAGTCATCGTATAACTTCCTGTTGACTTTCCAGTGAAACCTAGGAAATATCCGCCCTCATGTTGTACGACGACGTATAACAATAATAAAAACAACAATGATCCAGGGAGCGTCACAGTGAGCACAATCGCCCGCAATTCCGTCCGCCCTTCCCGCTTTAGCGTCACTTGTCCTCGTGCCACCCTTAGCCTGATCGGCTGCAGCAGTCTTGTTCTTGCCTTGCCCATGAGCGCCGCCGCCGAAGGCTTTCTGGAAGACAGCAAAGCCACGCTGAACCTGCGCAACGCCTACTTCAACCGCAACTTCACCAACCCGAACAATGCGCAGGGCAAAGCTGAAGAGTGGACGCAGAGCTTCATCCTCGATGCCAGGTCCGGCTTCACCCAAGGCACCGTGGGTTTCGGCATAGACATGCTCGGGCTGTACTCGCAAAAGCTCGATGGTGGCAAAGGCACTGGCGGTACACAGCTGCTGCCGATCCATGATGACGGGCGCCCGGCAGACAATTTCGGTCGCCTCGGTGTGGCGTTGAAAGCCAAGGTGTCGAAGACCGAATTGAAGGTCGGCGAGTGGATGCCGGTGCTGCCGATCCTGCGTTCCGACGATGGCCGCTCCCTGCCGCAAACCTTTCGCGGTGGCCAGATCACATCCACCGAGATCAACGGCTTGAGCCTGTACGGCGGCCAGTTCCGCGGCAACAGTCCGCGCAACGACGCGAGCATGGAAGACATGTCGATGAACGGCCGCGGCGCGTTCACGTCCGACCGGTTCAACTTCGGCGGTGGTGAATACGCCTTCAACGACAAGCGCACCCTGGTCGGCGTGTGGTACGCCGAACTCACCGACATCTACCAGCAGCAATACTTCAACCTCAGCCATAGCCAGCCAATCGGCGACTGGACGCTGGGCGCCAACCTCGGTTTCTTCACCGGCAAGGAAGACGGCAGCGCGCAGGCCGGCGATCTCGACAACAAAACCGCATTCGCCCTGCTTTCGGCCAAATACGGCGGCAACACCTTCTATGTCGGCCTGCAGAAACTCGGCGGCGACGATGCATGGATGCGCGTCAACGGCACCAGCGGCGGCACCCTGGCCAACGACAGTTACAACGCCAGTTATGACAACGCCAAGGAGCGCTCCTGGCAGGTTCGCCATGACTACAATTTCGTCGCGCTCGGCGTTCCCGGGCTAACCATGATGAACCGCTACATCAGCGGCGATAACGTCCACACCGCCACTACCAGCGATGGCAAGGAATGGGGACGCGAGTCGGAACTGGCCTACACCGTACAGAGCGGGCCACTGAAAAATCTCAATGTGAAATGGCGCAACGCGACTATTCGCCGAGACTTCAGCACCAACGAGTTCGATGAGAACCGGCTCTTTATCAGCTATCCGATATCGTTGTTGTAAGGCATCCGCCCTTTGTCTGTGGGAGCGAGCCTGCTCTCGATGGCGTCATGTCAATCAATGCAAATGTTGCCTAAACCGCCGCCATCGCTGGCAAGCCAGCTCCCACAGTGTTGGTGATGAAAACAGGAATCGTACATGCCTTTGATACCTGTGGGAGCTGGCTTGCCAGCGATGAGGGCGGCAGATTCAACATTGATGTTGATAGACACTGCGCCATCGCGAGCAGGCTCACTCCTGCAGGGATCGCATTGTCAGGCGAGAACCGGGCAATCAGCCCTTCCGTCATTTACACCAAAAGTCGCGTTGACAAGATCCGGAAACCCTACCGATACTTCAGCGCAGTCATACGACAACCTACAACAAACCTAATAACAATGAGTTCAGGGATTGCCATGACGTCCACCTCTACCTCACGCGCCCCATTCAATCGCCTGCTGCTGACCGGTGCTGCCGGCGGCCTGGGCAAAGTCTTGCGCGAACGTCTGCGGCCTTACGCCAATGTGCTGCGTTTGTCTGACATCGCTGCGCTCGCCCCGGCCGTGGATGATCGCGAAGAAGTCGTGCTGTGCGATCTCGCCGACAAAAACGCTGTGCACCAACTGGTCGAAGGCGTCGACGCGATCCTGCATTTCGGCGGTGTGTCCGTTGAACGGCCGTTCGAAGAGATACTCGGCGCCAACATCTGCGGCGTCTTCCACATCTATGAAGCCGCTCGCCGACATGGCGTGAAACGGGTGATCTTCGCCAGTTCCAACCACGTCATCGGCTTCTACAAACAGGACGAACAACTCGACGCCAGCTCCGCCCGCCGCCCCGATGGTTACTACGGCTTGTCCAAGTCCTACGGCGAGGACATGGCCAGTTTCTACTTCGATCGCTACGGCATCGAGACCGTGAGCATTCGCATCGGCTCCTCGTTCCCGGAACCACAGAATCGCCGAATGATGCACACCTGGCTGAGCTTCGACGACCTCACCCAATTGCTCGAACGCTCGCTGTACACACCGAATGTCGGTCACACCGTGGTGTATGGCATGTCCGACAACAAGGACGTCTGGTGGGACAACCGCTTGGCCAGCCACCTCGGCTTCGAAGCCAAGGACAGCTCTGAAGTGTTCCGCGAAAAAGTCGAGGCACAGCCGATGCCGGCCGCCGATGACCCGGCGCGCATTTATCAGGGCGGCGCCTTCGTTGCGGCCGGCCCGTTTGGTGACTGACCTGTCCACTTGATCCCCCTCCAACAAGAACCAAGGGAATGAGTATGCAAGCCGAATTGATCGTCGACGCCCGCAACGCAGTCGGTGAAAGCCCGGTCTGGGTGCCGCAGGAAAACGCCCTCTATTGGGTGGATATTCCCAACGGCGGCCTGCAACGCTGGAGCGCCGACACCGGGCATGTTCACGCCTGGAAAGCCCCCCAAATGCTCGCCTGCATCGCCCCTCACAGCCGTGGTGGCTGGATCGCGGGCATGGAAACCGGTTTCTTCCGGCTGTACCCGAACGCGGACGGCAGCCTCGACAGCGAATTGCTCGCTACGGTCGAACACAGCCGCGAAGACATGCGCCTCAACGATGGTCGTTGCGACCGCCAGGGCCGTTTCTGGGCGGGCAGCATGGTGCTGAACATGGGTTTGAATGCGCCCGAAGGTCGGCTCTATCGCTACGGCGCCGCCGAGTCAGGTGTGATCGACGCGCAACTCGACGGTTTCATCGTGCCCAACGGGCTCGGCTTCAGCCCCGATGGCAAAACCATGTACTTGTCCGACTCGCATCCCAACGTGCAACTGATCTGGGCTTTCGATTACGACACTGCCAGCGGCACACCGTCGAACCGGCGCGTCTTCGTTGACATGAATCAACACTGCGGCCGCCCTGATGGCGCGGCGGTCGATGCCGACGGTTGCTACTGGATCTGCGCCAACGACGCCGGCCTTGTCCACCGTTTCACCCCCGATGGACGCCTTGATTATTCGCTGCCAGTGCCAGTGAAGAAACTGACCATGTGCGCCTTCGGTGGCGCCCGAATGGACACCCTGTTTGTCGCTTCGATCCGCCCCGGCGATGACCACGACCCGCAGTCTCTGGCCGGCGGCGTGTTCGCCCTGAACCCCGGCGTCAAAGGCCTGCCGGAGACGCTTTTCAACGATTTGCTTTAACCCGCCTCTGCTGCACCGCTGTGCCTTGAACACAAAAATAACAAGACTGGAGACACCCCCATGGACTTCAAACGCACCTTGCTCGCCGCTGCACTTCCGCTGGCCTTCACCCTCAGCAGCGCCGCTCACGCGCTGGAAATCAAATTCGCCGACATCCACCCCGCCGGTTATCCAACGGTTGTCGCCGAAAAAAGCATGGGCGATGCCCTGACCAAGGAAACCAATGGCGACCTGACCTTCAAGTATTTCCCGGGCGGTGTGCTCGGCTCGGAGAAAGAGGTCATCGAACAGGCGCAGGTCGGCGCGATCCAGATGACCCGGGTCAGCCTCGGTATCGTCGGCCCGGTCGTACCGGATGTGAACGTGTTCAATATGCCGTTCATCTTCCGCGATCAGGCGCATATGCGCGCCGTCATTGACGGCGAAGTCGGCGATGCAATTCTCGACAAGATCAGCAATTCCGAATTCGGTCTCGTCGCCCTGGCCTGGATGGACGGCGGTACGCGCAACATCTACACCAAAAAACCGGTGCGCAAACTCGAAGACCTCAAGGGCATGAAGATTCGCGTGCAAGGCAATCCGATGTTCATCGACACCATCAACGCCATGGGCGGCAACGGCATCGCGATGGACACTGGCGAGATCTTCAGTGCCCTGCAAACAGGGGTGATCGACGGCGCGGAAAACAACCCGCCGACCCTGCTCGAACACAACCATTTCCAGAACGCCAAGTACTACAGCCTGACCGGTCACCTGATTCTGCCCGAGCCCATCGTGATGTCGAAAATCACCTGGGAAAAACTGACTCCCGATCAACAAGTACTGGTCAAGAAAGCAGCCAAAGCCGCGCAGGCCGAGGAACGCGCGTTGTGGGACGCCAAGTCCACCAGCAGTGAAGAGAAACTCAAGGCTGCCGGCGTGGAGTTCATCACCGTCGACAAAAAACCCTTCTACGAGGCCACCGCTTCGGTCCGCGAAAAGTACGGCGCGCCTTACGCTGACCTGATCAAGCGCATCGAAGCCGTTCAGTAACTCTCTGTCCTCAATGAAAGGCCCGGCAGCGCTGACCTCGTTTGGTGTCAGCGCCTGCCCGGTTACGGTGGAACCCGATGAAGAATCTACTGCTGAGCATCAATGACCGGATCTACATGGCCTGCATCTGGGTCGCCGGTCTGTCGGTGCTGACCATTTCCCTGATCATCCCCTGGGGCGTGTTTGCCCGTTACATCCTTGGCACCGGTTCGAGCTGGCCGGAGCCCACCGCCATCCTGCTGATGATGGTGTTCACCTTCATCGGCGCTGCCGCCAGTTATCGCGCCGGTGCACACATGGCCGTGGCCATGGTCACCGATCGCCTGAACCCGAACATGCGCAGAACCATGAGCATCGTCTCCCAGGTGTTGATGGGCATCATCTGCCTGTTCATGACCATCTGGGGCACCAAGCTGTGCCTGTCCACCTGGAACCAGTTCATGAGCGCCATGCCTACCCTGCGCGTGGGCATCACTTACATGCCGATTCCGGTTGGCGGCGCGCTGACATTGATTTTCGTCGTGGAAAAACTGTTGCTGGGTGACCAGAGCAATCGCCGCGTGGTGCGGTTCGATCTGGTTGAAGAAAACGAAGGGGCTGCCTGATGGACGCATTGATTCTGCTGGGCAGTTTTATCGTACTGATCCTGATCGGCATGCCGGTCGCCTACGCCCTCGGGCTGTCGGCGCTGATCGGCGCATGGTGGATCGACATTCCGTTTCAGGCCCTGATGATCCAGGTCGCGGGCGGGGTGAACAAATTCTCGCTGCTGGCGATTCCGTTCTTTGTTCTGGCCGGGGCGATCATGGCCGAGGGCGGCATGTCCCGGCGCCTGGTGGCGTTTGCCGGTGTGCTCGTCGGGTTCGTGCGTGGTGGCCTGTCGCTGGTCAACATCGTGGCGTCGACGTTTTTCGGCGCAATTTCCGGTTCGTCGGTAGCCGACACCGCTTCTGTGGGGTCGGTGCTGATCCCGGAAATGGAACGTAAAGGCTACCCGCGTGATTTCTCCACGGCGGTGACCGTCAGCGGCTCCGTGCAAGCGCTGTTGACCCCGCCGAGCCACAACTCGGTGCTCTACTCGCTGGCCGCCGGCGGCACCGTGTCCATCGCATCGCTGTTCATGGCCGGCGTGGTTCCCGGCCTGTTGATGAGCGCGTGCCTGATGGTGCTTTGCCTGATTTTCGCGCGTAAACGCGACTATCCCAAAGGCGAAGTCATCCCGATGCGCCAGGCCCTGAAAATCTGCGGCGAAGCGTTGTGGGGTTTGATGGCGATGGTGATCATCCTCGGCGGCATCCTGTCGGGGATTTTCACTGCCACCGAATCGGCTGCGATCGCGGTGCTGTGGTCGTTCTTCGTGACCATGTTCATCTACCGCGACTACAAGTGGAGTGAACTGCCCAAGCTGATGCACCGCACCGTGCGGACGATTTCGATCGTGATGATCCTGATCGGTTTCGCCGCGAGCTTCGGCTACATCATGACCCTGATGCAGATTCCGGCGAAGATCACCACGCTGTTCCTGACCCTGTCGGACAACCGCTACGTGATCCTGATGTGCATCAACGTCATGCTGCTGTTGCTCGGCACGGTGATGGACATGGCGCCGCTGATCCTGATCCTCACGCCAATCCTGATGCCGGTGATTCTCGGCATTGGCGTCGACCCGGTGCAGTTCGGCATGATCATGCTGGTCAACCTCGGGATCGGATTGATAACACCGCCGGTGGGCGCCGTGCTGTTTGTCGGCTCGGCCGTGGGCAAGGTCAGCATCGAGAGCACCGTGAAAGCGCTGCTGCCGTTCTATGCGGTGCTGTTCATGGTTTTACTGCTGGTAACGTACGTGCCGGCGATTTCGTTGTGGCTGCCGCATCTGGTGTTGTAACGCAGTACTTGTGGCGAGGGATTTGCTCCCTCGCCACAGGGTTTCCCTCAAGCCCGCAACAACATGTACCCCGCCACCACCAGACACACACTCGCAAAACCCACCTGCAACGCACGTGCCGGCACCCTTGCGCAGAGCTTGCGCCCGATGATCATGCCGACAACGCTGGCGACAATGAACGCCGCACCCAGGCTGTCGATCCGCACCCCGGCATGAAACGCACCGATCACGCCGATCGCCGAAATAAGGCTGATCACCATCAATGACGTGGCAACGATGCCGCGCATTTGCACATCGGTCAGTTGCTTGAACGCCGGCACGATCAAGAAGCCGCCACCCACACCCAACAATCCTGAAACCACGCCCGTCACCGCACCCAATGCTGCCAGGGTTGCAGTGCATTTGGCCGTCCAGTCGAAGCGTCCGGTCTCTTCATCGAGCATGCAATTCTTCTGGCCCCAACTGGCGTGACCATGATCGCTCGGCCCCGCTTGCTGACGCTCGCGCCGCAACATGCGCCAGGCCACCATGACCATCAGCAGGCTGAACAGAATCATCAGGATCTTCTCTGGCAACTGATGCGCGAAGTAGATCCCCAGCGGCGAAAACACCGCGCCGAGTGCGGCAATCAATAGCGCCGCGCGATAACGCACCAGACCATGACGCAAGCCATCGATAGCGCCGACAGCCGCCGCACTGCCGACAGCAAACAACGCCACTGGCGCCGCTTGCGTCATCGTCCAGCCGAGCCCGAGCACCAGCGCCGGTACCGCAAGAATCCCGCCGCCGGCCCCCGTCAACCCGAGGACCAACCCCATCACCACGCCAAACAGACTTGCCAGCAACATAGGGTTTTCTCAATCGACCTTGGACAGGCTGGTCAGCCATTCGCGACCTTTAAGCATGCCGTTCCAGTAGAACCACGGCAGCAGCGTTGCCTTCAACCACCATGCCGACCGACGTGGCACGGTCGGGTCCAGGGCAAAGGTCGGCAGCAATTTACCGGCATAACCGAACTCGGCGAGGATCACCTTGCCCTTCTCCACCGTCAGCGGGCAGGAACCGTAGCCGTCGTATTTCAACAGCAGCGGTTGTTGCTTGCGCAGGGCCAGCAGGTTTTGTGCGACCACCACAACTTGCTTACGCACCGCCGCGGCGGTTTTCGCGTTGCTGGTGCCACAGATATCACCCAGTGCAAACACCTCGGGATAACGCGGATGCTGCAGGCTGTGCGGATTGACTTCGCACCAGCCAGCGGCGTCGGCCAATGTGCTTTGCGCAATGAACTCCGGCGAAACCTGCGGCGGCACGACGTGCAACAGATCGAAGGTTTTTGCTTCGCGGGTGACGTTGCCGTCGGCGTCCTTGACCTCGAACCACGCGGTTTTCGCCGGGCCGTCGACCTTGACCAGATTCGCGTTGAACGCCAATTGCGCGTTGTACTTCTCGATGTATTTCATCAGCGGCGGCACGAACGTGGCCACGCCGAACAACGCGGCGCCCGCCAGATTGAATTCGACATTGATGTTGTTCAGCACGCCGTTCCTGCGCCAGTGATCACAGGACAGGTACAAGGCTTTTTGCGGCGCACCAGCGCATTTGATCGGCATTGCCGGCTGAGTGAACAGCGCCTTGCCGCCGCGCAGTTTCTGCACTTGATCCCAGGTGTACTGCGCGTGCTGATAACTGTAATTGGAGGTAACGCCGTGCTGGCCGAGGCTGTCTTGCAAGCCTTCGATTTTCTCCCAGGCCAGACGCAGGCCGGGACAGACGATCAGGTTTTGATAGCTGACACTGCGTTGATCGCTGAGGGTGAGTTGGCGGTTGTCCGCGTCGATTTGGGTGACCGCCGCTTGAATCCAGGTTGCCTGGCGCGGCATGACTTTGCTCATCGGGCGAACGGTGTCTTTCACGTCATAAGCGCCGCCACCGACCAGCGTCCACGCCGGTTGGTAGTAATGTTGGGAGCTCGGTTCGATGACGGTGATGTTCAAGTGCGGGTCGCGCTTGAGCAGGCTGGCGACGAAAGCGATACCGGCAGTGCCGCCGCCGATGACCACGATGTCTGCACTGATGGATGGGCCACAGTGTTGAACGTTCATTGCTTGTTCCTTATAGCTGCACGCAAGGTTACCCGTCATACACAAAACCCGTGGGAGCTGGCTTGCCAGCGATGGCGGAGTGTCAGTCGCCATCAATATCGAATGAAAAATCCTCATCGCTGGCAAGCCAACTCCCACAGGGAATGTGGTGTGTTGGCGGATATTTACTGATGACCCAGGCTCTTGAGCACAGCGCCACAGTAGAGGCCGGACAATGTTTTCATCACCTGAATCACTTCAGGACTGGCCAGTCCGTAGAAGATGTATTTGCCCTCACGACGGGTGCCGACCAATCCCTCATCGCGCAGGATGCCCAGTTGCTGGGACAGCGTCGGTTGACGCACGCCGGTCATCTTTTCCAGTTCGCCGACATTGCGCTCGCCCTGGGTCAGCTGACAGAGGATCAACAGACGATCTTCATTGGCCATGGCCTTGAGCAGCGAACAGGCCTTGGAGGCCGAGGCGCGCAATTGGGCGACTTCACATTCGGTCAGACTGGATTGCATTTGCATGATGCCTTCAACGTCACTTAAGCTGCGAACATTATGTTTTTACATAAAGTGTTGCAACTGACTTTTCCACCCTTGCACAGGTTCATGTCCATGCCCGCGTTGATTGAAGCCTTTCTTGACCCCGCCTCCTCGACCTACAGCTACGTGGTTTACGAGGCCGACGGCGGACAATGCGCAATCGTCGACCCGGTGCTCGACTACGATGGCGCCGCCGGCCGCACCTGCACCGCTCAGGCTGATCGGATCATTGCGTTTGTCCGCGCACATGACTTGCAAGTGCAATGGCTACTGGAAACCCACGCCCACGCCGATCACCTGTCCGCCGCGCCGTATCTGCGTCGGGAACTGGGGGGCAAGATCGCGATTGGCGAGTCGATCAGCAAAGTGCAGAACGTGTTCAAGGCGTTGTTCAATCTCGAGCCGGAATTCTGTGTCGATGGCTCGCAGTTCGATCACCTGTTCGCGCCAAACGAATCATTCACCATCGGCAACCTTAAGGCCACGGCGCTGCATGTGCCGGGGCATACACCGGCGGACATGGCTTACCTGATCGATGGCGAGCAGATTCTGGTCGGTGACACGCTGTTCATGCCGGATGTGGGCACGGCGCGCTGCGACTTCCCCGGCGGCAATGCCCATCAACTGTTCAACTCGATTCACAAACTGCTGGCCTTCCCTGCCAGCGTGAAACTCTACGTTTGCCACGACTACCCGCCAGAGGGCCGCGAGGCCCACTGCCAGACCACCGTCGGTGAACAGCGTAAAAGCAACATTCATGTGCATGACGGCATTGATGAAACGGCGTTCGTCGAGATGCGTACCAAGCGTGATGCCGGGCTGGGTATGCCGACGCTGCTGCTGCCGGCGATTCAGGTAAATGTGCGGGCGGGGAATTTTCCGGCGGCGGAAGACAATGGCGTGGTTTATCTGAAGATTCCGATCAACAAGCTTTAACGTCAAAAGATCGTCCGATCGCGGCCCGAGCCTGCGGCAGCTTCTACAGGTGAAATGTGCCCCCCATCACTTTGGATTGGAGTGCGTTTCCCGTGTAGGAGCTGCCGAAGGCTGCGATCTTTTGATCTTGCCTTTCAGACACCCAACGTCAACCCATTCGCCGGTAACGGCAACGCCGTTTTATAGCGCACCTGCTTGAGCGCAAAGCTCGACCGGATATTCGCCACCCCCGGCACTTTCGTCAGAAAGTCCATCATGAATCGCTCCAGCGATTGGATGGACGGCACTAAAACCCGGATCAGATAGTCCGGGTCGCCGGCCATCAGGTAGCACTCCATCACCTCGGGGCGATCGGAAATCGCCTCCTCGAAATGCTGCAATGCCTCCTCCACCTGCTTCTCCAGGCTGACGTGAATGAACACGTTGACATGCAGACCCAGCAGATCGGCATCGAGCAGCGTGACTTGCTCGCGAATCAGGCCCAATTCTTCCATTGCCTTGACCCGGTTGAAACACGGGGTTGGCGACAGATTCACCGAGCGTGCGAGGTCGGCGTTGGTGATGCGCGCATTCTCCTGAAGGCTGTTGAGAATGCCGATATCGGTACGGTCCAGTTTGCGCATGAGACAAAACCACCTGTTTTTTATGTTTATGCAGATTTTTTATCTGCAAATCATCTCCAGCGCAACGAAACAGAGAGAAATATTCTTCTTGCCCGCGCCTATGATTGTTGTAGGACAAGATTTCTTCCAGCGAAGAATGACTGCCAGCTCACTACAAGAAATTCACAAGATCGAGCGTAGAAGCCATGACCCAAGCGTACGAACCGCTGCGTCTGCACGTCCCTGAACCCTCGGGCCGTCCAGGCTGCAAAACCGACTTTTCCTACCTGCATCTGACCGATGCCGGCACGGTGCGCAAACCTTCCATCGACGTTGAACCCGCCGACACCGCCGACCTGGCGCGAGGCCTGATTCGCGTGCTCGACGATCAAGGCAACGCCCTCGGCCCATGGGCTGAAAACGTGCCGGTCGAGATCCTGCGCAAGGGCATGCGCGCCATGCTCAAGACGCGTATCTACGACAACCGCATGGTGGTCGCCCAGCGTCAGAAAAAAATGTCGTTCTACATGCAAAGCCTTGGCGAAGAAGCCATCGGCAGCGCCCAGGCGCTGGCGTTGAACGTCGACGACATGTGTTTTCCGACCTACCGTCAGCAAAGCATTCTGATGGCGCGCGACGTGCCGCTGGTCGACCTGATCTGCCAGTTGTTGTCCAACGAGCGGGACCCGCTCAAGGGCCGTCAACTGCCGATCATGTACTCAGTCAAGGACTTCGGCTTCTTCACCATTTCCGGCAACCTCGCCACCCAGTTCATTCAGGGCGTGGGCTGGGGCATGGCCTCGGCGATCAAGGGCGACACCAAAATCGCCTCGGCGTGGATCGGCGACGGCGCCACTGCCGAATCAGATTTCCACACCGCCCTCACCTTCGCCCACGTTTATCGGGCGCCGGTGATCCTCAATGTGGTCAACAATCAGTGGGCGATTTCGACCTTCCAGGCCATCGCTGGCGGTGAAGCCACCACCTTCGCCGGACGCGGCGTCGGTTGCGGCATTGCCTCGCTGCGTGTTGACGGTAACGACTTCTACGCGGTCTACGCGGCTTCTGCATGGGCTGCCGAGCGCGCCCGCCGCAACCTCGGCCCGACCATGATCGAATGGGTCACCTACCGCGCCGGCCCGCACTCGACCTCCGACGATCCATCGAAATATCGTCCTGCCGATGACTGGAGCCACTTCCCGCTCGGCGACCCGATCGCGCGTCTCAAGCAGCACCTGATCAAGATCGGCCACTGGTCCGATGAAGAACACGCCGCCGTCAGCGCCGAACTCGAAGCCGAAGTGATTGCCGCGCAGAAACAGGCCGAGCAGTACGGCACCCTCGCAGGCGGCCAGATTCCAAGCGCCGCGACCATGTTCGAAGACGTCTACAAAGAGATGCCGGAGCACTTGAAGCGCCAGCGTCAGCAGTTGGGGGTCTGAGATGAACGATCACAACAACAATATTCAGCTGGAAACCGCCATGACCACGACCACCATGACCATGATCCAGGCCCTGCGCTCGGCCATGGATGTGATGCTTGAACGTGACGACAACGTGGTGGTATTCGGTCAGGACGTCGGTTACTTCGGCGGCGTGTTCCGTTGCACCGAAGGCCTGCAGACCAAATATGGCTCGTCGCGGGTGTTCGACGCACCGATTTCCGAAAGCGGCATCGTCGGCGTTGCCGTTGGTATGGGCGCTTACGGTTTGCGTCCGGTGGCCGAGATCCAGTTCGCCGACTACGTCTACCCGGCGTCCGACCAGATCATTTCCGAAGCGGCGCGTCTGCGCTATCGCTCGGCTGGCGAGTTCACCGCACCGATGACCCTTCGCATGCCGTGCGGTGGTGGCATCTACGGTGGCCAGACCCACAGTCAGAGCATCGAGGCGATGTTCACTCAGGTCTGTGGTCTGCGCACGGTCATGCCGTCCAACCCGTATGACGCCAAAGGTTTGCTGATCGCCTCCATCGAAAACGATGACCCGGTGATCTTCCTCGAACCAAAACGCCTGTACAACGGCCCGTTCGACGGCCACCACGACCGCCCGGTAACCCCGTGGTCGAAACACCCCGCTGCGCAGGTTCCGGACGGCTACTACACCGTGCCGCTGGACGTCGCCGCGATCACCCGTCCGGGCAAGGACGTGACCGTGCTGACCTACGGCACCACCGTATATGTCTCGCAAGTGGCCGCTGAAGAAAGCGGCGTCGATGCCGAAGTCATCGACCTGCGCAGCCTGTGGCCGCTGGACTTGGAAACCATCGTCAAATCGGTGAAGAAAACCGGTCGCTGCGTAGTGGTTCACGAAGCCACTCGCACCTGCGGTTTCGGCGCAGAGTTGGTGTCGCTGGTGCAAGAGCACTGTTTCCATCACCTGGAAGCGCCGATCGAACGCGTCACCGGTTGGGACACCCCCTACCCGCACGCGCAAGAGTGGGCGTATTTCCCTGGCCCGTCCCGAGTGGGCGCGGCTTTGAAACGGGTCATGGAGGTCTGAATGGGCACGCACGTTATCAAGATGCCAGACATTGGCGAAGGCATCGCAGAAGTAGAACTGTCGCAATGGCACGTCAAGGTTGGCGATCTGGTGGTTGAAGATCAGGTGCTGGCCGATGTCATGACCGACAAGGCGATGGTCGATATTCCGTCGCCGGTGCATGGCAAGGTGATTGCGCTCGGTGGTCAGCCGGGTGAAGTGATGGCGGTCGGCAGCGTGCTGATCAGCATTGAAGTGGAAGGCGCGGGCAATCTGAAAGAGTCGGCGGCGCCGGCTCCGGTTACTGTCAAGGAACCTGCTGCACCGAAAGCCGAAGCTGTCGTAGAGACCAAACCCGCCGCCGCTGCACCGCGCTCGGCTGCCGTTTGTCAGGGCCCGATGGTTGCCCGTGAGGCGAATGAGCGTCCGCTGGCCTCCCCGGCCGTGCGCAAACATGCGCTGGATCTGGGCATTCAATTGCGTCTGGTGCGTGGCAGTGGCCCGGCCGGTCGCGTATTGCACGAAGACCTCGATGCCTATCTGGCGCAATGTCAGTCCAACGCTCAAGCGCCAGTCGCCGCCGCTTATGCCCAGCGCAACGACGAAGAACAGATTCAAGTGATCGGCATGCGCCGCAAGATCGCCCAGCGCATGCAAGACGCCACTCAACGTGCCGCGCACTTCAGCTACGTGGAAGAAATCGACGTCACCGCGATTGAAGAACTGCGCGCGCATTTGAACGAAAAACACGGCGCCAGCCGCGGCAAGTTGACCTTGCTGCCGTTCCTCGTCCGCGCATTGGTGGTGGCCCTGCGCGACTTCCCGCAGATGAACGCCCGTTACGACGACGAAGCCCAAGTCATCACTCGCCTCGGCGCCGTGCATGTCGGGGTCGCCACGCAAAGCGATGTCGGCCTGATGGTGCCGGTGGTGCGTCACGCCGAAGCGCGCAGCCTGTGGGACAGCGCTGCAGAAATCTCGCGCCTGGCCAACGCCGCGCGCAATGGCAAGGCCAGCCGCGATGAACTGTCCGGCTCAAGCATCACCCTGACCAGCCTCGGTGCGCTGGGCGGCATCGTCAGCACGCCGGTGCTGAATCTGCCTGAGGTGGCCATCGTCGGCGTCAACAAAATCGTCGAACGTCCGATGGTCGTCAAAGGCCAGGTAGTGATCCGCAAGATGATGAACCTCTCCAGCTCCTTCGATCACCGCGTGGTCGATGGCATGGACGCGGCGCTCTTCATCCAGGCCATTCGCGGCCTGCTCGAACAACCCGCAACGCTGTTTGTGGAGTGATGCAATGCAAACCTTGAACACCACGCTGCTGATCATTGGCGGCGGCCCCGGCGGCTACATCACGGCGATTCGCGCCGGGCAACTGGGCATTCAGACCATTCTGGTCGAAGGCCAATCGCTGGGCGGCACTTGCTTGAACATCGGCTGCATTCCCTCGAAAGCGCTTATCCATGTGGCTGAGCAGTTTCATCAGACCCAGCAGCACAACCAGCATTCGGCACTGGGTATCAGCGTTTCGGCGCCGACCCTCGATATCAGCAAAAGCGTCGAGTGGAAGGACAGCATTGTTGATCGCCTGACCACTGGCGTCGCCGCATTGCTGAAGAAGAACAAGATTCAAGTCATCAACGGCTGGGCCAAAGTCATCGACGGCAAAACCGTGGAAGTCGGCGACACGCGCATTCATTGCGAGCATCTGGTGCTGGCCACCGGTTCGACCAGTGTCAACCTGCCGATCCTGCCGATTGGCGGACCGATCATCTCCTCCACCGAAGCGCTGGCGCCGAAAAGCGTGCCGAAACGCCTCGTCGTGGTCGGCGGTGGTTATATCGGTCTGGAGCTGGGCATTGCTTATCGCAAGCTTGGCGCTGAAGTCAGCGTGGTCGAGGCGCAGGAACGCATTCTGCCGGCTTATGACGCTGAGCTGACGCAACCGGTGCATGAAGCGCTGAAGCAACTGGGCGTGAAACTGTATCTGAACCACAGCGTACTGGGTTTCGACGGTACGTTGCAGGTGCGTGATCCAAACGGCGACACCCTGAATCTGGAAACGGATCAGGTGCTGGTGGCCGTCGGTCGCAAACCGAATACGCAAGGCTGGAACCTCGAAGCATTGAATCTGGACATGAACGGCTCGGCGATCAAGATCGACAGCCGCTGCCAGACCAGCATGCGCAATGTCTACGCTATCGGCGACCTCAGCGGCGAGCCGATGCTGGCCCATCGCGCCATGGCGCAAGGCGAGATGGTTGCCGAGCTGATCAGCGGCAAAAACCGCGAATTCAACCCGACAGCCATCGCTGCCGTGTGCTTTACCGACCCGGAACTGGTGGTGGTCGGCAAGACGCCGGACGAGGCCAAAACTGCCGGGCTCGACTGCATCGTTTCCAGCTTCCCGTTCGCCGCCAATGGCCGGGCAATGACCCTGGAATCGAAAACCGGCTTCGTGCGGGTGGTTGCGCGTCGCGACAATCATCTGATTGTCGGTTGGCAGGCGGTGGGTGTCGGGGTTTCGGAGTTGTCCACGGCGTTCGCGCAGAGCCTGGAAATGGGCGCGCGGCTGGAAGACATCGGCGGCACCATTCATGCGCATCCGACCTTGGGTGAAGCGGTGCAGGAAGCGGCGTTGCGTGCTTTGGGGCATGCGTTGCATCTGTAATTCAGGACTTTTGCGGATGGCCATGAAGGCCCCTTCGCGAGCAGGCTCGCTCCCACATTTGAAATGGGTTCTACCTGTGGGAGCGAGCCTGCTCGCGAATTCCTGAGGGCAACACGAATTATCTGTCTGTCATCCGATAGTCCGGGCTGCGAAACCGCTCAAGAATGAAGTATTGTTGTGCCCATCCAAAAAACGTCAGAAGCCTTGAACCGTTTCGACGGTTGTTCAGTGATAGAGGGTGTCATGGGTAACGAAAGCATCAATTGGGACAAGCTGGGTTTTGACTACATCAAGACCGACAAGCGCTATCTGTCGTACTTTCGCGATGGCGAGTGGGACAAAGGCACCCTGACCGAAGACAACGTGCTGCACATCAGCGAAGGCTCGACTGCCCTTCACTATGGTCAGCAGTGCTTCGAAGGCATGAAGGCCTATCGTTGCAAGGACGGTTCGATCAACCTGTTCCGCCCGGACCAGAACGCCCTGCGCATGCAACGCAGCTGCGCGCGTCTGCTGATGCCGATGGTCGAAACCGAGCAGTTCATCGAAGCCTGCAAAGAAGTGGTTCGTGCCAACGAGCGTTTCATTCCGCCATACGGCACCGGCGGCGCGCTGTACCTGCGTCCGTTCGTGATCGGCGTGGGTGACAACATCGGCGTGCGCACTGCGCCCGAGTTTATCTTCTCGATCTTCTGCATCCCGGTCGGCGCCTACTTCAAGGGCGGCCTGACCCCGCACAACTTCCAGATTTCCAGCTACGACCGCGCCGCCCCACAAGGCACCGGTGCAGCCAAGGTCGGCGGCAACTACGCGGCCAGCCTGATGCCGGGCTCGAAAGCCAAGAAAGCCAACTTCGCTGACGCGATCTATCTGGACCCGATGACCCACACCAAAATCGAAGAAGTCGGCTCGGCCAACTTCTTCGGGATCACCCACGACAACAAGTTCGTGACCCCGAGCTCGCCCTCGGTACTGCCGGGCATCACCCGTCTTTCGCTGATCGAGCTGGCGAAAACGCGTCTGGGCCTGGAAGTGGTTGAAGGCGATGTGCTGATCGACAAACTGGCTGACTTCAAGGAAGCCGGCGCCTGCGGCACTGCGGCGGTGATCACCCCGATCGGCGGCATCAGCTACAACGACCATCTGCATGTGTTCCACAGCGAAACCGAAGTCGGCCCGGTTACCCAGAAGCTCTATAAAGAGCTGACTGGCGTGCAAACCGGCGACATCGAAGCGCCAGCGGGCTGGATCGTCAAGGTTTGATCTGACGGTTGCTGATGTTCAAAAGCCCCCACCGGGAAACCGGTGGGGGTTTTTTATTTAGAGCGATCTTTTATTTAAGCGCAATCCGTTTCCCGGAACGCCCGGCAATCCCGCTCGCCTGCCCATTCTGCTGCTTGCCCATCCGCGCTTGCGTGATCAGTCCGGGGATCAATTCCCCCTCCGGCAGATTTTTCCAGAATCGCACCGGCAAATGGCCCTGCATCACTTTCGGGTTCAGCCGCGCCGGGTTGAAGATGTGGCTGTAATAGGTCAACCACAGATTGCCGTGCGGATCGTCGACGTTCTGCGCCATTTGCTGCCATTCCACCGGGCATTGGCGCTCATGGATCAGTTGTTCACCATCGAAATAAACGCCATCACGCGGGGTCGCGATCAACCAACGGTGCCGGCCCATGCGCGCGACGAAATGCTCGCTGGCGCTGTGCAGGATGTCGTGCGCCGGTTCGTGCCACGCCACATATTGCGGGCCGGGCAAATCCGTCGGCCGCTCAATGAAGCGCACGAAAGCATGCAGGTGGTGGGCTTCGCGGCGTACTTGCTTGATCCGCCGCTGTAACTCGCTGCCCAGCTTGTCCCCAGCCATCATCGCCGTGCGATCGCCGTGGCTGACCCGCCACAACACTTCGTACAAGAGACTCCAGCGCTGGTCGCCACGATATTGTGCGGCTTGCCCAAGCGTATCGAGCAATGCACGCGGAATTCGCGCCTGAAACGGCCCCTGCCCTTCGGGGATTTGATGCTCACTGGCGAACAGATCACTGACGCCCTCGCTGGCCCAGCTCACCACACTCGGGTCGACTTCATGGCTAAGCAGCCAGCGTGCCTGCTGGCGCCAGGTATCGAACAGGTCGTCGCAATCGAGATTGATCATACCCACAACCCCATCTGCTGCGGCATCGGCCGATCGCGCAATTGCTGATAGAGCAATTGACTGGTGACCTCGGCCTGCTGCGGGTGGTAATCGCTGGTGATGATGAACGGCTTGGCCTTGGCCAGCACACAGCGCATGCGCGCCACATCTTCGTAACGGATGCGCCGCTGCCGACGCAACTCCACCAGACGTTCCGTGGTGCGCAGGCCAATGCCGGGAATACGCGCGATCAACGAGGGTTCAGCGCTGTTCAGATCCAGCGGGAATACCTCGCGATTCTGAAGCGCCCACGCCAGTTTCGGGTCAATGTCCAACGCCAGGTTTCCCGGCCCCTTGAGCAACTCGCCGGCGCTGTAGCCGTAGCTGCGCAACAGAAAATCAGCCTGATACAGGCGATGCTCGCGCATCAGCGGCGGTGCAGCCAGTGGCACGCTTTTCGGGCTGTCGGGGATCGGACTGAACGCCGAGTAGTAGACCCGGCGCAGCCGGAAGTTACCGTACAAGGCCTGGGCGCCATGGAGGATGGTGCTGTCGTCGGTGTCATCGGCGCCGACAATCATCTGCGTGCTTTGTCCGGCCGGTGCGAACTTTGGCGCACGAGGCTCGTTGAGTACGGTCTGCTCGCCGGTGTAGATGGTCTGCATCGCCTGCTTGATCGAACCGATGTGCTTTTCCGGTGCGAGGATTTGCAGGCTGGCATCGGTTGGCAGCTCGATGTTGACGCTCAGGCGATCAGCGTAGCGCCCGGCCTCCGCGATCAATGCAGGGTCAGCTTCGGGAATGGTCTTGAGGTGGATGTAGCCGCGAAACTCGTGCTCTTCGCGGAGCAATTTGGCCACTCGAACCAGCTGCTCCATGGTGTAGTCGGCCGAGCGGATAATCCCCGAGCTGAGAAACAGCCCGCTGACGCAGTTACGCCGGTAGAAGTCCATGGTCAGCGCCACGACTTCCTCGGGTGTGAAGCGCGCGCGAGGCACATCACTGGAACGGCGGTTGACGCAGTATTGGCAATCGTAGAGGCAGAAATTGGTCAGCAGGATTTTCAGCAGCGAGACGCAGCGCCCGTCCGGCGTATAGCTGTGGCAAATGCCCATGCCATTGGTCGAGCCCAGACCACTCTTGCCCTCGGAACTGCGCTTGGGCGCGCCACTGCTGGCGCAGGAGGCGTCGTACTTGGCGGCGTCGGCGAGAATGCTGAGCTTGTCGATGATTTGCATGGCACGGGCCCTTTACTGGTTGCATATACAGTATAGGGTCGACCTGTCAGGTTCAAGGTGAAAAAGTGCCCTTCGTCGGTAGATCAAAAGATCGCATCGTGCGATAGCTTCTACACGTGATCACGGCCCGCCGGAGTTGCCGAAGGCTGGGGTCTTTTGGTCTGGCTGTTCTCAATCGGCAACGCGATACCGAACTTCGCACGAATTTCCTTGCGCCCCACCGCCGTCAACGCCAACGCCCGACTGTCCAGATCCTGCGTCACCCACTTGCGCTTGAGCGCTGCTTGCAGCAACGCCGCCCCCAGTGACCCGCCAAGATGTGGCCGGCGCATGCTCCAGTCCAGGCACGGGCAGGCAAATTTGCGCCGCAGTGCATTCAAGTCCTCGACCTCAATGCCCAACCCCGCAAACAGCGCCTTACCGTTGTCGCTCAAGCGATACGCCTGCTCGTCGGTTGCCACCAACCACCCCGCTTCGAGCAAACGGTCGTGCAGCATCACCGCCAGTGTCCCGGCCATATGGTCGTAGCACGTGCGGGCGAATTGCAGGCGATCCGGTGTGTGTGGCTTGAAGGTTGGCGCGGCGTTCTGGCTGATCACCATCAACGCTTCCAGCGCCTGTGCGACGCGTTTGTCGGCGAGGCTGTAATACCGATGGCGACCTTGAACATGCAGACGCACAAGCGCCAGATCCTTGAGTTTGGCCAGGTGCGCACTGGCGGTGGAGGCGCTGACTTCAGCAACGGCTGCCAGCTCGGTGCTGGTGCGAGCGTGGCCGTCCATCAGCGAGCAGAGGATTTTCGTCCGCGCCGGCTCGGCGATGGCGGCGGCCACCTGCGAGACGCCGATGTCTTGATGTTCTGCGTGCATATTTCGCTCCCCGACGAATCATCGCCGTTACGGACTGCAGATAGTAGCAACACTTTCCTCATCGACAAGGCTGCGAACCATGGACCCGATCATCGCTGTGACTCACGCCGATCCTTATCCCTACTACGCAAAACTACGCAGCATGGGCGGACTGACCTTTGATCCCGAACTGAGACTGTGGGTCGCCAGCAGCGCTCGCGCCGTCTGCGCGGTATTGGCTCATCCAGACTGCCGGGTGCGGCCAGCGCTGGAGCCGGTGCCCAAAGCGATTGCCCGGGGCATGGCCGGCAAGGTCTTCGGCCACCTGATGCGGATGAACGACGGCGAACGCCAGCGCTGCCCACGTTCGGCATTCGAGCTGCCACTGGGGCTGATCGATCAGAACGAAGTCCGGGCGCGAGTCAACGCACGACTGCTCAGCACGGATGCGGACGGCTTGTACAAAGCCATGTTCCGCGGTCCGGTGTCGGTGGTGGCAGCGTTGCTCGGGTTTTCTCCGGCGCAGAGTCGGACGATCAGTGCGCTGACGGCGGATTTTTCGGCGTGCCTGTCGCCACTGAGCACCGACGTGCAACTGGCGGCTGCCCATGTCGCCGCCGAACAGTTGCGCGGGCAGTTCATCGAGTTGTTGGCCGAGCCCGCGGTGAACCGTTCTTTGCTTGCAGGTATCAGGCAGCGCTTTGAAGGGGATGAAGAAAACCTGATCGCCAACCTGATCGGCCTCTGCTCGCAGACGTTTGAAGCCTGCGCGGGGCTGATCGGCAATGCGCTGCTGGCGTTACATCGTCAGCCCGAGTTGCGTGGCGAATCAGTGGAAGCCTTGCTGAGTGAACTCCAGCGCTTCGACCCGTCGGTACAGAACACCCGGCGCTTTGTCGCCGCATCCTGCGAAATCGATGGTGTGCGCGTCGAGGCTGGCGCGGTGATTCTGGTGCTGCTGGCCTCGGCCAACCGCGATCCGGCCCTGAACGACAACCCTGACCAGTTTCTACTGGATCGCCCAAACCGCCGCAGTCTGAGCTTTGGCAGCGGTCGACATCAATGTCCGGGACAAGCGCTCGCCATGAATATTGCCAGCGCGACGGTGCAGGAAATTCTCACTCACGGCATTGAACTGGAACACCTGAGCTGGCACTACCGCCCGTCCCTCAATGGGCGGATTCCACTGTTCACTGAAGTGAAGAATTAAGCGCTGTGCAGTTCGATGGTCAAGTGCGACAGCTCATGCACCGGTGCCAGCCGTGCGCGAACGGCTTCTGCGGTAACCCCTGCACTCGCTACCACGCTGACAATCGCCGCCCGTGCTTGCGGGCCAACCTGCCAGACGTGGAGATCGCTGATCCGCACGTCGCCCGAGGTTTCCAGCAGCTCGCGGATTTCGGCAGCCACCGGCTCATCGGTGGCGTCAAGCAACACAGCGGAGCTGTCACGCATCAGGTTGAACGCCCATTTGGCAATGACGATGGCGCCGACAATACCCATCACCGGATCCAGCCAGACCCAGCCGAGATACCGGCCAGCCAGCAACGCGGCAATCGCCAGTACCGAAGTCAATGCATCGGCCAGCACATGAACGTAGGCTGAACGCAGGTTGTTGTCGTGATGGTGATGACCGCCATGTTCGTGAGCATGGTCATGATGATGGCCGTGGTCATGCCCGTGGTGGCCCATCAACACAAAGGCGCTGACCAGATTGACCGCCAGCCCCACAACGGCAATCACTGTCGCCTCGCCAAACGCCACGGTGGTCGGCTGGAACAGGCGCAGGATCGACTCGCCGGCAATGCCCAGCGATACCAGCCCCAGCACCATGGCCGAGGCGAAACCGGCCAGATCACCGACCTTGCCGGTGCCGAAGCTGTAGCGCTTGTTGTTGGCATTGCGCCGGGCAAAACCATAGGCCGCAGCGGCAATACCCAACGCGCCGGCATGGGTCGCCATATGAAAACCGTCGGCCAGCAATGCCATGGAGCCAGTGATATAACCGGCGGCAATCTCGCCGATCATCATTACAAACGTCAGCGCGACCACCCAAAGTGTGCGACGGGCGTTTTCATCGTGAGAGGCGCCGAGAAACTGGTGATCGTGGCTGTGGCGATCAATCTGTGGAGTCAGATTCATGATGTTGGCGCTCTATTTGGAATAACGGCGGATAGCCAGAAGCAAGTCTTCGGCACCTTGTGCGCGCGCTTCGTCACTGAGGTCGGGGTGCGCGACGTGCTCACGGGTGTGAGCTTCAATGAATTGCTCCATCAAGCCGTTGACCGCCCCCCGAATCGCAGCGACCAGATGCAGGGTCTTGGCGCAATCGGCATCACCTTCGAGCGCTTTTTCCACCGCTTGAACCTGACCGGCAATGCGCCGGACGCGGTTGAGCAGTTCATCTTTGTGTTCATGAATGTGCGACATACCTATACCCCCTACCCCTATACTCCTTGCATGCTCGCTGATTACATCGCCAGCGGCAAGAGGCAACCGGATGAGAGGAGCAGACCCTTGCCGATCCTCCGCGTCTGCAAGATGGACGTGCACAGATAAAGGTTATGCGGCATCGCTGATCACCGACAGCGACGGCTTGAAGCCTTGATTGATGCAGTATTGGGATCAACCGTGACACTACCGGCCACTTCCGGCGGGCAGAACGGTGTAGTAGCGATTTCGGGCAAGCTGAGTTTCACCCGCACATTCGTAAACCAGTCGAAAACTCAGCTCAGGCGTTTCGACCTCGTTGACGAGAGCTCAAGATCCCGTCACGCCCAGCAATTGCTGGCGCAGTTCGGGATTGCGCGTACGCGGATTCAACCAGATATCAAAAAACGCTCGGGCAAACTGCGGGTCATCGATCTCATGCTGCAACTGCTGACCGACAAAAAAACGTGCGCCCTGCCCCGGCAAATACACCCCGGTGATACGGGTGCCGGCCTGAACATCGACGAACGCCTGCTGCATCTGTGCCTGCCAGCCGGTCAGTTGTGCCGGGGTGACGGAGGCTCCATTCAGACGTTTGATTTCATCAACGCTGGCTTCGACCAGATCGTCGCGAGAAATCTTGCGCTGGTAGATCAACTCCAGGGCAAAAGGCTGCCCGTCTGCCAGAGGCTGCGCGGCACTCCACAGCCGTGCGTTATAAACGTCGAAACCGAACACACTGAAATCGCCGGTACCAATGATCCTGGCGCCGGGCACTTCGTCCTGCCAGTTGGCCCAGACAGGCGCCACCAGCAAGGCCCAAAAGCTTATGGCACAGCACCCACGCAAAACATTTTCTGATCGGCTCATTACGTCATCGACTCTGCGAATCCCTCATAAGCAAAGCATAGCCGGATATCAGACCAAAAATCTTGTATACAAAAATTGCACGCATCTGCAGCAATGTACGTGCAGCAATGCTACCGTGGCCGTCTCTCACTGACGGAGACACCCGCGTGCTGATCCTCAAACTGCTGCTGATTCCCGGTTTTTTGCTGCTGATCTCATTGGCCGGCAAGCGCTGGGGGCCTAGCGTCGCCGGTTGGCTGTCGGGTTTGCCGGTGGTGGTCGGGCCGATTCTGTTTTTCCTGGCGATCGAACAGGGGCCGCAGTTTGCCGCGCAGTCAGCAGTGGCCGCGTTGTCGGCGATGTTCGCCATGATCGCCTTCTGCATCACGTACGCGCAGGTCGCGCAGAAGGCGAACTGGCCGTGGGCGCTGAGCGCTTCGCTGGCGGTCTGGGCGACGCTGGCGTTGGTCTTGTCGCTGATCCCGGCGTCGCTGCCGTTTTCTATAGGGGCGGCCGCCGTTGCTTTATTGGCGGCGCCCTACCTGTTTCCCAAGGTGCAACCGGTGCTCAATCGCTCGGCGCCAAAGTCGGACAAACTGATCTGGCGGATGATCGCCGGTGCGGCGTTGACGCTGCTGGTGACGATGCTGGCCAGCACCGTCGGCGAACGCTGGAGCGGACTGCTGGCAGTCTTCCCGGTGCTCGGCAGTGTCATGGCGGTGTTTTCCCAGCAGACCCGCGGCCCCGAGTTTACCGCGGCATTGTTGCGCGCGACGGCGACCGGGATGTACTCGTTTTCGGCGTTCTGTCTGGTGTCGGCACTGACCTTGCCAAGCCTGGGCTTCAGCGGATTTGCTATTGGCGTTGCCGTGTCAGTGGCCATGCTTGGCGTCACGCGCAAACTGCTGGCCAAACCGGCACCGCAGCCGCAAGCCTGACGAGACGTGCTGGAGTGCCGAGGCGCTGCGTGGGATGATCGCCCGCCTGGCATGACCACTTCCCGGAGATTCGAATGACATTGTTGAGCAAGAAAGCCGTCGTCCTGTTGCTGGCGGCGGTTGCCGGTCTCGGCGCCATCAACGCTCAGGCCGCCAAGGCCAAGGAAAAAACCGCCACCGAGAAGGTTTCGATGCTGGGCGGCAAATTCGCCTTCACCCTGCCCAAAGGCTTCGTTGCCGAACCGCTGCCGGCAAGTCCGACCGGTGCCACGGGCACGATGTACACCAACCAGACCAGCAAAACCGTGGTCATCGCCGCAGAAAACCAGATCCCCGAAGGCAACAACGTCAAGGACAACGACAGCGAGTTCCTGGACGCCAGCGTGTCAGATTTCATCGAAGCCCAGCGCAAAGCGCTACCGGACTTCAACAAACTCAGTGAAAAAAGCCTGACCCAGAAAGGCACTGGCCTGGGATTGCGTCAGGTCGACAGCACCGCCAGCCAGGGCGGCGGCCAAACCCTCAACACGACGTTGATGGCGGGTTCCGGCACACGCATGGCGCTGGTTCAGGTGATCTCCCGGGTCAGCGACAAGAAGGGTCACGATGCGCTGGTGAAGACCATCCTCAAGGATTGAGCTGTTGCAACCAGGCGTTCAAGTCCCGCAGTTCGGCCGCACTGATGCTGTGGCCGACGCCGGGATACGCGTGAAACTGCGGTTTGTAATCCAGTTTCTGGAGTAATGCATTGGCCTCAGTACCGAGGTGATACGGCACTGGATCATCGGCCGTGCCGTGACCGATGAAAATGCTCAGCGGCAGCGGTTGTTGCCCTGTCTTCAGCTCTGCCTTCAACACCGGCAATAAACGCCCGCTCAACGCTGCAATACCGCCCACCGCCACGGGTGGTCGCAGGCCCACCTCGTAGGTCATCATCGCGCCCTGGCTGAACCCGATCAGGTACACCTTGTCCGGGGCAGCGTGATATTTCTTCGCCGCTTGCGCTACAAAATCCCGAAGTTTCTGGCCGCTGACTTTCAGATCATCGGTCTCGCCGTTGTAGGCACCTTCGCCTTTCTTGCGAAACCACTGGAAACGCCCTTCGCCTAACGTCAGCGGTGCCTGCACCGAGAGGTAGTTGTACTGCGCCGGCAGCTGAAATTTCATGCCGATCAGATCGGCTTCATTGCTGCCGTAACCGTGCAGGAAAATCACCAACGGACGTGGATCGGCGTCAGGGTGAACCTGTTCGATGTACTTGAGCGGCAGATCGGATTGCAGTGTGATTTGAGCATGAGCGGCGGTGGACGCCAGGAGGGTCAGCAAAGCAAACGCCTTCAACATAAATCTTCCTTCACCGGGTGCAGGGTTAGGGGGGAGCCTAACATCCTGAAGCGAGGATCCAAATGTTGTGGTGCCGCTGATGCCGCCATCGCTGGCAAGCCAGCTCCCACAGGGATCTATGGTGCTCACATAACCTTGTGGGAGCTGGCTTGCCAGCGATGAGGCCAGCAAATACAGCAAAAATCGGTCAGTCGTTAGTCAATTTACCCGTGCGAAACGGTACCCGCCCCGCCACTTTCGCTTGCCAGATCCCCGGCTCGGTGTAACGCCCGCGATCAATCGCAAACAACACCCCGCTGGTTCCTGCACACACGGTGGTGACGCGATCTTGCAATGGATCCACCACCTCGAACAACGCATCCCCCTGCTCTACCCACTCGCCCGCCGAGCGCAGAAAACTCACCACACCATGGTGCGGCGCGAAGAGGTATTCGGTGCCTTCGAATGGCATGCCTTCGCAGCATTCGCCTGGCGCCGCCGGCCACTCACCGCTGATGAAACCCTGCTCCGCCAGAAACCCGAGAATCGCTTCGCAATTGGCCTGCGCCTGGTCGACCCGGGTATCGCCCATGCTGCCCAGCTCCAGCGTGGTCGCGAGGTTGGCCGCTGGAATTGCCGCGTCCGGGAAGGCTCGTGCCAGACGCAGCCACGGCGTCGAACAGGATTCATCGAACGAACTGCCGCCGGAATCTTCACACAACAACGCCACGCCAGCCTTCAAGCGCGCCGCCAATGACTGCCACTGCGGCCAGTGCTGGGGCAACGCATACAGGTGGATTGAGGCTTCGAAATCGCAGTGCAGATCGAGGGTGATATCGGCATCGCAAGCGTGGCGCAACAACAAACGATGCAGGGCTTGCAGTTGCGAGGCCGGGGCCGGCAGATCATCGAAGACCTGGAGCATGGTCTGGCGGATCAGCGCGATATTGGCGTCGGCATCAGAACCCAGGCGATCACCGACCAACGCTGCCACAGGCGCACTGAGTTCGACGAACGCACGGTTGAAGTTCTTGCCGCTGCCCAATTCGAAGCGGCCCATGTGATTGCCTTGCAGATGCTGATCGAGTCCGATCGGGTTAGCCACCGGCACCAGTTCAATCACACCTTGCAAACGACCCTGCGCTTCTAGTGCATTCAGGCGTTGCTTGAGTTCCCACGCGGTGCGCATGCCCGGCAGTTCATCGGCGTGCAGGCTGGCCTGGATGTACACCTTGCGGGCACCCGCGCCGTAACGAAACACGCTGAGGGAACGTTCGCTGCCCAAATGGCTCCAGGGCAGAAGATGGTCGATGCGTTGCATAAGAAAACTCCGCGAACTCTGTAGGAGCTTCCGCAGGCTGCGGCAGCTCCTACATTGGAAAGGTGTTGTGCAGGATAAATCATGGGCATAAAAAAAGTGGCCACCGCGCAAACGGGGCCACTTTTTCTACGGCGTATTAATGGCCGTACACGTCAAAGTCGAAGTACTTGTCCTGCACTTTCTTGTACTCGCCGTTGGCGCGGATTTCAGTGATGGCTTTGTTGAACTGCTCAGCCAGGGCCGCATCGCCCTTGCGCACTGCAATCCCGGCGCCGCCGCCGAAGTATTTGGCGTCTTCGTAGGTCGGGCCGACAAATTCGAAGCCTTTACCCGCGTCGGTTTTCAGGAAACCGTCGCTGAGATTGACCGAGTCGGCCAGCATCGCGTCCAGACGGCCAGACGTCATGTCGAGGTTGGCTTCCTGCTGCGAGCCGTAACGCACCAGATCGATCCCGGCCGGCACCAGCACTTCGGTGGCGAAACGGTCGTGGGTACTGGCGCGCAGTACACCGACTTTCTTGCCTTTGAGCTGGGTCAGCGGATCGGTGACATTGGAGCCGGCCTTCATCACGAAGCGGGCCGGTGTGTGGTAGTACTTGATGGTGAAATCGACGTTTTTCTTGCGGTCGTCAGTGATGGTCATCGAGGACAGGATCGCGTCGATTTTCTTCACTTTCAGCGCCGGGATCAGGCCATCGAATTCCTGCTCGACCCAGGTACATTTGACTTTCATCTGCTCACACAGCGCATCGCCGATATCCACGTCGAAACCGGTGAGTTTGCCGTCAGGGGTTTTCATCGAGAATGGCGGATAACCGGCTTCGATACCGATGCGGATCGGCTTGGCGTCTTCGGCCACAGCGGTCAGGGACAACATCGACAGTGCCAGGGCACCGAACATCACTAGCTTCTTCATTTATTACTCCTGTGTGCGGAGGCTTTTATTGGCAGCTTTCGATTCAGCGTTCGGTCATGGCCATATAGCGGCAAAAAACCGAAGTGGTCGGCAGTCTATGGCGGCGCGCACAGGGCAAATTGTTTTTAAGCGACAATTACTTACAGAACTTCGGCGCACTGATTGACCGGGGTCAACAGGTGCGCCGTCGTGGTGCAAAGACTGTAGGACAAGAGCATTTCCAGCGCAGAAATACGCTGATTTCCATGTAGAAGCTGCCGCAGGCTGTGATCTTCTGATGTGGTTTTTTTACCGCAAGATCAAGAGATCGCAGCCTGCGGCAGCTCCTACAATGGGATCAGCATTCGCAGCCGATTGCGGTTTTGGCGGCTTGCTCAACGCTCAATTGAAAACCTTCGTCGAGCCAACCTGTCACGCCACCGATCATCTCCTTGACCGGGTAATCCAGCGCCGCCAGTTTCACCGCAGCCTTGTTCGCGCCATTGCAATGCGGGCCGGCGCAATAGACCACAAACAGCGTAGTTTTTGGGTAACCCGCCAAACCTTCAACGGTCAGCCGCCGCGTTGGAATATTGATCGCGCCCGGTATATGACCTCGCTCGAAGGCCACTGGTCCGCGAACATCGACCAGCACAAAGTCGACCGCACCGGCCTCAAGACTGCTGAACACGTCGGAACAATCGGTTTCGAACGTCAGACGACTGCTGAAATGCATGAGGGCGATGGCCGACGGGGCGGCAGGGATTTCGCAAACCAGGCTGGTCATAAGGTGTTGCTCCTTCATCTGAGTGGGTGTGAACAGACTTTATCCAGCCAACGCTTATCGCTAAAGTGGCGCACAAGACACCCACCGGGAATTTTCCGCCAAATGCCTACTTCACCAGGTTTGGTCGCGATTCTGGCCTACGACGGCCTCTGCACATTCGAGTTCGGCATTGCCGTGGAGATCTTCGGGCTCGCCCGGCCGGAGTTCGACTTTGCGTGGTACGAGCATGCAATTGCGGCGGTCGATCAAGGCCCGATGCGCGCCATGGGCGGGATTCAGGTGCTGGCTGACGGAGGATTAGAGCTGCTGACCGAGGCCCGCACCATCATCATCCCCGGCTGGCGCGACCGGAATGCTGCGGTGCCTCCACCGTTAATCGACGCACTGTGCCGAGCCCATGCCCACGGTGCGAGATTGCTGTCGATTTGCTCAGGTGTGTTTGTGCTGGCAGCCACCGGCCTTCTCGACGGCTATGGCGCCACCACTCATTGGCGTTACACAGCGGAACTGGCGCAGCGCTTTCCAGCCATTGCAGTCGATCCGGATGTGCTCTACGTCGACTCCGGCCAGTTGATCACTTCGGCAGGCAGCGCGGCCGGCATCGACGCCTGCCTGCATCTGGTGGCGCGCGACTTTGGCACGCAGGTCGCCAACTCGGTGGCGCGGCGGCTGGTGATGTCGCCGCAGCGTACCGGCGGTCAGGCGCAATTCATTCCGACCCCTGTCAGCCAGACGCCGCGTAACGATCTGTCACGCGTGATGCAGTGGGCGCGCGAGCGCTTGCACGAGCCGTTGGAGGTGCGCGACCTGGCGAGTGAAGCGGCGATGAGCGAGCGAACATTCCTGCGGCGCTTCACCGAGGCCAGCGGGCAATCGCCCAAGGCGTGGTTGCAGCATGAGCGGTTGGCGCGGGCGCGGGAGTTGCTGGAGAGCACTGACCAACACACCGAGCAGATTGCCGAGCGCTGCGGTTATCGGTCGGTGGAGAGTTTTCGGGTGGCGTTTCGCGGGGTGGTCGGCGTGCCGCCGTCCGTGTATCGCGAGCGCTTTGGGCGGGGTGTCAAAACCATTTCCTGAGTTGATGTTGAAGCCGCCTTCGCGAGCAGGCTCGCTCCCACAGTGGATCTGCGGCGTACTCAATTGCCATGAGCCACCGCAATCAACTGTAGGAGTGAGCCTGCTCGCGATAGCGTTCTTTCTGCACTCGATTATCCGAAAGCCAAACCCCAGGAAGGCTTAAACCATGAAGGAACATCACTCCGGCTTCCAACGCTTCTCAAGTGTCTGAGATGCTCTGGAAGACACGCCGCAGGATGCTGCCAATATGCGCACGCTGGCCAATCTGATGCGCGCGCTCTCACGAGAGAACTTCCCCGTGAGACCAACCACTTCAATGGGTGAGGCAGACAGCAGGCTACCAATGTTTTTATGGATTAGCGTTTTTTTAAAAGGTGACGAGGAAGACGACTCCTTAAAATACGAGTTTACAGTCGGGCCGGAGTTTGAGCCTGCAGTCTTGGCTGCAATGGGTTGGAAAGGACTTGATGGAAGTCCCGACGGTGAATGGTTGCTGACACCCGAGCAAGCTCAAAAAATCGGCATGGCGGTTAACGAGCAGTTGCCATCGGGACTCGATCTTTTCATTGGTGTCAGGGGTTAACTTTGCCTATGAGCCTCATCTGCCAAGATCCATCGATAGACCACGACGAGGCCATAAAGCTTCTTGCCAGCGGCACCGATGCAAACGTGGTCGCTGCGCTCGTTTCCATTGGCTTGAATGAAACCGACAGAAACTGGGCTCAGGGCATCTGCCTGAGATACCTGACAAACCAAACTGAATCCATTGTGGCCTCGGCGGCTACGGCGCTCGGACACATCGCTCGCAGGCATGGCGAACTGGATACTGAAACAATTTTTGCTGCACTCGAATCAGTCAAGCGAACGCATCCTTCGCTGCAAGGGATCATTGAAGACACGCTCGACGATATAGACGTATTCACCTGATCAACCCTGATGGGATTTGGATGAAGTAACGAACTTCATCCAAATCGGCGCCCATAATCTCAATCCTCCCGCGTCAAAACCTCCAACAGCTCAATCTCGAACACCAGATTCGAATTCGGCGGAATTTTGCCCATGGTTCGTTCTCCGTACCCCAGATGCGCCGGCACCAGCAGTTTGCGTTTACCGCCCACCTGCATGCCCATCAGGCCCTGATCCCAGCCCTTGATCACGCGGCCGGTGCCGATCACACACTGAAAAGGTTTGCCACGGCTGTAGGAAGAGTCGAACTCGGTGCCGTCTTCCAGCCAGCCGGTGTATTGGGTGGTGATCAGCGCACCTTTGACGGCAGCTTTGCCCTCGCCCGGTTGCAGGTCGATGATTTGCAGTTCGTTCGTCATGGCTGTTTCACTCAGTCGGGATGGCCCGGTCGGGGCACGGACGGCGTTTTTCGCAGAATTCGTTGCCGATGGCAATGCACGGAACCGAAACACGCCGCGCGGCTCACATGTGTATCGACATCGTATTTAGCCAAGGAAGCTCTGATGACCGACTCACGTTTGCTGCGCAGTTTCATTCCGCCGTACATCCTCAATCGCATCATCGCCCACGGTTCGGAGCCGCAACGGACAGCGGCGATGCGCACCCTCAATCACGTACGCAGCCTGTTGCCCAATCCCGGCCCGCCTTCGCGTCCGTTGGCCCAGGCAATCCTGCCGCCATCGAACAAACCCGGCATCGCACAGCGCAGCATCCATGATGCACAAAACAAAATGTTGCTACCGGGGATGGCGGTGCGGCTGGAAGGCCAACAGGCGACCGGGGACCCGGCGGTCGACGAAGCTTATGATGCGTTGGGCGCCAGCTATGATTTCTTCTGGAAGGTGCTGGGCCGGGACTCGATCGACAACAAGGGTTTCGCCCTGATCGGCAGCGTTCACTACGGCCAGGGTTACGAAAATGCCTTCTGGAACGGCGCTCAGATGGTATTCGGTGATGGTGATGGCGAAATTTTCCAGCGCTTCACCCGCTCCCTGGACGTCATTGCCCACGAGCTGGCGCATGGCGTCACAGAAAGCGAGGCGGGACTGATTTACGCGAATCAATCAGGTGCTTTGAATGAGTCACTGTCAGATGTGTTTGGGATTTTGACCAAGCAATATGTACTCAGCCACACGGCGGAGCAGGCTGACTGGCTGATAGGCGCTGATCTGCTGATGCCACAAATCCACGGAAAGGGACTGCGCTCGATGTCGCATCCCGGCACGGCTTATGACGATCCGCTGTTGGGCAAGGATCCGCAACCGGATCACATGCGCAAGTTCGTCATTACCACCGAAGACAATGGTGGCGTGCATATCAACTCAGGGATTCCCAACCGGGCGTTCTATCTGGCGGCTCGAACCTTGGGCGGTTTCGCCTGGGAGAAAGCCGGGCGGATCTGGTACGACACGCTGTGCGACAAACGCTTGAGTCAGGACGCAACGTTTGAGGCATTCGCCGGGTTGACGGTCGAAAACGCTGGCAAACGCTTCGGTGCCAGAGAGGTGACTGCGGTGCGTGAGGCCTGGGCTCAGGTCGGTATCGAATTGGTCGTGGAGGTTGTATGAAAATTCTGCCCGAGTTGGGTGACGATTCCGTGGTGCGGGTATCACGTCAGGGTGGCGTGGCGGCCATTCATAGCCTGAGCCGCCCCCGTGAAATCGAATTCGCTCAATGCGACATCAGCGAACGCACCCGAATCTGCTCGGTATTGGAGGGCTGTCTGCCGCTCGATAGCATCGAAACCGGACGCGGCGATCAGCGTTTCTATCAGATAGAAGTGCGCTACCCGTCCGGGGAAATGGTGCTGAAAGTGCCGGAGGATCAGGCGCCGGGGGATCTGGTGCATCTTTGGGACAAGGGACAGTTGCTGTAAGCGCAGAACTGCAAAATCAGCCATCCGTGGCTGATCATCTGAAGCGGCTTAACGCTCTACCGGCTGCATCTCGACAATCGTCCCGTTGGTGATCATCACCATCACGTACTGATCTTTGATCTGCACCCACTGCGCTTGCTCAACCGGTGCTTTCAAACCTTTCGCTTTCCAGTTCTTCAAGGCTTTGTCGCTGCGTTGATAAACGTCTGGCGCGCGGTCGTTGATCTTTAGTTCGCGATCACTGACGGGGGACTGGACGGAGGGATCGTTCGAGGTTTGCGCCGCTTGAACAATCGGGCTGATCCCGGCAATGCCGGCGACCAGGGCCAGGCTGGCGAATAGGGTTTTGCTGTTCATCGGTGAACCTCCAGAGATATGTGCTACCTGTACTCCGACTGCGCGGCGGCGAAATCATTCCTTGTTTTTTGTTTGGATTAGCAGGGGGATTTCTTTCGTTAGACAGGCCGTCGTCGCTGGCAAGCCAGTTACAAAACTTGAGCTCCCTACAGATCTGTGTGGGAGCTGGCTTGCCAGCGATGGGGACGGCACTTCCAATACATTGCCATGCCCGAAAACACGGCTGTCGCGAGCAGGCGTTTGCGCTAACATGCCGCGCCCCTTTCTGCCGCGTGAACAAGGACATCACCGTGAACAGCACCCTCATTATCATTCTGGTCGTTGCCGGGCTCCTCGCCCTCTATGCCATCAAACTCTTCAACGATCTCGTCGCCCGACGCAACCAGATCAAAAACGCCTTCGCGCAACTGGAAGTACAACTCAAGCGCCGCTACGACCTGATCCCCAATCTGGTGGCCACTGCCAAGGGTTATATGGCCCATGAGCGCGAAACGCTTGAAGCGGTGATTGCTGCGCGTAACAGTGCGGTAGCCGGTTTGCAGGCGGCTCAAGCGCATCCGGGTAATGCGCAGAATATGGCGCAACTGGGTCAGGCCGACAGCGCATTGAGCGGTGCCATGGGCCGGTTGAATGTCACGGTCGAAGCCTACCCGGATCTCAAAGCCTCACAAAACATGCAGCAACTGAGCGAAGAGCTGAGCAGCACCGAAAACAAAGTCAGTTTCTCCCGCCAGGCCTACAACGATGCGGTGATGACCTACAACACGCTCAAGCAAAGTTTCCCCGCCGCCTTGTTCGCCCCGCTGTTCGGCCACGGTGCCGATGCATCGCCGCTGACGTTTGCCGACAGCGCGGCCATTCAGGAAGCTCCAAAGGTTTCGTTCTGACCCCTGGCCAACGGATGGCGAAATGAATTTTTTTGAACAACAGCGTCAAGCCAAGCGACGCACCCTGCTGCTGATTTTTTTGATGATGCTCGCGGTACTCAGCCTGATCGCGATGTCTTGCCTGCTCATGGTCATTCCGGTCGAGGATGGTGACGGAAACGTCATTATGGATCTGGAGCTGAATCGGCAACTGGTCGGCACCGTGTCGGCGGTGATCATCAGCATTGTGTTGATGGGCAGCCTGTCGAAACACTGGGAGTTATCCGAGGGCGGCAAAGTGGTTGCGCGGCGTCTCGACGGCCGGCTGATCAACCACAGCGCGCAAACGCTTGAAGAGCAGCGTTTGCTTAACGTGGTGGAAGAAATGGCCATCGCCTCCGGCACCGCGGTGCCTTCGGTGTACTTGCTGCCCGATCTGGGCATAAACGCTTTCGCTGCGGGACTCACGCCACAGAATGCGGTCATCGGCGTCACCCAGGGCGCGATCAATCTGCTGACCCGCGAAGAGTTGCAAGGGGTGATCGCCCATGAGTTCAGCCACATCTACAATGGCGACATGCGCCTCAATACGCGGCTGGTCGCCATCGTCCACGGGATCATGGTACTGGGGTTGACCGGCTCCTATATCCTCCAGGGCACGGAGCACGTCGGTAAAACGCCAGCGAGTCGCAACAAGTTCGTGGCTATCCCGATGTTGATCGGTTTTGCACTGTTGATTGTCGGTATCACGGGGACGATATTTGGCAATCGGATCAAAGCTGCAATCAGTCGGGAGCGTGAGTTTCTGGCCGATGCCACCGCGGTGCAATACACCCGCAATCCGCAAGGCATCGCCGGTGCGTTGAAGAAAATTGGCGGTTATGAACTCGGCTCGGCCATCAAATCCCCCCGGGCCGAGGAATACAGCCACCTGTATTTCGGACCGGGCGCCACAAGCTCTGGCTCGTTGGCATCGCATCCGGATCTGAATGAGCGAATCCGCCGGGTCGATGCGCAATGGGATGGCAGTTTCAGCAAGATCGCAGCACCGCTGACCGAGCTCCAGCCCACTGTCGTTCTGCCAGTACCCGATGCGTTCGGCGGCGTGCCTGCTGCGGCCATGGAGGTGCTTTACGACATGAACTCGATTCAGGCTTCCGTTGCCGCCATCGGCGCGCCGCAAGCCGAACATCTGATCGAAGCGCGGCGCATGCTGGAAGACATTCCGCAATCGCTCAAAGCGGCGGCCCGCACTGTCGAGGGCGCGCAGGCCATCGTTTACGGACTGCTGCTGTCGCGCTCGGTTTCCTTGCTGGGCGTGCAACTGGAGATACTGCGCGAGGCAATCGACGACAACATGTTCAGCACCCTGAATCTGCTGCGTGAACCTTTGTCGTCGCTCAATCCTGGCCTGCGTCTGCCATTGCTGGACCTGGCCATTCCTAGCCTGCAACAACTGGGCAAAAAACCATTCGCCAAGGTCAAGCACAACCTGAATCTGTTGATCGAAGCCGACAACGAAACCGAGCTGCTGGAGTGGACGCTGTTACGGATTGTCGAGCGCAATGTCGAGGGCGCCGCACCTGCGCAGTTCAAGTTCGGTTTGTTCCAGTGCGCCGAAGAACTCATGGCGTTGCTCACCGCACTCGCCCGCGCCGGGCAGCAGAACATGCCGGCAGCATCGCAGGCACTGCAATTTGCCTGGCAAGGCCTGACGTTCGAACGGCCACAGGAAATGCGCGTCGAGCTGGAGGACCTGACAGGGCTGGAAGCGGCGATCAAGCGCCTGCGCCACCTCATGCCAGAGGAGCGGCCCGCCCTGCTCAACGCCATGACCCGTTGCGTGATGCACGACGGCGTCGTCACTGTGGCAGAGGCAGAGGTGTTTCGCGCGGTGGCGGATTTGCTCGATTGCCCGCTACCGCCGCTGCTGACCGCACAAGCCTTGGCGGATGACAGCGTTAGCGAGCCTGCTCGTGACGAAGTCAGCGTCGCCTGACCCACCGCCATCGCTGGCAAGCCAGCTCCCACAGGGATCGAAGGTGAACTCACTATTTGTACACGTTGCAAAGACCTGAGGGCTGGACCGCCAGCCCCAAAAAGGATGGGTAATGCATTCAACAGTTGTGCACACAACAAAACCTGTGGGAGCTGGCTTGCCAGCGATGAGGCCGGCACAGGCAACATCTCCAGCGCCTGAACGCACGCCTTCGCGAGTAGGCTCGCTCCCACTGATGATCGCAATGCCAGCCCATTGATTCACTTTCGGCATCAATCCATGCCAACAATGCAATTAACAGATTGTTACATCTGCGCCACCATCCGCCTCAATAAAAACCGTGCGCCGCCTCCCCGTAGCGCACGTCATAAAAGCGGTGGAGTTCTTTTCTATGACAGCCTCAATCCCACACGGCGGCTCGCGGGCCGGTGCCATTTTCCGAGTGACCTCGGGTAACTTCCTCGAACAGTTCGACTTCTTTCTGTTCGGCTTCTACGCCACGCAGATCGCGGCGGTGTTCTTTCCGGCGAGCAGTGAATTCGCCTCCCTGATGATGACCTTTGCAGTGTTCGGCGCAGGCTTCCTGATGCGTCCGCTGGGAGCCATTGTGCTTGGTGCCTACATCGATGATGTCGGTCGGCGCAAAGGGTTAATTGTCACCCTGTCGATCATGGCCAGCGGCACAATATTGATTGTATTGGTGCCCGGTTACGAAACCATCGGCCTGTTCGCCCCGGCGCTGGTATTGATCGGGCGACTGTTGCAGGGTTTCTCGGCCGGTGCGGAACTGGGTGGCGTGTCGGTTTATCTCTCCGAGATCGCCACACCGGGCCGCAAAGGTTTTTTCACCGCTTGGCAGTCGGCCAGTCAGCAAGTGGCGATCATCGTCGCGGCTGCCTTGGGTTACGCGCTGAACGCGTGGATGGCGCCGGAAGTGGTTGCCGATTGGGGCTGGCGGATTCCGTTTTTCATCGGCTGCATGATCGTCCCGTTCATCTTTTTCCTGCGCCGTAATCTGGCGGAAACCGAAGAGTTCGCCGCACGCAAGCACCGTCCAACCATGGGCGAAGTGTTCCGTACCCTCGGTCAGAACTGGGGCGTGGTGCTCGGCGGGATGCTGATGGTCGCCCTGACCACCACCGCGTTTTACCTGATCACCGTGTACGCGCCGACCTTCGGCAAAACCGTGCTGCACCTGAGCACTTCCGACGCATTGCTGGTGACACTGTTGGTGGGTGTGTCGAACTTCTTCTGGCTGCCGATCGGCGGCATGTTGTCCGACCGCATCGGTCGTCGTCCGGTGCTGATCGCGATGTCGCTGCTGGCCTTGGCCACGACCTATCCGGCACTGTCGTACCTGGTGCAGGCACCGAGTTTCAGCCACATGCTGCTGTCGCTGTTGTGGCTGTCGTTTATTTACGGTTTGTACAACGGCGCGATGATTCCGGCGCTCACCGAGATCATGCCGGTGGAAGTACGCGTCGCCGGTTTCTCCCTCGCCTATAGCCTGGCCACAGCGATTTTCGGCGGTTTCACGCCGGCGATGTCGACCTTCCTGATTCAGTACACCGGCGACAAAGCCGCGCCGGGCTACTGGATGAGCATCGGCGCGCTGTGCGCATTGCTCGCGACGCTTTACCTCTATCGCCGCGCAGGCGGCCGTCTGCAACCGGCTACTGCATAAGGAACCACGACCATGAAAAAACTGTTGAATCTGGGCGCCCTCGCCCTGCTCGCTTTCAGCGCCCTGGCGCACGCCGAACAAGTAAACGTGATGACCTCGGGCGGCTTCACGGCGGCCTATAAAATCCTCGGCCCGAAATTCGCCGCGACCACTGGCAACACCCTCGACACCCAGTTCGGCCCGTCGATGGGCAAGGCGCCAGAGGCAATTCCCAATCGGCTCGCGCGTGGCGAGCATGCCGACGTGGTGATCATGGTCGGCTACGCCCTCGACGAATTGATCAAGCAAGGCAAGGTCGACCCGGCGTCGCGGGTAGAACTGGCGGACTCGCGGATCGGCCTGGTGGTACGCGCTGGCGCGCCGAAACCGGACATCAGCAACGTCGAAAGCCTGAAGAAAACCCTGCTTGACGCGCAATCGGTGGCGTACTCCGACAGCGCCAGCGGCGTGTACATCGAGCAGCAGTTGTTCAAGAAACTCGGCATCGAAGATCAGTTGAAACCGAAGGCGAAGATGATCGCGAAAATCCCCGTGGGCTCGGTGGTTGCCACGGGTGATTATCAACTGGGCTTCCAGCAGGTCAGCGAATTGCTGCCGGTGCCAGGGGTGAGTTTTGTGGCGAAGATTCCAGAGTCGGTGCAATCGGTGACGCGCTTCGCTGCGGGTATTCCGGTCAACGCGCAACATCCCGCCGAGGCCAAAGCGTTACTCGCCTACCTCGCTGCGCCGGCCGCAAAGGCTGACGTGCAGGCGACCGGGCTGGATTCGGTCAAGCGTTGATAATCGGCGGCTGGACTTTCATTTCCACCACCAGCCGCTCCAGTTCAAGTGCCGCCGGGGTCAGCGTGCGATCCCGGCGCTTGATAATGCCAACGCTGCGCATCACTTGCGGATCCGTCAGCGGTATCCGCGTCAGGATCGGATGATCCGGCCCCGGCATCGCCATCAGCGGCACCGCCGCTACACCCAACCCTGCCTCCACCAGGCCGATCATCGTCGTCACATGCCGGGTTTCGCAGATGCTCTGACGCTGCGGCACCACGCTGCTCAAGGCCTGATCGAGTAAAAAGCGGTTGCCGGAAGTCTTGTCCAGCGAGATGTAATCCTGCTGGTAGAACTCGTCCCACGTCACGCTGTTGCGCCCGGCCAACGGATGATCGCGACGACACGCCACGACATAGCACTCCTGCACAAGCGGCTCGAAGTCGACTTTGGCATCCTGCGTGCCCATAAAACTCAAACCGAAATCGGCCTCGCCATTAACCACGGCGCTCAATACGTCGTGGGCGCTGGAATCGAGGACTTTGACCTTGATGCGCGGGAACTGCTGGTGATAGCGCGCAACCACACGCGGCATGAAGTAGTACGCGGCAGAGGGCACGCAAGCGACGGTGACGTGGCCCAGTCGGGTCGAGGCGACTTCGCTGATGCCCAGCAGTGCAACGTCCAGATCGTCCAGCAAACGTTCGACACTCGGCATGAAACCGCGCCCGGCCTGGGTCAGGCTGACTTTGCGCGTGGTGCGCTCGAACAGTTTCACGCCAAGGGCGTCTTCAAGCTTCTCGATGCGTCGACTCAAGGCCGGTTGCGAAAGTCGCACGGTGTCGGCGGCTTTGCGGAAACTGCCCTGCTCGACCACGGCGCGAAAGGCTTGCAGGTCGTTAAGGTCGAAGTTGATGGCCATGGCGGGACTCGGGGATTGATTCGCTTGGGTTATAAATGTAACCAATTGATGCAATATGTTACAGATCTCAATCGCTCCTACGGGGAGATTGTGTTGATCATCCGAATCAGGGGGATTTGGTTTGACGAGGTTTCAGCCTTTATCCTTGTCGCCCCCCCGCCGCGCCGTTGTCAGGAGTAAACCCATGCCCCATGAAGGCAATTTGTTGCAAGCCGCCGTTGTTTTTCTGCTCGCGGCGGTGCTCACCGTGCCCTTGGCCAAACGTCTGCAATTGGGTGCGGTGCTTGGTTATCTGTTTGCCGGGGTGATCATCGGCCCGTCGGTGCTGGGCCTGATCGGCAATCCGCAGAGCGTGGCGCACATCTCGGAGCTGGGCGTGGTGTTGCTGCTGTTCATCATTGGCCTTGAGCTGTCGCCGCGACGCTTGTGGGTGATGCGCAAATCGGTGTTCGGTGTGGGTCTGGCGCAGGTGCTGCTGACCGCGACGGTGATTGGCGTGCTGGCGTTGGCCGTGTTCGGTCAGCCGCTGAACAGCGCGATTGTGCTGGGCCTCGGTCTGGCGCTGTCGTCCACCGCGTTCGGCCTGCAAAGCCTTGCCGAGCGCAAGGAGCTGACCAGCCCCCACGGGCGCCTGGCGTTTGCCATTCTGCTGTTTCAGGACATCGCCGCGATCCCGTTGATCGCGCTGGTGCCAATGCTCGCCGGTGTCGATCATCACACCAGCACTGCCGACGATGTACGGCATAGTTTGCAGGTGCTCGGTGGTATTGCTGTGGTGGTGATCGGCGGACGCTATCTGTTGCGGCCGGTGTTTCGCGTGGTGGCGAAAACCGGTCTGCCGGAAGTGTCGACTGCGACCGCGCTACTGGTGGTGATCGGCACCGCGTGGCTGATGGATCTGGTCGGTGTGTCGATGGCACTGGGGGCATTTCTTGCCGGTTTGCTGCTGGCCGATTCTGAATATCGCCATGAACTGGAGGCGCAGATCGAACCGTTCAAAGGCCTGCTGCTGGGGCTGTTTTTCATCAGCGTCGGCATGGGTGCCAATCTGAGTCTGTTGCTCAGCGCGCCGATTACCGTGCTGGGGCTGACGCTGTTGTTGATCGGCTTGAAGCTGCCGTTGCTGTTTGTGGTGGGACGCCTGGCCGGTGGCTTGAACAAGGTCAGTGCGATTCGACTCGGCATCGTGCTCGCGGCGGGGGGGGAGTTCGCGTTTGTGGTATTCAAGATCGGGCGCGATCAGGGTCTGTTCGAGCCGCGTCTGTATGACCTGCTGGTGCTGACTATCACCCTGTCGATGGCCGTGACGCCGTTGTTGCTGTTGCTTTGCGCAAGGCTGGTCAGCCCAAAAGTGCAACCGGTGGAAGTACCCGAGAAATTCCGCGAAATCGACACGGACACGCCGCGCGTGGTGATCGCCGGCATGGGCCGGATGGGGCAGATCGTTGCGCGGATTCTGCGGGCGCAGAACATCAAGTTTGTCGCCCTCGACACCTCGGTGGAAACCATCGAACTGTCGCGCAGTTTCGGTGGTGTGCCGGTGTTCTATGGCGACCCGATGCGCCCGGAAATTCTGCACGCGGCCAAGGTCGGTGAGGCGGAATATTTTGTGATCGCCACGGATGATCCGGAGACGAATATCAAGACCGCCGAGGTGGTGCGCAAGCTCTACCCGCACATGAAGATCATCGCCCGGGCCCGTAACCGTCAGCACGTTCACCGCTTGGTGGATGTTGGCGCCGAGGCGATTCGTGAGACGTACTACTCAAGTCTGGAAATGAGCCGGCGCACGCTGGTTGGCCTCGGGCTGACCCAGGCCCAGGCCGATGCGCGGATCAAACGCTTCAAGCACCACGACGAACAGGTGCTTGAGGCGCAACACGCGGTGTACGACGACGCAGCCAAAGTCCTGCAAACCGCCCAGGAAGCCCGGGCGGAACTGGCGCGTTTGTTTGAGTCGGATCAGCTTGAAGAAGAATCGCGCCAGCCCTGAGCCTTACGCAAATTCCAATGTGGGAGCGAGCCTGCTCGCGAAAGCGCTGTGTCAGTCAACACTTCGACAACTGACAGATTGCATTCGCGAGCAGGCTCGCTCCCACAGGGGATGGTGGCGGGCTCAGGTCAGGCAGGTTCTAACTCGAGCGTCTGCTTGACCGGCGCAGTCTCGAAGCGATCCGCCAGAAACGGCGTGATGTCCAATGGCAGCGGCTCGTCGTTGACCATTTTATCCAGCAGCACACCGGTAATGGCCGAGGTCAGAATCCCGGTACGGAAGTGCCCGCACGCATTCAGATATCCCTCCACTCCACGCATTCGCCCAAGAATCGGCAACTCATCCGGCGAACCTGGGCGCAGTCCCGCCCAGGTGCGTTTGAGGTTGACGTGCGCAAGCTCCGGCAAGCAGCGCACCGCCCCCTGCACCAGCCCGGCGATTTCCGGGTAGGTGGTGGTGACGTCAAAGCCTTTGTCTTCGGTGGTGCTGCCGATGAGGATCTCGCCGTTGTCCTTTTGCGCCACGTAGCAGTCGCTGGTGGTCAGGCAGCCGTTGAGGATTTTCGGCATGCGCTCGGTCAGCAGAATCTGCCCTTTCACCGGTTTCACCGGAATGCGGATGCCGGTCGCCCATTCGCTCAGGTCCGCCGCCCAGGCACCGCCGGCATTGATCAGCGTCTTGCAGTGGAACACGCCCTCCTCGGCCGTTTGTACGCCGGTGACCCGCGTGCCGTGGTGCAACACGCCGGTGACGTTGGTGTTGACGAAGATATCGACGCCATTCTGCCGCGCGCCCTCCATGTAGGCGTCGGCGAGGCGGAACGGGCTGACCTGATGGTCGCAGAGAAACTCCAGCGCCCCGCGTGCTTCATGACTGACGCTGGGCTCGGCTTCGCGCAGTGCGGCTTGATCGAGCCAGCGCACCTGATCGGCCAAATGCGGAATGCAGCCGACGATATGTTCGGCGTAGAGGCGGTCTTCATCGTCATAAATCACGAATTTGAGCCCGGTCTTTTCGAACTTGAAATCCATGCCGTGATTGTCTTTCAGTTCACGGTGCAGCGCCGGGTACAGCGCGTTGGACTGCAAGGCGAAATCAAAGAACGACTCTGGCAGGATGTGCGGCGTACTGGCGTCCACTGCCACCGCCGCGCCCTGGGTTTCGCGCTTGCGGTTGGCCGACATCATGCGGAAGAAAATCACCCCGCACCCCAGGCCCACCGACTCGCCGATCGCCCACAAACCACCGGCTGACGCGCGGGTCGCGTTGCCCGGACGCTTGGCGTCGATCAAGGCCACCTTGAGGTTTTTGCGTTTGGACAATTGATAGGCGCAGGACGCCCCGATTACACCGCCGCCGGCGATGACCACGTCGTAGAACTTACTCATGGGAAGCGGCCTCCGTGCCGACAGACTGGAATGCGGAAAAAGGAATCGGATCGATCGGGAAGCGCGGGCGCAGCCAGCCGACATCCTGACGTCCGGTGGCCTGACGCAAGCGGTCGCTGCAGTAGCCTACGCACATCCGCCCCTGGCAGTCGCCCATGCTCACGCGGGTGCGCATTTTCAGACTGGCAATGTCTTGCACGCCCTGCTCCAGCGCCAGATCGATGTCGGCGCGGGTCGCGTGTTCGCAGCGGCAAATCACTGTGTCGGCGTTCGGCAATGCGGTCTGGCCAACACCACGTTCGGTGTAACGATCCACCGCCGCGCGAAAACGCACGATGGATTTGAGTTTGCCCAGATAGCGGTCGCGGCGAACCTGCGCCAGATCCGCGTCGAGCACACCGCGTTGCAGCAGGATAGATGTCGCCGCGATCTTGCCGGCCAGCATCGCCGCTTCACCACCGCGAATCCCGCCCATGTCGCCGGCCAGATGGATGTGAGGCTGGTTGCTCTGCTGCCAGACATTTGAATGGGCGCGCAGATAACCGTCGTCGCTGAAGCCATGATCCAGGCCCATTTGCTGACTGAGTTGGGTGCGCGGAATAAAGCCGTAACCGACCGCCAGGGTCTGCGCCTCGAAGCGCTCGACACGGGACATGTCCGGCGTCCAGCTCTGCGAGTACGGCGCGACACTGACGCTTTTCAGTTCGCCTTCGCCGTGGGCTTCGACCACGCCCCAGCCGTAGTTCATCGCGATGCCGTGCAGTTTCAGGTAGGCGAGCATGCTCAAGCCGTCGAGGAACAATTGCGGCTTGTTCAGCAACGCCAGGCTTTCGCGGGCGATCTTGCCGAACGCGCAGGCCTCATACACGCCCGCGACTTTGACGCCCGACGCATGCAGCTGCGTGGCCACCAACGGCAGCAGTGGGCCGGTCCCCGCGATAATCACCGGGCCTCGCGGTTTGACCACGCCACTTTTGATTTGCAGTTGCAGGCCACCGAGCAGAATCACCCCTGGCAGGGTCCAGCCGGGAAACGGCACGCTGCGCTCATGGCAACCGGCCGACAGCAACAACTGTGGATACTCGATCTCGTGAAGCTGCTCGTCAGCGTCCAGCACTACCAGCGCGCGGGTGCCTTCGGCGCCGACCACACGGTGATTGAGGCGCACGTCGATCAACCCCGATTGCTCCAGGAAATCACCGTGCAGTTTGCCCAGCGCTTCGGAGTAACGTGGCCCGAGATAATCCAGCTGCACGCCGTCACGCAGCGGCCCGCGATAGACCACACCACCGAGGCGCGAGGCCTCTTCCAGCAAGGTGCAGCGCACGCCATGGCGCGCCAGTTCGATGGCCGCCGCCATCCCTGCCGGACCACCGCCGACGATCACCGGTTGCAGGCTCATACGACCTCCTGCCCGGCGATGCGGTTGACCTGGGTTTCGATCTGCATGCCATCACGCACGACAGTCTGGCAGGCACGGCGTTTATGCCGGCCATTGATTTTCACCAGGCAGCACTGGCACACGCCCATGCCGCAGTACGCGCCGCTGATCTGATCATGATCGTTGCGTGCAATCTGGCGCACGCCGAGGGACTGGATAACGCTGAGGACGGTTTCGCCGATGGCGGCAGTGACCGGTTGACCGTTGATGTGCACGGTCATATCCGCCTGCGCCAAGGGCTGGATATCGAAGGTTCTTTCTAGGCAGTGCATTGCGATGTTCATCCGTGAAAAGGTTCGGTTGAGGTTGTGTCAGCTCCTTGCTGCACTACACCTTGCGTCCCGTTTGATTCTTGACTCGGGCGGGCTCGCGAGGTACTCCGTCAGCGCAACGAGGTGCGCGCGAGAACAATGTAGTTCATGTTTTAGCAAAGGCCTGGATCATTTACGTTAGGCGATATCGCCAGCTGAAATATTGATCCAGGCCAGTGAAAGCAGTCGGATTGTTCAACGATCAGTTGGAGAAGACGAATTGGCCTTTGATCTTCTTTGCACCAATGAACCCAAGGTCGGGAAACAGTTTTGTCTTCAGCCAGGCAACGTAGAACACCAGTGCCAGAGTGATGCCCACCGCTATCGCCGTTGATACCGGATCCTCAGCGTAACCCTTGAACAGGCGCGACATCTGGCTGAGTGTCAGCAGGACGTAGGCGGTATAAGCCGCTGCGGAGTTTTTGTAGAACCCCCACGCAAACAAAAGCGGGATGCCGCCAGCGATCAGCATGATGCTCAAGACCACGCCAATGCTGAACGAATAGCCAAGCGTCAACGCCGCCAATGCAGTGAGCGCTGCCTGAACGCACATCAGTCCAACGAGGATTTTGATCTTCAGTGAATGGCGCTCGATGAGGACCGGATCCGGACGGCCAGCGATCCAGGCGGCCAACACCCGATCCTTGACCTTGCCGCCTGACAGCGCCTTGAAGGTTTCGGTCCTGGAGCGCCCGGCCTCGAGCATTTCCACCAACTGCCGTTTGATTTCCTTCTTGTCCAACGCATTCATCCTTAAACAGAACCTGAAGCGGCCCATCCGCTTGGGGCGCAGATTCTCGCTGTTGAACCCCCAGAAAGCAAAAAGCCGCTTCTACCCGAAGGTAGAAGCGGCCGAGGCATGAGCCTCAATAGAGCAATTAGTGTACGAACAGCGCAATCAGGATGATGATCGGGATCGGAATACCGAGGAAAAACAGCAGTAGTGAGCGCATGGTGATTCTCCCTATTTAACGAACTGGAGGCAGTGTGGAGGTAGTGGTGTAGGTGTCGACTTCAACGTACTCGACCGCATCCCGACGACGACCGCCGAAGATGGCTGCAAAGCTTGCGAAGAACGCACCGGCCAACAGCGCAACGAACATCCACAGCGAGGTCATGGCAGCGACTTTCGCGGCGGTATCGGCGGCTTGCTGAGCTTTCAGCTTGGCGTCGGCAATGGCTTTCTGAGTGCGGGCATACACTTCATCGACACGACGTTCGGCGTCGGCCTGACTCAGGTTGGTCCGCTGTGCAACCAGTTGTGCGAGGTAAGTGCGGTCTTCGGCGCTGAGCTGACCATCGGCCAGGCTCTGGGTGAAGATCCGGGCCACTGCACCGTGTGCAGCGTCATCACTGACGGACGCTGGACGGTCATCGCGGAACAGGTTGTCGATGTAGTAACCGTACTGGTTGCTATCGGTATTGGCTGCAGCCGTGCCGGCCGCCTGGGTCACGGCGCTCGCTGCACCACCGGCAACACTGGCACCGGCCTGCACGCCGCCGCTGATGACACTGCTGACCGAACCGACGACCAGCACGGCCGTCACCAAGGTCGCCACACACCAGGCAAGGAAGCCATGAGCGGTGTCGCGGAAATACACTTCGTCACCGTGCATGTTCGCCCACTTCACCCGCAGGCGGCCGGCGATGTAGCCACCCAGCCCGGAGGCGATGATTTGCGTCGCCGCCAGCCAGACAATCGTTGAAATGCCCAGGCCCTTGGCGCTGATGCCCTCCCCGGCCCAAGGTGAAACGGCAGAGAAACCCAACCCGAAGCCCAGCAGCACCAGAATCATCGACAGTGCAGCGGCCGCCGCAGCACCTGCGAAAATCGCGCCCCAGGACACCCCTGAAACGTTGCTCGACTCTCCTTCGTAGGCAGCATAAAAACCATCAGAGGATCTATTCATTGTTGTAGTGCTCCAGGCATGAAAAATGGTGTTACAACTCGTCGAGTGAGGAATTGCAGCGACCGTGCCAGTTGCGCGAATTTAATAAATCCTTTTATTTCAACACGTTAGAAAATCTGAACTTCTTAGGACGTTGCAAATTGCAACAAGTGGCTGAATTCAGCGGGTTTTATGCATTGGCCAAAAGACGATCACTTACGCTTGTAACTCTTGTTGCCGCTGGGGGTAAGACAGTACACCCCGCCCCGTGGCCCGGTGCAAAACGAACCCGTGCCACAGGCGCATCCATCGTCGCTTTGCAGCAGCGTTTGCGGTCGGCTCTGGCCCTGGCTGCCGTACATCGCCGCACAGCTTTTCTTCGAGCCACTGATAGAGCCGTCGTTGCACAGAAACAGGTCGCCGTCGCAGCGATCAATTCCACCTTTCTTGCCCGAGCACGGGGTATTGGCGGCGACTGCCGAAGCGCTGAGCAAGGCCAGCAACAAACCGATAAAAGGCATCCAGCCAAAGCGATTGAACATGCGCACGGAACCACTCCCTGTTGAGGTTATGGCCAGATGATATCAATGTTCCGGAAAATTAATCCTCGACCCCGCCCAATGGCAGCTACAACATGAAAGTTAATTTAAAGCGCCACGGAAAATTCTTGGCAAAATGCTGCCATTCCGTTTGAACCGATCAAGGCGAGCCCTATGACACGTATTTTGACCATCGAAGACGATGCCGTGACTGCCCGGGAAATCGTCGCCGAATTGAGCAGCCACGGCCTCGATGTGGATTGGGTCGACAATGGCCGCGAGGGCCTCGACCGTGCCGTGAGCGGCAACTACGACTTGATCACTCTCGATCGTATGCTGCCGGAGCTCGACGGCCTGGCCATCGTCACCACCCTGCGCACGATGGGCGTCGCTACGCCGATTCTGATGATCAGCGCCCTCTCCGATGTCGACGAGCGCGTGCGCGGCTTGCGCGCCGGTGGCGATGACTACCTGACCAAACCGTTCGCCACCGACGAGATGGCGGCTCGAGTCGAAGTCTTGCTGCGCCGGCAGAACAGCGGCGCCACCCAGGCCACCACTTTGCAGGTCGCCGATTTGCAACTGGACCTGATCAGCCACGAGGCACGCCGCGCCGAACAAGTGCTGACACTGCTGCCGACCGAGTACAAGTTGCTTGAATTCCTGATGCGCAACAGCGGCCAGATCCTCTCGCGGATGATGATTTTCGAAGAGGTCTGGGGCTATCACTTCGACCCCGGCACCAACCTGATCGACGTGCACATCGGCCGTTTGCGCAAAAAGATTGACGCGGCGGGCAATGTGCCGCTGATCCGCACGGTACGAGGCTCCGGTTATGTCATTGCCGAACCCGTCTGACGGCTGGCGTTCTTCCAGCAGCCGCTTGCTGGCGCTGTACAGCTCGCTGTTCGTGGCCTGGAGCGCGATCCTCATGGGGGTCATGTATTACGAGGTTTCCGGCTACCTCGACAACCTCGCCAAACATTCGCTGATGCAGCGTCAGCATCTGTTTTCGCACTTTCGCGGAGAGCAACTGGAAGACGCCCTCGCCGCCAGCATGACCTTCGATATTCGTGGCATCGATGCCTACGGCCTGTTCGATGCCCAAGGCGTCTACCTCGGTGGCGCCTTGCAGCAGATCCCCGAAGGCCTGCCGCTCGATGGCAAGATTCACATGCTCGCCGAATGCGCCGACTCCGATGATCCGACCTTGCCCAGCGACAGCTGCGACGCCGTCGCGACCCAGACCCGCGATGGCCGCTGGCTGGTGTTGCTGCGTGACAACGGTTCGCTGTTCGCGGTGACGAAGATCATTTTGCATGCGTTGTTCTGGGGGGTGTCGCTGACGATTCTGCCGGGGATTGCCGGTTGGCATTTGCTGCGACGGCGGCCATTGCGGCGCATCCGGGCGATTCAGGCGAGTGCGCAGTCCATCGTGGCCGGGGACTTGACCCACCGTTTGCCACTGTCCAATCGCCGCGATGAACTGGACATGCTCGCCGCCATCGTCAACGCCATGCTTGAGCGCATCGAGCGTTTGATGAACGAAGTCAAAGGCGTTTGCGACAACATCGCCCATGATTTGCGCACGCCGCTGACCCGCTTGCGCGCGCAGCTGTATCGCATGCAACAGCAGGCGGGCGAAGGCTCGCAAGAAGCGGCGCAACTGGATCTGGTGTTGGCCGAAGCGGACACCCTGATGGCGCGGTTTCGTGGGTTGTTGCGGATTTCCGAACTGGAGGATCGTCAGCGCCGTTCCGGTTTTGTCGAGCTTGATCCGGTGTCATTGCTGGAAGAACTGCACGCGTTTTATCTGCCACTGGCCGAGGAAGGCGAACTGCGCTTTGAACTGAACATGCCGGAGACCTTGCCACCGCTCAATGGCGATCGGGCATTGCTGTTCGAGGCTTTGGCGAACCTGCTGAGCAATTCGATAAAATTCACGCCCCCCGGTGGCACGGTCATATTGCGCGGGGTGAATGATGCCGGGCACACGCGAATCGAAGTGCACGACTCCGGGCCAGGTATTCCGCAGGCCGAACGTGAAGCGGTGTTCCAGCGTTTCTATCGCGCCGAGGCTGGGCAACCGCAAGGCGGGTTTGGTCTGGGGCTGTCGATTGTGGCGGCGATTGTCAGCTTGCATGGCTTCAATCTGGCGGTGGGCAGCAGTGATGTGGGCGGGGCGAAACTGGTGCTGGATTGTCGGCAGAGTCTGATTTCACAGACTTGATCATTGGGCTCACTCCTACAGTTTTTTGGGTTGCCAGCACACTCTGCGAACAGCTCAAAACCCTGTGGGAGCTGGCTTGCCAGCGATAGCGGTGGGTCAGTCAGTATGAATTTGACTGGTCTACCGCCATCGCTGGCAAGCCAGCTCCCACAGGTTTTGTGTTGCGGCTATCAGGCCGGGAAGTTGGCGCGCAGCGCCTCTAGGCCGCCTTGATAGATGCCGGTGAACAGCGCCACCACTTCATCATCACTCACGCCTTTGGCAGTGAAGCGGCCCGACCAGGTGACCTGCGCGCCCTGCCTTTGGGCTTCAACCTTGATGGTCGCCAGATAGTCGGTGGCCGGGAACGGTGCCTGTTCAATCGAGTAGCTGTAGGTCTTCGCCGCGTTATCGAACGTTTGCAGACGCTCGACCACCACCGCGCCATCGGCGGTTTTCAAGCTGCGCACACGCCCGCCATCGCTCAGTTCGCTGCTTGGAATAAACGGCAGCCAGTCCGGCAGCGTGTTGAAGCCGCCGATCAATTGCCAGACCTGATCGGCCGTAGCCGGAATATCGATTGTTGCTGATGCAGTTGCCATAAAAACGTCTCTCTTAAGAAATTCAGATAGTCAGGCTGTCGACCACACCGCCATCAACCCGCAGGGCGGCGCCGGTGGTGGCCGAGGACAGCGGCGAGGCGATGTACGTCACCAGATGCGCGACCTCTTCGACATCGGCCACCCGCTGGATGATCGAGGTCGGACGGGCCTTGCGCACAAAGGCGTCGGCCTCATCGCGCAGGCTGCGGCCGGATTCGGCGGCGGCATCCTTGAGCATCTCCTCCAGGCCATCGGTGAAGGTTGGGCCCGGCAGGATCGCATTGACCGTCACGCCGGTGCCAGCCAGACGTTTGGCCAAGCCGTGGGACACCGCCAGATTGGCGCTTTTGGTCACGCCATAGTTGATCATGTCGGCCGGCGTCGCCACCCCGGATTCCGAAGACAGGAAGATCACTCGCCCCCAGCCCTGTTCGACCATCGCCGGCACATAATGCCGTGCCAGGCGCACGCCGGAGATGACGTTGACTTCATAGAAGCGCGTCCACTCGCTGTCCGGTGCGTCGAAGAAATCGACGTCATTGAAGATGCCGAGGTTGTTCACCAGAATGTCGGCTTTCGGTTCCGCAGCGAAGAGTTTCTCTGCGCCTTTCGCCGTGCCCAGATCCGCAGTCAGACCGCGCAACTGTGCGCCCGGCACTTTCTGGCGGATGCTCGCCAGCGCCTGTTCGACCTTGGCCGTGTCGCGGCCGATCACTACCACCGTGGCGCCAGATTCGGCCAGCGACTGGCTGATGCCCAAGCCAATGCCTGCGGTGCTGCCGCTGACAATTGCCAGTTTCCCGCTCAGATCAATTTTCATGCTTTCACCTCATCGATGGGCAATGGTGCACGTTCGGACACCAGTTTCGCTTCACGCATGGCCTGCCAAAACCCCGCAGGAATTACCGCTGACAGTGCCGCGACATCTTCAGCAATCCGCCCCGGTTTGCTCGCCCCGGGAATCACTGCGGCAACCGCTGGGTTGGCCAGAGAAAATTGCAGGGCCGCGGCTTTCACATCAACGTTATAAGCAGCAGCAATGCGTTTGATCTGCTCGACCTTGGCGATGACTTGAGGGCTGGCCTTCTGGTATTCGAAGTGCGCGCCGCCCGCCAGAATGCCCGAGCTGTAAGGACCGCCGACGACGATTTCGACGTTTTGCGCCAGTGCCGAATCCATCAGGCGTTGCAGCGGACGTTCGTGGTCCAGCAGGGTGTAGCGGCCGGCCAACAGGAAGCCATCCGGCTGCGCTTCGGTCAGGTCCAGCGTCAGTTCACACGGCTCAACCTTGTTCACGCCCAACCCCCAACCCTTGATTACGCCTTCTTCGCGCAATCGGGTCAGCACTTTGAAGGCGCCGGTGCGGGCCTGATTGAAGTATTCCAGCCATTGATCGCCGTAGAAGTCTTGAGCGATGTCGTGGACCCAGACGATATCGAGGCGATCGGTTTGCAGACGTTTGAGGCTGTCCTCAATCGAGCGCAGGGTCGCGTCGGCGCTGTAGTCGTTGATGATCTTGTTCGGGCGACCGTGTTCGAACACCCCGCTCTTCTCACCCAGATCACGGGTGGCAGCGTCTTCGATTTCATCGAGAATGATCCGGCCGACCTTGGTGCTGAGTACGTAGTCATTGCGGTTGTAATGTTTGAGTGCTTCACCCAAACGAATCTCCGACAGACCCGAGCCGTAAAATGGAGCGGTGTCGAAGTAACGCACGCCGGCATCCCATGCGGCATGCACGGTGGCTTGCGCTTCTTCTTGCGCGATGGCGCGGAACATGTTGCCCAACGGGGCGGTACCAAAGCCCAACTGGCCGGGCAGTTTGTCTTTCAAGCTCATTGGATTGTCCTCATTCGTTCGTGGTCTGCGTGACCGTTGAGCAAATCCTAGATTGCGACGACCAGACCGTCCAAGACATAATTCGCAGCACTTGAGTCCCCAGAGGTCTGACATGATCGACATTCGCCAATTGCGCTACTTCGTCGCCGTCGCCGAGGAAGAGCACGTCGGCCGTGCAGCGGAACGCCTGCATATTTCCCAGTCGCCGCTGAGCCGGCAAATCGCCCAGCTCGAAGAGCGCCTGGGCCTGACGCTGTTCGAGCGCAGCCAGCAGCGCATTCGCCTGACCCGCGATGGCCAGACTTTTCTCGCCGAAACCCGTGCCCTGTTGACTCATGCCAATCGCCTGGAATCCCTCGGCAAGCGTCTGGGCCGTGGCGAAGAAGGCGGCTTGTGCATCGGCTACATCGAGAACGCCATGCACGCCGGCGTCCTGCCCAACGCTTTGCGCGTGCTGCGGGTCGATCGGCCCAATGTGCATGTCGCACTGTACAACTTGAGCTGCGCCGAACAATTGGAAGGCCTGCGTCAGCGTAGTCTCGATATTGCCTTGGTGAGCGAGCCGCCGACCGATGACGATCCGGATCTGCTCGGCTTTCAGGTGCTGGATGATCCGATGCTGTTGGCATTGCCGGAGCAGCATCCGCTGGCCCAAAAGCCCTTGCTGAAACCGGAGGATCTGGCCGATCAGGAATGGATCGGCGTGCAGCCGCGCCAGGGTGCAAACGACGAGTTTGTCAGCGCGTGCATCCGTGCAGGCTTCACCCCGGATGTGCGCATGCAGGCCACCGAGCCCTTTACCGCACTGGGGCTGGTGGCGTCGGGGCTGGGGATCGCGATGATTCAGAAGGGGCTGAGCCACAACGCGCCACCGGGTGTGGTGCTGCGCGAAGTGCCGTGGCTGGCGTTTACCACACCGCTGTGGGCGGCGTGGCACCGGATCAATTTGCGACCGTTGGTGGAGACGTTTCGCGAAGTCCTGACGGACTCCAGCAGCCTTGACAACTGATCATCCGCAGCCCCTCACCCTAGCCCTCTCGCAAGGGAGAGGGTTAGGGGGCAGATTCCGACGCGGGCACTAGTCCGGGAGCTTAGGGGTCAGTTTTTTTGCAGTCGAAGTTGGCCGTCGCTGTCGACGCTGGCGCTGATTGCGTCGTAACTGGCCAGGGTGGCGTGCGAAGTTTCAAGCGGGTGCTGATGCGTTGTAGTGATGATCATCAGCGGCGCACCTGCGGCTTCGGCGGCCTGAATGCCGACGGTCGCGTCTTCGAAGATCAGGCAGTCGCCGGGCTCAATTCCCAGACGGCTAGCCGCCAGCAGGTAACCGGTGGGGTTGGGCTTGCCGGCCTGTACATCCTCGGCAGTGATCAACAATGCAGGCGCGTCGATGCCAGCCGCTGCCATCCGGCGCAAGGCCAGATCCCGCGGGGCCGACGTCACCATCGCCCAGCGCTCGGCGGGCAGGCTATTGAGAAACGCCCTCGCGCCGGGAATCTCGACAACACCTTCAACGTCTTCGATTTCCGCTTGCGCGATGAACGCCGCTTGCGCCTCGGCGTCCACACCCGGCAGGTTCAGGCGCCGGATGGTGTCGATGGCACGTGCACCATGAATGGTCGGCAAAAACGTCGCGACGTCCACGCCATGGCGCTCCGCCCACGCTGCCCAGACACGCTCGGCGGCTGCGATGGAATTGAGGACGGTGCCGTCCATGTCGAACAAAAACGCGCCAAAGGCGCGATCAAAAACACAATCGTGAGCAGACAAAGGTTCGCATCCTCTGGCAATAGAGCGGGCTGGCAATGTAGCACTTGCCCGCCGCTTGCACCCAGCGCATCAATGCAGCAACGGCGCCTTCGACTTCAACGCGCTGTCGACACAATCGAGCAATTGCCCGAACGTCCAGGGCTTTTTGATGAATGCCACCGGATGCTTTACCCCAGAGGACTCAGGGGTTTCATAACCGGACATGACCATCACCGGTTTCTCCGGCCAGCGATCGCCGACCAGATTGGCCAGCCCCGCTCCATTGATCTCGCCGGGCATGGTGATGTCGGTCAGCAACAACGCGACCTGCGACGCATGTTCTTCCAGATACAGCTTGGCCGCATCGGCACTGGTATGCGGCTCGACCTTGAAACCTTCCTCCTGAAGAATTTCGCAGAGAAACTCCAGAATCAACGGATCATCCTCAACGACCAGAATCAATCCGTCAGGAAGGTGCGCGTCCGCCGTGGGTGTTGGGCACATGAAACTGCACTCCCTGAATTGCATTAACGATTTAGCGGCTCAAATCCGCTGCTTAACTGGTATGAGCGACGACTTTTGCAGAAATTCATTTTTGATACATGTCTTTTCCGAAAGTCGTGCCCGTCTGCCCGCGACAACCGTTCGCGATGGCGTGATTGTGGTTAAAATGCCGGCCCTTTTGCTTGCCGACCGTGACCGATGAACCCTCAAGCCCTCGCCACCCTCCACGCCCATTTGCTGCCCGCGCTCGCGGCGGCGCCGAGCGAAACCCGTCGTCTGTTCCACGGGCGCGGGCGTTGCTGGCCGGGACTGGAACAGCTGACCGTGGACTGGTTGCAAGGCGTGGTGCTGGTGTCGCTGTTCAAAGAGCCTGCGCCCGAACAGCTTGACGACCTCAAGCGTTTGCTGATGGACGTCAGAGGTTCAACCGAGTGGCAGCAATCTGGCGCGCATACCCTGTTGATCCAGCATCGCTATCTGCCTCAAAGCACTGCCGAATGGCTGCTGGGGGATGAGATCGACGAAATGACCATCGTCGAGGGTGGCCTGCAATACCGCGTTGATCTTGGCCGCAAGCAAAACGCCGGGCTGTTTCTCGACATGCGTTATGGGCGCGATTGGGTACGCGAGCAGGCCAACGGCAAACGGGTGTTGAACCTGTTCGCCTACACCTGCGGCTTTTCGGTGGCAGCCATCGAAGGCGGCGCCAGCCATGTGGTGAATCTGGACATGTCCCGCGCGGCCTTGAGCCGCGGCCGCGACAACCATCGGTTGAACGGGCATGACCTGAGCAAAGTCAGCTTCCTGGGCCACGACCTGTTCAAGTCCTGGGGCAAGGTGATCAACAGCGGCCCGTACGATCTGGTGATCATCGACCCGCCATCGTTCCAGAAAGGCAGTTTCCTGCTGACCAAGGATTACCAGCGCGTGCTGCGCCGCCTGCCGGAACTGCTGACCGCGCAAGGCACTGTGCTGGCGTGCATGAATGATCCGGCGTTCGGCCCGGACTTTTTGATCGATGGCGTGACGCAGGAGGCGCCGAGTTTGCGCTTCGAGCAGCGCCTGGAGAATCCACCGGAGTTTCCGGACATCGACGCCGAAAGCGGTCTCAAAGCCCTGATCTTCAAACACACATCAGCGGGCGGCTTAGCCTCGCGGTGATGTGTGTTCTGAACCCAGCCTGGAATGCCTATGACTGATCAATGCACGGTCAGGCGCTGACGGACAAATTCTTCTGTATGACGCGTGGTCTGGTCCAAATGCCGATCACGCTGCTTCTCGGCATCGAGCATGGCGCGCTTGCTGTTCTTGTTCAGCAGATAGGTATGAATCTGCTGCACCTCCAGCGAACGGTAGATGGGCGTGGTGTCGATATATCCGCGCAGGCCGTTGCTGCGGTAATGCCGTGTACTCATCAGCACTTGCGTCTCGCGTTGACCGATCACTTCAAAGCCCAGCGCCTCGAAATACGGGACCTTGCCGACGGTGCACGCCAGTTCGGCGTGGGGATAACGCCCGACCATCTCGCCGATCATCGCCCGCGCCACACCCTGACGCCGATGCCCTTCACGCACCGCCATGTAGGCGACGCTGCACGCCTCCCAATCGCCCTGTACCGGCAGGTACAACAGGAAGCCGATCACCTGCTCCGGATCTTCCTCATCGGTTGCCACCAGCAACTCCACCTCGGTGCCCTTCTCGCCATTCAACGCTTCCAGATACAGATGCATTTCGTAGCCAACCGCGTACTGATAGACGTTGTACAGCAGGTTGCTCGGACCGAGGCCGACCGCGCTGATGTCAGTCAGGTAGTCGACGACCATCTGCAGAATCTGGCTGTTGACGGCTTCGGGGCAAGGGGATTTGTAGTGGGTGATACGGTGCATGGCGGCTGAACTCCGACGGAAAACCGCGACATCATAACCTGTCAGAGCACTTGCCTCTGCAGGAGCTGCCGAAGGCGACCAGGTTGGGCTGGCGTCACTGCTGTGGCGCCACCACTTTGAACTTGATGGCGATGTCTTTGGACACCACGGTGTCCGCCCACTCCCCCGCGCCGAGGCCGAAATCGTCGCGTTTGAGCACCAGTTCGCCGTCGAAAATGCCGATGGCGTTGCCTGCTTTCAATTCCACCGGGGCCGCAATTTCTCGGCTGATGCCCTTGAGGGTCAATCGACCCGTGATCAGATAGTGGTTTTCGGAAACCTGCGTGAAATGGCTCGATTCAAACACCGCCACGGGAAATTTCGCGGTGTCGAACCACGCCGGTTTCACCAGTTCGGTATTGGCGTCTTCGCTGCCGGCGTCGATGCTGGTGAGGTCGATGTGCAACGTGGTGTGGGCGTTGGCAAGGTTGGCAGTGTCGAAGTCCAGCGTCGCGTCGAACTTGCCGAAGGTGCCGTACATCCGCGAGCCCATCTGGTTGTAGGTGAAACTGATCTGGCTGGCGGTGGTGTTGACTCGGGTGTATTCGACGGCCTGCGCGGCGGGAATGGCCCACAGGTAAAACGCGGCAGCGAGCAGCAATCGAATTGACATGGGATTCTCCGGACAACGCTTGCCGTCGAGGGCTTCGATTGACTTAAGCAAACATCAGGCAGTTGCGCCAGCTGACCTGCCTACCCTGTAGGAGCTGCCGCAGGCTGCGATCTTTTGACCTTTGCTTTCAAAAAACAAGATCAAAAGATCGCAGCCTGCGGCAGCTCCTACACGGGCTAAACCAGGCGTTCGATTTTCTGATGCTGCCAGACCAGTTTGTAATACAGCGTCTGTAACACCAGCATTCCCAGATAAGCCACCGGGAACGCCATCCAGACACCTTGCAAACCAAAATGCCCGTCCAGCCAATAGGCCGCCGGCAATTGCACGCCCACCACGCAGACAATCGCAATCACCACCGGCACCAGCACCGTGCCACTGGCGCGCATGATGCCGCCGATGATTGCCTGGAAGCCGAACAACAACAGGCTCCAGAGCATGATGTGCAACAGATGCTCGGCCATTGCCCGAGTCGAGTCCTCGGTCAGGAACAAGCCGAGCAACCAGTGCGACAGCAGGTAACCCAGCACGATCAAGCCGCCGGTTAAACACACGTTGATCAACAGACCGGTGCGCAAGATCGGCCCCATCCGTTCCAGTTGCCCCGCGCCGATGGCCTGTGCGCCGAGGATCGAAGCGGTGATCGCAATCGACAACGCCGGGAACTGCACATAGTTGACGATCTGCGTCACCGCGCCGTACGCCGCCGTCGCTTGCGAGCCGTGCTGGTTGACCAAGGCCAGGATCACCAACTCCGACAGCGACAACACAATCATCTGCACGCCGGTCGGCAAACCGATACGCAGGACTTTGCCAAGAATCACCCTATCGAGCCGCAACGCCGCAAAAAACTCGCGGTCCGGCGCCAGTGGATGGTTCTTGCGAATCAGCCGCCACGCCAGCCACGCCATCGCCGCCAGGTTGCCCGCGAGCCCCGCATACGCTGCACTCTGAATGCCCAGTTGCGGCAAGCCGAACCAGCCACGAATGAATGCCGGTGTCAGCGCCAGCCCGACACAGGTCGACACCACCAATGCCAGCAGCGGCGACACCGTATCGCTGACCCCGCGCAGCAACTGCGTGAACAGCACAAACACCAGCAGCGACGGCAGAATCCACATCATCACATGGGCGTATGCCACCGCATCGTCCAGAACATCCGCGGGCGTCCCCAACCCCGTCAACGCCTGCCGCGCAAACACACTGCCCAACACCGCAGCGACCAAACCAATCAAAACACCCAGCAACAGCGTCGCCCCGGCAATCGCCTTGACCATGTGCGGCTCACGCGCCCCCCAGGCCTGGCCGATCAACACCCCCGCACCCGCGCCGAGGCCGATCACCAACGCGATAAAGAAGAACACCACAGGAAACATCCCCGACACCGCCGCCAGCGCCTGAGTGCCAAGCATCTGGCCGATGTAAATGCTGTTGACCGTCCCTGACATGGACTGCAGGAAGTTCGACAACACCATCGGCGCCAGAAACAGCAGGTAGGTTTGCCAGAGGGGTTTGGTGACGCTGGGGGTCTGCATTGAATAGAGGTCCATCTCGACGGCGGGAAAGCTGATGGAGGATAGCTTCGGTGAGTTGTGAGCGGGGTGCAATTAACATTTAAGACAGGTGTTTATAATTCCCCATCAAGATTGAAAACGGGTGAAGGTCAAAAAACCGCAGCCTGCGGCAGCGTTTCAGTGCTCAGCCCTGAGGATGTCGAAGAGTGCCTGCGCCGCCGCCGACAGTTCATTGCCCGGTTCAGTCAGCACGCCAATCGCTCGCTCCACCGAGTCATTCAACGTCAGGCACCGCGCACCCAATTCCTGCATCTGCTCGGCACACAGCGCCGGCACAGCGCTCACACCCAGCCCACTGGCAACCATCCGCCCCACGGTCGCCAATTGATGGCTTTCAAACTCCACCGGCAACTTCATGCCCCGCGCCTGCAAGTGCTCTTCGAGCATCACCCGCACCGTGGACGGCCGCTGTAGCGTGATGAAAGGTTCCTGTAACAACGTTTTCCAGTCGATCTCGGTGCGCGCGGCCAGCGGTGAATCCTGTGGCACCACCGCGACGAACCGATCCATATAGAGCGGTGTGAATGTCATCGAGGTGTTCTGCATCGGTTCGAACGCCACGCCCAGTTCCACCTGGCGGTCGCGCACCATCTCCAGCACTTGCTCGTTGATCACATCGTTGACCGTCACATTGACGTTGGGATAGCGCGCGCGAAAGGTCTTGAGGATCGGCGGCAGCAGGTTGCCGGCAAACGACGGCATCGCCGCCAGCGTCACCCGCCCGCGTTGCAGGCTGAAGCGCTGACGCATTTCGTCTTCGGCGTTGTCCCAGTCGGCGATCAGGCGCCGGGCCAGCGGCAGCAGGGATTCACCTTCTGCGGTCAGTGCCACATTGCGCGTGTTGCGGCTGAACAGCCGCCCGCCCAAGCCCTCCTCCAAGGCTTTGATGGTCAGGCTCAGCGCTGATTGCGAGAGGTGCAACCGCTCGCAGGCCACGGCGAAACTCAGGCTCTGGGCCACAGCAAGAAAGGCACGGATTTGTTTGATGGTCATACTGGATAGCTTCCTGCGATGCTGCCTGGATAAACGCGGTTAAAACTGTAGGAGCTGCCGAAGGCTGCGATCTTTTGATTTTGTTCTGGATGTTCAAGGGTCAAGATCAAAAGATCGCAGCCTTCGGCAGCTCCTACAGGTTTTCTTCGATTCGGCCATTAGGCAAAATCGTCGATTCAGTGAGTTTGGCGATTGTTGAGTTTTATCTATCAATCAACCTTAAAAATCAACTTAACAAATATATCCTTCAGCGAGACACTCCAACCATTCGGCTAGCCAGCCGCCCGCAAATAATAAAAGAGGTGCATATGGCAGGTTTCGACAAGCGCGTGAGTTCCTACGAGGAAGCCCTCGCCGGGCTTGAAGACGGCATGACCGTTATCGCTGGCGGCTTCGGTCTGTGTGGGATTCCGGAAAACCTGATCGCCGAGATCAAGCGCAAGGGCACCCGCAACCTCACCGTCGTCTCCAACAACTGTGGCGTCGACGGTTTTGGCCTCGGCGTGCTGCTGACCGATCGCCAGATAAGCAAAGTCGTCGCCTCGTACGTCGGCGAAAACAAGCTGTTCGAAGAGCAACTGCTCAAAGGCGAAATCGAAGTCATCCTGACCCCGCAAGGCACCCTCGCCGAGAAAATGCGCGCAGGCGGGGCTGGCATTCCAGCCTTCTTCACGGCTACTGGCGTTGGCACTCCGGTGGCCGATGGCAAGGAAGTCCGCGAATTCAACGGTCGCAAGTATCTGATGGAAGAATCCATCACTGGCGACTTCGCCATCGTCAAAGGCTGGAAAGCCGACCACTTCGGCAACGTCATCTACCGCCACACCGCGCAGAACTTCAACCCGCTGGCCGCCACTGCCGGCAAGATCACCGTGGTTGAAGTCGAAGAGATCGTCGAGCCCGGCGAACTGGACCCGGCGCACATCCACACCCCCGGCATCTACGTCGACCGGGTCATTTGCGGCACGTTCGAAAAACGCATCGAACAGCGCACCATCCGCAAATAATTCAGGCCTACGGAGAACAACAACATGGCACTTACCCGCGAACAAATGGCTCAGCGCGTCGCCCGCGAAATGCAGGACGGCTACTACGTCAACCTCGGCATCGGCATTCCGACCCTGGTCGCCAACTACATCCCCGAAGGCATGGAAGTCATGCTGCAATCGGAAAACGGCCTGCTCGGCATGGGTCCGTTTCCTACTGAAGACACCATTGATGCCGACATGATCAACGCCGGCAAGCAAACCGTGACCGCACGTATCGGCGCTTCGATTTTTTCCTCGGCCGAGTCTTTCGCGATGATCCGCGGCGGCCATGTCGACCTCACCGTGCTGGGCGCATTTGAGGTGGACGTCGAAGGCAATATCGCCTCGTGGATGATCCCCGGCAAACTGGTCAAAGGCATGGGCGGCGCCATGGACCTGGTAGCTGGCGCAGACAACATCATCGTGATCATGACCCACGCATCAAAGGACGGTGAGTCCAAACTGTTATCCCGTTGCAGCCTGCCGCTGACCGGCGCCGGGTGCATCAAGCGTGTGCTGACCGACCTCGCCTATCTGGAAATCGAGAACGGTGCGTTCATTCTCAAAGAGCGCGCGCCGGGTGTCAGTGTTGAAGAGATCGTGGCCAAAACCGCCGGTAAACTGATCGTGCCTGATCACGTACCGGAAATGCAGTTCGCTGCCCAGTGAGGAATTTGAAAATACAAGACGTCGTCATTGTTGCTGCTACGCGTACCGCGATCGGCAGCTTCCAGGGTTCCCTGGCCAGCGTATCCGCGGTCGATCTGGGCGCAGCGGTGATTCGCCAGTTGCTCGAACAGACCGGTCTGGACGGTGCGCAGGTCGATGAAGTGATCATGGGCCAGGTACTGACCGCCGGCGCCGGCCAGAACCCGGCGCGTCAGGCCGCCATCAAGGCTGGCCTGCCCCACGCGGTGCCGGCCATGACCCTGAACAAGGTCTGCGGCTCGGGCCTCAAGGCTTTGCACCTCGGCGCGCAAGCCATCCGTTGCGGTGACGCCGACGTGATTATCGCCGGCGGCCAGGAAAACATGAGTCTGTCCAACTACGTAATGCCGGGCGCACGCACCGGTCTGCGCATGGGTCACGCGCAAATCGTCGACACCATGATCAGCGATGGCCTGTGGGATGCGTTCAACGATTACCACATGGGCATCACCGCGGAAAACCTCGTCGACAAATATGAGATCAGCCGCGAACAGCAGGACGCCTTCGCTGCCGCCTCCCAGCACAAAGCCGCTGCGGCCATCGAGGCCGGGCGTTTTGTCGATGAAATCACCCCGGTCCTGATTCCGCAGCGCAAAGGCGATCCGGTCGCCTTCAAGGTCGACGAACAACCGCGTGGCGAGACCACCGCTGAATCGCTGGCCAAACTGCGCCCGGCGTTCAAAAAGGACGGCAGCGTCACTGCTGGCAACGCATCGTCGCTCAACGACGGCGCCGCGGCGGTGATCCTGATGAGCGCCGAGAAAGCCAAAGCCCTGGGCCTGCCAGTACTGGCAACCATCGCTGCTTACGCCAATGCGGGCGTTGACCCGGCGATCATGGGCATCGGCCCGGTATCGGCCACCCGCCGCTGCCTGGACAAGGCAGGCTGGTCAATTGAGCAACTCGACCTGATCGAAGCCAACGAAGCCTTCGCCGCGCAATCGCTGGCCGTGGCCAAGGATCTGCAATGGGATCTGGACAAGGTTAACGTCAACGGCGGCGCCATCGCACTGGGTCACCCGATCGGTGCGTCGGGTTGCCGGGTGCTGGTGACCCTGCTGCATGAAATGATCAAGCGTGATGCGAAAAAAGGTCTCGCGACCCTGTGCATCGGCGGCGGACAGGGCGTGGCCCTGGCGCTGGAACGCGCATAAAGAGCACTACTGACAGCGGGCGGATCCACGACATCCTCTCGCTGTCTCCCCTACACACAGATCCTAAGGGGATCAATGTCCGCCGCAAGATTTGTGTACGACACTGATCAACTGTAGGAGCTGCCGAAGGCTGCGATCTTTTGATCTTGCTCTTGAAAAACAAGATCAAAAGATCGCAGCCTCGTTTCACTCGACAGCTCCTACAGAGGTCGATGTGGGAGCGAGCCTGCTCGCGAAGGGGCCCATTCAAGCACCCAAGATCTAGGGCTTGCGCAGCAAATACGTATCCATGATCCATCCATGCTCCAACCGCGCAGCCTTGCGCACGCGCTCGATTTCGTCCGCCACATCGCCCAGTTTGCCGCTGATCAAGATCTCATCCGGCGTGCCCAGGTAAGCCCCCCAGTAAATCTCTGTCTGCGGATCTGCCACGTGGTGGTAGGAATCTTCGGCATCGAGCATCACCACCAAACTGTCGGCATCACTCACCTGCCCTGCTGCCAGGCGCCGGCCCGTGGTGATTTCAATGGAGCGGCCTATCGTGTTCAACGGTACTTTGTGCTGCGCGGCCAACGCCTGAACGCTGGTAATCCCGGGAATCACTTCAAATTCGAAGGCACAGCGACCCGACGCCAGAATCGCCTGCAGGATGCGAACGGTGCTGTCGTACAACGCCGGATCGCCCCACACCAAAAAACCTCCGCACTCACCGTCAGACAATTCGTCGTTGATCAGCCGTTCGAAGGTTTGCTGCTTGGCGCGGTTCAGATCATCGACGCTGGCGGTATAGTCCACGTCGCCGCGCTCGCGTTCCGGGCTGTTGGCTTCGGCGAAGCGATACCCGGGATCGGTGATATAGCGCTCACAAATCTCGCGACGCAGATCGAGCAGTTTGTCCTTGCTCTGGCCCTTATCCAGCAAAAAGAACACATCCACCCGATTCAGCGCTTTCACCGCTTGCATCGTGATGTAGTCCGGATTACCGGCGCCGATGCCGATCACCAACAGCTGCTTCATCAGCGTGCTCCTTCAATGTCGAGACCAGGCAAGCGTAGCCGCCAGCGCCCGGTGAAGCGCAGCTCGACCACTGACAACGGCTCGACATCAATGTCATGAAAAGCCGTGCCGCGCAGGGTCTGGATCAACACAGCACGGATGATGAACGGATGCGTGACCGCCACCACATGGCCCGGCGTGGTTTGCAGACTCTCCAGCCACCTCGACACACGCTCGCACACTTGAGCGATCGATTCACCGCCATGGGGCGTGGCGTCTGGATCTTCCAGCCATGCCTGTAGCGCTGCGGTTTGCGAGCGTTGCAGATCCTTGATCGCCTGCCCGCGCCACTGCCCCCAATCGCAATCGCGCAGCGCTTGATCAATATGTGCGTCGGCACCCAACCACTCGGCGGTCTGACGTGTACGCAGTTCAGGCGCACAGATCAGGCGCCGTGGGGCGTCGAAGCACGCAGCCAACGCGTCAGAAGCCAGGCCGATATTTTCAACAGGCTCATTCGTAGGAAAACGCGCCAGTTTTTGTGCGACGGTTCGCGCATGGCAAATCAGGGTTAAACGGGTGGTCTGCACGATCAATCACTCTGTCGAGAGTCATGAAAAACAACGGCGCAAGGCCGACTAGTGGGCAATTGTGCCGTACATCAAGGGCTTCAGGGCTGTCCGGTGCATCGCCCTATCACTTGGGTATGCCAAAGAATCGGCAATGTCTCACATCGTCATGGGACATGGACTACAAAGCTTGTCGCCTTCGGTGTAGCCCTTGTTACACGGGCATCTTGCCCCATTTTGGAGCCTTTTCAACACACTGAAAAATTCACTAGACATGTAGCGTCAGTTACATAAATACTGTTTTAACGGATTGTGAAGCGAATTCGACACACCCATCCAGCAGGAGCCAGGATGCCCCCTCTCAGAGACCTGATCACCGATCCCGGCCTCGATCTGACACCGTCAGAACGCAAAGTCGTTCGCGCCCTGCTTGATCAATACCCACGCAACGGTCTGGGACCGATGGCACGACTGGCCGAACACGCCGGCGTCAGCGACCCGACCATCGTACGACTGGTGAAAAAACTCGGTTTCGGCGGTTACGCCGAGTTCCAGGATGCGCTCCTGAGCGACATGGATCATCGCCTGCGCTCACCACGCACCCTGCTGCAACCTCGTGCCCAGCAAAACAAGGACGACGCATGGGGTCATTATCTGGCCGACAGCCATCGCCTGCTGGTTGAAACGCAATCGCTGACTCAACCTGAAGACGTACGCATCCTCACTGACTGGCTGCTCGACACCCGGCATCAGGTGCACTGCTTCGGCGGACGCTTCAGCTGCCTGCTGGCAAGCTACTTGCTCAACCACTTGCGCCTGCTGCGCACCGGCTGCTTTGCACTGGAAGACAACGCGCAACTGCCTGATCGCCTGTTCGATCTGCAACGCCAGGATGTGGTGTTGCTGTTTGACTATCGCCGTTACCAGTCCCAGGCCCTGCGCGTGGCCAGCGCGGCGAAAAACAACAATGCACGCGTGGTGCTCTTCACCGACATCTACGCCTCGCCACTGCGCGAACTGGCCGACCTGATTATCAGCGCGCCCGTAGAGTCAGCCTCGCCGTTCGACACCATGGTGCCGGCGCTGGCGCAAGTCGAAGCACTGATTGCCAGCCTGACCCTGCGCACCACGAATCTGGCCGATCGCCTGGAAGGCATCGACGCCCTGCGCAACGACTTCAACACGCACCTTCTGGAGGATAAATAAGGATGTTCACCCTTCCACACCGCTCGCCGCGAGACCTGCCCTTTGTCACCGACCACACGGCCTTGTTGCTGGTGGACATGCAGCGTGCCTGGCTCGATCCGCAGTTCGACCCGCACCTCACTGAGCCGGGTGGTGAGTATTTTCGCAGCCGTGTGCGTACGCAGGTCGTGCCCAATCAACAACGTCTGCTGAATGGCTTTCGCGCGGCGCGGCAGAACGTGCTGCACACCGTCATCGAGAGCCTTACCGCCGATGGCCGCGACCGCTCGCTGGACCACAAACTGTCCAATCTGAACGTCCCCAAAGGCAGCCCGCAGGCACAGATCATCGCCGAACTGACACCCGCAGAAAACGAAATCTATTTGCCGAAAACCTCATCCGGGGTCTTCAACTCGACCAACATCGATTATGTGCTGCGCAACCTCGCGACCCGCCATTTGATCATCGCCGGCATCGTTACCGACCAGTGCGTGGACATGGCCGTACGCGATGCTGCTGACCGTGGCTATCTGGTGACTCTGGTCGAGGACGCCTGCGCCACCCACACTGCCGAACGCCATCACGCGTGCCTGAACGCGATCAAGGGTTACTGCTGGATCACCGACACCGACACCGTGCTCGGCCGGTTGCAGGAGATGCAGCCATGAGCGCCCGCCTGACGCCGCTGCCGATGACCACTATCGTCACCACTGACCTGATCGGCATTACCCGTGGCCGCTCGTTCCCCACCGACGAACTTGAGCATTATCAGGCCCCCGGTTGTGGCTGGGTGCCGGCCAACAGCGCCCTGACCCCGCAGGACTCCATTGCTTCGACCAGCCCGTGGGGCGCTTATGGCGACTTGCGTTTGATCCCGGATCTGGGCAGCCGCGTTACCGTGAACAACGGGCCGGATGTGAACGCCCCGCCGCTGGACTTCATCCACGGCGATCTTCGCGAAACCGACGGTCGGCCATTCGGCGCCTGTCCACGCACGCTGCTGCGCGATGAGATCGAGCGTTACCGCGACGATTTGGGCTTGCAGGTCAACGCCGCGTTCGAACACGAATTCAACCTGCATGCAGACGTGGCTGAACCCCCGGCGTTTTCGCTTGAAGCCCAGCGTCAGGGCGCCGAGTTCGGCGGCTGGCTGCTCAGCGCTCTGCGAGCCGGTGGCGTCGAGCCGGAAATGTTTCTACCCGAATACGGCAAGCATCAATTCGAAATCACTTGCCGACCAGCGCTGGGGGTCGCGGCCGCAGACCGCGCGGTGAATGTGCGCGAAATTGCCCGTGAGATCGCCCGGCAAATGAGCCTGGACCTGAGCTTCGCACCGAAGACCGCCGCTGATGCGATGTGCAACGGCGTGCACCTGCACGTCAGCCTGCTTGATCTGGACGGCCAGCCGATGCTCTACGACGCAAGCACCAGCAATGGTCTGTCGAGCCTCGGCCAGCATTGGGCAGCGGGTATCCTGCATTACTTGCCGGCACTGTGTGCAATCACCGCACCGACACCGCTCTCGTACGAGCGCTTGCAGCCAAATCACTGGAGCGCCTCTTACGCCTGCCTGGGGCAACAGAACCGCGAAGCAGCGTTGCGCATCTGCCCGACCTCGACGCTGGGCAACAAAGCCGTGGCGAAGCAGTTCAACCTGGAATTTCGCGCCACGGACGCCACCGCCTCGCCGCATCTGGCGATGGCCGCGCTGCTGATCGCCGGACGGCTGGGCATCGAACAGCGCCTGGCGCTGAACGCAATCACCAATGAAATCCCCGATTCACTCAATGACGAGCAACGTCAGGCGCGGGGCATCGTCGCCCTGCCCGCCTCGCTGGCTCAGGCACTGGATTACCTGCGCGACAGTGCAGCCCTCAACGAATGGCTGCCCAAACCGTTGCTCGACAGTTATTACGCCCTTAAAACCGAGGAACTGGCGCTGACGGAACAGCTCTCGATCGCTGAACTTTGTGAGCACTATGCACGCGTGTACTGAATCCGCCGAGCTGGGGTTGTTTACCAGACCGGTCTACAACCTGAGCCGCGCCGACTCGACGCATCCATTGATTCTGGTGTGCGAGCACGCCAGTCGCTACATCCCCGAGGCCCTGAATAATCTGGGCCTGGACGATACAGCCGCCCGCGAGCACATCGCTTGGGACATTGGTGCGCTGGAACTGGCCGAGCAATTGTCGGCAACACTCGGCGCCACGCTATTGAGCGCCAACTATTCGCGGCTCCTGATCGACCTCAATCGGCCACGGCATGCCCCCGACAGCATTCCGCTGCAGAGCGAGATCTATCAGGTGCCGGGCAATCGTGAGCTGGACGAAGCCACGCGCGAGTACCGCCGGCAGACGCTGTTCAAGCCGTTTCACACGCGCTTGCAAACACTGATCGACGCGCGCATTGCCAAGGGTCAACCGGTGCGCATAGTCGGGATTCACAGCTTTACGCCGGTGTATTACGGCCAGCCGCGCGCCATGGAAGTCGGTGTGCTGTTTGGCCAGGCCAGGGCCTATGCCCAGCGCCTGCTCGACGATCTGGAAAAACATCCGCTGATAGTTGCAGGCAATCAGCCGTACAGGATTGACCCGCTGGGCGACATGACAGTACCGGTACACGGCGATGCCCGCGGCCTGGATTCGGTGTTGATCGAGGTGCGCAACGACTTGCTGCGCAGCCCCGAAGCGGTGTCGCGCTGGGCCGGATACCTCGCGCCGTTGCTGTAACGAAAGCACTGCTGAAGCTGTAAACGATGGACCGATATAACAACTAAAAAACGACTGATTGGCTTACAAGGAGTTGCGCTTCATGGAAATTGAAGAATTCGGCTACAAGCAAGAGTTGAAACGTAGCCTGACGCTCACCGACCTGGTGGTGTACGGGATGATCTTCATGATCCCCATCGCCCCGTTCGGCGTGTATGGCTACGTCAACGCCGAGGCACCGGGGATGGTGCCGCTGGCGTACATCATCGGCATGGTGGCCATGGTGTTTACCGCGTTGAGCTACGGCAGCATGGCCCGCGCTTTCCCGGTTGCAGGCTCGGTGTATTCCTACGCGCAACGCGGCCTCAATCAACACGTCGGCTTCATCGCCGGGTGGCTGATGCTGCTTGACTACCTGCTGATCCCACCGCTGCTGTACGTGTACGCGGCAATGGCGCTCAACCACTTGTACCCGGACATTCCGAAAGTCGGCTTCATTCTGGCATTCCTTGTGAGCGCTACCTTCGTCAACTTGCGCGGTATCACGTTTACCGCACGGATGAACATTGTCTTCCTGCTGGCGCAACTGGTCGTGCTGGGCATCTTCCTGTTCTATGCCTGGACCGCCCTGCACAACGGTGGCGGCAACGGCGAGCTGACGTTGGCGCCGCTGTACAACCCGCAAACCTTTAACTTCGCCCTGCTGATGCAAGCCGTGTCGATTGCCGTGCTGTCGTTCCTGGGCTTCGATGCGATTTCCACCCTCGCTGAAGAAATCAAGGGCGATCCGGGTCGCAGTGTTGGCAAAGCTGCGTTGATCACGCTGGTGGTGATGGGCACGATTTTCGTCGTGCAAACCTGGATCGCTACCGATCTGGCCGCCGGTCTGGGCTTCAAGTCCGCCGACACCGCGTTCTATGAAATCGCCGAACTCGCCGCCGGTAGCTGGCTGGCGACCCTGACGGCCGTCACCACGGCGCTGTCCTGGGGTATTGCTGTGGCGGTCACTTCGCAATCTGCGGTCTCGCGCCTGCTGTTCGGCATGGCCCGTGACGGCAAGCTGCCAAAAATACTGGCCAGGGTTCATCCGAAACACAACACGCCGTACATGAGCATTTATCTGGTGGCGGTGCTGTCGCTGTTGATCTGCTACCTGTTCATCAACTCGGTCGACACCCTGACCTCGCTGGTCAACTTCGGCGCGCTCAGCGGTTTCATGCTGCTGCACCTGACAGTGATCAACTACTACTGGCGTCGGCAAAAGTCCGGTCAGGTCGTGCGCCACCTGATCTGCCCGGTGATCGGCTTCACCATCGTTGCGGCCATCATGGTCAACATGGGTGTCGATGCGCAGAAACTCGGCCTGATCTGGATCGCTCTGGGCCTGGTGTACCTGTTCTTCCTCAACAAGTTCAGCGCCACGACCGCGTTGCCTGACCCGAGCAACGGCTGACAAGAAAAAGAGCGGCGTCTGACAACAAATCAGGCGACCGCCGATTTAACGCGTGGAAACCGACAGTGATAGTCAGGTTCGGCAAATTTGCCGAACCTTTTGATACAGGAGTACATCCATGCTGGTCTTACGCCCAGTCGAGCAGACTGACCTGACCCAGCTCCAACAATTGGCCCGTGACAGTCTGGTGGGGGTAACCTCCCTGCCGGACGACAGTGAGCGACTGCGCGAGAAAATCGCCGGCTCCTGTGCCTCGTTTGCCAGTGACGCCACGGCCCACGGCCCAGAGAACTACTTCTTCGTGCTGGAAGACCTCGACAGTCAACGTCTGGTCGGCTGCTCGGAGATTCTCGCCACCGCCGGCTTCGACGAACCCTTCTACAGCCTGCGCAACCGTCACTTCACCAGCGCCTCGCGGGAATTGAACATCGAGCACGGCGTGCCGGCGCTGTCGTTGTGTCACGACCTGAACGACCACACGCTGCTGCGCGGTTTCCATATCGACGCCGCGCTGGTGCGAACGCCATTTTCCGAATTGCTCTCGCGGGCACGATTGCTGTTCATCGCGGCTCACGCGCCACGCTTCGCCGAAGCAGTGATCACCGAAATCGTCGGCTACAGCGACGAAAACGGGCAGTCGCCGTTCTGGGACGCCCTGGGCAAGCATTTCTTCGACCTGCCTTACGTCGAAGCCGAGCGGCTGTGCGGAATGCAGAGCCGCACGTTCCTCGCCGAATTGTTTCCGCAATACCCGATCTATGTACCGATGCTGCCGCAAGCGGCTCGGGACTGTATTGGACGTATTCATCCGGACGGCCAGGAAGCCTTCGACATTCTTGAGCGTGAAGGCTTTGAAACCAACAGCTACATCGACCTGTTCGACGCCGGCCCGACGCTGTATGCGCGCACCACGAACATCCACTCGATCGTCCGCAGCCAGATCGCGCCTGTGCAGCAACAACCACACATTGATGCCCGTGGCCGTTACCTGTTGAGCAATGACGCGCTGCACGGTTTCCGCGCCATCGTCGCCGAACTGGATTACCAACCCGATCAACCCCTGTCCCTCACCCCTGCGATGTGTGCGGCGCTGAACGTGACCAATGGCAGCCCGGTTCGGCTGATTGCCCTGTGAACCACGCCCGGTTCTGCACCCAACGACAGTGCCCGAACAGGCGCGCAGAAGGAGTTACAGCATGATTGTCCGCCCGGTTAAAGTGAGCGACCTACGAGCCTTGATGGCGCTGGTAGAACAGGCCGGCCCGGGGTTCACCACCCTGCCGGTCAATGAAGATCGCCTGTCCCACCGGGTGCGCTGGGCACAACGCGCGTTCGCCGAGCAGGTCGAGCGTGCCGACGCCGATTATCTGTTCGTGCTCGAAGACGATGACATGCGTGTGGTCGGTGTCAGTGCATTGGCCGGGGCGGTCGGCCTGCGTGAACCCTGGTACAACTATCGGGTCGGGTTGACCGTGAGTTCGGCGCCGAATCTGGGCATTCAACGGCAGATCCCGACATTGTTCCTCAACAACGAACTGACCGGGCAATCGGAACTGTGCTCGTTGTTCCTGAGCCACGACCATCGTCACGGCAGCAACGGTCGCTTGCTGTCGCTGGGGCGCCTGTTGTTCGTTGCCGAGTTTCCGCATCTGTTTGGCGAGAAGATGATCGCCGAACTGCGGGGCAGCGCCGATGAAACGGGTTGCTCGCCGTTCTGGGACAGCCTGGGCCGGCACTTCTTCCAGATGGATTTCTGCCATGCCGATCACCTGTCGGGGCTGGGCAACAAGTCGTTCATCGCCGAACTGATGCCGCGCCAACCGCTGTACACCTGCCTGCTCACCGAACAGGCGCAGGCGGCCATCGGCCAGGCGCACCCGAACACTGAGCCGGCGCTGAAAATCCTTCAGGCCGAGGGTTTCGCCCACAAAGGCTACATCGATATTTTCGACGGTGGGCCGGTGATTGAAGCGCCGATCCGCAACATCCGCACGGTACGTGACAGCCTGGAGCTGTCCTTGAGCCTTGGCAGCCCGGACGAACAGGCACCGCTGTGGCTGATCCACAACCGGCGCCTGGAAAACTGTCGTATCACCGTTGCCCGGGCGCGCCGGGTCGGCAGCAGCCTGGTCATCGACCGTCTCACGGCCAAACGCCTGCAACTGCAGCCGGGGAATTCGGTGCGGGCGGTGATGCTGCCCAACCAACAGCAGCAGGCCGCTGCGGCCTGAAGGCTTGCCAATGCCCGCAAAGCCACCGACAAACCGCTTCACTGAAGTGAATCCTTTCAGCACTGGAACCACTGTTAGCAGCAACCTCGAAAATTCGTCATGATCCTTGACCCATTCGCGTGATAGCCTTTTCATTCTTCGGCGTTGACACCTTTGCTCAAGCCGTTCCATTCCTTTGGTATTGGTGGAACTCGTATGACCAGGCTTTCTCATCAAGATTTGCGTCGTAATTTCCGTCAGCTGCTGGCCTCCGACACCTGCTACCACACGGCTTCGGTGTTCGACCCGATGTCCGCCCGGATTGCCGCTGACCTGGGTTTTGAAGTGGGAATTCTCGGTGGCTCCGTGGCCTCGTTGCAGGTGCTGGGCGCACCGGACTTTGCCCTGATCACCCTCAGTGAGTTCGCCGAACAAGCCACCCGCATCGGCCGCGTCGCCCAATTACCGGTGATTGCCGACGCAGACCACGGCTATGGCAACGCCCTCAACGTGATGCGCACCATCGTCGAACTGGAACGCGCCGGCGTCGCCGCCCTGACCATCGAAGACACCTTGCTGCCCGCGCAATTCGGGCGCAAATCCACCGACCTGATCACCGTGGCCGAAGGCGTTGGCAAAATTCGCGCGGCGCTGGAAGCCCGTGTTGATACAGAAATGGCGATCATCGCCCGCACCAACGCCGGGATCCTGCCGATTCAGGAAATCATCAGCCGCACCCGCCAGTACCAGGGCGCGGGCGCCGATGGCATCTGTATGGTCGGGGTGCAGGATTTTGATCAGCTTGAACAGATCGCCGAACATCTGACCGTGCCACTGATGCTGGTCACCTACGGCAACCCGGCGCTGCGCGACGACAAGCGTCTGGCCGAACTGGGTGTGCGCGTGACCATCGACGGCCACGGCGCGTACTTTGCGGCGATCAAGGCGACCTACGACAGCTTGCGTGAACAGCGACAGATCTTTACCCAGGCTTCGGACTTGAGCGCCACCGAGCTGACGCACACCTATACCCAGCCGGAGGAATACATTCTCTGGGCGAAGGAATATATGAGCGTCAAAGAGTGATGTGCTGGCCGAACTGGCCTCTTCGCGAGCAGGCTCGCTCCCACATTTGATCTGTGTCGAACACAAATTATGTGCTCACTACAAATCCACTGTGGGAGCGAGCCTGCTCGCGAGGGCATCTGCCGCTACACCGCTAAACCGGGGTTTTGTAAGCCTCCTCCCGCTGCATCGCCCGCGCCTGAATCACATCCAGAATGGCACACCCTTCGCGCATCAGCAGATGCACTGCGCTGGTGACCCGCGTCAGGTCAAAGTCTGAAATACCTTTGAGGTTGAGGCTGGACAAGGTGTCCGCCAAATCGCGCACGACCACAAACCGATGCATCGCGCAGGCCGCCATGTCGCTGAGTTCTTTGTGGGTATTGATGAAGAGCACCGGAGATTCGGCGTCGTAGGTGTCGATGGGGAGGTAGCGTGGCATTACTTGGTCGGTCATAAAGTTCACTCCAGATGGGTCAGGTGCTGTATTCGACCGGCCAAGATCGTCGCGGAGGTTTTCGCGAACAGGGACTATAAGTGTGTCGATAGAGTGTCGCAACGAGAGCCTCTGTCAGACTTTTCGCTAATTTTCGTGCGTAGTTGAACCGCTGTGGCGAGTGGACTAATTGGGAAATGCCCGGGACCAGCGCCGACGTGATACACCGCGCTGAATGGGCTATTGAATTCAAGTAGATCTTGCACCTTGGCGCATTAGCCACAAACAACGCGATCAGTCCCCTCTCCCCCGGGAGAGGGCTAGGGTGAGGGGCGGCCACACCGCAAATCCGCTGTGGTGCCAGCGGGCGGATTTATCTCACACCGAGTCCCAGCAACGGCTGCTTGGGCAAACTGTCGCAATTGCAGATCACCCGGTTCCTTCCACTCGCCTTGGCCTCATACAGCGCCTGATCCGCATCACTGAGCCAACGGGTCGCATCGGGGTGCGCCGGATCGTACGCCGCCAGGCCAATACTCAAACTGACTTTCAACGCCGGATTCTGCTCATAACCCAATGTCGCGAAACGCTCGCGCAACGCTTCCATGGCCTGGGCGGCATTGAACAGCGGCAACTCCGGAAGAATCACGCAGAACTCATCGCCGCCGTAACGCCCGGCAACGTCGGTCGCGCGCAGGTTCTGCTTGAGCGTCTTGCTCAATTGTCGCAATACGATATCGCCGGCCACATGCCCGTAGGTGTCGTTGATTGCCTTGAAATGGTCGATGTCGATCAATGCAATGGCCGCGCCCTGCTTCTGCCGTATGCAACGCTGAAAGGCGATTTCCAGTTGATCCTTCCACGCACCGTGATTGAGCAGACCAGTGAGGCTGTCGGTGCGACTCAGCGCCAGCAATTCACGTTTATGCACACCCAGCGTGTAGGCCTGCCGAAAGCAGATCCAGCCCAACGCCAGCGGGTACAACAGCAGTAGCGGGAAACAGGCGTACATCTGCGCCGGCGTGGTTTGCGGGATGAACGCCGGGGCAAACACCACCAACCCTACGCCAACCCCAAGCAACTGCGCCGCAGAGCCGACCAGCAGAAAACGCAACCCACCGATGGCGACGTTGTTCATTGCCATCATCGAGATGGTCGTGGCAGCGGGTAATGGATTGAAATGCATGGCAGCAACCCAGAAGCCGCCGAAAAAGGCGTCAATCAACAGGTTGCGATGTTCGGCATGAAAAGGCACCCGAGCGCGGCGCGCCAGCTGATAGGCCAGATGGGGCCAGACCAGACCATTGAACAACATCAGCGCCCAGACCCATAACGGCGGATCGAGCGAGTACATCGACACAGACACACACAAAAGCCCAAGCACCAGCCCGAGGACTCTCGAGGTGTACAGCCTCCTTGCCAATGAAAGTCCCTTTCGTCCCGTATTTCCCATAAGGGCCTCGACCACGACGGAACCTGCAAAGTGCAGGACAGATGTGCTCAAAGTCTAACAGGGTAACGTTAAATAGCCATCACCGGTCAGCGGCCTGAAAGACGCATGCTTTCCATGGACTTGGGCTACCACAGTGCAAATCTTTGGCTATACATGAAGGGAGCAAAACGGAAAAACGACTATAAGAAGGAGGCCCATGCAGACTTATCAAGTGTTGATCATCGGCAGCGGATTTGGCGGTCAGTGCGCGGCGATCAACCTGCTCAAGGCCGGGATCGACGATTTTCACCTGCTGGAACGGCGCGATTTCTTTGGTGGCACCTGGTGCCAGAACACCTACCCCGGCGCGGCGGTGGATGTGCCATCACCGCTTTATTCGCTGTCATTCGCGCCGTACCGCTGGTCACAGATGTTTGCCGAACAAGCGGAATTGCATCGCTATACCGAGCACGTGATCGATACGTTCGGCCTGCGTGAACGCGTGGATCTGCAAGCCAACGTCGAACACGTCGAATGGGACGACACGGAAAAACGCTGGGCCGTCCACACCACCAAGGGGACGTACCATGCGCAGTTCCTGATCAATGCGAGCGGGCCATTGAGCCAACCGGTCATCCCGCACTTCCCTGGGCAGGATCGCTTTCAGGGCAAGACATTTCATACAAACAATTGGGATCACAGCTACGACTATCGCGGTAAACGCGTGGCCATTGTCGGCAGCGGTGCCAGCGCCGCGCAGATAATCCCGGCGATTGCCCCGCAGGTCGAGCAACTGCATGTATTCCAGCGCACGCCGCATTGGGTGCTGCCGCGCGCCGATCGAGTGTTCGGGCCGTTTCAGCGCTGGTTACTCGGTTTGAAACCGGCCTACAAACTGCTGCGCTGGCTGATTTACTGGCAGTTCGAAACCCGCGTGATCGCCTTCAAGTACTCGAAACCCGCGATTAACCTGGTGCAAAAGCAAGCGCTGCGTTTTCTCAAGCGTCAGGTGCACGATCCGCTGCTCCAGCAAAAACTCACGCCGGATTTCACCATCGGCTGTAAACGAGTGCTGGTTTCCAGCACCTATTACCCGGCACTGACCCGGCCCAATGTCACCCTGCACAGCCGCGAGCAAGGCATCGCTTCAATCGATGAAAGCGGAATCAACACCCAGGACGGCGAGCACATCGATGTTGATCTGATCGTCTGGTCGACGGGTTATGACGCTACCGACGGCGTTATTTCCTACCCCGTGAGCGGAAAGAACGCCGTGCAACTCAGAGATGTCTGGGCCGAATATCCTCGCGCCTACCTCGGCACCAGCCTGCCGGACTTTCCCAACCTGTTTATCGTCACGGGACCCAATACCGGTATTGGCCACACGTCGGCGCTGTTCATCATCGAATCGCAGATGAACTACATCATCGACTGCATCCGCACCTTACAAACCAAAGGTCTGCGCAGCATCGAAGTGCGCCCCGAGGCAGAACGTACCTACACTGCAATGATTCACCGGGAGATGGAGCGCACGGTCTGGAAGTCCGGCGGCTGCCACAGTTGGTATCAAAGCAAGAGCGGTCATGTGATCGCGATGTTTCCCGGCTTCAGTTTCAGCTATCACCGTTTGACCCGGGCGCTGAAACCGGCCGATCACATTTTGTCCTGACTACGTATAAGGAAGACGTCGATGCTTTTGCTGTTTGTCGCTCTCGCGGTGTTCGTGGCCTGGAGCTGGTTGAGTTATCCGGCGGTCGGCCATTGGCTGTATGACCTGAACATGGCCATCGAGGCCAAGTTGTACAAACTGCACAAGATTGAAGTGCCGATCGCCGAGATGACCGTTTCGACGTGGCAGGGTGGGCCGTATGAAGCGGCCAGTGCGATCCTGATGCTGCACGGCTATAGTGGCGACAAAAACCTGTGGCTGCGCTTCTCCCGGCATTTCGTCCGCGAGTATCGGGTGATCATTCCGGATCTGGCCGGCCATGGTGAAACCGGCTTCAAGGCGGGTGGCGGCTATGACATTGCGGTTCAGGCCAAGCGCATGATCCAGTTGCTCGACGTCTGCGGCGTGGAGAAAGTCCACGTGATCGGCAACTCCATGGGCGGTTACATCGCGGCCTGGCTGGCGGCAACGTATCCGGAGCGGATCGCTTCGCTGGCGTTGATCGACCCGGCCGGCGTCACCGCCCCCGAGGTCAGCGACATGGAGCGCCACCTGGCCCGTGGGCACAACCCGTTTCTGATCAACTCCCGGGAAGAATTCCAGCAGTTTTATGCGATGACCATGGCCTCACCGCCGTGGGTGCCTAAGGCGGTGCTGGATGCGATCGCCCAGCGGTATGAAAACCAGCGCGATGAACTGGAAGAGATCTTCCGCGATTTCCGCGCCAGCCCGCCGATGGAGCCGAAACTGCCGGACATCAAATGCCCGGCGCTGCTGCTGTGGGGCCGCAAGGACCGCTTGATCGATGTCAGCAGCGTACCGATCTGGAGCAAAGGCATTGCCAATTTGCAGGTGGATGTCTGGGACCACGTCGGGCATATGCCGATGGTCGAACAGCCAGGAGACACCGCGCGGTTGTACCGGGAGTTTTTGGGCAAGCAAAAATGAACATTCTTTACGACGAACGCCTCGACGGTCGGCTGCCTGATGTCAACAAGGCCGATCTGCTCAAGGCCTTGCAACACGCCATCCCCGACCTCGACATCCTCTGGCGCGAGGAGGAACTCAAACCCTACGAATGCGATGGACTCTCCGCCTACCGCACAACCCCGATGCTGGTCGCCCTGCCCCGGCGGCTCGAGCAGGTGCAAACCCTGCTTGAACTCTGCCATCAACAAAACGTTCCGGTGGTCGCCCGCGGCGCCGGTACCGGTTTGTCCGGCGGCGCGTTGCCGCTGGAAAAAGGCCTGTTGCTGGTGATGGCGCGCTTCAACACCATCCTCCACATCGACCCGGCCGCCCGCACTGCGCGGGTTCAGCCCGGCGTGCGCAATCTGGCGATTTCCCAGGCCGCCGCGCCGTTCGGGTTGTACTACGCGCCGGATCCCTCGTCGCAGATCGCCTGTTCGATTGGCGGCAACGTCGCTGAAAACGCCGGTGGTGTGCATTGCCTCAAGTACGGCCTGACCGTGCACAACCTGCTGAAAATCGAAGTGCTGACGATTGAAGGCGAACGCCTGACCCTGGGCTCCGAAGCCTACGATTCGCCCGGTTTCGACTTGCTTGCGCTGTTCACCGGTTCTGAAGGCTTGCTGGGGATCATCACCGAAGTCACGGTTAAACTGCTGCCCAAACCGCAGGTCGCCAAAGTGCTGCTGGCCAGTTTCGATTCCGTGGAAAAGGCCGGACGCGCCGTGGCCGAAATCATCGCCGCGGGGATCATTCCCGGCGGTTTGGAGATGATGGACAACCTCGCCATTCGCGCCGCCGAAGACTTTATCCACGCCGGTTATCCGGTCAACGCCGAAGCCATTCTGTTGTGCGAACTCGATGGCGTCGAAGCGGATGTCCACGACGACTGCCAGCGGGTTTGCGACGTGATGACCGAGGCCGGCGCCACTGAGGTGCGTCAGGCGCGTGACGAAGCCGAACGCGTGCGTTTCTGGGCCGGGCGCAAAAACGCCTTTCCGGCCATTGGCCGCTTGTCGCCGGACTATTACTGCATGGACGGCACCATTCCGCGGCGCGAATTGCCCGGCGTCCTGCAAGGTATCGCCCGCCTCGGCGAGGAATACGGTTTGCGCGTGGCGAATGTGTTCCATGCCGGCGACGGCAACATGCATCCACTGATTCTGTTCGACGCCAACCAACCCGGTGAACTGCACCGCGCCGAAGCCCTGGGCGGCAAAATTCTGGAACTGTGCGTGCAGGTCGGCGGCAGCATCACCGGCGAACACGGGGTCGGCCGCGAAAAAATCAATCAGATGTGCGCGCAATTCAACAGCGAAGAATTGACCCTGTTCCACGCCGTCAAAGCCGCGTTCGACCCGCTAGGCCTGCTCAACCCCGGCAAGAACATCCCGACGCTGCACCGCTGCGCCGAGTTTGGCGCGATGCACATTCATGCCGGGCAATTGCCATTTCCCGAGCTGGAGCGCTTCTGATGGCTGACGTCGACGGCGCCAGCGCCCTGCTCGATCAGGTCAATGAAGCGCGGGCCAATGCCACGCCGCTGAAAATTCAGGGCGGCAACAGCAAGGCGTTTCTCGGCCGCGAAGTGGCCGGTGAGGTGCTCGACACTCGCGTGCATCGCGGCATCGTGCGCTATGAGCCGACCGAACTGGTGGTCAGCGTGCGCGCCGGAACGCCATTGTCCGAGTTGCTCGCGGCACTGGATGCCGCCGGGCAAATGTTACCGTGCGAGCCGCCAGCATTCGGTGAAAACGCCACGGTCGGCGGCATGATTGCAACGGGGTTGTCCGGGCCTCGGCGACCATGGTCTGGCTCGGTGCGCGATTTCGTTCTGGGTACACGAGTGATTACCGGTCTGGGCCAACACCTGCGTTTCGGCGGCGAAGTGATGAAAAACGTTGCCGGTTATGACCTCTCGCGGCTGATGGCCGGCAGTTACGGTTGCCTCGGCGTGCTGACCGAAGTCTCGCTGAAAGTCCTGCCCAAACCCCGGCAATGCCTGAGTATTCGCCTGGATATCGACTGCGCCAGGGCACTGGCCAATCTCGCCGAATGGGGCCAGCAACCGCTGCCGATCAGCGCCGCGTGCCACGATGGCGACAGTTTGTATCTGCGCCTTGAGGGTGGCGAGGGCTCGGTGACGGCGGCGCATCAACGCCTGGGTGGTGAACCGCTGGACTCGCTGTTCTGGCGTGATTTGAACGAGCAACGCTCGCCATTCTTTGACGAAGGCCTGCCGTTATGGCGCCTGTCGCTGCCGAACAATCTCGGCGTGCTGGAGCTGCCCGGCGCGCAACTGATCGATTGGGCCGGCGCGCAACGCTGGCTGAAATCCGACAGCCAACACATTCATAGCCTTGCCCAGGAACTCGGCGGCCACGCCACCTGCTTCACCCATGGCGCCACCTCGTCACCGTTCCAGCCATTGCCGAAGACACTGCTGCGCTATCACCGGCAACTGAAGGCGCAACTCGACCCGCAAGGGCTGTTCAACCCCGGCCGGATGTACGCGGAGTTTTAGCCATGCAAACAACTCTCAGCGAGCAATCCCGACAGTTGCCCCGCGCCGCCGAGGCGGAAAAGATTCTCCGTAGCTGCGTGCATTGCGGCTTTTGCAACGCGACGTGTCCGACGTATCAGTTGCTCGGCGATGAACTCGATGGTCCGCGCGGGCGCATCTATCTGATCAAGCAAGTGCTCGAAGGCGCACCGGCGACCGCACAGACGCAACTGCATCTGGACCGCTGCCTGTCGTGCCGCAATTGCGAAACCACCTGCCCGTCCGGCGTCGACTATCACAACTTGCTCGACATCGGTCGGGCGGTGGTTGATCAGGCAGTGCCGCGTCCGGCGGCGCAACGCTTGTTGCGTGAAGGCCTGCGCGCACTGGCGCCGAACCCGCGATTGTTCAAAGGTTTGCTGCGGGTGGGCGCTACGTTTCGGCCGCTGTTGCCGCGAATGTTTGAAAGCAAACTGCCGCAGTCCATGCTGACGTCGGGGTTGCGTCCCGTCCCTCGGCATGCGCGCCGCGTCATGTTGCTGGAAGGCTGCGTGCAGCCGGGTTTGTCGCCGAACACCAACGACGCCACGGCGCGGGTGCTCGACCGACTCGGCATCAGCGTCATCCCGGTAGCCGAGGCCGGTTGCTGTGGGGCGCTGGATTATCACCTCGACGCCCAGGCCAAAGGGCTCGACCGCGCCCGGCAGAACATCGACGCCTGGTGGCCACACCTGCAAAACGGCGCCGAAGCCATCGTGCAGACCGCCAGCGGCTGCGGCGCGTTCATCAAGGATTACGGGCATCTGCTCGAGGCCGATCCGGTCTATGCCGACAAGGCACGGCGGATCAGCGAAATGACGATCGATCTGGTGCAGGTTCTCGCGCAAGAACCGCTGGAGCAGATCTGCGCCGCCAGCCAACAGCGGATCGCTGTGCATTGCCCGTGCACCTTGCAGCACGCGCTGAAACTCGGCGGTGCGGTGGAAGCGGTGCTGACCCGCCTCGGTTTCAACCTGACGGCGGTGCCGGACGGCCACTTGTGCTGCGGCTCGGCGGGCACCTATTCCCTGACCCAACCGACACTGGCGCGGCAACTGCGCGACAACCGCCTCAATGCCTTGGAAAGCGGCCGCCCGCAGTTGATCGTCACCTCCAACATCGGTTGCCAGAGCCACCTGGCCAGCGCCGGACGCACGCCGGTTATGCACTGGATCGAACGGGTGGATCAGTCGTTGGCAGAATGAAGTTCGTAGGATTCTTCGTTTGCCCGCGCAGGAGAAGGCTGCGATCTTTTCTCCTATCCATTACGTGACCGTGGCAGGAATTTATTTCATGACCGTGCAGCCTTTCGTCAGCCCCGACCTGATCCGCCAACGCTTCTCCAAAGCGATGTCCGACATGTACCGCGAAGAAGTGCCGCTGTACGGCGCACTGATGGAACTGGTGGAACAGACCAACCGTGACGTGCTTTCCCGAGAGCCAGGCATCGCCAGGCAGCTAGACAGCACCGGCGAAATCGAACGCCTGCACATGGAACGCCATGGCGCCATCCGCGTCGGCACCGCAACGGAACTGGCCACCCTCGCCCGCTTGTTCGCGGTCATGGGCATGCAACCGGTGGGGTATTACGACCTGACGCCGGCGGGCGTGCCGGTGCATTCGACGGCGTTTCGCGCAGTGCATGAAGATGCGCTGCAAATCAGTCCGTTCCGAGTGTTCACGTCGTTGTTGCGGCTGGAGTTGATTGAAGACCCTGAACTGCGCGCTTTCGCCGAGTCAATCCTGGCCAAACGTTCGATCTTTACCGACGCGGCGCTGCGTTTGATCGCCCAGGCTGAAACGGCTGGCGGACTCAACGAAACCGAATCGCAGGAATTCGTCCTGCAGGCATTGGAAACCTTTCGTTGGCATCACAGCGCAACCGTTACCGCTGCGCAGTATCAGACGTTGAGCGCCCAACACCGGTTGATCGCCGATGTCGTGGCGTTCAAAGGCCCACACATCAATCACCTGACCCCGCGCACGCTGGACATCGATATCGTCCAGGAACAGATGCCGGCCCATGGCATCACGCCCAAAGCGGTGATCGAAGGCCCACCTCGCCGGCAATGCCCGATACTGCTGCGCCAGACCAGTTTCAAAGCGCTGGATGAGCCAGTTGCATTCACCGATCAGAGCGAAACCCGTGGCAGCCACAGTGCGCGGTTTGGCGAAATCGAACAACGCGGCGCCGCGCTGACACCCAAGGGTCGGGCACTGTATGACCGATTACTGAATGCTGCCCGCGATGAGCTCGGTGATTTCCCCAACGAAGGCAATGCCTCACGCTACAACGCGCTGATGACTCAACACTTTGGCGAATTTCCCGACAGCGTCGACGGCATGCGCGAACATGAGTTGGCGTACTTTCGCTATTTCGCTACGGAAAAAGGCGTGGCGTCGGGTAGCCTCGGTGATGCCTCGCTAGAGGATTTGTTGCGCAATGGTTATGTGAAAGCTGAGCCGCTGGTGTACGAAGATTTCCTGCCGGTCAGTGCAGCAGGAATTTTTCAGTCGAACCTTGGGGATGCGGCGCAGGCGCACTACGGCGAGCACTCCAATAGACAGGCGTTCGAACAGGCTCTGGGGCGCTCGACCATTGATGAGTTGGGGTTGTATGCAGAGACGCAGAGGCGTTCGATTGAAGAGTGCGCGAAAGTGCTGGGGCTGGAAATAATCTAACGGCAGGTCGTCGGTGGATCAAAAGATCGCAGCCTTCGGCAGCTCCTACATTTGGAATGCATTTTTCCTGTAGGAGCTGCCGAAGGCTGCGATCTTTTGATTTTTTAGCCAGCGCACTGCCAGTGATGGCCTTCGGCCGTGCTGCGCAAGAAGTTGCGCAGTACCCCATAATAAAACGCCCCTCTGAAGCGCTACAGCCCATACACCACGTGGCCTGTAGCCAAGTGCGCAAGAAGTTGCGCAGTACTGCGCAACTTCTTGCGCACTTTTGCCCTCGCTCCCCAGTGAAAAACCCTCGCAACCGCAGCCCAGAGCACTTTGCTCCCCGCCCTCCGGGGACTTGGCAAAACCTGGCACGCTCCTTGATAACAGTCAGGCACCCACCGGGCGATTTCGCCTCCCGGGCACCTTAAATTTATCCGCAAGGAGAGCACCCCATGGCAACACCAGCGTACATGTCGGTTACCGGCGAAAAACAAGGCCTGATCACTGCAGGCGCATTCACCGCTGACTCCGTTGGCAACACCTACCAGGAAGGCCACGAAGACCAGGTTATGGTTCAGGCTTTCAGCCACGACGTGA
>NZ_JACOPU010000008.1:0-321862 GCF_017973755.1 Pseudomonas sp. P42 | reverse complement strand
AGGCTTCGATGAACTGAAGCGACCCGCTCTCGAAACCTACTTAACTCATTGAATCTCAAGGAGTTTTCCGTTTCGACTGCGCCGGAAGTGGGGCGAATTATAGACGTCTGGAATCTGCCGTCAACCGTTAATTTCACTTTTGTTGCAGAACCTGCTTTTTAGCCAGTAAACGCGGGATTCGACGAGCAACAGGAGGGACACGCAGCAATAGAAGCAGCACACCTATAAAAGCATAAATCGCCCATTCCTTGAGATCAGCGCGCACGATCCACAACATATGCAGCAATCCCAGCCCAAGAATCACGTATACCAGACGATGCAGCTTCTTCCAGCGAGCACCTAAACGGCGCTGACTGTAGCGATTTGAGGTTACCGCTAAAGCCAGCAATCCGAGGAAACCCAACGCACCGACAATAATGTATGGCCGCTTGCGCAACTCAACACCCAGTTGAGACCAGTCGAAACCCAGTATAAAAGCCATATAGCTGCATAGGTGCAAAACCACATAGGCAAAACACCAAAGGCCTAACTGCCGCCGAACAGCAATCCACCCCGCCCAACCGGTCAGTTTTTGCAAAGGCGTCATGCTCAAGGTGATCAACAGCAGCACCAACGTGCCAAGGCCCAACCTGTCAACCAACACCTTGCCAGGATCCGGCCCAAGCAGATCCGCGAAAGCCTGATAGAACCACAGCAATGGCCAAATCGCTGCAGCAATGAAAACACCCACCCGCCAGAACGGATATCGCATCAGTAGTTCTTCCGCAGATCGAGCCCTGTATATAAAGAAGCGACTTCTTCCGAATAGCCGTTGAACATCTGGGTATCGCGCACATTCGGCTTGAACAGACTGTTCGGCAGCCTCCGCTCGCGCGCTTGCGTCCAGCGCGGATGATCGACAGTCGGATTCACATTTGCATAGAAGCCGTATTCGTCCGCCGCAATACTTTGCCAGGTCGTTTTCGGTTGCTCACTGACAAGACTGATACGCACGATGGATTTGACACTCTTGAAGCCATACTTCCATGGCACCACCAGCCGCAGAGGAGCTCCGTTCTGATTCGGCAATTCGCGGCCATACATGCCCACCGCCAGAATCGCCAATGGATTCATCGCCTCATCCAGACGCAAGCCTTCTACATAAGGCCATTCGATCAAGGCAAAGCCTGATCGCTGCCCGGGCATGCTTTTCGGATCCTGAAGGGTTTCAAACCGGATGTACTTGGCCTTGGAAGTCGGCTCGACCTGTTTGAGCAGCGCCGCGATGGGAAACCCGATCCACGGAATGACCATCGACCAGGCCTCGACACAGCGCAGACGATAGATACGCTCCTCCAACTGGTACGGTTTCATGAAGTCTTCCAGCGCATAACGTCCCGGCTTACCCACCTCCCCGTCCACCACTACACTCCACGGTTCGGTTTTCAGCGAACCGGCATTAGCGGCCGGGTCGCCCTTGTCGGTGCCGAACTCATAGAAGTTGTTGTAGTGAGTCGCGTCCTTATAAGGCGTGATCGCCTCATCCTTGACGTTTACCGCCCCCCATTGAGTAGAGGGAAGTTTTTCGGCAAACCAGGCGGGCGCCTTGCCAGGTTCGACATCGGCATATCGCGCCACATCGTCAGCATTGGCCCAGCGCGGAAGACTGCTCACGGCGATGCCGGCCGCGGTGGCTCCGAGCAGCTGGCGGCGAGACAGATAGATAGATTCAGACGTGACGTCCGACTCATGGCAGTCAGACGCTTTGGGGATTTTGATGAGCATGGCAACTCCGCAGCTTTGGAGGACAGATGCCCCCATAGACTGCGGAGTATGCTGGAAATTACATCATTCGGCGTTTTTGTGACGACGAAGATGCAATAGATACTGAATTGGGCCGGAAGCCGCATAAGCGAGGAATACCAGCAGCAGAATGCGCGGTGGATCGCTGAACACAACCGCGAACACCAGCACTACCGCGAGGATTGCCACGAAAGGCACGCGACCTTTCAAATCCAGCTCCTTGAAGCTGTTGTATTTGATGTTGCTGACCATCAGCATGCCGGCAGCCGCCACCATCAGTGCAACCAAAAACGACATCTTCGAACCCTGGATGCCGTAATCGCTGAACGCCCAGACAATACCTGCCACCACGCCGGCAGCTGCCGGACTGGCCAGCCCGATGAAGTAACGCTTGTCCGCTGTCCCGACCTGAGTGTTGAAACGCGCCAAACGCAACGCCGCGCCCGCTACATAGATGAAGGCAACCATCCAGCCGACCTTGCCCATGTCACCCAGCGCCCAGCCGAAGGCCAGTAATGCAGGGGCAACACCGAAGGCGACCATGTCGGACAGCGAGTCATACTCGGCGCCGAAGGCACTTTGCGTGTTGGTCATGCGCGCGACACGACCGTCGAGACCGTCGAGCACCATCGCGACAAAAATCGCGATTGCGGCGAACGCGAAATACTTGCTCGCATTGACGGAATCACCAGCGCTCAACGCCGCCTGCGCGCTCATCGAGTTGATGATGGAGTAAAACCCGGCAAACAGGTTCGCAGTGGTGAATAGATTCGGCAGCAGATAGATACCACGATGCCGGACTTTACGGCCTTCTGCGTCATGCCCTTCTTCGATGTGCTCATCGATGGGCAGCAGGCTTTCGGCGTCTGAAGCCTTGTTCGGCTCTTCGGGACGTTCGCTCATGGACATTACCTTGCAACGGTTTGGAAAAATTCGACAAGTGCCTGTGGACGACAGTTCGGCCACAAACGATGCAGCTTTATACCAGAACCACCGACCCAAACGAAAAAACGCGGCCGAGGCCGCGTTTTTCGTACAAGGGACGACGACTTAGTTTTTGGCTTTGTCGACGATCTTGTTGGCACCGATCCACGGCATCATGGAGCGCAGTTGCTCGCCGATGATTTCGATACCGTGAGCGGCGTTGTTACGACGCTTGGCGGTCATCGAAGGGTAGCCGGTTGCGCCTTCGCTGATGAACATTTTGGCGTATTCGCCGTCCTGAATACGTTTCAGGGCGTTGCGCATGGCCTGACGGGACTCGGCGTTGATCACTTCCGGGCCGGTCACGTACTCGCCGTATTCGGCGTTGTTGGAGATCGAGTAGTTCATGTTGGCGATACCGCCTTCGTACATGAGGTCAACGATCAGCTTCAGTTCGTGCAGGCACTCGAAGTAGGCCATTTCCGGCGCGTAGCCAGCTTCAACCAGAGTTTCGAAACCGGCTTTCACCAGCTCAACGGTACCGCCACACAGAACGGCTTGCTCGCCGAACAGGTCGGTTTCAGTCTCGTCCTTGAAGGTGGTTTCGATGATGCCGGTACGACCGCCACCAACGCCGGCAGCGTAGGACAGTGCAACGTTTTTGGCGTTGCCGGAAGCGTCCTGGTAGATCGCGATCAGGTCAGGAATACCGCCGCCTTTCACGAACTCGGAACGTACGGTGTGGCCCGGGGCTTTCGGCGCGATCATGATCACGTCGAGGTCGGCACGCGGAATAACCTGGTTGTAGTGGATCGCGAAGCCGTGGGAGAAGGCCAGGGTGGCGCCTTTCTTGATGTTCGGCTCGATTTCGTTCTTGTACAGAGCAGACTGGAACTCGTCCGGGGTCAGGATCATGACCAGGTCGGCAGCAGCAACAGCGGAAGCAACGTCGGTCACTTTCAGGCCGTGAGCTTCAGCTTTGGCAACGGTGGCCGAACCTTTACGCAGACCAACGGTGACGTCGACGCCGGAGTCTTTCAGGTTGCACGCCTGGGCGTGGCCCTGGGAACCGTAACCGATGATGGCAACTTTCTTGCCCTGGATGATCGACAGGTCGCAGTCTTTTTCGTAATAAACTTTCATGAAATTCCCCTATATCCAGGCCGTTCAGGCCATTCGCTAATTTGGTTTAGATGCTGAGTACTTTGTCGCCGCGAGCAATACCGGTTACGCCACTACGGACGGTTTCCAGAATCGATGCGGTGCCGATGGACTGAATGAAGCTGTCGAGCTTGTCGCTGGTACCGGTCAATTGAACGGTATACACGCTGGCGCTGACATCGACGATCTGTCCACGGTAAATATCGGTGGTGCGTTTGATCTCGGCGCGCTGGGCGCCAGTGGCCTTGACCTTGACCAGCATCAGTTCGCGCTCGATGTGAGCACTTTCCGAAAGGTCCACCAGCTTGACCACTTCGATCAGCTTGTTCAGGTTTTTGGTGATCTGCTCGATGACTTCATCATGCCCCACAGTGGTCAGCGTCAGACGCGACAGGGTCGGGTCTTCGGTCGGGGCCACGGTCAGGCTTTCGATGTTGTAGTTGCGCTGCGAGAACAGGCCGACTACGCGAGACAAAGCGCCGGGTTCGTTTTCCAGAAGCAAGGAAATAATGTGCCGCATGATTAAGTACGCTCCGTCTTGCTCAGCCACATATCGCGCATGGAGCCGTCTTTGATCTGCATCGGGTAGACGTGCTCGCTGGTATCAACCGAGACATCGATGATCACCAGACGATCTTTCATGGCGAACGCTTCTGCCATCTTCGACTTCAAATCTTTCGATTCGGTGATGCGTACGCCGACGTGGCCATAAGCTTCAGCCAACTTGACGAAGTCAGGCAGCGATTCCATGTAGGAGTGCGAGTGACGGCTGCCATAGCTCATGTCCTGCCACTGACGAACCATCCCCAGAACACCGTTGTTCAGGATGACGATTTTCACTGGCAAGCCATATTGCAGGCAGGTCGACAGTTCCTGGATGTTCATCTGGATACTGCCTTCGCCGGTGACGCAGGCAACGTCGTCGTCCGGGAAGCTCAACTTGATGCCCATGGCTGCGGGGAAACCGAAGCCCATGGTGCCCAGGCCACCGGAGTTGATCCAGCGGTTAGGCTTGTTGAACGTGTAGTACTGCGCAGCGAACATCTGGTGCTGACCCACGTCGGAGGTGATATAGGCATCGCCCTTGGTCACTTCGCACAGGGTTTCGATAACGGTCTGCGGCTTGATTTTGCTGCCGTCGCCCTTGTCATAAGGGAACAGGCCGCGATCACCGCGCCATTCATCAACCTGCTTCCACCAACTGGCCACGGACTCCTTGTTCGGGGTCTCGCCGATTTCCTTGAGGATCGCGACCATTTCGGTCAGAACGCTTTCCACCGGACCAACGATAGGCACGTCGGCCTTGATGGTTTTGGAAATCGAAGCCGGGTCGATGTCGATGTGAATGATCTTGGCGTTCGGGCAGAACTTCGCCGGGCCGTTGATCACTCGGTCATCGAAACGTGCGCCAACCGCCAGGATCACGTCGGCATGGTGCATCGCCAGGTTGGCGGTGTAGCTGCCGTGCATACCGAGCATGCCGATGAACTGACGATCAGTGCCAGGGAAACCGCCCAGGCCCATCAACGTGTTGGTCACCGGCAGGTTGAGCATTTTCGCCAGTTCGGTCAGCGGAGCGGAACCGTTGCCCAAAATGACGCCGCCGCCGGAGTACAACACTGGACGCTTGGCCGCCAGGAGCATTTCTGCTGCTTTGCGGATTTGCCCGGAGTGCCCACGAACGGCCGGGCTGTAGGAACGCAGCTTGGCTTTCTTCGGGAAGATGTATTCGAACTTTTCGGCCGGGTTGGTCATGTCTTTCGGGATATCGACCACGACCGGGCCAGGACGACCGGATTGCGCCAGGTAGAACGCTTTCTTCATGACTTCCGGGATTTCCGAGGCGTGCTTGATCATGAAGCTGTGCTTCACGATCGGCCGGGAGATACCGATCATGTCGGTTTCCTGGAACGCGTCGGTGCCGACCATGGTGCTTGGCACCTGACCGGAAATGATCACCATTGGAATCGAGTCCATATAGGCCGTGGCAATACCAGTGATGGCGTTTGTGGCGCCTGGACCGGAAGTCACCAAGACCACGCCGGCTTTACCGGTGGCACGGGCGTAGCCGTCAGCCATATGGGTTGCCGCTTGTTCGTGACGAACCAGGATGTGAGTCACTTCCGGTTCTTTGAACAGGGCATCGTAAACATGCAGGAGAGCACCACCCGGGTACCCGTAGATATATTTGACGCCTTCGTCACGCAAGAAGCGGACGAGCATCTCACCGCCAGATAAAAGCTCCACGTTGTTCACCTCTAAAACGCCAGAATACCGCCCACGAAAATGGGACGGGTCTTAATAGGTTTACTTCTCGGCAGAGCATGAGCGACGGTGGTCGCCGACTACGTCAGCACTGACTGAGCAAGTATTGGGATCGTCCCAAGTGTTGCGGGCCTTTCCCACCCAGCGCGAGGTAACGCGTTGCGGGTGTAACAGGTCGGCGCGGGTATGCGCCTCATGATCTACCGAGTGGGTCTGCTTCTGGCAGTCCCTCTACAGCGGACTTTGGATTCTTCTGTTTCGTCCTCTCCAAGTCAAGCCGTCTCTGTGGTTAATTGTGGGTAAGCACATGAGAACGCAAGAAAAAACCTGAAAACAGCTACTCTGTTAGCGTCAATTGCGCAATTTTGCCAAGGAATCAGCATGCGAATGCTTCTGTTAACCCTGCTGATCGGCCTCAGCCCATGGTGCACAGCCGCTCAGATTTACAAATGGGTCGATGCCCAAGGTGTTACGCACTTTGATGCGCAACCTCCGCCAGGCCAACCATCCACCACGGTACACATGCCCTCCTCGGCCCCGGCAAAACCCGCAGCCATGCCGGGCAGCGGTGTGCTGGGCGATCAGAAAGCCATCGACGACAAGGTCAAGAAACAGGTCGACGACCAACAAGCGCAGCTCAAGGCATTTTGTGAGCAGGCACGGACGAATCTTGCGCAATTGCAGAACAATCCGCGTTTGCGAGAGGACGTGGGGGGAGAATTGCGGCGGCTGGATGATGCACAACGGCAGGAGCGCATTGTCGAAGCGCAGAAGCAGATCAGAGAGAACTGCCAGTAAAGCCTGGCAGTTTTCGGTTCAGCGGGAAGCGGTGATCAGCAGGTCAAACTCTTTAAGGAGTAGCTGCAGCTGTCGATCCTTGCCCTGCAGATTGCGCTGGGCGAAGACCATTTCCGCCATTTCCTGAATGCCCGAGGCGTTCGGCAGCGGCAGATCCTGTTCAAGGATCATCTTCATGCGGGGCAGGAAGATCCATTGCAGCCACTGCTCGAACTCGAGCGTGTCGACCGAAAACGGCTCGACACTGCTCAAGGCTTCGGCCGACGGCGAGACCTCATCCCACCAGCCCTGGGTACGCAGCTCACGCTCGATCAGCAATAACTGATCGGCGATTTTCGGGAAGCGCGCATCCATCACAGCGTTACCTTGGCCTTCTGACGGGCCTGAGCAGCGCCGGCGGAGTCACCTTGTTTCTCACGGGACTGAGCGATGATTTCCCACAGGTTGGCCTGCAAGTCCGGACGGCCGCCGGCCATGGTCAACGCACGACGGGCGAACTGCTCGGCCTGTGGCGCATCGCCTTGAGCCATGCGCACCTGAGCCAGACGATAGAGCACTTGCGGCTCACGCGGGGCGACACGTTGTGCGCGCTCAAGGCTCGACGATGCACCGTTGAGGTCGCCACCGGCCTGTTGCTGTTGCGCAGTCGTCAACAAGGCGAGCACCGGACCATCCAGTTGCTCGTCCGCCGACAAACCACCGCCACTGCTGGCCGAAGGGATGCCGCTCGGTGTCGAGGGCATGCTGTAGCTGCCGGAGTTGATCGGTGCCGACTCGACTGGCGACGGGTTATATGGCCCCGGCGTAATACCGCCGGATGCCGGGCCCGGCACAATTGGCGCCGCGCTGATCGGTGCCGACGTTGTCGCGCCACCGCCCGGCACCATCACTACGACGCCGGTATCGCCTTGCGGGATGGCTTGAGGCTGGCCCTGCACAGGACGCTTGACCGTCGTCTGACGGAAACCGCCATTGGCGGAAATGCGCTCGCTGTTGGACACGGCTGTGCCCGAATCCACTACAGGGATCGAACCACGCTGAACGGTAGAGCAGCCGCTGAGCAAAGCCACGGCGGTCACCGCTGGAATCAACCACTTGTTCACTTGAAACCCTCTTTGCTTAATTCATCCAGCCCTTGACCCAATCCATCACCGACTCGCCAGATGCAGGCGTTTCGCTTGCACACGCAGGGCCGGGTGGTGGTTCGCTGCCGCGAATATACGGCATCTGCACCGCACCCGGGCAGTTGGCGTCAGAACCTTGCCCGGTACGCGAATCAACCCATGCCTGCACGACGTTGTCCGGCTGCGGCATGTCCAGCGGCAGCGGATCGGCCTTGCGCATGAAACTGCTCCAGACCTGCAACGCACCGGTCGCGCCGGTGAACGGCGTCTTGCCGTTGTCATCACGGCCCAGCCAGACTACTGCCAGCAAGTCCTGACTGAAACCTGCGAACCAGCTGTCGCGCGAATCGTTACTGGTACCGGTCTTGCCGGCCAGCGTCAGAGTCTTTGGCAACACGTTATAAACCGAGCTGCCGGTACCTTCGCGCATCACCCGCTGCATGGCGTTCTGGATCAGATAGATCGAGGCCGGATCAAACCGCTGCTCGATCTGGAACGGATAGCGCTTGAGCGGCTCCCCTTCGGCGGTCAGTACGCTGCGAATGCCGCGCATCGGCGTATTGAAACCACCGTTGGCCAGCGTCTGGTACATGGTCGCCACTTCCATCGGCGTCATCGCGCCCGCACCCAGCAACATCGACGGGAACGCCGGGAACTCACGGGTCACACCCAGACGGGCCAGCGTCTTGAGGACGTTCGGCACGCCCACTTCCAGACCCAGGCGCGAGGTCGACAGGTTGTAGGAATGCGCCAGCCCCTGATACAGGAACACGGTGCCGTGGGAACGACGATCGTAATTCTGCGGCTTCCAGACTTGACCGTTCGCGCCTTTGACCGACAACGGATCATCCGACAGCCAACTGGTCAGCGTGTACTGGCTCGGTTTCTCCAGCGCAGTCAGATAAACCGCCGGTTTGATCAACGAGCCGATTGGCCGCACGGCATCCAGTGCCCGGTTGAAACCGGCATAACTGGCCTGGCGGCTGCCGATCATGGCCTGGACTTCGCCGGTCTCAGGATTGGTCACAACCATCGCCGCTTCGACGTCATCGGAGCCCTTGCGACCGGACAGACGCTTGAAGGTGTCGTTGACCGACGCCTCGGCCTTCATCTGCAGGATCGGGTCGAAACTGGTGAAGATCCGCAGGCCTTCTTCCGTCAAGTCTTCGTCGCGATAGTCTTCACGCAGCTGACGTTTGACCAGGTCGATAAAGCCCGGGAAGGAGCTATCGGCCAGTTTGCCGCGAGTGGTGACACCCAGCGGCATACTCTTCGCGGCGGCCACTTGCTCGGCAGTCGCTACGCCTTGCTGCTCGAGCACGTCGAGCACCAGATTACGACGTTCCAGTGCACGTTCTGGATTGCGGCGCGGGTTGTAATAGGACGGGCCTTTGACCATGCCGACCAGCATCGCGACCTGATGCAGTTTGAGCTCGGACAATGGCTGACCGAAGAAGAACTGACTGGCCAGACCAAAACCGTGCACGGCGCGCTGACCGTCCTGACCGACAAAGACTTCGTTGAGGTACGCCTCAAGGATTTCCTTCTTGTCGTAATGCAGCTCCAGCAACATCGCCATCATTGCTTCGGTGAGCTTGCGGCTCAGGCTGCGTTCGTTGGTCAGGTAGAAGTTTTTCACCAACTGCTGGGTCAGCGTACTGCCGCCCTGAGTCATCTTGCCGCCAGAGGTGTTGACCCAGATCGCCCGGGCAATCGACTTTGGCGACACGCCCCAGTGGCTGTAGAAATCCCGGTCTTCGACAGCGACCAGGGTTTCCAGCAGATACGGCGGCACCTGATCCAGTTTGATCAGGATGCGGTCTTCGAGGTTCTTCGGATAAATCCCGCCGATCAGAACCGGCTCCAGACGTACCACGGACAGTTTCGAACCGTTGGTCGCCGACAACTCGGCCACGTAATCGCCCGAGAAGCGCACGCGCACGGGTTGCGCCTTCTCAAGGCCTTCATAGAACTGGAAGCCACGGGTGTTCAGGTCAACGGTGTTTCCGGAGACTGCGGCAGCGCCGGGGCCATTGCTCACGGCTTCGCGGCGATAGCCGAGTGCGTCGAGTTCGGTGAGGAAATCTTCCTTGCTGAGTTTCTGTCCGACGAACAGCTCAAGCGGGCGCGCGTATACCTTGGCCGGGATGGTCCAGCGCTTGCCGGAGAACTTCTCCTGCACCACGGCATCGAGGTAAACGGCGAAGCCGGCCAGCACTACAAGGCCGACCAGACTGAGTTTAATGGCCCAGCCCATCCATGGGCGCAGGCCCTTGGAAGGTGGTTTTTTCTTGGTACGGGGAGATCGAGTTCGAGTCATGGCGGCGGATTATACGCACTTTATTCAGACTCAACAGGAGCGCTCCGAGGTTTGCGTCAGGCGGGCGAGCGGCCATAATGGCGACCTCGAATTTCCCCCAGTCTCTGAAGGATCGCCCGTGAGCCAGTCCCTGATCGCTGCCCTGCAAAACCCGGCCCTGTATCCGCACCCCGTCGAAGGGTTCCAGGTCATCGAAACCCATATTTCGTGGGTGATCCTCACCGGCCCCTTTGCTTATAAAGTGAAGAAGCCGGTGAATTTCGGCTTCCTCGACTTCACCGGCCTCGATCAACGCGAACACTTTTGCGCTGAAGAGCTGCGTCTGAACCAGCGTTTGACCGAGGATTTGTATCTGGAAGTGTTGCCGGTGACGGGCAGCGTCGACGCCCCGCAACTGGGCGGCGACGGCCCAGCGATCGACTACGTGCTGAAAATGCGCCAGTTTCCACAGTCCGGCTTGCTCAGCACCCTGCAAGCCAACGGCGAGCTGACAACTCAGCACATCGACGAAATAGCTGAACAGATCGCCAAGTTCCACCTCACCGCGCCGAAAGTCCCAGCCGAGCACGACGCAGGCACCCCGGACAGCGTGATGGCACCGGTGTCGCAAAACTTCGAACAGATCCTGCCGTTCCTCAGCGACAAAAACGATTTGCTGCAACTCGAGGCTCTGAAAGCCTGGGCCGAAAGCAGCTTCGAGCGCCTAAAGCCGCTGTTCGCCCAGCGCAAGGCCGAAGGTTTCACCCGCGAATGCCACGGTGACATCCACTTGGGCAACGCCACCGTCATCGACGGCAAAGTGGTGATTTTCGACTGCATCGAATTCAACGAGCCGTTCCGCTTCACCGACGTCTACGCCGATACCGGTTTCCTCGCGATGGACCTGGAAGACCGCGGCCTGAAGTCGCTGGCTCGCCGTTTCATCAGCCAATACCTGGAACTGACCGGCGACTACCAAGGCCTGGAAGTGCTGAACTTCTATAAAGCCTACCGCGCACTGGTTCGCGCGAAGGTGGCCCTGTTCAGCATGCCGGCGGACGCGACTCCGGTGCAGCGCGCCACTACCCTGCGCCAGTACCGCAACTACGCCAACCTGGCGGAAAGCTACAGCACCATCCCTTCGCGCTTCATGGCGATTACCCACGGCGTTTCCGCTGTCGGCAAGAGCCACGTGGCCATGCGCCTGGTCGAAGCACTGGGGGCAATTCGTCTGCGCTCCGACGTTGAACGCAAGCGTTTGTTCGGCGAGCAGACCGTGGCCAACGATGTGCAGGCCGGCATTTACAGCGCCGACGCCAGCGCCAAAACCTACTCGCGCCTGCATGAAATTGCCGAGGTCATCCTGCACGCCGGTTTCCCGGTCGTTATCGATGCGACTTACCTCAAGCGTGAGCAGCGCGATAACGCCGCAAAAATCGCTGAAGCGACTGGCACACCGTTCCTGATCCTCGACTGCAACGCCCCGCAAGCAGTGATCGAGAGCTGGCTGGCGATTCGTCAGGCCGATAAACAGGATCCGTCCGACGCCACGTTGGCTGTGATCGAAGCGCAACAGGCCAACCGCGAAGCGTTGACGCCGGAAGAGATTCTGCGCAGCAAACGCGTTCAGACCAATGAATCCGGGACACTGGACACCGTTGTCGCGCAGATCCGTCAGCGCCTGCCAGGCTTGTAAGAAACTATTTCGGCCGTGAAGCCCTCGCTCGCTTCACGGCCGCTAAATAGTGGCACTATACTGGCGTCATAAAACCAACAGGTGATGTGACATGAGCCAGCCGAAACTTCTCGACACCCCGCTGTATGCCTTGCTGCATAAAGATGACATCACAGGTTTCAACAAGGAACGCCCACAAGACGGTCCGATCGACATGGTCGGTGGCGACTTCCGTGGCCTCGATTTGCGTGAATTGAACGCCGATGGCGTAGATTTCCGGGACGCGTATTTCCGTTCTGCCGATTTGCGTGGCATTGATTTCCGCAACGCGTCGCTTGAAGGCGCAAGCCTGGCCCACGCGCAGATTTCCGGAGCGTACTTCCCGCCGGAACTGAGCGCTGACGAGATTCTGATGTCGATGAATTTCGGCACACGCCTGCGTTATCGCACTCGCTGATATCCGCCTCCGTCTCTGACACAACGCCCTGTGGGAGCGAGCCTGCTCGCGAAGACGGAGTGTCAGTCACCCTGATCGTGAAAGTAAGACCGCTTTCGCGAGCAGGCTCGCTCCCACATTTGATATTTGTTTGCCCCCTTCTTTCTGCGTTCGCAGGCCTTTCACACCCTCCGGTTGTCGTTTCTTAGAAGCTTTTGCGTTGAATCCGACCAAACAACCACGCTTTTCCTACTGATGGCTACACTCCTGAGAAGCTCGCCCACGCACCATTCGGCCGTCGCAAGGAGGCTTGATGAATGATGAACTGCAACACCTGAAGAATCTTGGGAAGACGTCGGCGCAATGGCTGCATGCCGTGGGCATCCACAGCGCCTCGGACTTGCGTCGCCTGGGCGCAGTGGACGCCTACCGGGCCGTGCGCACCCGCGGGTTTCGCGCGTCGAAGGTGTTGCTGTATGCGATCGAAGGCGCGTTGATGGATGTGCACTGGAACGACATCCCCGCCGAACGCAAGGACGCCCTGAACAAGCAGCTCGAAGCCATTTCCACACGCCACAAGAACTGAACGGGCGCTGACTGCCATGTACCTGCTTGGGGAACAATCGGCATTGGCCGACGCAATGATCAACCGTTTGCAGAATCTGCCTGCACAGTGGCTGGAAGGCCTTTTGTCGTGCGGGCCGGCAATTGAGCTGGAAGCGACTGATGACCTGTCGGCGCAGTTGCCCGACGATCAGGTGTTTCTACTGGCTGAAGGGGTGATCAACGGTTTCATCGGTTCGCGCGCACTGTTCTATTGGCAGGAAGGCGACTTGATCGGCCTCCAGCAGAGTGACGCCTGGGCGGATTGCCGCTTGCGCAGTGACGGGCCGTTACGTTTGCTGCCTTATCGGCGCAGTGATGTTTTCCAGCATTTATTTGCAGACGCCAGCCGTGCGGAGCTATTTCTCGAGTATCTGCTGGGACAAATGGCCCTCCTCGCCCACGCCGTGGCCGAACTGAAACCGCGGGAGTTTCGCAGTACCAACGGTTTCAAACGGGTCAAGGCCGGAGAAACCCTGATTCACCAAGGCGACCCCGCCGATCACGTGTTCGTGATCATCGAGGGGCACGCCGAAGCCTTTGTCGACGGACACAAGGTCGGCGAGGTTCCCAAGGACGAGATTTTCGGCGCCATGGCGCTGTTCACCGGGGAGCCGCGCAACGCTACGGTGGTCACGCGAGAACCTTGCACAGTCATGCTGATTCCCGGGGATCAATTTTTGAGCATGACCAGCAGTAATCCGAAGATCGCCCACAGCCTGATCGCGAGCATGGCGCGGCGCATCGGCCAAATGAACCAACAGATCGCCCGTTTGACGGCTGACAAAGGGTAGCGCGAACTCCTTTATTTACGGGGCGTTCGAGCCATTGCAGAGATCAGATCAAATAAATGCAGAATCAGCGATTGACATGGTAATGAGAATCGATATGATTATCACAACTGGTCGCGAGATCAGTCGATATTCTGAAAAGCCCTTGGTTCGGACTCTCAGATTATCTCCTCATCAGGCTAATCACGGTTATTTGACCCGGTTCTTACCGGGTCTTTTTTTTGCCTGTGGAAAAGTCATTTGCCGAACTGTTTACGCATCTCTTCACAGTAATCGCGCTTCGGGGTGGCCGGGGTGTACCAGACGTAATCGGCCATCGCCTCAGTCACCTCATCGCCCTGCTCTGCCAGCATCAGCACCGTCGGTGCTCGGGACTCGCTCACATCCACGACGTGCAGCGGCACCCCGACATCCTTGCGCGCATGCCACGCACCGGCCAGCAGCAAGGACGGAGTCGGCGCCGACAGCAAAACCTCTGCCATGCGTCGATCCCGCTGCTGCTGAACCGCCAGCATCGCCGGCATCTGTGAATCAGGCAGCAGACCACAGTGAGAATCGCTGATCTGCCCCAGCAAAGTCGTTTTCACTGCTTCAGCATTGCTGCGCTTGCCACTCAAACCCGGCGGATTACGATAGAAGGCGCGGATTTCGCCGTTATCCAGGTTGGCGGCCAGCAGCGGATACGGTTGCGTGAGGGCGAAGCGGACAATCGGCCCATAGAGATTCCAGTCCCAACCCTCCTGCCAGGCCAATGCGCCGGGAAGGTCAGAGGGAGGCGACGCGGACTGGCGAACCGCAGTAACTTTGGCCTGCTGATCCGGCGTGAGCATTTCCAGCAGCAGGCTGCCCTGCGGCCGTAGCTCACCAAGCGACTGTAAAAGCCATAACTGCGCAGCGTGGTGGTCGGCGTTGTCATGCTGCTCACCGACGATCACCCGATCGGGTTCGGCGAGACGCGCGAGCAATTGCTGCGCGGTCAGCACCTGACCGCTGTGCAGATCACGAATCTGACCACCGATCGGCGGCGGCGCAGCAACATGCTGACACCCGGCGAGCAACAACACAGCCAAAAGCCACATCCCACGCATGCGATCACCTCGATGAGAAAATCAGCGGGCGATGATCAGCGGATGCCCACGCTCCGGGTGCGGTTGCACCAATACTTCAAGACCGAACACGGCTTTGAGCGTATCCGGTCGCAATACCTGTTGCGGCGTATCCAATGCAACCGGACGCCCGCCTTCAAGCAGCAACACGCGATCACAATAACGTGCTGCCAGATTCAGATCATGCAGGATCACCAGCACGGCGGCGCCACGATCGGCAAACTCGCGCACCGCTTGCAACGTCGTGTGTTGATGCAGCGGGTCGAGCATCGAGGTCGGCTCATCCAGCAACAGCGTTTGCCCCGCCTGCCCCGGCCAGAGTTGCGCAAGCACTCGCGCCAGATGCACGCGCTGCCGCTCGCCACCGGACAACGCCAGATAACTGCGACCGCTAAGATGCCCGGCGTCTGCGGCCGCCAGTGCCGCGGCGACAATCTCGTCATCGCGCACCCGGCCACTTTGATAAGGCAAACGCCCCATGCCGACCACTTCTTCGACGCGAAAGGCAAAATCCAGCGTCGACACCTGCGGTAACACGGCCAGGCGTTGCGCGCGTTGGGTGCCGGTCCAGTGGCTCAACACGTGCGCGTCGAGCAAGACCTCTCCCTCACTGGCCGTCAACTCACCGCACAGAGCGCCGAGCAAGGTACTTTTTCCGGCGCCATTCGGACCGAGCACACCGAGTACTTCACCCGGTTCAAGCTCAAGGGTGATACCGCTGAGCACGGTTTTACGACCACGGCGGATGTGCAGATTGTGCGTACGCAACATCAGGCACGCCCCCGCAGCAGCAGATACAGGAAGAACGGCGCACCGATAAACGCCGTGACGATACCGATCGGCAACTCCGCCGGCGCCAAGGCAAGTCGCGCCACCAGATCGGCCAGCAACAACAGGCTCGCCCCGGCTAACACCGAGGCCGGCAGCAAGACCCGGTGATCAGGGCCGGCCAGCAATCGCACCAGATGTGGCACCACCAGCCCGACAAATCCGATCATCCCCGCCGCCGCCACTGCCGCGCCGACACCCAGCGCCGTGCAAAAAACCAGTTCACGTTTGAGCCGTTCGACATCGATGCCCAAATGCCCGGCTTCGGATTCACCCAGCAACAAGGCGTTCAGTGCCTTCGCCCGACGCGGCAACCACAGCGCAACAGCGGCGCTGATGATCAGCAACGGCCACAGCCGCGCATAACTGGCGCCATTGAGGCTGCCGAGATTCCAGAACGTCAGCGTACGCAGGGTCGCGTCATCTGCCAGATAAGTGAACAGGCCAACTGCCGAACCGGCGAGTGCCGTCAGCGCGATCCCCGCCAGCAACATGGTCGCGACATTGGTTTGCCCATTGCGCCGACCGAGACGATAAACCAGTGCCGTAACACCGAGCCCACCAAGAAACGCGCACGCCGACAACAGATAAGGCCCGAACCATTCCGGCAAGCCACCAAAAAAAGAACCGCCGACAATCGCAATTGCCGCGCCCAGCGCCGCACCACTGGAAACGCCGACCAGACCCGGGTCTGCCAACGGGTTGCGAAACAGTCCCTGCATCGCGACCCCCGACAACGCCAGCACGCCGCCGACCGCCAGCCCGAGCAAGGTTCGCGGCAGACGAATCTGGCCGAGAATCAGCTCAGCCTGCTCCAGCCCTTGCGGTGCCAGCGGTACGCCGATCATGCGCAACGCCGCGCGCAACGTGTCGAACAGTGGCAGGCTGACCGGCCCCAACGCCAATGACAACCAGATCGCCAGCAGACACAGAAGTGTCAGGCCGATAAACAGGCTGCGGGGTTTTACCAGTGTGGTCATTGGCCGCTCTTGGCCGGGTAAAAACCGTCAGACAGGGTTTTCAGCGCTGCCGGCAAACGTGGTCCGAGTCCGCCGACCAACAGGGTTGGATCGAGCTCCAGCACCCGCCCGGCCTTGGCCGCGCGGCCGGAGTTGAGAATAGGGTTTTCCTTGAACAACGCAGTTTTGGCCGCCTCACCTGTTAACGCCCGGTCGGAGAACACCAGCACTTCTGGATCGAGGCTGGCGAGGGATTCCACGGAAAACGGCTTGTACCCGGTGTGGGTGGCGAGATTACGCCCGCCTGCCTGTTGCAGCAGCCAGTCAGCGGCGGTGTCCTTGCCAGCAATCAGCGGCTTGCCACCGGCATGCCCGAGCAACAGCAGCACACCCGGCGCCTTTTGTCTGGATTGCGCGTCAGTCACCCACGTTTTTTGCGCGTCGAGTTGCTGTTGATAACTTTGCAGCAGTTGAGCGGCCTGTTTTTCCGCTCCAAGTAGCTGGCCCAGATGGGAGACGTTTTTCTCCAATGTCGGCAGATCCGGTTGAGCCGAGAACAATTCCACCTGAACCTTGGCCGCTTTCACCTGCGCCAGCACTGGCGGCGGGCCCATTTCCTCGGTGCCGATCAGAATGTCCGGACGCAAACTGAGGATGCCCTCCGCAGACAGACTGCGCTGATAGCCGATGCTCGGCAGAGCCTTCAACGTTTGCGGATGCTGACTGGTGGTATCGACGCCGACCAGTTTCGACTCGCCACCCAGCGCACTGACCCACTCCGACAGCGAACCGCCGGCACTGACCCAACGTTGCGGCAAATCAGCCGCTGCAGCCTGGTGACTGACGAAAAGTCCGACACACAGCACAGCAACGCGGGTACTCAGGCGCATACACAGCTTCCTTGAACAAGGTTTTCCCGGGCGTCAGGATGTCAGGCCAAGTATCCTCGGCATCTGTCCGGCGCCTTCGGGTGAAGGCCGCCATTTGATAATTGTTTGCATTTAAACGTCAAGCTCGGACATATCCCGACACGACACTAGAGGATAGCCATGAAGTTTCTCTGCGCGGGCGCCGCTCTGGCCGAGGCCGGCAGTCGCGGTTTTGATGTCGACGGGAAAAAACTGTTTGCCGTGCGTCGCGAAGGTCAGGCGTATGTCTATCTCAATCGCTGCCCGCACCGCGGTGTAGGGCTGGAATGGCAACCCGACCAGTTTCTCGACCCGAGCAATAGCCTGATCCAGTGCGCCACTCACGGCGCACTGTTTCTGATCGAGGACGGTGAATGCGTTTCCGGGCCCTGCGCCGGACAATCGCTGACGGCCATACCTTGCCGCGAAGATGCGCAAGGTCTGTGGATAGATGTTTAACCGTTGAGCAGCACATCGAGGCGGCGGTCGATCACCATTTCTTCATGGCTCAGGCGAACCCCGTAAGCCAAAACCTCAACACCACAGGCGACCGCCTCACGCAACGCCTCGGCATAGGCCGAATCGATTTCTTCGGCCGGACGCACCGCCTCGATCCCGCTGAGATTCACGCAATACAGCTGCACAGCACGAATCCCATCCCGCGCCAGATGCGCCAGCTCACGCAAATGCTTCGCGCCGCGCTGGGTGACAGCATCGGGAAACGCCGCCACGTTCGTGCCATCGAAACCCAGCGTGACGCTTTTCACTTCCACGTAAGCCGGGCCGCTCGGGTATTCGAGGCGAAAATCGATGCGGCTTTTTTCCTGTCCGTAAGCCACTTCGCGCTTCAACGCGGTAAAGCCGTTCAACTCGGTAATGACGCCGGCCTGCAACGCCTCTTCAACCAATCCATTGGCGCGTGCGGTGTTCACGCAGAACAACCGTCCTTGCGGGGTTTCACCGATTTCCCAAGTGCCGGGCAGTTTGCGTTTCGGATCGTTGGAGCGACTAAACCAGACCTGCCCGCCCTCGACCTGACAATTGAGCATCGAACCGGTGTTCGGGCAGTGAATAGTCAGCAACTCGCCGCCAACGGTCTCGATATCGGTGAGAAAACGCTTATATCGGCGGATCAGTCGCGCTTCTTCCAGAGGAGGATAAAAACGCATCAGGCTTGCCAGCTCTTCAAGCCACGGGCAATCCGCTCCACCGCTTCCTGTAAGCGAGGGAGGTTTTGCGTGTAGGCAAATCGCACATGGTGACTGGCCTGATAACGGCCAAAGTCGAGCCCTGGCGTAAACGCAACGTGCTCGGTTTCGAGGAAATGACGGCAGAACGCGAAGGCATCGCCGCCGAACTTGCTGATATCCGCATAGAGATAAAACGCGCCTTCCGGTTCTACCGCGATGTTGAACCCCAACTCGCGTAATGCCGGGAGCAGGAAATCTCGACGCCGGCCGAATTCGGCTCGGCGCTCCTCAAGAATCGCGATGGTATCCGGCTCAAAACACGCCAGCGCCGCGTACTGGGCCATGCTCGGTGCGCTGATGTAGAGGTTCTGCGCGAGTTTTTCCAATTCACTGACTGCCGCATCCGGTGCGACCAACCAGCCGAGACGCCATCCGGTCATGCCGAAATATTTGGAGAAACTGTTGAGCACAAACGCGCTGTCATCAACTTCCAGGACGCTGGCTGCATCGGTGCCGTAAGTCAGGCCGTGATAGATCTCATCCACCACCAGATGCCCGTGTCGCGCCTTGATGGCTGTGGATAACCCGGCGAGTTCATCGCGGGTCAGGATCGTCCCGGTCGGGTTGGCCGGCGATGCCACCAGTGCGCCGACACTGTCGTGATCCCAGTGCCGCTCGACCAGGTCCGGAGTCAGTTGGTAACGCACCTCCGGCCCTACCGGAACAAGCTGCGCCGCGCCTTCGACCAAGCGCAGGAAGTGCCGGTTGCACGGATAACCCGGGTCCGCCAGCAACCAGTGTTTACCGGGATCGACCAGCAGAGCACTGGCCAGCAGGAGGGCCCCGGAGCCACCCGGCGTAATCAGGATGCGCCGCGGATCAATGTTCAAGCCGTATCGCGATTGATAAAAACCGGAAATCGCTTCGCGCAACTCGGGAATACCGCGCGCGGCGGTGTAGCGCGTCTTGCCCGCCGTGAGTGCCGCATGCCCCGCCTGGATGATCGGCTCGGCCGTGGTGAAGTCCGGCTCGCCGATTTCCAGGTGGATCACATCGTGCCCTTCAGCCTGCAATTCATTGGCCCGCGCCAGCAGCGCCATCACATGGAACGGTTCGATCGCACGACTGCGCGCACTGTAGGGCTGAGCCATTGGCCTTCCTTCGACGGGGGAAAAAGAAACGATTCTACCCATCTGCCGGAACGAGCGAGAACCCGTAGCGGTCACAGCCACAAGAACGCTGGACTGTAACGATAAGAACGTACGCTCCAGGATTGACTAAAATCAGTGATTGAACAGGTCTTCAACACCGCCAGACACGGCTTGGCAAATATTTCCAGGCACCGTCGGCCGCAGCCTCGACATCCGGGAGTAGCGCGGGCCGAATTGATCTGGTAAGTTCGCCCGCTTGCAGCCGCAGGGCCGGCAGGTGTCGGTGATGGAGCAATCCTGCGCAATGGATTACAAGAGTAGAGGCGGTCCATTTCATGCCCACCCAAGCAAAGCAACAGGCTAATCCGACCGTCAGCGGTTTCGAACCTTATGTTCAGGCCAAAGACGAAGAGTACATGGGCGCCCCGATGCGGGCCCACTTCACCAAGATCCTGAACAAGTGGAAGCAGGACTTGATGCAGGAAGTCGACCGTACTGTCGACCACATGAAAGACGAAGCGGCCAACTTCCCTGACCCGGCCGACCGTGCCAGCCAGGAAGAAGAATTCGCCCTGGAACTGCGCGCCCGCGATCGCGAGCGCAAGCTGATCAAGAAGATCGACAAGACGCTTGATCTGATCCAGAACGAAGATTACGGCTGGTGTGAATCCTGCGGCATCGAGATCGGCGTCAAGCGCCTCGAAGCCCGTCCTACCGCCGACATGTGCGTCGACTGTAAGAACCTGGCTGAAATCAAGGAAAAGCAGGTCGGCAAGTAATATCGACCTGAACGAAAAACGGAGCGTGCGAACGCTCCGTTTTTGTTTCTGCCGTTTGCTATCTGCTTTTGTGGGAGCGAGCCTGCTCGCGAAAACGCTGTTTCATTCAGCATTTAATTGTCTGACACTGCGCTTTCGCGAGCAGGCTCGCTCCCACAGTGGCCGCCGCAAGTCCTCAAAAGTACTATCGCATTCATGACTGCCAAGACTTCCCCCGCCTACATCGGCCGTTTCGCCCCGACACCCAGTGGCCATCTGCACTTTGGCTCGCTGGTCGCTGCCCTCGCCTCTTACCTGGACGCGCGTTCGGTCGGCGGCCGCTGGCTGGTGCGTATGGAGGACCTCGACCCGCCGCGCGAAGAGCCCGGCGCGCAGGTAGCGATCCTCAAGGCTCTGGAAAGCTACGGCTTTGAATGGGATGGCGACATGGTGCGCCAGAGCGATCGACACGACGCCTATGCCCAAGTGCTCAACAGCCTGTTCAATCACGGCCTGGCCTACGCCTGCACCTGCTCGCGCAAGCAATTGGAGCCTTATCACGGGATTTATCCGGGGTTGTGCCGCAATGCCGGCCACGACCAGCAAGACGCGGCGATCCGCCTGCGCGTGCCGGAGCTGGAATATCACTTCATTGATCGGGTGCAGGGCGAATATCGCCAGCATCTGGGCCGCGATGTCGGCGACTTTGTGATTCGCCGTCGCGACGGCCTCTATGCCTACCAACTGGCCGTGGTGCTCGACGATGCCTGGCAAGGCATCACCGATATCGTGCGCGGTGCCGATCTGCTGGACTCCACACCGCGCCAGCTCTATCTGCAAGAACTGCTGGGCTTGCGTCAACCGCGCTACTTGCACCTGCCGTTGATCACCCAACCGGACGGCAACAAACTCGGCAAGTCCTACCGCTCGCCGCCGCTTGAGGCGGATCAAGCCACGCCGTTGCTCCTGCGGGCCTTGCGTGCATTGGGGCAAAATCCCGGCGCGGAACTCGAACACGCCACGCCGCAGGAACTGCTGAAGTGGGGCAGCGCGCACTGGGATGCCACCCGGATCCCGCGCACACTGACCCTGCCCGAAGCGCAACTGCTATGACGACACTTGCAGTCGCGCTGCCATCCGTTACCATCGCCGCACGTTTTCGGGCACGCGCATAAAAAAGAGAGGCCGGGATGTACATCTATCGCTTGGTCCTGCTTTTGGTCGTGGGGATCTATCTGTTTTCGCCCGCCATCATGGATTGGTGGATCGACGCTACGGGCGCCTGGTATCGCCCCTATCTGCTTTGGCTGATCCTGATTGTCGTGACCTTCATCCTGCAGAGCCAAAAAGATGCCGATGAGCTTTAGCCTGACCCAGATGCTCCTGATCAGCGCCGCCTACCTGGCGGCACTGTTTGGCGTGGCCTGGATCAGTGAGCGTGGAATGATTCCACGGGCGATCATTCGCCATCCGCTGACTTACACGTTGTCGCTGGGGGTTTACGCCAGTGCCTGGGCGTTCTACGGCACGGTGGGCCTGGCCTATCAGTACGGCTACGGCTTTCTGTCCAGTTATCTCGGGGTGTCCGGCGCATTTTTGCTGGCGCCGGTGCTGCTCTATCCGATTCTGAAAATCACCCGCACCTATCAGCTGTCGTCGCTGGCGGATCTGTTTGCCTTCCGCTTTCGCAGCACCTGGGCCGGGGCGCTGACCACGATTTTCATGCTGATCGGCGTGCTGCCGCTGCTGGCGTTGCAGATTCAAGCGGTGGCCGATTCCATTGGCATCCTCACCGGCGAGCCGATTCAGAGCCGCGTGGCGCTGGCGTTCTGTGCGCTGATCATTCTGTTCACGATTTTCTTCGGCTCCCGACATATCGCCACTCGCGAGAAGCACGAAGGGCTGGTGTTCGCGATTGCTTTCGAATCGGTGATCAAACTGATCGCCCTCGGCGGCGTTGGCCTGTATGCGCTGTACGGCGTATTCGACGGCCCGCAACAGCTTGAGCTGTGGCTGCTGCAAAACCAGACCGCCCTCGCCGCGTTGCACACGCCGTTGCAGGAAGGCCCGTGGCGCACGCTGCTGCTGGTGTTTTTCGCTTCGGCAATCGTGATGCCGCACATGTATCACATGACCTTCACCGAAAACCTCAACCCGCGCTCATTAGTCAGCGCAAGCTGGGGTTTGCCGCTGTTCCTGCTGCTGATGAGCCTGGCGGTGCCGCTGATTTTGTGGGCCGGCCTCAAGCTCGGCGCCACCACCGACCCGGAATATTTCACCCTCGGCATCGGCATTGCCGCCAACAGCAAGCCGCTGGCATTGCTCGCCTACGTTGGTGGTTTGTCGGCGGCCAGCGGCCTGATCATCGTCACCACCCTGGCACTGTCGGGCATGGCGCTGAACCACCTGGTGCTGCCGCTTTATCAGCCGCCCGCCGAAGGCAATATCTATCGCTGGCTGAAGTGGACCCGCCGGGCGCTGATCGTCGCGATCATCATGGCCGGTTTCGGCTTCTATCTGATGCTCGGCGCCGGCCAGGATCTGGCCAACCTGGGCATCGTCGCTTTTGTCGCCACGTTGCAATTCCTGCCGGGCGTGTTGTCGGTGCTGTACTGGCCGACCGCCAATCGTCGCGGTTTTATCGCCGGCCTGTTGGCGGGGATTCTGGTGTGGGTGGTGACCATGCTCCTGCCGCTGGTCGGCAATCTGCAAGGTTTCTACATCCCGCTGCTGAACATGATTTACGTGCTGGACGACACCAGTTGGCACATGGCGGCGATCGCCTCGCTGGCCGCCAACGTGCTGATGTTCACACTGATCTCGCTGTTCACCAACGCCAGCCCCGAGGAAGCGTCCGCTGCCGAAGCCTGCGCCGTGGACAACGTGCGTCGCCCGCAACGCCGCGAACTGCATGCCGCCTCGCCACAGGAATTCGCCACGCAACTGGCCAAACCGCTGGGCGCCAAGGCTGCGCAGAAAGAAGTCGAACAGGCGCTGCGTGATCTTTATCTGCCGTTCGATGAACGGCGCCCGTACGCCTTGCGTCGTTTGCGCGACCGTATCGAAGCCAACCTTTCCGGTCTGATGGGCCCAAGCGTCGCTCAGGACATGGTCGAAACCTTCCTGCCGTACAAGGCCGGCGGCGAAAACTACGTCACCGAAGACATTCACTTCATCGAAAGCCGCCTCGAGGATTACCACTCACGCCTCACAGGTCTGGCCGCCGAACTCGATGCCCTGCGCCGCTACCACCGCCAGACCTTGCAGGAACTGCCGATGGGCGTCTGCTCGCTGGCCAAGGATCAGGAGATCCTGATGTGGAACAAGGCCATGGAAGAACTCACCGGGATCGCTGCGCAACGCGTGGTCGGCTCGCGCCTGAGTACCATTGGCGATCCGTGGAAAGAATTGCTCCAGGGCTTCATCAACCTGCCCGATGAGCACTTGCACAAACAACACCTGGCCCTCGACGGCCAGACGCGCTGGCTCAATCTGCACAAAGCAGCGATTGACGAACCGCTGGCCCCCGGCAACAGCGGTCTGGTGCTGCTGGTCGAAGATCTCACCGAAACCCAGATGCTCGAAGACAAACTGGTGCACTCCGAGCGCCTGGCCAGCATCGGTCGTCTTGCTGCGGGCGTGGCCCATGAAATCGGCAATCCGATCACTGGCATTGCCTGTCTGGCGCAGAACCTGCGCGAAGAACGCGAAGACGATAGCGAGCTGACCGAAATCAGCGGGCAGATTCTTGAACAGACCAAACGCGTATCACGCATCGTCCAGTCGCTGATGAGCTTCGCCCATGCCGGCAGCCATCAGCACAGCGACGAGCCCGTTTGTCTGGCCGAAGTCGCGCAGGATGCAATCGGCCTGCTGGCGTTGAACCGACGCAATTTCGAAGTGCAGTTCTACAACCTCTGCGATCCCGATCACTGGGTCGAAGGCGATCCGCAGCGGCTCGCCCAGGTGCTGATCAATCTGCTCTCCAACGCCCGTGACGCCTCGCCGCCGCACAGTGCGGTGCGGGTCAAGAGTGAAGCCGGCGAACACACGGTCGATCTGATCGTGGAGGACGAAGGCAGCGGTATTCCGAAGAACATCATGGACCGATTGTTCGAACCCTTCTTCACCACCAAGGATCCTGGCGAAGGCACCGGTCTGGGCCTTGCACTGGTCTATTCCATCGTTGAAGAGCATTATGGACAAATCACCATCGACAGCCCGGCTGATGTACAAAGCCAACGCGGCACCCGTATCCGGGTGACCTTACCGCGTCATGTCGAAGCGACGTCCGCTGTGAACTGAGACCGTCGAGAGTATCGAATCAATGCCGCACATTTTGATCGTCGAAGACGAAACAATTATCCGCTCCGCCTTGCGCCGCCTGCTGGAACGTAACCAGTACCAGGTGAGCGAAGCCGGTTCAGTGCAGGAAGCACAAGAACGCTTCACCATTCCTACGTTCGATCTGATCGTCAGCGATCTGCGCTTGCCGGGCGCCCCTGGCACCGAGCTGATCAAGCTTGGCCAAGGCACCCCGGTGCTGATCATGACCAGTTACGCCAGCCTGCGCTCGGCGGTGGATTCGATGAAGATGGGCGCGGTGGACTACATCGCCAAGCCTTTCGACCACGATGAAATGCTCCAGGCTGTCGCGCGAATTTTGCGTGACCGTCAATCGGCGCCTGCTGCCGGTGAGACTGTTACCGCCAAAACCGCCATTAGCGGCGGCAAGTCCGCCGTCGACAACAGCAATGGCGAAATCGGCATCATCGGCTCGTGCCCGCCCATGCAGGATCTTTACAGCAAGATCCGCAAAGTCGCCCCGACCGATTCCAATGTGTTGATCCAGGGCGAATCCGGCACCGGTAAAGAGCTGGTGGCGCGTGCCCTGCACAACCTGTCGAAACGCGCCAAGGCGCCGATGATCTCGGTGAACTGTGCGGCCATCCCGGAAAGCCTGATCGAGTCCGAACTGTTCGGCCACGAAAAAGGCGCGTTCACTGGCGCCAGCGCCGGGCGCGCTGGCCTGGTCGAAGCCGCAGACGGTGGCACGCTGTTCCTCGACGAGATCGGCGAACTGCCACTCGAAGCCCAGGCCCGCTTGCTGCGTGTGTTGCAGGAAGGCGAAATTCGCCGGGTGGGTTCGGTGCAGTCGCAGAAGGTCGATGTGCGCCTGATCGCGGCGACTCACCGGGACCTCAAGAGCCTGGCGAAGATCGGCCAGTTCCGCGAAGACCTTTATTACCGCCTCCACGTGATCGCATTGAAACTGCCGGCCCTGCGCGAGCGCGGTGCTGACGTCAACGAGATCGCCAGCGCCTTCCTCGCCCGCCAGAGTGCGCGCATCAACCGTACCGACCTGAAATTTGCCGCGGATGCCGAACAGGCCATCCGTCACTATTCCTGGCCGGGTAACGTGCGTGAGTTGGAGAATGCTGTGGAGCGCGCGGTGATTCTCAGCGAGAGTCCGGAGATTTCCGCGGAGCTGCTGGGCATCGACATCGAGCTGAGCGATCTGGAAGACGACGAGTTCATCGGCCTGCCACCGCAAACGAGCGGTAACGCCAGCAACAGCAGCCACGAGCCGACTGAAGACCTGTCGCTGGAGGACTACTTCCAGCACTTCGTCCTCGAGCATCAAGACCACATGACCGAGACCGAACTGGCGCGCAAACTGGGCGTCAGCCGTAAATGCCTGTGGGAACGCCGTCAGCGCCTGGGCATTCCACGGCGCAAGACCGGGGTTGCCAGCGAGAGCTGAACGTTACCTGTCGAGTGTGCGGGTAACGTTTAAAGATGTGAAAAAACTGTTACCTCAGTCCATTCGCGTAACAGAAGCCGGGGTTATCGGTAACGAAACCCCGGCTTTTTTTCGTCCCGAAAAAACGGTTATATCGACCTAACCCCTTGTTTTATTGGGCCTCGCAAAAGTTGGCACGCCCCCTGCTATATGTTTGGTACAAGAACAATAACAAGCAATGCACAAGACAATAAAAATAAGACGAATCGACTCACGCACAATAAAAACAAGACGGCGAGAGACGCAGCTAACTGATTCTTTTGGAGAGGCGTTGTATTTGGGGCTTGCCCCACGACCAGGCCGAGAACAACAAAAACTGTCCTAAGACAGAGCCTGTACTGGTTGGATCGAGAGATCACTGCAATTCAGCGACCAAAGCAATCCGTTTGCTCTTGGCTCCCGATTGGGAGGGTCATGAAGGAAAAGCTTCATGGCGAGGGCACTCAACAAAAACAAGAAGCCCGAATCAACAATAAAAAGAGCACGCAACTACTTTCTTGGGGAGCTTCGGCTCCCCTTGTAGTTTCTCCCTCCCGTAAAAATCCCCGTTTTCATAGCGTCGGAAGCCTGTAGCCCGCGGCTTGCAGGGCAAATCGGCTGCGTCCTACACCATCCCCTGACTAAATGCTAGAATCTGCGCCCATCATGCGGTCATTCTTTGGTATGGCCGAACATTCCTTCAAACAGTGCATCCCATGCTGAAGAAGTTGTTCCAGTCATTCCGAACTCCCGTGCGTCGTACGCAACACATCCGTAGCACCCCTGAAGTGCTCAACAGCGGTCAACATTCGCTGCAGAAAACGCAATTCAGCCGCTACGCGGTCAATATTGTCGAACGCTTGCAGGGCGCCGGTTACCAGGCCTATCTGGTCGGCGGTTGCGTGCGTGACATGCTTTTGGGTATCACGCCCAAGGATTTCGACGTCGCCACCAGCGCCACGCCTGAGCAAGTCCGCGCCGAATTCCGCAATGCGCGGATCATCGGCCGCCGCTTCAAACTGGTGCATATCCATTTCGGTCGCGAAATCATTGAAGTCGCGACCTTCCGCGCCAATCACCCCGTAAACGAAGACGATGAAGACAGTAATCAGTCTTCGCGTAACGAAAGCGGGCGGATTCTGCGCGACAACGTCTACGGCACCCTGGAAGAAGACGCGCAACGCCGCGACTTCACCATCAACGCCCTGTATTACGATCCGGTCAGCGAGCGCATTCTCGATTACGCCAACGGCGTACACGACATTCGCAATCACCTGATCCGCCTGATTGGCGATCCAAAGCAGCGTTACCAGGAAGACCCGGTACGCATGCTGCGGGCCGTGCGTTTCGCCGCCAAGCTCAATTTCGGCATCGAAAAGCACACCGTTCAACCGATCCGCGAACTGGCACCGATGCTGCGCGAGATTCCTTCGGCGCGCCTGTTCGAAGAAGTGCTCAAGCTGTTCCTCTCCGGACACGGTGCGATCACCTTCGAGATGCTGGTCGATCTGCAACTGTTCGCCCCGCTGTTCCCGGCCAGCGCTGACGCACTGGATCACAACCCGGATTACACCCACACGCTGATCAGCGAAGCGCTGACCAACACCGACTTGCGCATCAAGCAGAACAAACCGGTGACCCCGGCGTTCCTTTTTGCCGCAATGCTGTGGCCCGCCCTGCCGGCCCGCGTTCTGCGTCTGCAAGAGCGAGGCATGCCGCCGATTCCGGCAATGCAGGAAGCCGCACACGAGCTGATCGCCGAACAGTGCCAGCGCATTGCGATTCCAAAGCGCTTCACCATGCCGATCCGCGAGATCTGGGACATGCAGGAGCGCCTGCCACGGCGCAGCGGCAAGCGTGCCGACTTGTTGCTCGACAACCCGCGCTTCCGCGCCGGTTACGACTTCCTGCTGTTGCGTGAAAGCGCTGGCGAGCAGACCGACGGCCTGGGCGAATGGTGGACTGACTATCAGGATGCCAACGACAGCGAACGTCGCGACATGATCCGCGACCTCAGCGGCAAGGGTGACGATGCCAGCGGTGCTCCGCGCAAACGTCGTCGCAGCGGCGGTTCCAAGCGCAAGCGCGCCGGTGCGCCGAGCGCCACAGGCGAGTAAGGCATGGAACGCATCTACATCGGCATGGGCAGCAACCTCGCTGACCCTGCCGAACAATTGCGCAGCGCGGTCGACGCGCTGGGGCGATTGCCACAGACCGCACTCGTCGGCGTTTCCGCCTTCTATCAAAGCGACTCGCTGCTGCCGGGCCAACCGCGTTACACCAACGCGGTCGCCGCGCTCGACAGCGCATTGGCCCCGCTGGATCTGCTCGACGCCCTGCAAGCCATCGAAAACGATCAGGGCCGCGAACGCCTGGAGCGCTGGGGTCCGCGCACGCTGGATCTGGATATTCTGCTGTTTGGTGATCGACTGATCGACGAACCACGACTGAAAGTCCCGCACTACCAGATTCAGGAACGCGCGTTCGTCCTGTATCCGATGGCCGAACTGGCTCCAGCCGATTTGCTTCTTGCCGATGGCCGTAACCTCGCCGGTCTGCTGGCAGCCTGCCCGTTCGTCGGCCTCGAACGCCTCCCCCAAGCCTGAAGCAAATCCCCCCAGTAGGAGCTGCCGCAGGCAGCGATCTTTTGATCTTGTTCTTGTTTTTAAACCCACAAGGATCAAAAGATCGCAGCCTTCGGCAGCGCCTACATGGATAGCGTGCGGCATCGCTATTTTTGTCCGACAAAAACCCCGCGAATCAGCCCCGCCGCGCCGCTGAATCGCATCAGTAACGCCGGTAACACTCCCCTCGTAACAACGCGGTAACACACGCAATTGACTTCCGCTTGGCTCCTCACGACTATAGGCGTCCCGCTGCCGCCAACCCGGCACATACGGGCGCAATCCAGGCCTTATAAGCACGACAAAAGACCGTGCGCCTGAGTAGATGAAGAATCACGCGCGTTACTCGCAGTAGTTTCCAGAGCGCCTGAACGAGGATTTTTTACATGCCAGCCATCACCCTGACCACGCTCCAGAGCCTCAAGCAGAAAGGTGAAAAGATCACCATGCTGACCTGCTATGACGCGACTTTCGCCCACGCCTGCAACGAGGCCGGTGTCGAAGTGTTGCTGGTGGGCGACTCACTCGGCATGGTCCTGCAAGGTCACGACAGCACCCTGCCGGTGACCACCGCAGAAATGGCCTATCACACTGCCTGCGTCAAACGCGGCAACCGCGATGCCCTGATCATGGCCGACCTGCCGTTCATGGCCTACGCCACGCTTGAGCAAACCATGACCAACGCCGCCATGCTGATGCAGGCCGGCGCGCACATGATCAAGGTCGAAGGTGCATTGTGGCTGGCCGAGTCGATCCGTCTGCTCGCTGAACGCGGCATCCCGGTCTGCGCGCACATGGGCCTGACCCCGCAAGCGGTGAACATTCTCGGTGGCTATAAAGTGCAGGGCCGCAACGAGAACCAGGCGCGGCAGATGCGTGCCGACGCCATTTCACTGGAACAGGCTGGCGCGGCCATGCTGCTGCTCGAATGCGTACCGAGCGAACTGGCTGCGGAAATCAGTCAGGCAGTGAAGATTCCGGTCATCGGCATCGGCGCTGGTAGCGCTACCGATGGTCAGGTCCTGGTGCTGCACGACATGCTCGGTCTGTCGATCTCCGGCCGCGTACCCAAGTTCGTGAAAAACTTCATGCACGGTCAGGACAGTATCGATTCGGCCCTCAAGGCTTACGTCAGCGAAGTCAAAGCCACCACGTTCCCTGGCATCGAACACGGATTCTCTGCATGAACACCGTCAAAACCGTACGCGAACTGCGCGCTGCTGTAGCCCGCGCCCGTAGCGAAGGCAAGCGCATCGGCTTCGTGCCGACCATGGGCAACCTGCACAGCGGCCACGTCGCGCTGGTGACCAAAGCCACGCAACGCGTGGATTTCGTGGTCGCAAGCATTTTCGTCAACCCGCTGCAATTCGGCGCCGGCGAAGACCTCGACAAATACCCGCGCACCCTCGCGGCGGATCAGGAAAAACTGCTGGAAGCCGGTTGCTCGCTGCTGTTCGCGCCAACCGTCGAAGAGATGTACCCCGATGGCATGGCCGGGCAAACCCGGGTCAGCGTGCCGCAACTTTCCGAAGGTCTGTGCGGCGCCAGCCGTCCGGGGCATTTCGAAGGTGTGGCGACAGTGGTCAGCAAACTGTTCAACATGGTTCAGCCGGATCTGGCGATTTTCGGTCAGAAGGATTTCCAGCAACTGGCGGTGATCCGCGCGCTGGTGCATGACCTGAACATGCCGATCCAGATCATCGGCGAACCGACAGTCCGCGCTGACGATGGCCTTGCCCTGTCGTCGCGCAACGGTTTCCTCAGCGAAGCACAACGCGCCGTAGCTCCAGCGGTCTATCGCACCCTGAGCACGATTGCCGAGTCGATCAAGCAAGGTGAACGGGATTTCCCGGCACTGATCAGCGCGCAACTGCAACAGCTCGAAGCCGCTGGCCTGCGCCCGGATTATCTGGAAATCCGCCACGCCGTAACCTTGCGTCCGGCGACGGCTGAAGACCGTGACCTGGTGATTCTGGTGGCGGCGTTCCTCGGTACTACGCGGTTGATCGATAACCTGCACCTGAATCTCGATACGCCAACGTAAGCATCACCGCAACACCCAGTGGGAGCGAGCCTGCTCGCGAAGGCAGTGTGTCAGCCTGGTTGTTGACTGACACACCGCATTCGCGAGCAAGCTCGCTCCCACAGTAGTTTTCGCTCCACTGCTGGTGTGTATTGGCCGTTTGTCGCCTCGTTCCTGGTATCAATGTTAAAAAAGTACAGGGATCGGGTCAGACAAAGTCAAGACAGATTGCAGCGCGAGGTTTACTGTATTCGCCCTGCGTCCAAAAACCGTGACAACGCAGTTGGCCCACGCCCAAACATGGCGTGCAGGCCTGTTCAGTGTTCAAAAGGCCGTTCAAGTAAAAGGAAAACCGCAGCGATGGCGTATTACCTCAATCCTCAAGACGTTACCGCTCTGCCCGCCTGGCAAGCGTTGAAAGATCACCGCCAAGCCATGCAGGATTTCAGCATGCGCGAAGCCTTTAACGCCGATCCGCAGCGCTTCAATCAGTTCACCCTCAGCAGCTGCGGGCTGTTTCTCGATTATTCGAAGAATTTGATCAACGCCCAGACCCGCGACCTGCTGGTGAGCTTGGCCAATGAAGTCGATCTGAAGGGCGCGATCAAAGCGTTGTTCGACGGCGAAATCGTCAATACGTCCGAACAGCGTCCAGCGCTGCACACCGCCCTGCGCCGTCCGGTCGGCGACAAGCTGTCGGTCAACGGCGTCAACGTGATGCCAGAAGTGCACAAGGTGCTGAATCAGATCACCGATCTGGTCGGCCGCATCCACGACGGTCTGTGGCGTGGTTACACCGAGAAGCCGATCACTGACGTGGTCAACATCGGCATCGGTGGCTCGTTCCTCGGCCCTGAGCTGGTGTCCGAAGCCTTGCTGTCCTACGCGCAAAAAGGCGTGCGCTGCCACTACCTGGCAAACATTGACGGCAGCGAGTTTCATGAACTGACACAAAAGCTGCGCGCCGAAACCACGCTGTTCATCGTTTCGTCGAAGTCGTTCAACACCCTCGAAACCCTGAAGAACGCTCAGGCCGCACGCGCCTGGTATCTGGCTCAGGGCGGTTCGGAAGCCGAGCTGTATCGTCACTTCATCGCTGTGTCGAGCAACAACGCCGCGGCCGTGGCGTTTGGCATTCGTGAAGAAAACATCTTCCCGATGTGGGACTGGGTTGGCGGCCGTTACTCGCTGTGGTCGGCCATCGGTTTGCCGATTGCCCTGGCCATCGGCATGTCCAACTTCAAGGAACTGCTGTCCGGTGCCTACACCATGGACCAGCATTTCCAGACCGCGCCGTTCGAACAGAACATGCCAGTGCTGCTGGCGCTGCTCGGCGTGTGGTACGGCAACTTCTGGGGCGCGCAAAGCCACGCGATCCTGCCGTACGACCATTACCTGCGCAACATCACCAAGCACTTGCAGCAACTGGACATGGAATCCAACGGCAAGAGCGTGCGTCAGGACGGTACCCCGGTCTCGACTGATACCGGCCCGGTGATCTGGGGCGGCGTCGGCTGCAACGGTCAGCACGCCTACCACCAGCTGCTGCACCAGGGCAGCCAACTGATCCCGGCCGACTTCATCGTGCCAATCGTCAGCTTCAACCCGGTGTCCGACCACCATCAGTGGCTGTACGCCAACTGCCTGTCGCAGAGCCAGGCGCTGATGCTCGGCAAGACCCTGCCGGAAGCCGAAGCCGAATTGCGCGAAAAGGGCATGAGCGAAGACCAGGTGCACAAACTTGCTCCGCACAAAGTGATCCCGGGCAACCGTCCGAGCAACACCCTTGTGGTCGAACGCATCAGCCCGCGTCGTCTTGGCGCACTGGTGGCCATGTATGAGCACAAAGTGTTCGTGCAAAGCGTGGTCTGGGGCATCAATGCCTTTGACCAGTGGGGCGTGGAACTGGGCAAGGAATTGGGCAAGGGCGTTTACAATCGCCTGGTCGGCAGCGACGAAACCAACGCTGACGATCCGTCCACCCAGGGCTTGATCAACTACTTCCGCGGTCGTCACCGCGGGTGATTTGACTGTGTTGCCCACAGATCCTGCGGGCAACACTTATCCACTGTGGGAGCGAGCCTGCTCGCGAATGCGGTTTGTCATTCGGCATCTTTGTTGACTGACACTCCGCATTCGCGAGCAGGCTCGCTCCCACAGTTGTTTGTGGATGACTTGAACCTGTTGACCGCTCGGCGCATCTTTATTCTTCGCACAACAAGAATAAGGAACCGTCATGTTCGATATCAGCACGTTCCCCCAAGCCGATGCCGTCCGCCGGGCTGCTCAGTTGAGTCAGGACGACTATCAGCGCCTGTACCGCGAATCCATTGAACACCCCAGCAGTTTCTGGGCCGAACAGGCCACTCGCTTCCTCGACTGGAGCACACCGTGGCAAACCGTTCAGCGCTACGACCTGAAAACCGGTGAAGCCGCCTGGTTTGCCGGCGGCAAACTGAACGTCAGTTACAACTGCATCGACCGTCACTTAGCACAGCGCGGCGATCAGACCGCGTTGCTCTGGGAAGGCGACGACCCTGCCGAATCGGCGCAAATCACCTACAAAAAACTTCATCACCACGTTTGCCGACTGGCCAACGTACTGAAAAGCCGTGGCGTGAAGAAAGGCGATCGGGTGTGCATCTACATGCCGATGATTCCCGAGGCCGCTTACGCCATGCTCGCCTGCACCCGAATTGGCGCCGTTCATTCGGTGGTGTTTGGCGGTTTTTCCCCTGACTCCATGCGCGACCGTATCCTTGATGCCGATTGCCGCACCGTGATCACCGCCGACGAGGGCGTGCGCGGTGGCAAATTCGTCCCGCTGAAAAGCAACGTCGACAAAGCCCTGCTAAGTTGCCCGAATGTCAGCACTGTCATCGTGGTCGAGCGTACCCAAGGCAAGGTCGATTGGGTCGAAGGCCGGGACCTTTGGTATCACCAGGCTGTGCGCGACGTCAGCGACGCCTGCCCACCGGAACCGATGGACGCCGAAGACCCGCTGTTCATCCTCTATACCTCCGGCAGCACCGGTAAACCCAAAGGCGTGCTGCACACCACCGGCGGCTATCTGCTGCAAGCGGCGATGACCTTCAAATACGTGCTCGATTACCGCGACGGCGAAGTGTTCTGGTGCACGGCCGACGTCGGCTGGGTGACGGGCCACAGCTACATTGTCTACGGGCCACTGGCCAATGGCGCGACCACGCTGATGTTCGAAGGCGTGCCGAGCTATCCGAGCAGCTCGCGCTTCTGGCAGGTCATCGACAAGCACAAGGTCAATATCTTCTACACCGCACCGACGGCACTGCGCGCGTTGATGCGCGAAGGTGCCGAACCGTTGAAGGAAACTTCCCGACAGAGCCTCAGATTACTCGGCAGTGTCGGTGAGCCGATCAACCCGGAAGCGTGGGAATGGTATTTCAACGTGGTTGGCGAACAACGCTGCCCCATCGTCGATACCTGGTGGCAGACCGAGACCGGCGGCATCATGCTCAGCCCCTTGGTCAGTGCGCAGCGGATCAAGCCGGGCTGCGCCACGCAACCGATGTTCGGCGTGCAGCCGGTGCTTCTCGATGAACACGGCAAAGAGATCAAAGGCGCCGGCAGCGGCGTGCTCGCCATAAAATCAAGCTGGCCGGGGCAGATTCGCAGTGTCTACGGCGACCCGCAACGGATGGTCGATACCTACTTCAAGCCCTACCCCGGCTACTACTTCACCGGCGACGGCGCCCGTCGCGACGAAGACGGCGATTACTGGATCACCGGACGCATCGACGATGTGATCAACGTCTCCGGCCATCGTATCGGCACCGCCGAAGTGGAAAGCGCGCTGGTGCTGCACAACAGCATCGCCGAGGCGGCGGTGGTCGGTTATCCACATGACGTCAAAGGCCAGGGCATTTACGCCTTCGTCACACCGATGAACGGCACCGAGCCCAGCGATGAGCTGAAAAAAGAACTGTTGGCCCACGTCAGCAAGGAGATCGGCAGCTTCGCCAAACCGGATCTGATCCAGTGGGCGCCGGCCTTGCCGAAAACCCGCTCAGGCAAGATCATGCGGCGCATATTGCGCAAGATCGCCTGCAACGAACTCGACAGCCTCGGTGACACTTCAACCCTGGCCGATCCGAGCGTGGTGCAAGGCCTGATCGACACGCGCCTCAATCAGTAACCCTTGCGGGCGCGGCCAACCGAGCGCGCCCCCCTCCCTCACTGAGTGCTCATGGAATTCATCCGCAGTCGTATCGAAAACCAACTCATGAGCCTGACCGGTCTGTCCCTCGGCCAGCTCGATCTGGAAAACCCCAAGGGCGACCCGGGGCTGTTTGGCCCCGAGTCGGTCAGTTGGCAGGTGCACGGCGACTTCAGCAGCATGTTGATCGGAGGCATCAGTGCGCTACTGCTGCAGGCGCTGCATCCACTGGCGCTGGCCGGGGTCTGGGACCACTCGAACTTTCGTGAAGACATGCTCGGACGTTTGCGCCGCACCAGTCAGTTTGTCTCCGGCACCACTTTTGGTTCACGCCGCGACGCCGACTGGTTGATCGAGAAAGTCCGCACCATTCACCTGCAAGTCGTCGGCACGGCGCCAGATGGCCGGCCTTATGCGGCCAGCGATCCGGATTTGCTGACGTGGGTGCATGTGGCGGAAGTCAGTAACTTTCTTGCGGCGCATCTGCGTTATCGCAATCCACAGTTGTCATTGGCCGATCAGGACCGGTATTACGCAGAAATCGCCGTGGTCGCCGAGCGTCTCGGCGCCCGGGATGTGCCGAAATCGCGGCAGGCCGTGGCGGATTATCTGCAACGCATGCGCCCACAATTGCTCTGCGATGAGCGCAGCCGCGAAGTCCTGCGCCTGCTGCTCGAAGCCCCGGCCCCCAGCCTGATGGCGCGGCCATTTGGCGATCTGATGATGAAGGCCGGCATCGATCTGTTGCCGGACTGGGCCAGCGACATGCTCGACGCCCGACAGAATCCGCTGCAACGCCAACTGATCCGCGCCAGCGTCAAGCGCAGCGCGCCGATGTTGCGCTGGGCGATGCGCAATGGCTCGGTGCAACGGGCAAAGCGGCGGATGGGGCTGCTTCGCTGACGCTCAGAGCTGCAAGCTGCAAGCTGCAAGTTTTGAGCTTGAGGCTTGAAGCTTGGAGCGTGCAGCTCAGTAACTGTTAAACTCCCGCGCCCCAATTCTCTCCAGCAAGGCGCCCGCATGTCTTCCTTGAATCAGGCGCTGCGCGCCGCCCTCGATCAACGTCAGGACTTGCTCTCTGTACTGCACAGCCAGGGCACCGATTGCTATCGCCTGTTCCATGGCAGCCAGGAAGGCGCCGGCGGCCTGACCATCGACCGTTACGGCCCGCAATTGCTGGTGCAAAGTTTTCACCAGACGCTGGAGCGTGACGATCTGTTGCAACTGCACGCCATCGTCAACCAGACCCTGGGCCTGGAGACTTTGCTGGTTTACAACGACCGCTCCCGCGGCAACTCGCGTATCGACCGCGAAGACCACGTCTACCGGGCCGACGACGCGGCGCTGGTGGATCTGGTCGGTCACGAATGGGGCCTGAATTACCGTGTACGCGGACGCCATGCCGGGCAGGATCCGCTGCTGTTCCTCGACCTGCGCAACACCCGCGGCTGGGTCAAGGATCACGCCAAAGGCAAAAGCGTGCTCAACCTGTTCGCCTACACCTGCGGCGTTGGCTTGAGTGCCGCGGCCGGTGGCGCTCGTGAAGTGTGCAACCTCGACTTTGCCGAGGGCAACCTCGCCGTCGGTCGCGAAAACGGTTTGCTCAATCCGCGGTTGCCGGAAATGGAGTTCGTCCAGTCCGACTACTTTCCGGCCATCCGCCAACTGGCCGGTCTGCCCATCAGTCAACGACGCGGGCAGAAACTGCCGAGCTATCAGCGCCTGGAACAGCGCCAGTACGATCTGGTACTGCTCGATCCGCCGGCTTGGGCCAAGAGCGCGTTCGGCACCGTCGACCTGCTGCGCGACTATCAAAGCCTGCTCAAACCGGCCCTACTGACCACCGCCGACAACGGGGTGCTGATCTGCTGCAACAACCTGGCGAAAGTCAGCATGGACGACTGGCGCGAACAGGTCCTGCGTTGCGCCGAGAAGGCCGGGCGCCCGGTGCGCGAATGGAGCGTGATGACCCCGGGCGCGGACTTTCCGTCGCTGGACCAACAGCCGCCACTGAAAACCCTGATCCTGCAACTCTGATCACTTGCCCATGTAGGAGCTGCCGCAGGCTGCGATCTTTTGACTTTGTTTTTTTTGATCAAAAGATCGCAGCCTGCGGCAGCTCCTACAAAATTGCAGACAAATCTGAACAATCCTGCTCCACACCAGGTACTTCGGAACCAGAATCGCGTGCCATACTCCAAGGCACTCCGTTTCCGACAGATGAAGCCGCACATGCCCAAAGGATTGATTCGCGCGATTGGCGCACTGTTGACCGCTCTGGCCCTCTACAGCTTGCTCGGGTTTCTGATTTTACCGGGCATCGCCTTGCGTGTTGCCAACCAGCAACTGGCCAACTATGCGACGGTGCCTGCGCATATCCAGCGCATCGAACTCAATCCGTTCAGCCTTGAAGTCACCTTGTGGGGCCTGGTCATCGGCGAGCCCGGCAAAGAGCAGGTCGGTTTTGAACGCCTGTACGCCGACCTGCAACTCGATAGCCTTTGGACGAAAGCAGTCCATCTGTCCAACATCGAACTGGACAAACCGAAGACCGAAATCCTCTTCGCCAAAGACGGCAAGCTCAACCTGCTCGGTCTGTTCAACATACCCGCCAGTGAACCGACACCCGCCGATCCCGATGCCAAACCGTTTCCTCTGCGCATCGACCAGATCAAACTCGCCAACGGTGTCGTGCACTTTGAGGATGTGCGCCCGAGCGAACCCATCGAATTCCTCTACGACGATCTCAACTTCGAGCTGAAAAATCTCAGCACCCTGCCCGAAGACAGCGCCGACATGACGCTGGTCGCGATCGGTCCCAACGGTGGCCGAATCGACTGGAGCGGCAATTTCAGCCTGATCCCGATCACCTCCGAAGGCACGCTGAAAATCACCGACGGCAATATGAAAGCGTTTTGGCCTTACGTGCGAGACGCAGTGCCCCTGGTTCTTGAAAACGGCGTGATGAACCTCAGCACCGAATACAAACTCAATCTGTCGAAACAAACCGAGCTGCAACTGAACAACATTGCACTGAGCATCGCGCCGTTCGCGATCAAGGCACCCGACGGGCGCCCACTGGCGAAACTTGAACGCCTTGATGTCAGCGAGACCTCGGTGGACCTGGCGAAACAGCAAGTGGTGGTTGGCAAGATTCGTAGCCAGAAACTGGAAACCTGGGCCGCCCTTGAGGCTGACGGGCAACTGGACTGGCAGAAACTGTTCGCCAGCCAACCGTCGAAACCTGCCGCCAAAGCCGCCGCCGAACCGGCCAGCACGCCTGCGACCGCCGACTCGCCAAAACCTGAACCGAGTGCGCCGGACAAGCCATGGCAAGTACTGCTCAAAGATGTGCAGCTGCGCAACTACACCGTCCACGTGGCTGACCGGTCGGCCAATCCACCGGTGACACTGGATGTCACCCCGCTGAACGTCGACCTGCAGGATTTTGACAGCCTCAACGGATCACCCTTCAAGCTCAAACTCGATACCGGGTTAGGCAAGCAGGGCAAGATCCTCGCCGATGGCACGGTCAATCTGGCACCGGTCAACGCCCAGCTCAACGTTAAAACCCAGGACATCGACCTGCGTGTCGCGCAGTCCTACATCAATCCGTTCATTCGTCTCGAATTGCGTAGCGGCATGCTCGGCAGTGACCTCAAGGTCAACCTCAAGAGCACCGAACCGCTGGCGCTCAGCGTGACCGGCCGCGCGCAGATCGATCAACTGCACACCCTCGACACCCTGAAAACCCGCGACTTCCTCAAGTGGCAGCAAGTGGTCGTGGAAGGCCTGAACTACCAGCACGGCGACAGCCTGTCGATCGACAAGGTCAACCTGTTTCAGCCGTACGTGCGCTTCATGATCAACGATGACCGCACCACCAACATCGATGATCTGCTGATTCCGCAGCCTGCCGACAGCGGCACGAAAACCGCCGCCGCCAAACCGGCCAGCAAAGACAAACCATTGGGCATTCGCATCGGCGGTATCGCCATCAACGACGGCTCGGCCAACTTCGCCGATTTCAGCCTGACGCCGAATTTCGCCACCGCCGTCCAGCAACTCAACGGCCAGATCGGCACCATCGACAGTCGACAGTCGAAACCGGCCACTGTCGACATCAAAGGCAAGGTTGACCGCTATGCACCGGTGACCATCAAGGGCGCGGTCAATCCTTTCGACCCGATGGCCAGCCTCGACATCACCACCAGTTTCAAACGGGTCGAGCTGACCACCCTGACGCCCTACTCCGGCAAATTCGCCGGATACCGCATCCGCAAGGGCCGGCTCAACCTAGACCTGCATTACCTGATCACCAAGGGCCAACTGAAGGCCGAGAACAAAGTGGTGGTCGAGCAATTGCAGCTGGGTGAGAGAGTCGACAGTCCGGATGCGACAAGCCTGCCGTTGAAACTGGCGATCGCGTTGCTCAAGGACGTCGACGGCAAAATCTCCATCGAGTTACCCGTGACGGGCGACTTGAACAATCCGCAATTCAGCGTGATGCCGATTGTCTGGCAGACCCTGCGCAATCTGATCGTCAAAGCCGCTGCGGCACCATTCAAAATGATTGGCGGTTTGGTCAGCGGTGGCGGCTCCCAGGATCTCGGCACGGTGTCCTTCGCGCCGGGCTCCAGCGAGTTGAACAAGGATGCCGAGGGGGCGCTGATCAAGCTGTCCCAAGCACTCAAGGAGCGTCCGGCCCTGCGCCTGGAAATCGAGGGCGTCGCCGCCAAAAGCAGCGACGGCCCATTGCTTGCCGAACAGCGCCTGGAACGTGAATACCAATACAACTACTACAAGATGCTCCAGCGCCGCGGCGATAAAGTCCCGGCTCAGGCGTCCTTGATTGACGTGCCGGACAGCGAGAAAGGCCCACTGCTCGAAGGCATCTATCGCACTCGTCTGAAGACTCAGCCGCCGGCCGAATGGAAGGATCTGGGCAAGGAAGAACGCACAGCGAAAATGCGCGAAGGCGTGATCCAGTTCTGGAGTTCCAGCGATGTGCTGCTGCGTCAGTTGGGCCAGGACCGTGCCAGCAGCATCAAGGATTTTCTGGTGGACAAGGGCCAACTGGCTGACGACCGCGTGTACTTCATCGACACCAATCTGGGCGAGGCTGAAAGCGACGGTAGGGTGGTGACGCAAATGCACCTGGATGCCGAATGAGCAATGGTAAATGGCTGGCAGCGATGGCACTGACATTCGTTGTTGGCCAGGCGTCAGCCTCCGATACGTTGCGTTGCGGCAGGCAACTGATCAGCCTTGGCGACCGCGCAAGCGAGGTGCTGAACAAGTGTGGCGAGCCTGTGAGCCGCGATGCACTGGGTTACAAGCGCAGCGCCAATCGGCGGGAAGAGTTTCAGGTCGAGGAATGGACCTACGGCCCGAACAACGGCATGTATCAATATCTGCGCTTTGAAGGCAATCGTCTGAAGCAGATCAATAGCAAACGCGGTAACTGACCCGACACCAAACTCATGTGGGAGCGAGCCTGCTCGCGAATGCATTGCGTCAGTCGACATCTTCGTCGGCTGACAGAGCACTTCGCGAGCAGGCTCGCTCCCACATTGTTTGTTGCGTGCCAAATAAAACGGGCCCCGACACAAAGTGTCGGGGCCCGTAATGATCACATCCGTGTGATCGTTCGCATGAACTCTAAAGTTGCGGCAGACGTATTGCTCGGCCCGTCTGTCGCCCCTTCTCCCGGTCCAGGCGAGAAGTCATGCCTTACTCGGCTTTCAGGCCGTCAGCGGAGACCGCTTTGACGCCTTTGATTTTCTTGGCGATGGCAACAGCTACGTCTTTCTGCGATTCGGTTACAGCAGTAGTCGACGACAGCGACACAACGCCTTTGTTGGTTTCTACTTTGATGTCGGTACCTGGAATGCCTTTTTCGGTGACCAGGTCGGCTTTGACCTTAGTGGTGATCCAGGTATCGGAAGTATCTTGTTTCATCTCGGTGACTTCACCGGCTGCCAGAGTCATTGGAGCCTGAGTAGCCTGAGCCGATTGTGCAAATGCACCGGAAGCCATGGTCAGGGTCAGCGCGGTTGCAGCAGCGGCAGTGATAGCGAACTTCTTCATACGAGTAACTCCTGTTTTTCTGGAAAGTCTGCTGGATGTCTTGTCAGCAGGGTTACCGTAGATATTGCGAACGCTGTGCCAACTTTTCAGATGACATAAAACCTATATAAATCAATAACTTATAAATAAGGCAAATTTCCGGATTCATGCAAAATGCATGAGTGGCTGAATATTCACATGCAAGTTGCGGCTTTTTGAAAAGTTCCTAAGGCGCTGAAATTATTGAAGCTTTTATGAAGCGCTGCGCAATGAAAAATGCCCCGCATTGCGGGGCATTCATTGGACGAAGGCTTTCGGATTACGCACCGCTGGCCGTGCAGCCTCTAGGGGAATATTCCGCATTAACCGTCGTAGCGCACGTCCACACGCCGGATGTTGCACCGGTGGCCGAGCCTGAGCGGCTGAGCGTGATCGTTTTGCCCAACACAGGACCCGGGGCATTGACCAGTGTGCAAGTGATCGAACCGGCACCCGAAGAGGCTGTGCCCGTAGCCGCCAGTGTGCAGTTGGACGTCGTCGCCGCGGCACCACCGGCCACCAACGTCAGCGTCGGATCTGTCCCCTGATTGATGGTGTCTTCAAACGGCACTTTCAGAGCGCTGATCTCTGCCAAACCCGCCGTCACCTTGGATCGCGCTTGATATTTCGAATACTGCGGCAGGGCGATAGTCGCCAGAATCCCGATGATCGCCACAACGATCAGCAACTCGATCAGCGTAAAACCTTGTTGTTTTTTCATAGAAACGCTCCATGCATGAGTCGAAATCTCATGATCTGAGAAGAACAGAGCATAGCCCATGCCAAGCGCCTGAAAGCCCTGCCCACGAAGCGCGAGCAGCGCTCTACGCAGTTTCCTACAGCCCGCAACCGCACTATCTGACACTTTTTGTCACCTGCACCGACCGTGTTTGGCGCTGTCACTTGACTAGGCTATAAGTCATGAACTGCAAGCGTGCGGAATCCCCATGAATGACATCGCTTTGAGCGGTCTGGCCAAGCAATTGGTGCAGGCCGAACTGCTCACGGAAAAAAGTGCCCAGCAGGCCTGGCAACAGGCCCAGCGCAATCGGCTGTCGCTGGTCAGTTATCTGGTGCAGAACAAGCTGGTAAAGAGCGCGCAGGTCGCCGAGATCGCCTCCGAGCACTTCGGCATGGCGTTCCTCGACCTTAATTGCCTGGACAAGGAAACCCAGCCCAAAGGCCTGGTCAGTGAAAAACTGGTGCGCCAGCATCACGCCCTGCCCTTGTGGCGACGCGGCAACAAGCTGTTCGTGGGGATTTCCGACCCGAGCAATCACCAGGCAATCAACGACATCCAGTTCAGCACCGGGTTGAGCACCGAAGCCATCCTGGTGGAGGACGACAAGCTCAGCGATGCCATCGAAAAATTCTTCGACACTCACGGCACCGGTCTCGAAGACATGGCCGACGTCGATCTCGACGGCCTCGATGTCGAATCGATCGACGACAACAAGCAGGACGCCATCGGCGGACAAGACGCCGACGATGCGCCGGTGGTGCGTTTCGTCCACAAGATGCTGCTCGATGCGATCAAAAGCGGCTCCTCCGACCTGCATTTCGAGCCTTACGAAAAAAACTACCGGGTACGGGTGCGCACCGACGGCATTCTGCGCGAGGTGGCCAAGCCGCCGATCCAACTGGCCGGGCGCATCGCCGCACGTTTGAAAGTCATGGCCAGCCTCGACATCTCGGAACGGCGCAAACCGCAGGACGGGCGGATCAAGATGCGCCTGTCCAAAAGCAAGTCGATCGACTTCCGGGTCAATACCCTGCCAACCCTGTGGGGCGAGAAAGTGGTGATCCGGATTCTCGATCCCTCCAGCGCGCAAATGGGCATCGACGCCCTCGGCTATGAGCCTGAGCAGAAAGTCCTGTATTTGGCAGCCCTCAAGCAGCCACAAGGGATGATTCTGGTCACCGGCCCCACTGGCTCGGGCAAAACGGTGTCGCTGTACACCGGGCTGAATATTCTCAACACGGTCGACATCAACATATCCACTGCCGAAGACCCGGTGGAGATCAATATGGAAGGCATCAACCAGGTCAACGTCAACCCCAGACAGGGGCTCGATTTTGCCCAGGCCTTGCGCTCGTTCCTGCGTCAGGATCCGGACGTGATCATGGTCGGCGAGATCCGCGATCTGGAAACCGCCGAGATCGCGATCAAGGCTGCGCAGACCGGCCACCTCGTGCTTTCGACACTGCACACCAACAGTGCGGCGGAAACCCTGACGCGACTGCATAACATGGGCATCCCCGGCTTCAACATCGCCACTTCGGTCAGCCTGATCATCGCCCAGCGGCTGGCGCGCAAGCTGTGCAGCCACTGCAAGAGAGCCATCGAGATTCCGCGCGAAACCCTGATCAAGGAAGGTTTCCCCGAGGAACGCATCGGCAGTTTCACGATCTACGAGCCAGTCGGTTGCGATCACTGCAATGGCGGTTACAAGGGTCGCGTGGGGATTTATGAAGTGGTGAAGAACACAGCAGACCTGCAACGACTGATCATGGCCGAGGGCAACTCGCTGGAAATCGACATCCAGATGCGCCGCGACGGCTTCGACGACCTGCGTACCTCAGGCCTGCGCAAAGCCATGCAAGGCATTACCAGCCTGGAAGAAATCAACCGGGTCACCAAGGACTGAACATGGCGGTCAAGGCAGCGAAAATCAGCGTCTACGCCTGGGAAGGCACGGACAGGAAAGGCAGCAAACTCAGCGGTGAATTAAGCGGGCAGAACCCGGCACTGATCAAGGCTCAACTGCGCAAGCAAGGGATCAATCCGGGCAAGGTGCGTAAAAAAACTGCCTCGCTTTTTAGCTTCGGCAAACGCATCAAGCCCCGGGACATCGCCCTGTTCACGCGGCAGATGGCGACCATGATGAAGGCTGGCGTGCCGCTGCTGCAGTCGTTCGACATCATCGGTGAGGGCTTCGAAAACCCGGCCATGCGCAAACTGGTCGACGAGGTGAAACAGGAGATCGCCGCCGGTAACAGTTTCGCCAACGCCCTGCGCAAGAAGCCGCAGTATTTCGATGAGTTGTATTGCAACCTCGTGGATGCCGGCGAACAGTCCGGCGCCCTCGACACGTTGCTGGAACGGGTCGCGACCTACAAGGAAAAAAGCGAAGCCCTCAAGGCCAAAATCAAGAAAGCCATGACTTACCCCACCGCCGTGGTGCTGGTTGCAGCCGTGGTGACCGGGATTCTGCTGGTGAAAGTGGTGCCGCAATTCGAGTCGGTTTTTTCCGGTTTTGGCGCCGAGTTGCCGGCCTTCACCCTGCTGGTCATCAGCCTCTCGGAATTCATGCAGCAATGGTGGTGGGCGATACTCGTTGCGCTGGTGGCCGCTTTTTTCGGCACCCGCCGTGCGCTGAAAACATCCCAGGCCATGCGCGATCGCAAAGACACCTGGCTATTGAAGCTGCCGTTGGTGGGCACGCTGATGTACAAATCTGCCGTTGCACGCTTCGCCCGGACCCTGTCGACCACATTTGCTGCCGGCGTGCCGTTGGTGGAAGCGCTCGACTCGGTGGCCGGCGCCACGGGCAACGTGGTGTTCAAGCGCGCGGTATTGCGCATCCGCCAGGATGTTTCCACGGGTATGCAGCTGAATTTTTCCATGCGCGCCACCGGGGTTTTTCCCAACATGGCGGTGCAGATGACCGCCATCGGCGAAGAGTCCGGCGCGCTGGACGAGATGCTCGACAAGGTCGCCGGGTTTTACGAGGACGAAGTGGATAATATGGTCGACAACCTCACCAGCCTCATGGAGCCGTTCATCATGGTTGTCCTGGGGGTGATTGTCGGCGGTCTGGTGGTGGCGATGTACCTGCCGATCTTCCAACTCGGCTCAGCGATCTGACATGCCTATCGACGAACTCTTTGCCGTTTACCCACTGGCCTTCGTCTGCACGGCGTTGCTGCTCGGTCTTATCGTCGGCAGCTTTCTCAATGTGCTGGTCTGGCGCCTGCCGAAAATGCTCGAGCGCGACTGGCGCCAGCAGGCGCAGGACGTGCTCGGTCTGCCCGGCGAAACGCCGCTGCCGACCTACAACCTGATGCTGCCGCACTCCGAGTGCCCGCACTGCGCACATCGAATTCGTGCGTGGGAAAACATCCCGCTGCTCAGTTATCTGTGCCTGCGCGGACGCTGCTCCGCGTGCGCAGCGCCGATCAGCAAACGCTATCCACTGACCGAACTGAGTTGTGGACTGCTTTCGGCGTTTATCGCCTGGCAGGTGGGTTTTGGCTGGCCGGCCTGTCTGTTGATCTTCCTCACCTGGGGCTTGCTGGCGATGAGTCTGATCGACACCGAGCATCAATTGCTGCCCGATGTGCTGGTGCTGCCGTTGTTGTGGCTGGGGCTGATCGTCAACAGTTTCGGGCTGTTCGTGCCGCTGCACGATGCAATGTGGGGCGCGGTGGCCGGTTACATGGCGCTGTGGTCGGTTTTCTGGCTGTTCAAACTGCTGACCGGCAAGGACGGCATCGGTCACGGTGATTTCAAGCTGCTGGCGCTGCTCGGCGCCTGGGGTGGCTGGCAGATTCTGCCGCTGACGATCCTGCTGTCTTCGCTGGTGGGAGCGATTATCGGGGTGATTTTGCTGCGTGTGCGCGAGCAGAAAACCTCGACGCCGATCCCCTTCGGCCCCTATCTGGCAATTGCCGGCTGGATTGCCTTGCTCTGGGGTGGTCAAATAACCGACTTCTATTGGCAGTTTGTCGGTTTGAAATGAATACCCCTGTGGAAAAACCCTGGATTCTCGGCCTGACCGGCGGCATCGGCAGCGGCAAAAGCGCCGCGGCCCAGCACTTCATCGACCTTGGCGTCCATGTGGTCGACGCTGATCACGCAGCACGCTGGGTAGTCGAACCGGGTCGCCCGGCGCTGGCCAGGATTGCCGAGCACTTCGGCGCCGGCGTGTTACGGGCTGACGGCACGCTGGATCGCGCCGCCCTGCGCAAGCTGATCTTCGAAGTCCCGGAGCAGCGCCGCTGGCTCGAAGCCCTGCTGCATCCGTTGATCGCCGAGGAAATCGCCCATCATCTGGCGCAGGCAAAATCGCCCTATGCGATTCTGGTTTCGCCGCTGTTGATCGAATCCGGGCAATACGCGATGACCCAGCGAATCCTGGTGATCGACGCTCCGCAACAACTGCAGATCGAACGCACCTTGCAGCGTGACCAGACCAGCGAACAGCAGGTTCAGGCGATCCTCAAAGCCCAGTCGAGCCGTGAAGACCGCGTGAGCCGTGCCGACGACGTGGTGGTTAACGACCGCGACCTCGCCTGGCTGCACAGCGAGGTCGAGCGCCTGCATGACTTTTACCTGACTTTAAGTGGAGGCCAATCATGAGCCAGATCCCGACCGTAGAATGCCCAACGTGTGGCGCCCCCGTGGAATTCACTCCGGATAACAAATTCCGGCCGTTCTGCTCCGATCGCTGCAAACTGATCGACTTGGGCGCCTGGGCCTCGGAAGAGCACAAGATCCCGGTCGCACCGGACGCCGAGGATGAACTGTTTTCCGGCGATTTCGATCCGCGCCACTGATCCCTTCAGGGCCGCATGAAGCCGTAGTCCTGATCGTCGTCGAGGTTTTCCGCCAGAAAGCGCAACTCGTCGGCCAGGTCTTCGGCGTTGCGCACGGTCTTGCTCTGTTGCACCACCGCACTGAGCAAGGCCCGCAGGCTCAACCCCGGATCGAACCCCACCTCTTGCGCCATCTCCAGACTCTTGCGGGTTTCCTGCCGCGCCCACTCGTACACACTCATGCTGCCGCTCCTGAAGGAATTTGGCCGAGCATGAAATGCCGCGCGCGTGGCGGGTTTGATGTGGATCAAGACTTGGGATCGTCGTCCTTCCAGGGTGCCGAAAGGTAGCGCGTGCGATTGAAGGTCTCCAGCCATTCCGGGCTGAACACCACCAGTGCGCTGACCACCATGCCGTTGATGAACGCCTCGGGGAATATGATCAGCCACAGGTAGCCGATAAAGTCTTCCAGCCATTCGGGCATGGCAAACAGGCCGTCGTACCAGAGCAATGTCAGGCTCAGCAGCAGACACAACAGCGCTGACAGCGCGGCGGCGAGAAACCCGGAGCAGAAGATGTACACAAAGGGATTGCGTGGCTGGGCGCGCTCGACGAGGATCGCCACGCACTCGGTAACCAGCACCGGCAGCAGAATAAACAGTGCACCGTTGACCCCCAGTGCCGCGAGATCCTGGCGCCCGAGCAGCACCAGGCCAACTTGCGCCACCAGCCCGCCGAGAATCGCCAGCGGCCAGTCGAGCAGCAATGTCACCGCCGTCATGCCGATGAAGTGATAAGCGACCCCGGTATCGAAATCCCGGCGCACCAGCCACAACAGAAACAGCGCGAACACCGTGCCGAACAACAGATGCTGGCGACGGCTATCACTGAACAACTCGACCCAAGGAGCACGAACAATCGCCCAGAACAGCACCGGCAGATAGATCAGCCATCCGAGCGTCAGACTTGTGGATGACAGCAATTCGGCGCCGATCATAGGTGAGCCTTCGCTGACGCCTGGGGCCGCGCCAGCCAAAGATCGAGCAGCGACACTGTTATATTTTTCACGCGGTTCTCCCGTCGAGACAGTTCTCAGTCTATACCGCCGTTTGCGACTCGCCGTATCACGCTACTGCGCGTGGCGGCTGGACGCGGCATCTCCAGGATTGCTCCGCCATGGGGTTGGCGCTCATCGGCCTGGACTGGACAACTGCATTGAGCGGCCCGGCGGGAAACCTTTCCACACTACCCGATGCTGCCAATGGCTGCTGACTGTCGGCATGCTGTTGGGAAGACTGGAGATCCTCACCGTCCTGGTGCTGCTCACACCAGTTTTCTGGAAATACCAGTCTCGACAACCAATTGCGATTTATTGCCTAGACTCCTCTTGTCCACCGTGCAAACGCTTTTGAGTCACGAGCCGCACGAGAACTAAAACAAGAGGAACATCTCAATGCTTAAATCATTGCGCAACGCAGTCGTCTGCGCACTTGCGCTGGGCGTATCGGGCCTGGCGCTGGCGGCCGATCCAATCGTTATCAAGTTTTCCCATGTAGTCGCCGAGCAAACGCCCAAGGGCCAAGGCGCCCTGCTATTCAAGAAACTCGTCGAAGAACGCCTGAAGGACAAGGTCAAGGTTGAGGTCTACCCGAACTCTTCATTGTTTGGCGACGGCAAGGAAATGGAGGCACTGCTGTTGGGCGATGTGCAACTCATTGCTCCGTCGCTGGCAAAGTTCGAACAATACACACCGAAATTGCAGCTATTCGACTTGCCGTTCCTGTTCAACGACATCTCGGCCGTCGACCGTTTCCAGCGCAGCCCTCAAGGCCAGGAACTGCTCAAGTCGATGGAAAGCAAGAACATTACAGGCCTCGCTTATTGGCACAACGGCATGAAGCAGCTGTCCGCCAACAAGAAGCTGGTTGTACCGGGCGATGCCCGGGGTCTGAAATTCCGTGTACAGGCGTCGGCCGTACTGGATGAACAATTCAAAGCAGTGAAAGCCAACCCGCGCAAGTTGAGCTTCGCCGAGGTGTATCAGAGCTTGCAGACCGGTGTCGTGAATGGCGCGGAAAACCCTTACTCGAACATCTTCAGTCAGAAAATGCACGAGGTGCAAAAGTTCATCACTGAATCCGACCATGGCTTGCTCGACTACATGCTGATCACCAACACCAAGTTCTGGAATGGCCTGCCGCCGGATGTGAGAACCGAACTGGACAAAATAATCGTCGAGGTTACCGCCCAGGTAAACAAAGACGCGGAGAAGCTCAACCAGGACGCCAAACAGCATATCGTCGACGCCAAAACCACTGAAATCATCCTGCTGACTCCGGAACAACGTGGCGAGTGGCGTGAAAAAATGAAGCCGGTCTGGGCGAAGTTCGAAGGTGCTATCGGCGCCGACCTGATCAAGGCCGCCGACGCCTCGAACCAGGCTCAGTAAACCTGCCCGCGTGTGCCGCCTCAAAGCGGCGGCACCTGTTTCATTGTCGTCACTCGATCGGGAGCAGCCATTCATGAATGCCTTGCGGCGTATCTGGGACCACTTCGAGGAAGGCTTCATTGTTTTCCTGTTGGCGGCAATGACGCTGGTGACGTTCGTTTACGTCATCCTGAACAACCTCTATAGCGTTTTCTACAGCTTCGCCGAGCAATGGCAAGGCGCCAGTGAATCGTTATTCGCAATTGGCGACAGCATCATGGGAATGGCCCAGGCCATGACTTGGAGCATCGCGTTGACCAAAGCCCTGTTTGCCTGGCTGATCTTTTTTGGCTTGTCCTATGGCGTGCGCACTGCCGGGCATATCGGTGTCGATGCCTTGGTGAAGCTGGCCAGCAAACCGGCTCAGCGCATCATCGCCATCATTGCCTGCCTGTGCTGTCTCGGCTATGCGGGGCTGCTCAGTGTCAGCAGTTTCGAATGGATTCAAACGTTGTTCATCGCCGGTATCGGCGCCGAGGATCTCGGTCACTACGGCATCATGCAGTGGCACATCGGACTGATCGTGCCTGTCGGTTTCGCTCTGGTGTTCATCCGCTTTGCCGAAATCCTCGTGCGCATCGTGCAGAACCGTCAAACCGGCCTGGGCCTGGCCGATGAAGCCGCAGATGCGCTGAAACTGACCGACCATGAGGATGACAAGAAATGACCATTCTGTTCCTCTTCGTCGCCCTGTTCGTGCTGATGTTCATCGGCGTACCGATCGCCATTTCCCTGGGTTTGGCCGGCTCGATGACGATCATTCTGTTCAGCCCCGACTCCGTGCGCTCACTGGCCATCAAATTATTCGAGACATCCGAGCACTACACCTTACTGGCAATCCCGTTCTTTTTGCTGGCCGGCGCGTTCATGACCACGGGCGGCGTGGCGCGGCGCCTGATCGACTTCGCCAATGCGTGTGTCGGACATATTCGCGGCGGCCTGGCCATCGCAGCCGTCCTCGCGTGCATGTTGTTCGCCGCGCTGTCCGGCTCAAGCCCTGCAACGGTCGCGGCCGTGGGTTCCATCGCAATTGCGGGCATGGTCCGCTCCGGTTATCCACAGGCGTTCGGTGCCGGCATCGTGTGCAATGCCGGCACGCTGGGCATTCTCATTCCACCCTCCATCGTCATGGTGGTGTATGCCGCTGCGACGGAAACCTCGGTCGGCAAGCTGTTCATGGCCGGAGTCATACCGGGTTTGCTGCTGGGTACCGCGCTGATGGTGGCTATCTATGTCGTCGCCGTGAGGAAAAACCTGCCCGCCATGCCTCGTGCCACCGTTCGTGAATGGTTTACGGCAGCACGCAAAGCCATCTGGGGCCTGTTGCTGATGGTCATCATCCTGGGCGGCATCTACTCAGGAATGTTCACCCCGACCGAGGCGGCGGCAGTGGCGGCGGTCTACTCGGCATTCATTGCACTGTTCGTCTACAAGGACATGACGTTCCGTGAGACACCGAAAGTGCTGCTGGAATCCGCCAAGCTGAGCATCATGCTGATGTTCATCATCGCCAATGCCATGCTGTTCGCTCATGTGTTGACCACCGAGCAAATCCCGCAACAAATCACCGCCTGGGTCATCGGCGCGGGGCTGACGCCGGTGACGTTCCTGCTGGTGGTGAACATCGTATTACTGGTGGCGGGGGCGTTCATGGAGCCTTCGGCAATCATCCTGATCCTGGCGCCGATCCTGTTTCCGATTGCCGTGCAGTTGGGGATCGACCCGATCCACCTGGGCATCATCATGGTGGTGAACCTGGAGATCGGGCTGATTACTCCGCCCGTGGGGCTGAACCTGTTCGTCACGTCGGCGGTGACAGGCATGTCGCTGGGTGCCACCATCCGTGCGGCGATGCCTTGGCTGATTATCCTGTTACTGTTCCTGATATTGATAACCTATGTACCGTGGATTTCGCTGGCCCTGCCCAACTGGCTGGGGATGACGTAACCGGGAAGAGTTGTTCCTGGCCACTACTTCGATCACATTTGAACGCTAAGCTTGGCCTATGGATGACTCAGATTACTTACGCCTGCTGACCATCGCGGCCGAGCAGGCCAACGCATTCCTGTCCAATGCCCGCAAATGGGAGCGTGAGCGTTGGGTCTGCCAGCGCCTGCTGCAAGGCCTGAACATTCCTTATCGCGCCGACGAGTTCGCGCCTGCCGGCGAGCCGCCGGACGTGCTGTTTCGCGACGCCAACTTCGAAGTATTCTTCGTCCTCGACGAGGGGCGCAGGCTTAACGACGAATGGCGCGATGAACTGCAACGTCGGCGCAGCGCGTTTTCCCTCAGTCAACTGGTGCGCCGCGAAGCCAAGCCAAAGCGGATTCCGGCCAATGAATTCCTCTTGCGCCTCGCGCCGACGCTGCGCAAAAAAGCCCACAACTACAAGGAGCGCGGCATGGATCTGGGCGAGCTGGACATCATCGCGTTCGCCAGCCTCAAGCGCGAAGTGCTGGACCTCAACAGCCACTTTCCGCCGCCGACCGAATATTTGCGTCAGGGCTGGCGTTCGCTGTCCCTCGTCGGCCCGACGTTCGCCCGCGTGCTGTTTGCGCACCCCGATGCACCGGACTTTCTGCGCAGTAACTTGGGGCGCAGCATCGTCTTCGATGTAGGGATAAGCCTGTGACACCACTTCAGCAATTGATCGCCGATGTCCCGCAAACCGGCACCGTGCGCTGGATCGGCGTGCGCCCCGAATCCCGTGGACCGATGATCGAACTCGATGCCGTTGAAGCACGCCTTGAAGCCGGACTGACCGGCGACCACGCCCGCCCCGGGGTGCGCAACGCGCGGCAAGTGACGCTGATTCAGTGGGAACATCTGGCCGTGATCAGCGCATTGATGGGACGCCCGCACGACCAACCGGTAAAACCTGAAGATCTGCGGCGCAATCTCGTTATAAGCGGGATCAACCTGTTCAGCCTCAAGGGCAGGCGCTTTCGTATCGGTCAGGCGATTTTCGAAACCACCGGCTGGTGCCAGCCCTGCGCACGCCTGCAGAACAACCTCGGCCCCGGCACCTTTCAAGCGGTGCGCGGACATGGCGGAATCACCGCACGGGTGTTACAAAGCGGCATCATTCGCCTCGACGATAGCCTCTGTGTCGAACCGGTTCCGGACAGCGGCTATGCTGCGTTCAACCCCGGTTGAAAACCGCTGTAGCTTCTGCACATCCAGCAACGTCTACCTGACGAGGCCTTTATGACCAGCCGCCTGAAACCCGAAGACCAAAAGCATGTCGAAGAGTACCTGCAACTGTCCCAACACCGTGTCGAGCGCCGGCCTTTCCGGCCGTGGATGCTCCTGGTGCTGGTGCTGGCAGTGACCATTGGTCTGGGCCTGTTGAGCCGATTTATAAGTTACCTGACGCTATGAGCTGCATCGCGCTCGCTCGGGTAATCGCACCGATTTCTTTTAAAAACCTTGCGAGTTATCCCTATGTCCCATCGTATTGTTATTGTCGGCGGCGGCGCCGGCGGTCTGGAGTTGGCTACCCGCCTGGGTAAGACTCTGGGCAAGCGCGGCACGGCCAGTGTGATGCTGGTCGACGCGAACCTGACGCACATCTGGAAACCGCTGTTGCACGAAGTGGCGGCTGGATCGCTGAACTCCTCCGAAGACGAACTCAACTATGTTGCCCAGGCAAAATGGAACCACTTCGAGTTCCAGCTGGGGCGCATGAGCGGGCTTGATCGTGCCGCGAAGAAAATCCAGCTGGCCGCCACCTACGACGAAAACGGCGTCGAACTGGTGCCCGCCCGCGAAGTGGCTTATGACTCGCTGGTGATCGCAGTCGGCAGTACCACCAACGATTTCGGCACTCAGGGCGCCGCGCAGCACTGCCTGTTCCTCGACACCCGCAAACAGGCCGAGCGTTTCCACCAGCAACTGCTCAACCACTATCTGCGTGCCCATGCCGGGCAAACCGATGTGGTCCAGCAGATCAGCGTGGCCATCGTCGGCGCCGGTGCTACTGGCGTCGAGCTGGCGGCAGAACTGCACAACGCGGCGCATGAACTGGCGGCGTACGGCCTCGACCGCATCAAACCGGAAAACATGCACATCACCCTCATCGAAGCCGGGCCACGGGTGCTGCCTGCCCTGCCGGAGCGCATCAGCGGGCCGGTGCACAAGACGCTGGAGAAACTCGGGGTCAACGTGATGACCAACGCGTCAGTCAGCGAAGTGACGGCCGACAGCCTGATTACCGCCGATGGCAACGAGATCAAGGCCAGCCTGAAGGTCTGGGCGGCGGGCATTCGCGCACCGGGTTTCCTCAAGGATCTCGATGGCCTGGAAAGCAACCGCATCAATCAACTGCAAGTGCTACCCACCCTGCAAACCACCCGCGACGAAAACATCTTCGCGTTCGGCGATTGCGCCGCATGCCCGCAACCTGGCTCCGACCGCAACGTGCCGCCGCGTGCGCAAGCCGCGCACCAACAGGCGTCACTGCTGGCCAAGTCGCTGAAACTGCGCATCGAAGGCAAAACCCTGCCGGAGTACAAATACACCGACTACGGCTCGCTGATTTCGCTGTCGCGCTTCTCGGCTGTGGGTAACCTGATGGGCAACCTGACCGGCAGCGTGATGCTCGAAGGCTGGCTGGCGCGGATGTTTTACGTGTCGCTGTATCGCATGCACCAGATGGCGCTGTACGGGCCTTTCCGCACGGCAATGCTGATGCTGGGCAGCAAGATCGGTCGCGGGACTGAGCCGCGTCTGAAGCTGCATTGATGCAATATCTGTAGGAGCTGCGGCACGCTGCGATCTTTTGATCTGGCTTTTAAAGATCAAGATCAAAAGACCGCAGCCTCGTTTCACTCGAATGCTCCTACAGGGTTTGAGGGTGATCTGCAGAGATGTGTCTGACTGTATCCCGCCCCGCTCTCCCCACCTTCGCTTACAAACGCCCCGCTCCACGACACAGACGCGATACACCGCCACCGCCTAATGGCCCCACCTGAGCACACCTGCTCCGGCTGATCGTCCTTAACGTGTGGTTGCGCTGTGCAACCGTAGGAGAATGCAATGTCCCATCACTCGACTCTCGGCAAAAAATCCATTGGCCTGTTCGGCGCTGCACTGGCGGGAGGTCTGATGCTATCCGGCTCGGTATTCGCCGCGCAGCCGCTGGCTCAGGGCTACATGGTCGCGTCAGCAGAAACCTCGGTAAAAACCCCGGAAGGCAAATGCGGTGAGGGCAAATGCGGCGACGCCTCGATGGCCAAGACTGACAGCGATGGCGACGGCAAAGTCTCGCGCGCCGAGTTCATCAAAGTCGCGCCGAAATCCGACTTCGACAAGATCGACACCAACCATGACGGCTTCATCGATGAGCAAGAGGCGTATGACAACGTGAAAGCCAACTTCGAAGCCAACGGCAAGAAAATGCCCAAGGGTCTGTTCGAACACCTGAAAGATCAAGACGGCGCCTGAGTCGGCTGTAGACAAAGCCGCGTCTTCCTTTGGAAAACGCGGCTTTTTTACGCCCCAAACAAGCACTGTTGCTGTGGGGCTTATAAATGCCGGACAAAAAAAATCCCCGTATCTTTCGATACGAGGATTTTTAATATGGTCGGGGTAAGGGGATTCGAACTCCTGACATCCTGCTCCCAAAGCAGGCGCGCTACCGGACTGCGCTATACCCCGGTAAAAAAAAGGCGACCTTTCGATCGCCTTCTTCGATCAGCGCTTTTGGCCTCTGATCTTAAGATTCGATCCCAGCGTTAACTGGTTTCAAAAATGGTGGGTCGTGTGGGATTCGAACCTACGACCAATTGGTTAAAAGCCAACTGCTCTACCAACTGAGCTAACGACCCAAAAATGGTCGGGGTAAGGGGATTCGAACTCCTGACATCCTGCTCCCAAAGCAGGCGCGCTACCGGACTGCGCTATACCCCGGTTTGAAATTGGCTCCGTGACCAGGACTCGAACCTGGGACCCAATGATTAACAGTCATTTGCTCTACCGACTGAGCTATCACGGAACTACATATTTCAATTTACAACGGTGAAACTTGAAGCTTTCAGACTCTGTTCGCATCGCTGCGTTCGTGTGTCTGAGGCGCGCTATTCTACAACCTAGAACACCTCTGTCAACCCCCTAAATCGCTTTCAAGTTAATGATTTGCAACTTATTTCAGATTTCCGCTCAGTGAGCTGAAACCCTTGTGGGTGACTGACTGCGGGGCGCACTTTACAAGCCTTTTCCTTTCAGTTCAACAGCCTGGCGAAAAAAAGGCCTCGCAATGCGAGGCCTTCCTTATTTTATTGACGCTGCGGATCAGTTGAAAACGATTTCGTCGTTCTCCACTGCACCTGTTGCTGTCGCGCCAGGCAGGAAATGCCCCGACAGGATCAGTTGCGCCAGCGGGTTTTCGATCCAGCGCTGGATCGCCCGCTTCAGAGGACGTGCGCCATAGACCGGGTCGTAGCCGACGGCAATCAGCTTGTCCATCGCCTCCGGACTCAGTTCCAGCTTCAGCTCGCGCTCGGCCAGACGGCTGCGCAGGCGGCCCAACTGGATCTCGGTGATACCCGCGATCTGATCCCGCGCCAAAGGCTCGAAGATCACCACCTCGTCGACCCGGTTGATGAACTCCGGACGGAAGTGGGAAGTCAGCGCGTCCATGACGGCCGCACGTTGTGCCTCATGATCACCGACCAGCTCCTGGATCTGCGACGAGCCGAGGTTAGAGGTCATGACAATCACGGTATTGCGGAAATCGACCGTACGGCCATGACTGTCGGTCAAACGGCCATCCTCAAGCACTTGCAGCAGAATGTTGAACACATCCGGATGCGCCTTCTCGACTTCGTCCAAGAGGATCACCGAGTAAGGCTTGCGCCGTACCGCTTCGGTCAGGTAACCGCCCTCTTCGTAACCGACGTATCCCGGTGGCGCACCGATCAGCCGTGCCACGGAATGTTTCTCCATGAACTCGGACATGTCGATCCGCACCATCGCCTCTTCAGTATCAAAGAGGAACTCGGCGAGAGCCTTGCACAGCTCGGTTTTACCGACACCGGTCGGGCCGAGAAACATGAACGAGCCGCTCGGACGATTCGGGTCGGACAACCCGGCGCGCGAACGACGCACTGCATTGGAGACCGCCACGACCGCCTCTTCCTGACCGATCACGCGCTTGTGCAACAGGCTTTCCATCTTCATCAGCTTGTCGCGCTCGCCTTCGAGCATTTTCGACACCGGGATGCCGGTCCACTTCGACACGACCTCCGCGATTTCTTCCTCAGTCACCTTGCTGCGCAGCAACTGGTTTTCGCTCTTGCCGTGCTGGTCGACCATTTGCAGGCTGCGCTCCAGATCCGGGATGACCCCGTACTGCAACTCCGCCATGCGGTTCAGATCGCCTTTGCGGCGCGCGGCTTCCAGTTCCTGACGGGACTGTTCGATCTTCTGCTGAATCTGTGCAGAGCCCTGCACCTCGGCTTTTTCCGAGTTCCAGATTTCTTCCAGGTCCGAGTACTCGCGCTCAAGACGGACGATTTCTTCCTGAAGTTTTTCCAGGCGCTTCATCGCCGCTTCATCGCTTTCTTTCTTCAGTGCCTGAGATTCAACTTTCAGCTGAATCAAACGGCGCTCCAGACGATCCAGCACTTCCGGCTTGGAATCGATCTCCATGCGGATGCGGCTGGCGGCCTCGTCGATCAGGTCGATGGCCTTGTCCGGCAACTGCCGATCAGTGATGTAACGGTGGCTGAGCTTGGCCGCCGCAATGATCGCGCCGTCGGTGATCGCGACTTTATGGTGAACCTCGTAACGCTCTTTGAGGCCACGCAGGATCGCGATGGTGTCTTCTTCGCTCGGCTCTTCCACCAAAACTTTCTGGAAGCGCCGTTCGAGGGCCGCATCCTTCTCTATATATTGGCGGTACTCGTTGAGCGTGGTTGCGCCAACGCAATGCAACTCGCCGCGAGCCAGCGCAGGCTTGAGCATGTTGCCCGCATCCATGGAGCCTTCGCCCTTACCGGCGCCGACCATGGTGTGCAGTTCGTCAATGAACAGAATGATCTGCCCTTCCTGCTTCGACAGCTCATTGAGCAGTGATTTCAGGCGCTCTTCGAACTCACCGCGATACTTGGCACCGGCAATCAGTGCGCCCATATCGAGGGACAGCAGACGCTTGCCCTTGAGGCCGTCCGGCACTTCGCCGTTGATGATGCGCTGGGCCAGACCTTCGGCAATCGCGGTTTTACCCACGCCAGGCTCACCGATCAACACCGGGTTGTTCTTGGTGCGACGCTGCAGAACCTGGATGGTGCGACGGATTTCGTCGTCACGGCCGATCACCGGATCAAGCTTGCCGTCTTCGGCGCGCTTGGTCAGGTCGACGGTGTATTTATCCAGCGCCTGACGCGACTCTTCGTGGTTGGCGTCGTTAACGGCTTCGCCACCGCGCAGGTTGTTGATCGCGTTTTCCAGAGCTTTCTTGCTCACGCCCTGGCCGAGCAACAGTTTGCCGAGCTTGCTGTTTTCGTCCATCGCAGCGAGCAACACCAGTTCGCTGGAAATGAACTGATCGCCCTTCTGCTGGGCCAGACGATCAGCCTGGTTGAGCAGGCGCGCCAGATCCTGCGACATATTCACGTCGCCAGTCGGGTTCTGGATTTTTGGTAATTGATCGAGCTCTTTGGTCAGCTCTTTTCGCAGACTGTTGACGTCAAAGCCTACTTGCATCAGCAGAGGTTTGATCGAACCACCCTGCTGTTCAAGCATGGCCTGCATCAAGTGCGCCGGCTCGATGGCCGGATGATCGTGGCCGACAGCCAACGACTGGGCGTCGGACAAGGCCAACTGTAATTTGCTGGTTAAACGGTCTATACGCATGGGTCACCTTCCTTTTGAGCAGGCCGGACCTAAGAAACCATCCTGAATAAAGAAACCTGCCAGATACCACTGTAGATGCGGTCGATTCTGGGAGATTCAAGCGTCGGAGAGTTGATGCAGATCAGAGAGTTTAGCGGGTGAGCCAAACAAGGGAGGCGAAACGACCGGTGCGCGCCGCACGGCGGTAAGAAAAGAAGCGCGGATCGGTCACGGTGCAGAAACCGCCACCATAAACAGCCGTGACACCCCGTTCAGCCAGACGCAGGCGCGCCAGCAAATAGATGTCAGCCATGAACTTGCCGGCATTGTCGCTCGGTACGAACGCTTCTGCTGCTTCAGGCAGTTGATTGATGAAGACTTCCCGTACTTCCGGACCGACTTCAAAGGCTTTGGGGCCAATGGCCGGACCGAGCCAGACCAGCACGTCTTCGGCCGGGACATCGATCGTGTCGAGCGTGGCTTCGAGTACGCCCGCCGCCAGACCTCGCCAACCGGCATGGGCTGCCGCAACACGAGTGCCCGCGCGATTGCAGAACAGAGCCGGCAAACAGTCCGCCGTCATCGCCGCGCAGGCGATACCGGGCGTTGCAGTCCAGCTGGCATCGGCAGTCGCAACAATGCCTGGATCAGCATGAACCACGGCAATCCCGTGAACTTGCTGCAACCAGGCAGGCTTTATAGAGAAGTGATCGGTCAGTCGCCGACGATTCTCGGCAACAGCCTCGGGACGATCATCAACATGATCACCCAGATTGAGGCTGTCGAACGGCGCCTCGCTGACACCGCCCTCGCGGGTGGTGACACAGGCCCTGACGCTGGCCGGCGCTGGCCAGTCCGGCGTCAGCCAGTTCATCCTATGAACGCCTCGCGATCCTGTTTGAGCAGGGTCAGCAGCCAGACGAAATCTTCCGGCAACGGCGATTCCCAGCTCATGCGCTGACCGGTCGTCGGATGATCCAGCTCAAGGAAACGCGCGTGCAGTGCCTGACGCGGGAACTGCTTGAGGGTTTCGACCATGTTCACGTTCGCGGCTGGCGGAATGCGGAAGCGACCGCCGTACGCCGGATCGCCGACCAACGGGAAGTTGATGTGCGCCATGTGCACGCGAATCTGGTGAGTACGACCGGTTTCCAGTTTTACCCGCACATGAGTGTGGGAACGGAAACGCTCCAGCACGCGATAGTGGCTGACGGCAGGCTTGCCGCCCTCCATCACCGCCATGCGCTGGCGCTGCTGGCCGTGACGACCGATCGGGGCGTTGATCTTGCCCCCGGCGGTGACCACGCCAATCACGATGCACTCGTAGATCCGGCTGACGCTGCGACTCTGCAATTGAGTAACAAGCTTTGTCTGCGCCTGAATGGTCTTGGCCACCACCATCAGACCGGTGGTGTCCTTGTCCAGACGATGCACGATACCGGCGCGCGGGACATTGATGATGTCCGGCACATGGTGCAGCAAGGCGTTGAGCAGCGTGCCATCAGCGTGACCGGCAGCCGGGTGCACCACCAGGCCCGCAGGCTTGTTGATCACCAGGATGTCGTCATCTTCGTAGACGATATCGAGTTCGATGTCCTGGGCGATCCACTCACCCTGAGCTTCCTGCTCGGCAGTCAGTTCAAGGATGGCACCGCCATGAACGATGTCGCGCGGGCGGATGACCGCCCCGTCCACAGTCAGGCGACCTTCTTTGATCCAGGCGGAAAGGCGCGAGCGTGAGTGCTCAGCGAAGAGTTGGGCAGCGACTTGATCGAGGCGTTGGCCGCCCAATTCGGACGGCACCTCTGCGCGAAGTTCAATTTTATCGGACATGCTCTGACTGTGCGTCGGCACAGCTTTTGGTTTCGGCTGCGCGCTTGTGGTTAAATACGGCGTCTTTTGCCCCGAGGCTTTTCAACGGGGCGCTCATCATAACAGGACGGCCCCGCCCAAGACAGCGGCCGTCATAGGGACGCAAGCCGCCATGCAAGTGAAACACCTGCTGCTGATCGCCATCCTCGCATTGACCGCTGCTTGCTCATCGAAGGAAGTCGTTGACGAAAACCTGAGTGAAGCCGAGCTGTATCAGCAGGCTCAGCAGGACCTGGACAACAATAGCTACACCAGCGCCACAGCCAAGCTGAAGGCCCTGGAGTCGCGTTATCCGTTCGGTCGCTATGCTGATCAGGCACAACTCGAACTGATCTACGCCAACTACAAGAACGCTGAGCCGGAGGCTGCAAAGTCTGCCGCCGAGCGTTTCATTCGTTTGCATCCGCAGCATCCGAACGTGGATTACGCGTATTACCTCAAGGGTCTGACTTCCTTTGACCAGGACGTCGGCCTGCTGGCGCGCTTCCTGCCGCTGGACATGACCAAGCGTGACCCGGGCGCTGCCCGCGACTCCTACAACGAGTTCGCGCAGCTGACCAGCCGCTACCCGAACAGCCGCTACGCGCCGGACGCCAAGCAGCGCATGATTTACCTGCGCAACCTGCTGGCCGCCTACGAAATCCACGTAGCCGACTATTACCTGACCCGTCAGGCTTACGTCGCCGCCGCCAACCGTGGCCGTTATGTAGTGGAAAACTTCCAGGAAACCCCATCGGTCGGCGACGGCCTGGCGGTGATGACCGAGGCTTACCAGCGTCTGCACCTGGACGAACTGGCCAACACCAGCCTGGAAACCCTGAAGCTCAACTACCCGGATCACCCGACCCTGCAAGACGGCCAGTTCGTGCCAAGGGTTGCAGAAGCCGACAACCGTTCGTTCCTGAGCAAGGCGACCCTCGGTCTGATCGAGTCGCGTCCGCCGCTGCCGCCGGGAGAGACCCGCGCCAACCAGGACGTGCAGAAGCAGTACCAGGACGCGAAAGACTCGATCCCGAACGAGCTCAAGCCTAAAGACGAGAACGGCGACGTGATCGAAGAGCCGGAGCCGGAATCTGCCGACACCGACCGCTCGTGGTTCAGCTACATGACTTTCGGCGTGTTCGACTGATCACACCGGATGCAAAGAAAAGGGAGATCTTCGGATCTCCCTTTTTCATTACCGCCTTTAATAGCGCTGTGCGCTTGTCAGGACCTTGGCTAAACTGCCGAATCATCCGTCGAAAAGCCGCTCATCATGCTTCGTTTATTGTTCTGGATTGCCCTGATATTTGCCGCGATTTGGTTGTGGCGCAAGTTCAAGGCCCCTGCTTCGTCCGCCCAGTCTCCTCGCGAGCAAGATGCTGCGCCGATGGTGCGCTGCGCCCATTGCGGCGTGCATCTGCCCCGCGACCGCGCGCTGAGCCTTCAACAACAGTGGTATTGCAGCCAGGCTCACCTCGAGCAAGGCCCAGGTTCCAGTGATCGCTGAGGCCTCCCACGCCGACAGCAAACAGGCTCAGCGTCTGCTGCGCCTTTATCATCTTTACCGTTTAAGTGTCGGCATCACCTTGGTGCTGCTGATCTCCAGCAACATGGACAACCGCCTGCTGACGTCGGCCAACGACGATCTGCTGCGCAACGGCAGCTGGCTGTACCTGGTGCTGAACATTTTGCTGGTGGTGTTCCTGGAGAACACCCGACGCCCCGCGCAATTGTTCAGCTTGGCGCTGGTCGACGTTGTGATGCTGTGCGGCTTGTTCTACGCGGCTGGCGGTGTGGCCAGCGCGCTCGGCAACTTGCTGATCGTTTCTGTGGCGATCAGCAATACCTTGCTGCGCCGCCGCATCGGTCTGCTGATCGCCGCCATCGGCGCCATCGGCATCGTCGGCTTAAGCTTTCTGCTGAGTTTCAGCCATCCCCTGAGCGCCAACGAATACCTGCAGGCCGGCACCCTTGGTGCATTGTGTTTTGCAGCGTCGTTGCTGGTGCAAGGGCTGGTCCGGCGTCTGGAGGTCAGCGAAACCCTGGCCGAGCAAACCGCCAGCAAAGTGGTCGGCCTGGAGGCTCTCAATGCGCTGATCCTGCAACGCATGCGCACCGGGATCCTGGTGCTCGACGAACAACGCCGGGTACAGCTGGCCAATCACAGCGCGCAGACCCTGCTCGCGCAATCGCACCTTCAGGGCCATTTGATCGACGATTATTCGACCGCGCTGGTCGAACGCCTGCAACTGTGGCTGAACAACCCGACACTGCGCCCACAAAGTCTGAAAATCCCCGGCAACGGTCTGGAACTGCAGCCTAGCTTCATCGCCCTCGAACAAAGCCCCAATCAACAAACCCTGGTGTTTCTCGAAGACCTCGCGCAGATCGCTCAACAAGCCCAGCAACTGAAACTTGCCGCGCTCGGGCGTTTGACGGCCGGCATTTCCCACGAGATTCGCAATCCGCTGGGCGCCATCAGTCATGCCGCGCAGTTGTTGGCGGAGTCCGAGGAACTCGATAGCGCGGATCGGCGTCTGACCCAGATTATTCAAGACCACTCCCAGCGCATGAACCGAGTTATCGAAAACGTCCTGCAACTGTCCCGCCGTCAACAGAGCGCTCCACAACGGCTGGACCTCAAGCCGTGGCTGGAAAACTTCGTCACTGAGAGCCGCATGCAGGCTACCGAGCGGCAGAAGATTCATCTGCGCATCAACTCGGGCGACTTCGCCACCTTGATGGATCCCAACCAGCTCACACAAATTCTCGACAATCTTTTACGCAACGGCTGGCGTCACAGCGCCATGCTGCATGATCAGGCCGAGGTCTGGCTGGCCCTGTTCATCGAACCCGAGAGCCAACTGGCGGTGCTCGAGGTTCAGGACAACGGCCCCGGCGTACCGCTTGATCAGCAAGCGCATCTGTTCGAACCGTTCTTCACCACCAGCAGCCAAGGCACCGGCCTTGGGCTTTATCTGTCCCGTGAGCTGTGCGAAAGCAACCAAGCGCGCCTAGACTTCAATCCACGCCAAGGCGGCGGCTGCTTTCGCATCACCTTTGCTCACGGACGGAAACAAAGTTGAACACGAGCCCACGGCAAAAAATCCTCATCGTCGACGACGAACCCGATATCCGCGAACTCCTGGAAATCACCCTGGGACGGATGAAACTCAACAGCTACAGCGCACGCAATCTGGGGGAGGCCCAGGCGCTGTTGCAGCGCGAGACCTTCGACCTGTGCCTGACAGACATGCGCCTGCCCGATGGCACGGGGCTGGAACTGGTGCAGCATATTCAGCAACGTTATCCACAACTGCCGGTGGCGATGATCACCGCATACGGCAGCCTGGAAACGGCAATCAATGCGTTGAAGGCGGGAGCTTTCGACTTTCTGACCAAACCGGTAGATCTCACCCGACTGCGGGAATTGGTCGCGACAGCACTGCGCATGCCCGCCGCTGGTGACGCAAGCACCTCAATTGATCGACGCTTGCTGGGTGATTCGCCGCCGATGCGCAGCCTGCGCAAACAAGTCGACAAACTCGCTCGCAGCCAGGCCCCGGTGTACATCAGCGGCGAATCCGGCAGCGGCAAAGAGCTGGTCGCACGACTGATCCACGAACAAGGGCCTCGCGCCGGCAAGCCGTTCGTGCCGGTGAACTGCGGGGCAATACCCTCGGAACTGATGGAAAGCGAGTTTTTCGGCCATCGCAAAGGCAGTTTTACCGGCGCGGTCGGGGACAAACCGGGCCTGTTCCAGGCAGCACAGGGCGGGACATTGTTTCTCGATGAAGTGGCGGACTTGCCACTGTCGATGCAGGTGAAGCTGCTGCGGGCGATTCAGGAAAAAGCCGTACGCAGTGTGGGCGGTCAGCAGGAAACCGTGGTCGATGTGCGCATTCTCTGCGCGACGCACAAGGACCTCGACGCAGAAGTCGCCGCCGAGCGCTTTCGTCAGGATCTTTATTACCGGCTAAACGTGATCGAATTGCGTGTGCCGCCCCTGCGCGAGCGACGGGATGACATTGAAGTGCTGGCGGCGCACATGCTTCAGCGCCTGGCCAAAGACACCGGCCAACCAGCGGCATGCCTGCATCTGCACGCTTTGGAGGCTCTGAAAAACTATCGGTTTCCGGGGAATGTGCGGGAACTGGAGAACGTGCTCGAACGGGCGCATACCTTGTGCGAGAACCGTACGATCGAGGCTGCAGATTTGCGCTTGAGCGAAGGCAACTGTGCAGCGGATGGCGCGATTGCCGATCTGACGCAGATCGACAATCTGGAGGATTATCTGGAGAACGTCGAACGGAAACTGATTTTGCAGGCGCTGGAGGAGACCCGCTGGAATCGGACTGCGGCGGCGCAGCGGTTGAGCCTTTCGTTCCGCTCGATGCGTTATCGCCTGAAGAAACTCGGTCTGGACTGATTCTTTACAAGATCGCAGCCTTCGGCAGCTCCTACAGGAAACGCAGTCCAATGTGGGAGCTGCCGAAGGCTGCGATCTTTTGACCCTGGCTTTAAATCCGCCCGGCCGGTGCATACGCCGCCGGATCAATAATCGGCGCTCGCCCCAGCATCACATCGGCAAACAACTGACACGACGCCGGCGCCAACACCAAACCGTTGCGGTAATGCCCGCAATTGAGCCACAAACCCTCAAACCCTGGCACTCGGCCAATGTAGGGAATCCCCTCCGGCGAACCCGGACGCAACCCTGCCCAATGCCCCACCACTTCGGCATCCGCCAGTGCCGGCAACAGCTCAACCGCCGAAGCCTTGAGGCTTTGCAGCGCCACATCGGTCGGGGTCTTGTCGAAGCCTTCATGTTCCAGCGTGCTGCCAATCAGTATGTGCCCGTCACGACGCGGAATCGCATAGCGCCCCTTGGCCAGCACCATGCTCGGCAGAAAGTCAGCCGCACACTTGTAGAGAATCATCTGGCCTTTGACTGGCTCGACGGGCAGCGTCAGATCCAGCGTCTTGAGCAGATCACCGCTCCACGCGCCAGCCGTCAGCACGACCTGATCCCCAGTGATCACGCCGCTGGAAGTCTGCACGCCAACAACCCGCTCGCCCTCGCGAACAAAACCGCTGACTTCGCACTGCTCGTGAATAGTCACGTTCGGCAGCGCCAGCAAGGCTGCTTTCAGGGATTTCACCAGGCGTGGATTTCTCACGTTGGCCACATCGGCCATGTAGATAGCCCGCGAGAATCCGGCACCGAGCACCGGCACGGCATCATGCGCTGCAGAGATATCCACAGCCCGTAACGGACGGTTTTCCCGCTCAGCCCACGCCAGCGCGTCGGCTTCGTCGTCCAGATCCAGCCAGTACAAACCCGTGGTGTGGACTTCAGGATCAACGCCGGTATCGGCAAACAAACGCTCGCCGAGCTGTGGATAAAAATCTTGCGACCAATGCGCCAGGGCGGTGACCGCCGGGCTATAGCGCCACGGATACAGCGGCGAAACGATACCGCCGCCCGCCCAGGACGATTCCCGGCCGACATTCGAGCGGTCCAGCAGCACCACGCTGCGCACTTCGGAGGCGAGATTGTAGGCCGTCAGCAGGCCAATCACCCCGCCACCGACAACCACCACTTGCTGTTGCCTGGTCATGTTTGATCCAACCGTAAAAAAGACAGTGGGCGCAAAAGGCGCCCGAAGATAAGCGCCTCAGCGGCCCCAGCAATCCTTGGTAGTCAGCCCGGTGGTCGCGTTGTTCATGCTTCTGACACCGGTATTGGTCAGGGTGAAATCCCCGCACTTGTCGGTGGCCATGGCCGTGCCCGTTTTACGCGCGGCAATCAGCAGGAAGGTCTGATCAGTGATCGTCGGCGTAAGGGTGTAGAAATCATTGCCCGCGCTCAAACCGGTGATACCGGTGTAGACATTGTTCTTGGTGTAGAAACGCTCGAGGCTCTGTGCCTGCTCCGAAAGCAGCGCCACCACTTCGGCGCGGCGGCCTTTCTTCACGTATTCGTTGTAGCTTGGAATGCTGATGGTGAGCACAATCCCGATGATCGCAATCACGATCATGATTTCGATCAGGGTGAAACCTCGGTTGGATCTGCGCATGCCTCGAACTCTCACTTACTATATTTGTCGCCACATGATACGACGACTGCCGCCGCCGCCCTTTTCAACAATGATGGTGATGGTGCCGCTGGTGTCGGTCATGCCTTTGCGTTTGCCGTCACTGGAGATGAAGTTCAGCGTCGGAATGCCGCCAGTGAATATCACGCCACTGGAGATCGTGTCATTGCTGTCGACCAGGTTGTCGGAATTGGTGTCGAGCACGGCATAGTTGAGCATCTTACCGCTGAACGCATCGAGTTCGACCAGTTTGCCGGTACCGAAACTCGCACAGGGATCGGTGGTATCGACGTTGGCCGTGGTGAAGACGATACGGCCCAGCACGATACTCGCTTGATTGATGACTCGCTCGCCGGTCAGCACGTTGTTATACACCAGCGGCAAGTACCAGCCCTTCTCCCCCGGATACGTCGTGTCGTTCTGCGTGGTGGTCAGGAATTGTCCGGAACTGCCAGAGAACGAGCCGGTAATCGCCTGCGGCTGCAAGTTGCTGACAGTGAGCTGCCCGGACCCGCCATCGGCATCCCACACTGAATAGAACGCCTGCAAATCCTTGTTGGTCTTGTCGGCGGTTTCGTTGAATTTACCGGTACCGACGAAGATCTGTTTACCGCCCGATGCGTTGTCCGCCAGTAAAGGTTGCGCCGTGATCGGCTGCGTCGCCCCGCCCGCCGTGGTGAACAGCGGCTTGCCGGAAAACGCCACGCCCCAGCTGTCGGGCGCAGTGGCGCTGAGGTCGAATTTCCACAACCGCCCTTTCAAGTCACCGCCATAGGCAGCCTGCACCACATTTTGCGAGTTGACCTTGAGCTTCACCGAGGACAAACCGTTACTGGTATCCGTACTGTCGACAACGATTTTTTTGATCAGCGAACCATCGCGTACATCCAGCACATACAGCGCTGCCAGCCCCGAATTGCTGCCATAACCATTGGAGATAAACGCCGCCCAGCGACCATCGGCCAAGCGTGCCACTTCCGGTCGCGCATAGGCATAACCCAGATCATTAAAAACGTTGCCGGTGTTGGCGATGGCCGGTGCGCTGACTTCCCACAACGCACGCATGACGTTGCCTGCGGAGGCATCGAACAGTTGCAATGCGTAGAAGGTTTTGCCACCCGCTCCGGTACCGCCAATGGCCAAGGTTTTCCAGGCGTTGCTGAATTGCGCGTCATACACGCCTACCTGGCCGTCGACCAGAAACTTGTGGCTGACGCCATTGATGTAGTTCGGGTCGGCGATCAAGCGCAACGACGGCAACACACTGGATGGCATGTATGCGTAACGCCGGGTGCCATTGGAAGAATTGATGACGTTGACGAAACCATCGTTGGCATTCACCACCAGGCTGGCGCTCATGTTCGCCGCTTTGGTCGTCAGATAAGTGCTGTAAGTGGTGTCGCCCGACAGGTCGGAGGCGGTTTTGTCCGCAGGCGAGGCTAGCACCAATGGCGAGTTGATGATGTCGCCGAGCAATACGCTGCGCACCTTGAGCCCGCTTTTGTTAGTGCCCTTGCTCCATTCCACCAGATCAATGCCGGTGATACCGGTGGGCAGGCCCTGACTGAGCGTCGTCTGCTGCGCGGCGGAAAAATTACCGTAGGCCAGCGTGACGGCGGCGTTACTGGAGGTGTTCCAGGATTGGTAAGTCGGCGCCGTGGCCCCGGGGACAATTGTGGTGTCGGTGTTCCAGAGTGCCGTCGAAGTATTAACGGTTCCGGCCGATGTGAAGCCGAATGCCTTGATCGTGCCGCGCCAGTCCTTGGGGTCATAGGTGGTTTGATAGAAACTGCTGTTACTGCTGAGGGTGGTTCCGCTAACGGCACCAGCACCGCCCGAACCGGCCTTGGAGGTGATGTCGCTCAGCGCCGATGACAACGCCGCATTGAGGCCAGTGCTGTCGGTTGCCTGATAGTACCGGCCCTGCCCGTAACTCGCTGCGTCCGAGAGCATGTCGTTGTCAGCGGCGAAGCCAACGGTGTAGGTGTTCATGTTCTGCCTGGGGAAATCCACTGCGTTCCAGCTCTTGCCTGCCGCGTCAGTGCCGGTGGAGCGCATGTCGATGTCGTAGGCAAATTTGGCGATGTCATCCAGATACAACGTGTCGCCCTCACCGTCGCCGTTGAGATTGTCGCCGTCATTGTTGACGCCGTCCCAGTTCGGCAAACGGTTTGTACCCAGCGGATCATTGGTCGGGAAGGTACGGTCGAAAGTCGGCAAGCCGTCAGTAATCACCACGCCGTAGTTTTTCTGGCAGCGGTACTGAATCGGGCTAGTGTAGGTACTCGGCGTACTGTTATAGAACGGTGCCATGCCGCGCATGTAGCGAGTGACTTCGTAATAGGTTTCCGCCAACGGCGTGTTGGCCACGGCGCTCAAGTTATTGATCGAGGAGATCAACACGTTGTAATTGGAGTCAGCCTGGGCTTGGGTCACGCTGCCGGCGACCGGAGACAGATCAGCAATGGAACGGGCAATGTAACCTCCATTGCCAGAGTTGCTGCTGGTCGCCGGGTTGAACGTCGACAGGCCCATGCGCAAAGTGCGGTTACTGCTGACCAGTGCCGTGGATACGTTGCGTGCGACATTGATTCGGTAATCGTTGGGGATCGCCCCGGTGGTGAAGTCGCGGGTGCCATTGTTGATGGCAAGACCGACTACGTATGAAATGTAATCCCCTGAGTAGCGGGTATTACCGCCACCCACCGGGTCTGGCAGTTTCAGGCAAAGCGGCGCAAGGCTGTTGTTGTAAAACGCATAGGCACCGCCAGAGCAACCTGAGGTCGGCAGACTCGACAAGAACACTGTATCGCCCGTAATCGTTGGCGCATTCAGGCCTGAGCACACCCCCAGGAACGCATTGCACTCCCGGGCGGGCGTGCGGTTGAGCGTCGGATCGAATCCCGCCGCATAGATGATGCTGTTCATGCTCCCCGAATCGTCGATCAGCAACATAACGTTCGGTGGCACCGCCGCCGCACTCAGCAATGGCGAGTCAGACGGCGTGAACGCATAAGCCGGCGCGGCCAGATAGAAAGTCAGCAGCATGCCGGTCAGCAGAGATACGCAGCGTTCAAAACTTCGCATAGATGCTCTCCACAACGCTACGCGAAGTACCGGCAATACCGACAGCGGTCACCCGATAAAGCGTCGCCGAGGTGTTACTCGGCACATTCACGGCGGTCAGCGTCGTACCGATGTTCTGCACGCCATAGAAACCGTTGCCTGCGGCAATCCAGAGTACCCCCGAGGTAGAATTGAGCCCCGCCGTACTCACCACCGACGACTCGGCCGGCGGCGCACATTGCGTGGTGCCGCTGCACACTGCCAACGCAAAACTGTCCAGTTGCACCGCGCTCTCGCCCACACGCAACGCCGCTTCGGCGGTCTGAAATGATTGATTGCGCAGGCCTACGCTCCCGGCCATTTTTTCCTGCAGGTTGGCACTCTGCATCGATGACAGGCCGATCATCGTCATCAGCAACAGAAACACCAGACTGACCAGCAGCACCATGCCCCTCTGCGCCTGACGCTGATGGAGAGAAATCCTCATCGCCCTGACCCTCACTGCAAGCGGTTGCGCAAAGCGGCAACCACGTTGAAGGTTTGATTGCGCACCCGGTTGTTGGGGTCGGCCAAGGTCAGGCTCAGGCGCACGCTGCGAATACGTGCCGGATCGCCCGGATTGGTGCTGTAGGTCGAGGCTGCGACATCCGTCGCGGAACTCGCCAGACCGAATGTCACGTTGAAAGCACTGACGTTATTCACCAGCACCTGTTGCGCCGGATTGCCGCTGCCAGTACCCATCAATATCTGGTTATTGCTGAAGCTGTAGATCAAACGTCTGACAGGAAAAGAAATTTGCCCGGTCGCCGGGCTTCGTAACCCGGTATAGGCCGTCGCGCTGTTGCGGCAATCGGACAGCACCGTCCAGGTGGGGGTGCCGCCGCCACCGCCAATATCCGCCGTGACCAGCGTCAACTTGAGATTGGCGTTATCCCAATTGATCGGCGTGATCTGCGCCGCATTGAAGTCCCCGGCATTGCTTGAATCGGTGATGGTGCCAAGGCAGCCGAACATTCCGACCATGCGGATTTCCTGAATCATTTTGCTCAACACGAAGCGCGCGTCTTCCTGCATGGCAGCAGCGCTGTTCTGGCTGACATAGGTGTTTTTTGCGGCGATGAAAATCTGCACCACGCCCAACACCACGATCAGCCCCAGCCCCAAAGCGACCAGTAATTCGATAAGACCGAAACCGCGATTTTGGCGCTTCATGGCGTGACCACCGGATCAACGGCGGCGCGACTGCTCAGGACGAAACTGCGTTGAGCGTTGGCCGTGTTGGCGGCCCGGGCGTCACTCCAGGTGATGGTGATGGTGTAAACCCGCTGGTTGAGGGTGATGCTGCCCGTCGCGGTCGGCCCGCCGAAGTTGACGATACTGGTGGTGAAATCGTAGAGATCCTGATCCCGGGCGTTGCCAGGGTTGGCCGAGGTCGGTGGCGTAACGGTGTAATTCGCACCGGAGTTGGCACGAATGCGGTCCATCATGTCGTAGGCGATGAAGCTGGCCTGGCTGGTCATGCGTGAACTGTCGGTGTATTTCAGTGCATTGATTTGCACCGCCGCCGCCCCTAGCAGCCCGACCGTCAGAATCAGCAACGCGACCAGCACTTCGATCAGCGTCATGCCCTGCTGTACGCCTTTGCTCCCTGCCCTCATCCGCAACTTCCACCCAGTTGAATTCGTCCGTTCAAACACACGTTAAGCGTCCTGCTCTGCGTTCCCAGCGTGTAACTGATGACCACTGCCGTTGAGGGTGCGGCCAGACCGCCGAGGTTGTTGAAATCCAGCGCGGTCACTCCTGAGGTTAGCGTCAGAGTTGCGCCGCTGCTCATCGCCGGAACAACCCGCAACACATTGGCCGCAGTGCCAGTACTGTCGTAGACAGCCAACTCACCGGTCCAGACGCCGCCCCCGGCGGTCGGACGCAGACGCAGCGTCGCGCCGCGGTCAATCGCTTCAAGCCTGGCGAAATTGATCGCCCGCTGCAGATCGCCCATTTCGGTATCGGCCTTGCTGCTTTGTATCGATCGGGTGAAAGCGGGCACCGCCAGTGTGACCAGGACCAAAAAAATCGCGATGGCGACCAGCAACTCGATCAGCGTGAAACCTTTTGTACGATGATCCATCGATGCCCTCCGTTGCCGTCGGCTATACCTGCTTCTACACGCTAGAACATTCAATCGATACATGTCGGTTGATTTACTCGCAGCGGCGCAGGGAACGCGTCGCTGATCACACTCCAAGGAGGGCGTTTTCATGTCGCAACAAGGCTACAGCCTGATCGAACTGCTTATGGGACTGGCGATTGGCGCAATTGTTCTGCTGCTGGTCAGTCCGGCGTTTGCCACGCTCACCGAATCGAACCAGCGCGACCAGGCAGCGCAGTCATTGATCGAGGGTATTCGTAACGCCCGCACAACAGCCATCACGCGCAATCAGACCACGGTGATTCATGGCATCAACGGCGATTGGAGTCAGGGTTGGCGGATCATTCTGGATATCAGCGGCAAGGGCGCGGAGGACAGCAACAACCCGCTGCTGATGGAGCATGCGAGCGATGCGAAGGTGCCGATTATCGGCAATTGGCTGGTGAATCGTTATGTGCGGTTCAGCAATCTGGGGCAACCGCTGATGCCCGGGCGCAAATTTCAGGCCGGGACGTTACATATCTGCTCGACTCGCGAGGCGGTCAGCCAGCGCCAGATAGTGCTGGCAGCGACCGGTCGCGTGCGCCTGAGCAGCGAAAAGACTGAACAGGCGCTGTGTCAAAAAGCCAAAAGCGTCAGATCGAGCGGACGCGCAGCTCTTTAGGCATGGAGAAGGTGATGTTTTCTTCGCGCCCGGCCAGCTCATCGGCGCCGGTAGCGCCCCAGGCGTGCAACTGCTGAATCACGCCGCGCACCAGCACTTCCGGCGCCGAAGCACCGGCCGTGATGCCGATACGTTCGACGCCATCGAACCAGCTCTTTTGCAGGTCTTCGGCGCCGTCGATCAGGTAGGCCGGGGTGGCCATACGCTCTGCCAGTTCACGCAAGCGGTTGGAGTTGGAGCTGTTCGGGCTGCCGACTACCAGCACCACGTCACACTCGTCAGCCAGTTGTTTGACGGCGTCCTGACGGTTTTGTGTGGCGTAGCAGATGTCGTCCTTGCGCGGCCCACCGATGGCCGGGAAGCGCGTACGCAGCGCATCAATGACACGACTGGTATCGTCCATCGACAAGGTTGTCTGGGTGACAAAGGCCAGTTTCTCCGGGTTGCGCACTTGCAATTCGGCGACGTCTTTTTCGTCTTCGACGAGGTAGATCGCGCCGCCATTGCTGGCGTCGTACTGACCCATGGTGCCTTCGACTTCCGGGTGACCGGCGTGGCCGATCAGGATGCATTCACGACCGTCGCGGCTGTATTTCGCGACTTCGATGTGCACCTTGGTGACCAGCGGGCAGGTAGCGTCGAACACTTTCAGGCCACGACCAGCGGCCTCGGTACGCACGGCTTGCGATACGCCATGAGCACTGAAGATCACGATGACGTCGTCCGGCACCTGATCCAGTTCTTCAACGAAGATCGCACCACGGCTGCGCAGGTCTTCGACGACGAACTTGTTGTGCACCACTTCATGACGCACGTAGATCGGTGGCCCGAAGACTTCCAGGGCGCGGTTGACGATTTCGATCGCCCGGTCCACACCGGCGCAGAAGCCACGGGGATTGGCGAGTTTGATTTGCATGCTATGCCTCGTGTCTTGCGCGCGAAAACAATGAATTACCAACTGGGTGGGAGCGAGCCTGCTCGCGAAAGCTGACTGACATTCGACATCGATGTCGCCTGACACACCGCTTTCGCGAGCAGGCTCGCTCCCACATTTTTACAGCGCTTTGACGGAAATGATTTCCACGTCGAAGGTCAACGTCTTGCCCGCCAGCGGGTGGTTGAAGTCGATGGTCACTTGCGCGTCATCGAACTCTTTCACCACGCCCGGCAGCTCAGTATTGGCCGCATCGTTGAAGATCACCAGCAAACCGGGAGACAGTTCCATATCGGCAAACTGCGAGCGCGGGATGATCTGCACGTTCTGCGGGTTCGGTTGACCGAAAGCGTTTTCCGGCTCGACGGTCAGGGTGCGCTTGTCACCCGCCTTGAAGCCGAACAGCGCCGCTTCAAAACCCGGCAGCAAGTTGCCGTCGCCGACCTTGAAGGTCGCCGGAGCCTTGTCGAACGTGCTGTCGACGGTGTCGCCGTTCTCCAGGCGCAATGCAAAGTGCAAAGTGACTTCCGTGTTCTGGCCAATGCGTTGCTCAGCCAATACTTGTTCAGTCATGAGCGGCCTCTTCGGTTTTCTTGGATTTGAACATATCCAGTGCCAGCATCACCGCGCCAACGCTGATAGCGCTGTCGGCGATGTTGAACGCCGGGAAGTACCAGCGGTTCTGCCAGTGCACCAGAATGAAATCGATCACATGGCCCAGGGCCACGCGGTCATACAGATTGCCCAACGCGCCACCCAGTACCAGCGCCAAGGCGATGGCCAGCCAGGTTTCGTTGCGACCCAGACGCTTGAGCCAGACCACCAGCACCGCACTGACCACAATCGCGATCAGCGCGAACAGCCAGCGCTGCCAGCCGGAGCTGTCAGCCAAAAAGCTGAAGGCAGCGCCGGTGTTGTACGCCAGGGTCCAACTGAAGTAATCGGGAATGATCACGATCTGCTGGAACATTTCGAGCTTGTTTTCAAAGTAGAACTTGCTGGCCTGGTCGATGACCAGCACCAGCAAGCTCAACCAGAGCCAGCTCAACCGTCCGAAACGGCCAATGGCATTAGGCATAGTGACGAACCTCGCCAGCGCCGCTGATGTTGTCGACGCAACGACCGCAGATTTCCGGATGCTCCGGGTTCACGCCGACGTCTTCGCGGCAGTGCCAGCAGCGAGCGCACTTGGCGAATGCCGATTTGACGATCTTCAGCTTCAGGCCGCTGACTTCGGTAGCCACCGCGTCGGCCGGAGCCTGCACGAATGGTGCAACGCTGGCGGTCGAAGTGATCAATACAAAGCGCAGTTCGTTGCTCAGCTTGGCCAGGTCGGCAGTCAGAGCCTCTTCGGCAAACAGCGTCACTTCGGCTTGCAGGTTGCCACCGACAGCTTTCGCTGCACGCTGGATTTCCATCTCTTTGTTGACCGCGACTTTCACTTCCATGATGCGATCCCAGTACTCACGGCCCAGCTCGAAGCCTTCCGGCAGTTCGGTCAGACCTTCGTACCAGGTGTTGAGCATGACGGATTCATTACGCTCGCCCGGCAGGTATTGCCACAGTTCGTCGGCAGTGAAGGCGAGGATCGGCGCGATCCAGCGCACCAGCGCTTCAGAGATGTGGAACAGCGCAGTCTGGCACGAGCGACGTGCCTTGCTGTCGGCGCCGGTGGTGTACTGGCGATCCTTGATGATGTCGAGGTAGAAACCACCCAGCTCCTGCACGCAGAAGTTGTGGATCTTGGAGTAGACGTTCCAGAAACGGTACTCACCATAGTTCTCTTGCAGCTCGCGTTGCAGCAGCAAGGTGCGATCCACCGCCCAACGATCCAGCGCGAGCATTTCTTCAGCCGGCAGGATGTCGGTGGCCGGGTTGAAACCGGTCAGGTTGGAAAGCAGGAAGCGCGCGGTGTTACGGATCCGGCGGTAGGCATCGGCACTGCGAGCAAGGATCTGCTCGGACACGGCGATTTCGCCGGAGTAATCGGTCGAAGCCACCCACAGACGCATGATGTCGGCGCCCAGGGTGTCGTTGACTTTCTGCGGTGCGATCACGTTGCCCAGGGATTTGGACATCTTGCGTCCCGCTTCGTCGACAGTGAAGCCGTGGGTCAGCAGTTCGCGGTACGGCGCGTGGTTGTCGATAGCGCAACCGGTCAGCAGCGACGAGTGGAACCAGCCACGGTGTTGGTCGGAACCTTCCAGGTACAGGTCGGCGCGTGGACCGGTCTCGTGGCCCATCGGGTGCGAACCGCGCAGGACGTGCCAGTGCGTGGTACCCGAATCGAACCAGACGTCGAGGGTGTCGCTGATCTTGTCGTACTGCGGCGCTTCATCACCCAGCAGTTCGGCAGCGTCCATCTTGAACCAGGCTTCGATGCCTTCGACTTCAACGCGCTTAGCCACTTCTTCCATCAGCTCAACGGTGCGTGGGTGCAGCTCGCCGCTTTCCTTGTTGAGGAAGAACGGGATCGGCACGCCCCAGTTGCGCTGACGCGAGATGCACCAGTCGGGACGGTTAGCGATCATCGAATGCAGGCGCGCCTGGCCCCAGGCCGGAACGAACCTGGTTTCTTCGATGGCTTTGAGCGAGCGAATACGCAGGGTGTCGCCGCTGACCGGCTCTTTGTCCATGCCGATGAACCACTGCGCGGTGGCGCGGTAGATCAGCGGAGTCTTGTGACGCCAGCAGTGCATGTAGCTGTGTTCGATGACGGTGGTGTGCATCAGCGCACCGACTTCGGTCAGTTTTTCAACGATGGCCGGGTTGGCCTTCCAGATGAACTGGCCGCCGAAGTATTCCAGCGTGGGCACGTAAACGCCGTTGCTCTGAACCGGGTTGAGGATGTCATCGTTGACCATGCCGTACTTCTTGCAGGTCACGAAGTCGTCTACGCCATAAGCCGGGGCGGAGTGAACCACACCGGTGCCAGCGCCCAGTTCGACGTAGTCGGCCAGATATACCGGCGACAGACGGTCATAGAACGGGTGACGGAAGTTGATCAGCTCCAGTTCTTTACCGGTGGTGGTCGCAACCACCGAGCCTTCCAGGCTGTAACGAGCCAGACAGGCTTCGACCAGCTCTTCAGCCAGCACCAGCAACTTGTCGCCGACATCAACCAGCGCGTAGTTGAATTCCGGGTGAACGTTCAGCGCCTGGTTGGCCGGGATGGTCCACGGGGTGGTGGTCCAGATCACGATCGAGGCAGGCTTGGCCAGCGACGGCAAGCCGAACGCGGCAGCCAGTTTGGCCTCGTCAGCGATCGGGAATGCCACGTCGATGGTCGACGACTTCTTGTTTTCGTACTCGACTTCCGCCTCGGCCAAAGCCGAACCACAGTCGAAGCACCAGTTCACAGGCTTGAGGCCCTTGAACACGAAACCACCCTTGACGATTTCGGCGAGAGCGCGGATTTCACCGGCCTCGTTCTGGAAATTCATGGTCTTGTACGGGTTGGCGAAGTCGCCCAGCACGCCAAGGCGGATGAATTCGGACTTCTGCCCTTCGATCTGCTCGGTGGCGTAGGCACGGCACAGTTCGCGGGTCTTGTCCGCGCCCAGGTTCTTGCCGTGGGTCACTTCAACCTTGTGCTCGATCGGCAGGCCGTGGCAGTCCCAGCCAGGCACGTACGGCGCATCGAAACCCGACAGGGTTTTCGAGCGGATGATCATGTCCTTGAGAATCTTGTTCAGAGCGTGACCGATGTGGATCGTGCCGTTGGCGTACGGAGGGCCGTCGTGCAGGACGAACTTCGGACGATCCTTGCCAATCTCGCGCAACTTTCCGTACAGGCCAATACTGTCCCAGCGCTGCAGAATCTGCGGTTCGCGCTGTGGCAGGCCGGCCTTCATTGGGAAGGCGGTGTCCGGAAGGTTTAACGTGGCTTTATAGTCGGTCATTTAAGGCTCTTCATTAGCGATGGGCGCTAGGTGCGGCTAGTGCACGGGCGGTGGCGACATCCGCATTGATCGCCGTTTTCAGCGCCTCCAGAGAGGCAAATCGCTGCTCTTCACGCAGCTTCTGGTGGAAAACCACCGTCAAACGCCGGTCATACAGATCGCCGGCAAAATCTAAAAGATGGACTTCAAGGTGGGCCTTGCCATCACCTTGCACCGTGGGCCGTACGCCAATATTGGCGACGCCGGGCCAGGTCTTGCCGTCGATGTCGACATCCACCAGATACACCCCGGTGAACGGCACGCGACGACGCTTGAGTTGAATATTGGCAGTGGGCGTACCCAATTGCCGAGCCAGCTTCTGGCCATGCAGCACACGACCGGCGATGCGGTACGGGCGACCGAGCAAACGTTCGGCCAAGGCAAAATCAGCGGCGGCCAAGGCGTTACGCACCTGAGTGCTGCTGACGCGAATGCCATCCAGCTCGACGGTTTGCGCGGCTTCGACGGTAAACCCGTGAACCTGCCCGGCCTGCAACAGGAAATCGAAATCGCCGAGGCGGTCGCAGCCAAAGCGGAAATCGTCACCGACTTCCAGATGCTGCACGCCGAGCCCGACCACCAGGATGGTGTCGACGAACTCACTGGCGCTGAGCTTGCTAAGACGCTGGTTGAAGGCCAGGCACAGGACCCGGTCGACACCTTCAGCGGCCAGTAGCTGCAGTTTGTCGCGCAACCGGGCCAGACGTGCCGGCGCGGTCTCGGGGGCGAAAAACTCCCGTGGCTGCGGCTCGAAAATCACCACGCAGCTGGGTACGCCCAACTCGAGCGCACGCTCACGCAGTCGGGCCAGGATAGCCTGGTGACCACGGTGAACACCGTCAAAGTTGCCAATAGTGGCGACGCAGCCCCGATGCTGGGGGCGCAAGTTGTGGAGGCCTCGAACCAGCTGCATAACGCGCTTCTTGCTCATAAAGTGGTCGATTATAACCACACCCGACGGTCGACGACAGGCAACACCGTAACGCAAAGTGATCGAGCCGACAAAACTGCCGGCCCGCGCCCATTCATAAAGGGTAAAACCTCAGCTCAAGGCCTTGCGATTGAAGTCGCGCAGACGGAAACCGAGCAGCAGCAACATACCGAAATACGCAACCACGCCAGCCACCACCAATGCCCCCAGACGCAGGAAGCGCTCAAGCATGTGGCCTTGATCCCACGCCGGCATGAAATGCATGCCGATCAGCAACACCACCGACATCACCGCGACTGCCACGATCAGCTTGAAACCGAACTTGGCCCAACCCGGTTGCGGCTGGTACATCTGTTGTTTGCGCAACTGATAGAACAGCAGCCCGGCATTGAGGCACGCGCCGGCACTGATCGCCAGGGCCAGCCCGGCGTGGGCGAGCGGACCAATCAATACCAGGTTGAACAACTGAGTACACACCAGCGTGAAGATTGCGATTTTTACCGGTGTACGGATGTTCTGTTGCGCATAGAAGCCCGGCGCGAGCACTTTGATCACGATAATCCCGAGCAGACCGACAGAATAGGCAATCAATGCTCGCTGAGTCATTTCGGCATCGAAGCCAGTGAACTGACCATACTGGAACAACGAAACGGTCAACGGCTCGGCGAGGATCCCCAGCGCCAATGAGCACGGCAGCACCAGCACAAAGCACAGGCGCAGACCCCAGTCGAGAATCCGCGAATATTCGTGGCGATCCTTGCTGGCGTAGGTTTTGGCCAGTGTCGGCAGCAGAATCGTGCCCAACGCAACGCCCAGCACCCCCGATGGCAACTCCATCAAACGGTCGGCGTAATACATCCAGGACACTGATCCGGCAACCAGAAAGGAAGCAAAAATGGTGTTGATGATCAGCGAAATCTGGCTGACCGATACGCCAAGGATCGCCGGCAGCATCTGTTTCATCACCCGCCATACACCGGTATCACGCAGATTCAGGCGCGGCAGCACCAGCATGCCAATCTTTTTCAGGTGCGGCAGTTGAAACAGCAACTGCGCCAGCCCCCCGACCAATACCGCCCAGCCAAGCGCCATGACCGGCGGATCGAAGTACGGCGTGAGGAACAGCGAAAATACGATCATGCTGACGTTGAGCAAGGTCGGCACAAAGGCCGGCACCGAAAAGCGGTTCCAGGTATTGAGGATCGCACCGGCCAGCGAGGACAGGGAGATCAGCAATATATAAGGGAACGTCACCCGCAAGAGGTCAGAGGTGAGCTGGAATTTTTCCGGGGTATCGGTGAACCCCGGGGCGGTCGCCCAGATGACCCACGGCGCGGCGATCATGCCCAGCGCAGTGACCAGCGCCAGCACCAGCGTCAGCAAACCCGACACGTAGGCGATAAAGGTGCGGGTCGCTTCTTCGCCCTTCTGGCTTTTGTATTCCGCAAGAATGGGCACGAACGCTTGGGAAAAAGCCCCTTCGGCGAAGATCCGCCGCAACAGATTGGGCAATTTGAAGGCGATAAAGAAGGCATCTGTCGCCATTCCGGCGCCGAATATTCGAGCAATCAGCGTATCGCGAACAAACCCGAGAACCCGGGAAATCATCGTGATAGAGCTGACGGCGGCCAACGATTTGAGCAGATTCATTGAAGGAGTTTGTGCCTGTCGATAAACAGCAGGCGAATAAAGCGCCTACTTGTGCGATACTCCGCGCCGCAGCAGCACAGAGCCAAAGCTCGCGAGTTTACAGGTCAAGCGCCGGAAATAAATATCCCGCCTCTTTATACCTACCACTTAGCGGAACGATTCAAGTGCCCTTGACAAGACTTCTCTTCATCGGCATGATTCGCGGCCTATTTTGTTTGCTATTTCCTAAAAAGTCTTTCGAGGAGCTCGACGGTGGCCAACTCACCTTCCGCCAAAAAACGTGCAAAACAGGCTGAGAAGCGTCGCAGCCACAACGCCAGCCTGCGTTCCATGGTTCGTACCTACATCAAGAATGTAGTTAAGGCCATCGACGCAAAAGACGCTGAAAAAGCTCAAGCTGCATACGTTCTGGCTGTGCCAGTTATCGACCGTATGGCCGATAAAGGCATCATCCACAAGAACAAGGCTGCTCGTCATAAGAGCCGTCTGAATGGCCACGTCAAGGCACTGAAAGAAGCTGCCTAAGCGACGTAGTCATTAGAAAACCGACCTTCGGGTCGGTTTTTTATTGCCTGCGATTTGGCGCCCCTCTCATCACAACCCCGCAAACAGGCACGCACCCGGTCAAGGGTACGCACCCGACTCACAGAGTCTACTCACCAAAATTGAACATGACCGGCTTTGGTGGAGGACACCCTTCTGGCGGCGGAAAGTTCTGCACGCCCAACTCATCGTACCCGGTGTAACAGCCGACCAGCTCGCCACCCTTAAAGTTGAAGCGACGCTCAACGACGCCGGTCGAGTAGTAGCAGACCATTTCACCTTCACGCTTCGCATAGGAATAGTCTTTGTATTCCCGCCCCTCAACGGTGATCAGACGATATCCCTGCATGGGCTCGGAGCACTTCAATTGCCCATTGGGGTAGTAATCGTTGTGTATCACACGATCATCCGCACCCAACAGCAACTCCTCGACCTTTCGCCCCTCGTAAGACTCGTGACGCACACTTTGCCTGACCCCGAACAGGTAAACAGCCTCGAAGTAGGCAACCCCATCACCGCGAAAACTACGCTGCAGGCCACATGGCTTTATTCTTGTGTACTTGCCATCGACCACATGGCAGTAATTTCTTTCTGAAACCAACGCCCCAGCCTCATTAAACGATTGGTCGTTGCCGATGGGCTCATCCGACTCATAAATGGCCACCCGGTCTAAATGACCATTTGAGTGATAGGTACGAAAGGGCCCCTCTCTATTTCCATGAAGCCAGGTGATGTCAGACAGCAGCACCGAACCATCATCGGTATAGGTCAGCGCACGCCCCTTGATCTGCCCCGCCACGTAGGTCGCCGAATAGGTCAGCTTACCGTTTGCAGAATAGATTTCCCTCAAGCCATCCAGCGCACCAACCCTGTAGTGCTCAAGCAGTCGCAGCACACCCGCAGCATCAACCTCGCGCAGCTCTCCATCCTTTTTACCCGCGACAAACGACAAGGTTTGAATGCGGTCGCCGTCCACTTTGAGAGTCCAGGCGCCCTCCCTGACACCCGACACGTAACCGCCCTCACCCTCACCACTGAGCCAATGACCGCTCTGCCGACCATTCCGGTACTCGCCGCGCGAGACAACCTCACTTCCCCTGACTCGCTCTGTCGGACCGTCCAGAACATCGTGCTTATACGTATCGAACCCGGAAATATCTTCGTCTTTATCGTACGCAGTGATCGTCCAGCGCCCCTCACGCAAACCATCGACGAACAAACCCTCGGAAACACTATGGCGCTCGTTGATCACCCAGGTGCCCTGCCTCAAACCATTCGCATAAGCTCCCGAGGCCTCGGAAACCGCTGCATCAAACTCAATCCAGTCACCCGTCTTCTTGCCACGAACCATCACGCCTCGCTCCAGCACACGATCACCCCACAACTTAACGAGAGGGCCGTCCTCCGAACCCACATAACGTTTCGGGTCAGACTCCCACGCTATTTGCGTTACACGAAAGGCCGGAGCGAGCTCACCCTCCTCCATCGGCGTGCGCTCGTAGGTCAGCGTCAACCAACGCCCTTCGCGCTGCAGAAAGGTTTTTTTGTAGGCGTCATAGACACCATCTTCTGACGGCTCACCGCCCTCCGAGGCCGGAACGCCACCAACACCGAATTCGCCCACTAACGTGCCAGCCGTGGGATCGAGCGCATCGAACTCGGAGATGCCAGTTGTCGCCATCTCATAACCGTAGTCATAGGGCAGCAACTTGTTCAGCTCGCTTACTACCCGTGCGGCATTGAGCTTCTTCTGATTGCTCGCAATGCGATCCAGAACCGGCTGCAGACTGTTCAGCTTGCGATATTTGCCCGATCGCTCACTGAATCGATAGCCATGGAGCCCATTTCGCCCACCCGCTCGGGACAGGACAATCAAGGTCTGTATATCGCTATCGAGACTGGCGTAGAACACTGACTCGATGCTCGAATCACCGAAATTGTCGAGCATCTGCGGCACCACTGTCGGCGCATCACACATGCACGCATACCCCACAATGCCCGACGGCTCGCGAACAAACGCCAACGTCGCGCCACTCTCCTGAGACTGAATCACCGGGTGCGCCAATGACTTTCCGGCATAAAACGGTTCGGCCTGCACTTGCATGGACAGCGAGCAACACACCATCAGCGACATAAAAAAAGAACGCATACGAATCCCTTCGCGCCTGAAGCACATCAATTCAACAAGGAGAAACAAAAAGGCGAGCCAAACGGCTCGCCCTCAATCATTCAACCAATGGGCCTGGAAACAAACTCGACCCTGTAATGGTTTCCAGCCTTATGGCTGAACCGGCACCCACGGCAAAATCGGAATGGCCGTCACCGCATTCTGTGGACTACCCTCGATCACGCGATCGCTATAGACCAGATACACCAGCGTATTGCGTTTCTTGTCGAGGAAACGCACCACCTGCATGGTCTTGAACACCAACGATGTGCGCTCCTTGAACACCTCATCGCCGTCCTTCAGCTCGCCCCTGAACTTGATCGGACCGACCTGACGACAGGCAATCGAAGCTTCGGCGCGATCTTCCGCCAACCCCAGACTCCCCTTTACGCCGCCCGTTTTGGCACGCGACAGGTAGCAGGTCACACCTTCGACCTTGGGGTCGTCGAACGCCTCGACCACGATCCGGTCGTTCGGACCGACAAATTTGAACACCGTCGACACCTGACCGATTTCCTCGGCCGAGGCCAGCAATGGCAGCGCCATCAACAGACCCAACAATCCTTTTGCTACGCGCATTGAATTTTCCTTACACCAGAATCAGGTTGTCACGGTGAACCAGTTCCGGCTCAGCCATGTAACCCAGCAAACCGACAATCGCATCCGACGACTGACCGATGATTTTTTGAGCTTCCAGCGCGCTGTAGTTGGCCAGGCCGCGGGCAATTTCACGACCGTCCGGTGCCACACAGACCACCATCTCACCACGACGGAAACTGCCTTGCACCAGCTTGACGCCAACCGGCAGCAGGCTCTTGTTACCTTGAGACAGCGCCGACACAGCACCATCATCCAGGACCAGCGTGCCACGGGTTTGCAGATGCCCTGCCAGCCATTGCTTGCGCGCCGCCAGCATGCCGCGCTCGGGCGACAGCAACGTACCGATTCGCTCGCCCGCTTTCAGCCGATCCAGCACACGCTCGAGACGACCACCCACAATGATGGTGTGCGCACCGGAGCGCGCCGCCAGTCGTGCTGCGCGCAACTTGGTTTGCATGCCGCCGCGCCCCAGCGCACCACCGGTGCCACCCGCCACCGCATCCAGGCTCGGATCATCGGCGCGCGCTTCATAAATCAGCTGCGCCTCTGGATTGTTGCGCGGATCGGCATCGAACATACCGTCGCGATCGGTCAGGATCACCAGCAGATCAGCCTCAACCAGGTTGGCCACCAGCGCCGCCAGCGTGTCGTTGTCGCCGAAACGAATTTCGTCGGTAACCACCGTGTCGTTTTCGTTGATCACCGGGATGACTTTCAGCTCGACCAGCGCTCGCAGGGTGCTGCGGGCATTCAGGTAGCGCTTGCGATCGGACAGGTCGTCGTGGGTCAGGAGAATCTGCGCGGTGTGCCGGCCATGCTCGGCGAAGCTTGATTCCCAGGCTTGCACCAGACCCATCTGACCGATAGCCGCGGCAGCCTGAAGTTCGTGCATCGCACTGGGTCGTGCGGTCCAGCCCAAGCGACTCATGCCGGCCGCTACCGCCCCGGAGGACACCAGCACCAACTCGACACCCGCCTCATGCAAGGCCACCATCTGCTCGACCCAGACACTCATTGCCGCACGATCCAGCCCTTTGCCATCAGCCGTCAGCAAAGCGCTGCCGATCTTCACGACCCAACGCTGCGCACCTGTCACCTTGCTCCGCATCATTTTCAACCTTAGCTTGAGGGCGGCGCGACCTGGCACCACCCGTGACGTTAATCGTGGCTATTCCTGACCAACTACTGATTTCCAGATACTAAAACGCCGCTCGATTGAGCGGCGTTCAAGTTTATCGCAACGGATCAGTCACGCACGTAAATGATTTCCGGACCGTCTTCGTCATCCACATCTTCTTCGTCCCAATCATCGTCGCCGATGTCGTGGACCGACTTCACGCCACTGCGACGCAGGGCACGCTTGTCATCCAGCGCCTGCAGTTGCGCACGCGCTTCGTCTTCGATGCGCTGATCGAGATCTGCCAGCTCTTCCTTGTAGGCAGGGTCGTTGGCCAGGCGGTCGGCACGATCTTCCATGTAACGCATGATGTCGTGGCACAGACGCTCGGTACCCAGCTTGGAGATGGCCGAGATCACGTAGACCGGACCAGTCCACTCCAGGCGATCAACGATCTCCTTGACGCGCTCCTCGTGCTCTTCTTCAAGGATCTGGTCGCACTTGTTCAGCACCAACCAACGATCGCGTTCAGCCAGGGACGGGCTGAACTTGATGAGCTCATTGACGATCACTTCAGCGGCATCCGGCGCGCTGGCGTCATCCAGCGGCGCCATGTCGACGAGGTGCAGCAGCAGACGCGTACGCGCCAGGTGCTTGAGGAAGCGGATACCCAGGCCGGCGCCATCGGAAGCACCTTCGATCAGGCCCGGAATATCGGCAACGACGAAGCTCTTCCAGCGATCGACGCTGACTACGCCCAGGTTTGGCACCAGCGTGGTGAACGGATAATCGGCAACTTTCGGCTTGGCTGCCGAGACCGAACGGATAAAGGTACTTTTACCGGCGTTCGGCAAGCCCAGCAGACCTACGTCGGCGAGCACTTTCATTTCCAGTTTCAGGTCGCGCTGCTCACCCGGCTTACCCGGAGTGGTCTGGCGCGGCGCACGGTTGGTACTGGATTTGAAACGGGTGTTACCCAGACCGTGCCAGCCGCCCTGCACTACCATCAGTTTCTGACCAGCCTTGGTCAGGTCACCGATGACTTCCTGAGTCGCGGAGTCGATCACGGTGGTGCCGACTGGAACGCGCAGGATCAGGTCTTCACCTTTTTTACCGGTGCAGTCGGTGCTGCCGCCGTTGGAACCACGCTCGGCATCGAAGTGCCGGGTGTAACGGTAGTCGACCAGGGTGTTGAGGTTTTCGTCGGCCATCATGTAGATGGAACCGCCGTCACCGCCATCACCACCGTTCGGGCCACCGTTCTCGATGAATTTTTCCCGACGGAAACTCATGGCGCCATTGCCGCCATCACCAGCTTTTACTCGAATCGATACTTCATCAACAAACTTCATAACCAACGCCTCTCGCCATACGGACGAGCCGAAAAACAATCAAGACATAAGACTCTTGCAAAAATGAGCGCAGCGACCCCAAAACACGACCTGTATCGCACGCCGACAGCCCATACAAACAGTTTTGCAAGAGACTCACCCCACAAACGAAAAAGCCCCGTCGCAAGACAGGGCTCTTCCAGCGATCTCGCGATTAAGCCGCGACAACGCTCACGTAACGGCGGTTGAACGCGCCTTTTACTTCAAACTTGATCACGCCTTCGATTTTCGCGAAGAGGGTGTGATCTTTACCCATGCCAACGCCGTAACCAGCGTGGAATTGGGTGCCGCGCTGACGCACGATGATGTTGCCCGGAATGATCTTCTGGCCGCCATACATCTTCACGCCAAGGCGTTTGGCTTCTGAGTCGCGACCGTTACGGGTACTACCACCAGCTTTTTTGTGTGCCATGAGTTCAATTCTCCTAGTGAGGAATTAGGCTGAAATTAAGCCTGAATACCGGTGATTTTGATCTCGGTGTACCACTGGCGGTGGCCCATACGCTTCATGTGGTGCTTACGACGACGGAACTTGATGATGCGGATTTTATCGTGACGACCTTGGGAGATCACTTCAGCCACAACAGTAGCGCCAGCAACAACTGGAGCGCCGATGTTTACGTCGTCGCCATTGGCAACCAACAGAACGCGATCAAAGGTAACGGATTCGCCGGTAGCGATTTCCAGTTTTTCGATCTTCAGGTATTCACCTGGGGCGACTTTGTACTGCTTGCCGCCAGTAACGATTACTGCATAAGACATGGTGTTTCTCCGATAATCCTGCTCACCCAGCTCTTTATAAGAAGAGGTATTGGCTGGCATGGCTGCATGGGGCTGGAAGGCCCGCTAGCAATTGCGTAAGGCAGGTGCTGCCCAGGAAGTTCAGGGTGCGCGATTGTACGCAAGCTATCGCAGGCTTGCAAGTAGCCGTCCATCGCGCCTTGACAGGTCTGGACGGGGGTCCTAGCATGCCGCGCAACCCTTCTGGAGCGACTCTCGCTGATGCAACCCCAAGCTTTCTACCGCGCGGTGGCGGACGATTTTAGCGCCGTCGACGGCATCATCAAGAAGCAGCTGACTTCCCGAGTGCCGCTGGTATCGAAAATCGGCGATTACATCACCTCGGCCGGCGGCAAACGCCTGCGTCCTTTATTAGTGTTGCTGTGTGGCAAGGCCTTGGGTCGCGAAGGCGATGACATGCGCCTGCTCGCCGCCACCATCGAATTCCTGCACACCGCGACTTTGCTGCATGACGACGTGGTCGACATGTCCGGCATGCGCCGTGGCCGTTCGACTGCCAACGCCATGTGGGGCAACGCACCAAGTGTACTGGTGGGCGATTTCCTGTACTCGCGCTCGTTCGAAATGATGGTCGAACTGGGCTCGATGCCGGTGATGAAGATTCTCTCGCAGGCCACGCGCATCATCGCTGAAGGCGAAGTGCTGCAACTGTCCAAGGTCCGTGACGCGAGCACCACCGAAGAAACCTACATGGAAGTCATCCGCGGCAAGACCGCGATGCTCTTCGAAGCCTCGACCCACAGCGCCGCCGCGCTGGCCGGTGCAACCGCCGAGCAGAGCGAAGCCCTGCGCACCTTTGGCGATCACCTGGGCGTGGCATTCCAATTGGTCGACGATCTGCTCGACTACAAGGGCGACGCTGAAACCCTGGGCAAGAACGTCGGTGACGATCTGGCCGAAGGCAAGCCGACCCTGCCGCTGATCTACACCATGCGCGAAGGCACGCCTGAACAGGCTGCACTGGTGCGTCAGGCGATCCAGAAAGGCGGGATCGAAGACCTGGAAAGCATCCGCATCGCCGTGGAAGCTTCCGGTTCGCTTGAGTACACCGCGCAATTGGCTCGCGATTATGTGGCCCGTGCGATCAAGTGCCTCGAAGCGCTGCCGGCCAGCGAATACCGTGATGCATTGGTTGAATTGAGTGAGTTTGCGGTCGCCCGCACACACTGAAATAGCTGAAAAAAAATCAAAAAATCGCAGCTTTCGGCAGCTCCTACAGGGCTGTCGGAGCTGCGATTTTTTGCTTTTGGCGCCATCAGCGGAGAAACCCTATACAATGTGCGACTTTTAGCGACCCACTCTCAAGGAGCCCTAGTGAGCACGTTGCCACCCTGCCCGAAATGCAATTCCGAATACAGCTACGAAGACGGCACCCAACTGGTGTGCCCGGAGTGCGCCCACGAGTGGTCTGCCAATGGCGAAGCCGAAGCAGCCTCCGATGATGCGGTGAAGAAAGATTCGGTCGGCAACGTCCTGCAGGACGGCGACACCATCACAGTGATCAAGGACCTCAAGGTCAAAGGCACGTCGCTGGTGGTCAAGGTCGGCACCAAGGTCAAGAACATCCGTCTGTGCGATGGCGACCACGACATCGACTGCAAGATCGACGGCATAGGCCCGATGAAGCTCAAATCCGAGTTCGTCAGAAAAGTCTGAACCTGCTGTCATCCATCCCACGCCCGCCGTGGGATGGAGCTTCACACTCCCCAGCTCCCTCGTTACATCCACGCAATAGCCAAACGCCAGCCGTTTTGACCTTACGCAATCTTTACCCTGAAAAATCTACAATCCGCCAATAGGCGCTTGCTATTTGATGAATAAGAATTATTCTCATTGAAACCCTTTCAATGGAGATGAGAACCATGACTTATTTGATCGACGCCTGGCTGGATCGCCCACACCCCTACCTCAGGATCTTGCATCGTGAAACCGGGGAAGTCTGTGCGGTGCTTGAAGAAGAAGCCCTGCATGAGCTGCAGGATCAGGGTGATCTGGATGTGAGCAGCCTGAATTCCAGCGAGCCGCTGGTGCTCAAGGAGCTGGTGCGCAATCTGTTCCTGTTCTGCTACGCCCGGGCCTTGCGCCCGACGAATGAACTGCATCACAAGATAGAACTATGAAAGTCATGGAAAAAACTGTGGGAGCCAGCCTGCTGGCGATGGCATCAAAGCTATCTTGAACAAAAACCGCTCGACCCTTTCGCCAGCAGACTGGCTCCCACATTAGCCTGTCATGCAGACAGGCCAGGTCTTACAGAACGTCCAGCAGCTCGACGTCGAATACCAGAACGCTGTGCGGCGGGATGCTGCCGACGCCTTGAGCGCCGTAAGCCAGTTCGCTCGGCACGTACAGGCGCCATTTGCTGCCGGCATTCATCAGTTGCAGGGCTTCGGTCCAGCCGGCGATTACGCCGCCAACCGGGAATTCTGCTGGCTGGCCACGCTCGTAGGAGCTGTCGAACACAGTGCCGTCGATCAGGGTGCCGTGGTAGTGAGTACGCACTTGATCTTCACGGCTTGGCTTGGCGCCTTCGCCCTGCGTCAGCACTTCGAATTGCAGGCCGGAAGCCAGAGTGGTGATGCCGTCACGCTTGGCGTTTTCAGCCAGGAATGCCAGACCTTCGCCAGCCGCTGCTTCAGCCTTGGCAGCTGCTTCGGCTTGCATGATCTCGCGGATCACTTTGAAGCTGGCGGACATTTCTTCCTGACCCACACGGCTTTCCTTACCGGCGAAAGCGTCGGTCAGACCGGCCAGAATGGCGTCAAGGCTGACACCTGGTGGCGGGTTGTCGCGCAGCTGGTCACCCAGCTGACGGCCGATACCGTAGCTGACGCGAGTTTCGTCGGTGGACAGATTTACTTCGGACATGACACTGCTCCGCTGTGCGGACGACCAACAGACGTGCCGTGCGTACACAGCGCGTCCCGGCGCGCCCGGAACCAAAAGGGCGAGCAGACTAGCACAGATGCCTTGGCGTTTGGGGCGCCGGGTCTACAGTGCGGACCGCCAGGCGAGCGGCACTTTCAGACTTTCCTCGCCACTGGCGCCGAGGCCACACATTTCATCATGTACCGAGGTGTGTACGAGGTTGAATGGCAACACCGGGAAGCTATGCAGCACATCCCGGGCATGTTCGACCGAGCGTAGCGTCAACATCTGCCCTTGCGGATTGCTGAGCGGATACGCCGCTCCACGCATACGCGCTTCGAGCAGGTAAATGCCACCTTCCATGGAGATCAGGTTCAGCTCATCGACCTTGCCGGCGATGGCATACGCGTTCAACTCTTGCAGGTTCATGAACACACCTCACGCAGGGCGAGCCAGTAGGTCTACAGGGATATGCCTGCGGGCAAAAAAGCACAAGCCACAAACGACACCGCCCGTCTGTTTCGCAACAGACGGGCGGTTTTGTTGCAGTCAAGGACTGATCAGTGCTTGGTGAGCTTATCCAGATAACCCATGGCAAATGCCGAAATCACAAACGTCATGTGGATGATCACGTACCACATCAGGTGCTCGGGATCGACGTTCTTGGCGTCCATGAAAATGCGCAGCAAGTGGATCGAGGAAATCGCCACGATCGAGGCTGCCACTTTCATCTTCAGCGACGAGGAGTCCATGGTGCCCAGCCAGCTGAGCTTCTCTTTGCCCTCGTCGATGTCCAGTTGCGAGACGAAGTTCTCGTAGCCGGAAATCATCACCATCACCAGCAGGCCGCCGACCAGCGCCATGTCGATCAGCGACAGCAGGACCAGAATCAGATCCGACTCGGCCATCGAGAAGACGTTGGGGAGGATGTGGAAAACTTCCTGGAAAAATTTCAGTGCCAACGCCAGGAGTCCGAGAGACAGCCCGATGTAGATCGGCGCCAGCAGCCAGCGCGTGGCATACATTGCATTTTCGATAAAGCGTTCCATTGAATCTCACACAAGGGGGGTTGTAATGGGTGGCGAGTATACCAGCCCGCTGTGACAGCCAGAAACCGCCTGAAAATCCGCGACCCGCGCGCCTGTGCGGCATTTTTTTCTGCTAGTGTCCAAACCATTGACGGCCCAGCGAAAGCGGACAGGAAAAGTGGAAATGGATGTGCGATTGCCGATAACGATTGCCGGAATTTGCTTCACCCTGCTCCTTGGCGGCTGCTCGCAAGGTGACGAAAAGCGCACCGTCAGCCTTGAAGAAAAAACCGCAAAATTCGAACAGTCACTGGACGCCATCACCGATCCGAAGCTCAAGGACGCCGTCACCGAACTCGGCGGTTCGCTGCTGTTGCTCGAACGCGCACAGCTCAAGCTCGACAGCAATCCGGCACAAACCGAATACGGCGAAGACGCCCTCGGCGTGCTCAAGCACTACCCTACCCCGCAAGCGCTGGTTGATACGTTCATCAAGGGTCTGTTCGTGCTGCACAAAGATGCCAGCTCCGATTACCTCACCGATCTGCAACCGGTTTTTCCTTTCAACCTGAACATCCCCGGTGGTTTCCTGTTCCCGCATGGCGTGGAATGGCAGTCGGTAACGTTGAGCAACAAGCGCGTCATTGCTTATCAGCCGGAATGGTCGGAAACCGATCCGGGCATCCAGCTCAGCCCGTCCAGCTCCAACGTTACCAATCCCGATGACCTGACCGTGACCTACCCGTTCATCGATGGTCTTGGGGTGGACAAAAAAACCTTGCCGCAACCGGTGAGCCTGCAAGGCCAGGTCGAAGTCATCGCGCCGCGCCGCTTGTACAGTTTCGACCTGACGCAGAAAGATGTCGGTCAGACCCGCACCAACGACAATCTCAGCGTCAAACTGCTCAAGCTTGAAAAGAACTACGCCGAAGTCGAATTCAGCAACAACCTGCCCCTGGCCCCGGAAGTCGCTGACGCCCAGCTCAATCCGCTGATCGTTCAAGCACGTGATGGCACTGGTCAATACCTGGTGCGTGCCGGTTCGATCAACGAAAGTCCTGAGCAGGTTAACTTTTACCAAAAGCAACTGACGCACCTGCAACAGCAAAAAACCTGGAGCGACGCGCTGGAAAAGCAGCTCAGTGCCGACCAACTGGCGTTCGAGCAACAACACCCGCGCCGCTACAACAAGGTCTACTTCAATGGCCCGATCGAGACGCTGGAAGTCAGCCTGCTGGATTTTTCCTCGGTAACCGTGACACGCAAAGCGCTGGATCTGCCAATTCGCACCTTCAGCCCACACACTATGGAAAAAACAATCCAGCCATTGGACTTGCCGATTGTGGTGTATGACGATCTGGCCGCGAACTGGCTCAAAGGCGCGAGCCTGACCGAGGATCAGTTGAAGGCAGGCGTGCGTATTCAACAATCGGTGGAGGACTCGAGCGCTGCGCGCATCGAGTTTTCTCACCGCCGCACCTTCAACGACGAACTGCTCGGGGACGACTTCAGCCCTGGGGTCAGCCCGGTGACGTTCTTCACCGAAAAGCGCAGCGGCAAACTCGATGAACCGATCGAGTTACCGCCCGAGGCTTATCAGGTCGATCCACTGCGAGCGACGATCACCTACGATTTGAACCTGTTCCCGGATACGCCGGCGATTGCCGTCGGCTCAATGCCGCTGTTTCTAGCCTCGGTCGAGAAAAAAACCTACGACGCCAAGTCTTTGCCCAAAGGTCTGGAGATCAGGAACAACACGCTGGTGGTCGACTTGAAGCTATTTCCTGCCGATGAATGGCGGTTCTTCGTCAAGGACGACAGCGGCAAATACCTCAAGCAGATTCTCTCGGTCAGCCACGATGCGAGCGCAGAAGGCCCGGCGCTGTTTGGCGTGCACTACTTCTATGGCCGTCCTACCCACGTGGAAACCTATCAGCGAACCAACCTCTCCACCGTGCAATACGGCTTTGAGGTCAAGCTCGACAAGGCGCAGATGCCTGACACCGCGCCCTAACCGTTGAGGCTACGGCCGCGCCCGCCGTTGATCTGCCGAAGCTGGGCCTGCAGGTGCAGGCTCCAGATCTGCGGGTCGTCGGCCAGTTCATAGCCATGCAACGTCAGACTTTCAACGATGGTGTCGAGAATCGACTCGGCGGCAATCGGGCCGTGGAACGGACCCTGGGCTTTGATGGCGGAAGGTTGTTCGCCGGCCATGCCGGCAGCGAAGAGCAGCGTCCACATGCCGTTATCGCCGGCCAACGGTTTGATGGCACATTCGATACGGGTCACGAGACCCAGGCATTGACGGGTGAGGCAGAGGTTGCGCGACATGGCGGCGACCCTCGGTGAAGCCGGTATTCAGCCCTCTCGGGAGGACTGGCTCGATCCAGTGATACTGTCGATATCCTTGAGCTGAGAATAGAAGAAAAGTCCGCCGCGCAAGCCTTATGAAACCAGAATGCGCCGAATGGTCATTGTGTGAATATTGGCGTCAGAGTGATGGCACTTTTCACGAAGATCAGCGCAAAAATCAATCTGGAAAAACACTGTGGGAGCGAGCCCGCTCGCGAATGCGAAGTGTCAGGCAACTTAATCGTCGTCTGATACAGCGCTTTCGCGAGCAGGCTCGCTCCCACAGATTTACTGCATGAAGGCTCAGGCAGGTTTGGCTTCTACCAATGCCTCCTGCGCCAATTCCTTCTCGGCTTCCTTGAGGTCGTCTTCGCTGATCATCTCGGCAATATCGCGCAGGCGTTCCACCACTCGCGCATTGATGCTGCCCTCAGGGAATTCACCATCGGCATTCGGCTCACCGGCCGGTTCACCGACCAGCAGGCTCAACGCTTCGTCGGCCTGACGCACCGCGTACACGTGGAATTGCCCTGCGCGCACTGCCGCCAGCACTTTCTCATCGAGCATCAACGTAGCGACGTTGGCCTGCGGAATGATCGCGCCCTGCTCGCCGGTCAGGCCGCGCGCTTCGCAGAGGCGGAAGAAGCCTTCGATCTTCTCGTTGACCCCGCCCACCGCCTGCACTTCACCGAACTGGTTGATCGAACCGGTGATCGCGAAGCATTGCTTGAGCGGGGTTTTCGACAACGCCGAAATCAGCGTGCACGCCTCGCCCAGCGACGCACTGTCGCCGTCGACGTAACCATAGGATTGCTCCAGTGCGATGCTCGCGGAAATCGCCAGCGGGAATTCCTGGGCGTAACGGCTGCCCAGATACCCGGTGAGGATCATCACGCCTTTGGAGTGGATCGGCTGACCAAGGTTGACCTCACGCTCGATGTCGACGATACCGCTGCCGCCCGGGTACACCGTGGCGGAAATCCGCGCCGGCACACCGAATGCCGAGTCACCGACTTCAAGCACGGTCAGCCCGTTGCACTTGCCGACCGCCGCGCCATCGGTGTCGATCAGGATGATCCCGGCGAGCATGTCATCGAGAATCCGCGCCGACACGCGCCCGGTGCGGGTGGCCTTGGCTTTCAGGGCGCGCTCGATGTGACCGGCATCGGTCATTTCATCACCGGCCAGATGCCGGATGAAATCAGCCTCGCTGACCAGTTGGAACAGATCACCGATGCGCGCCGACAAACGTCCCTGGTGTTCGGCCAGACGTGCACTGTAAGTTGCCAGACGCGCGACCGCATCGGCCGTCAGCGGCGCCATGCCTTCTTCCGAAGTACGGGTTTTCAGCAGCTGGGCGAATTGCTCCAGGCTTTCGTCGACCATCGGGATGTCTTCATCGAAGTCGACCAGAACGCGGAACATCTCCTGGAAGTCCGGATCAAGGTCCTGCAGCGTGTAGTACAGCGACCGCGCGCCGATGATGATGACTTTGACCTGCAACGGGATGTGCTGCGGGTTGAGGGTCACGGTGGCGAAGCGGCCCATCTCGCCCAGCGGCGATTCCATTTTCAGCTTGCGCGATTGCAGGGCGCGTTTGAGCGCATCCCACACGAACGGCTCGCTGAGCATTTTTTCCGCTTCAAGAATCAGGAAACCACCGTTGGCGCGGTGCAAGGCACCCGGACGCAACTGGCGATAGGTGGTGTAAAGCGCGCCTTGATCAGTGGTGTACTCGATGCGACCGAACAGGTTTTCGTACGTCGGGTGCGGTTCGAAAACCACCGGCGCGCCACCGCTGACCGGATGACCGACCACCAGACTCGGCGCGTATTGTTCTTCCAGCAGTTTGCGGGCGACGGCGTCGGTCTTGCTGTCGTCGACCAGTTGCTCGACCACGGTTTTCAGCAGGTACACCTGCATCGCTTGCAGGTAACCGCAGACCGCTGCGTTCTCCGCGTACTTCTCGGACAACGGCGACAGCAATGGCTGCAAGGCCAGGGTGATGGTTTCTTCATTGAGCGAACGCAGCTGATTGTTCGACTCGCGCTTCCACTGCGGCAGGCTGGCGAGTTCTTCGTTCAGGCGCTCTTCGAGACCGGAAATGTCTTCGTGGAAACGCTCGCGATCGGCTTCCGGCAACTGGGCGAATTCAGCTTCATCCAGCGCTTTGCCGTCGAGCATCGGTGTGAAGGCGATGTTGCTGCTGTCGCGATACAAGGCAACGTCTTTTTCCAGGGCCAGACGCTCGATGATGTCGAGGGCCTTGTCGTAGCGCTGGTTGAAGGCGCGGTCGATGGCGCTTTTCTTTTGCTGGTAGGACGGGTGCTCGAAGACCGCCGGAAAAGTCGCCAGCAGGTTGTCGATCAAGCCGTTGATGTCACCGATGAACGCGCCGGCAGTGCCCGATGGCAACTCCAGTGCGCGCGGTTCGCGCGGTTCATCGAAATTATTCACATAGACCCAGTCCGCCGGGGTCTGCAGGCGCTTGCCTTCGGCCTTCAGGTAGCGTTTGACGAACGAGAAGCGACCGGTACCGGGCTCGCCCATGACAAAGACGTTGTAACCGGGGCGTGGCATGGCCACACCGAACTGCAAGGCTTCGACCGCACGTTCCTGGCCGAGCACACCGCGAAAGGGCTCCAGATCATTGGTGGTAGTGAAGCTGAACTGTTCAGCGGAAAACGGACGGGTCAGCGCTTCGGGCGCTAGACGCAAGCTGGCAGCAACAGGATCAGGCATCGGGCTTCCTTAACAATCAGGCGGGGCAGATAGCGGCATTCTGGCGCTGCCTGTACCCCACTGGCAAGGCGCGCCATGTGACAAAGCATAGACAAACGCCCGTCCCGTGACCCGCCCCCTTGAAACCGGGGTTTATTCCAAATATTTTGCAAAAACTCACGGAACCCCAGGAACGTGCCTAAACTCCAAACTGCGCGGCTGGAACTAATACCGGCCCACTGGCACCGTCAGGAGCCAGAACCCTGTCCATTGGTATGCACATAAAGAGATAAAAGCTATGAAACGGATTCTTCTCGGTACTCTCTTCACCGCTGTATCCATCAACGCAATGGCGCAAGCTCCAGGCGGCCCGGATTGCGGTTGGGGCAACATGCTGTTCGAAGGTCAGCGTGGCACCCCGGCTCACTTCCTGGCATCCACCACCAACGGCACTTCCGGTAACGCCACGTTTGGTATGACCTCCGGCACCAACGGTTGCTCGACCAACGCGTCGCTGACCTATGGCGGCAAATCCTGGTTTGCCATGAATGGCATGATGAACGAGCTGTCTGAAGACATGGCCAAGGGCAACGGCGAAGCGCTGACGACCTATGCCGTGGTACTGGGCGTGGCGCCGGAAGACCGTGCGCACTTCGCTGCGGTGACTCACGAGCACTTCCAGCAGATCTTCAGCAAGGCTGACGTGACCGCTGAAGACGTGCATACCAACACCCTGTCCGTGCTGAAATCAGACCCACGTCTGGCCAAGTACGCAACGCAGGCTTAAGCTCGACCCTGCCCGCTTCCTTCGGGGAGCGGGTTTTTATTTTTTCGGCCCGTCCCTCCTTGGGCTTTTGTTTTTTTCCTGTTTAAGTTGCCGACTATGCTCAAACGTCTTGCCTGGCTGGCGCTCTGTGTCTGCGCCCCGCTGTCCGCCGCGCCAAACATCGACCCTCAACGTTTGCAGCAACTGGCCAATGACCGTTTCTGGATTTCCCTCGGTCATTACGAAACCGCCAAGCTTGGCGGCTGGCGCAGCTATGTCAGCGACAAGAAATTCTTTCTCGCGCCCGATGGCAATGAACACCCCGACCGTGAGCTGGCCGCCACCGTGCAAGCGTTGTACGCCCCGGCCAGTCTCGGTGAGCAGCACGCGCAATGCGTTTATCCGGCCCGCACCCGTTGGTTGAAAACGCAGCTCAACCTGAGCGACCTGCCGATGCCGGCGTGCGCCGAATACAAAAAGTGGTTCAAGGACGTCTCGCCGCACAGCGCGGTGATGATCTTCCCGGCAGCGTATCTCAACAGCCCGTCGTCGATGTTCGGCCACACCCTGCTGCGTATCGATCAGGCTGACGTGCAAAGCGACAAGACCTCGCTGCTCAGTTACGCGATCAACTTCGGCGCCTACATCGAAGGTTCGGACAACAGCATTCTTTACGCCTGGAAAGGCTTGATGGGCGGCTATCCGGGGCTGTTTGCGCTGGTGCCGTATCAGGAAAAACTCTCCGAATACCGCAGCCTGGAAAACCGCGACTTGTGGGAGTACCGGCTCAACCTGACGCAAGAAGAAACCGCGCGCATGGTCGAGCATGTGTGGGAGTTGAAGCAGATCCAGTTCGACTATTTCTTCTTCGACGAAAACTGCTCCTACCGTCTGCTCGAACTGCTGCAAGTGGCCCGGCCGAGCCTGCGCCTGACCGAACAATTCCCGCTGACCGCAATCCCTACTGACACGGTCAAAGCCGTTAAAGAAGCGGGTCTGGTAGAAAGCATCGAATACCGCCCGTCCCGTGAACGCGAATTGCTCAGCCGCGCCGAACCGTTGACTGACGAAGAACAGCAATGGGTGCTGAAAGTCAGCGCCGAGCAGCAGGTGTTGCAGGAACCGGCCTTCAAGGCCCTGCCCCGCGCCCGGCAAGCGCTGATCATCGACGCCGCGTATCGACTGGAGCGCTACCGCGCCAACGGTCAGGAACGTGATCCGCAACGGGCGCAGCGCAGCTTTGAACTGCTTCGGGCGATCAACAAGAACCCGGCACCGGAGCTGGAAATTCCTCGTCCCGGTCTGCCGGAGGATGGCCACGAGTCGCGCACCTGGCAGGCCGGCCTCGGTACTCGCGGCGACCGTGCGTTCGCCGAGTACGGCTTGCGCATGGCGTATCACGACCTCAACGACAACGCCGAAAGTTTCCCGCTCGGTGCGCAAATCGAAATCCTGCAGATGAAGCTGCGCCAGTACGAAGGCAATCACTGGCAGTTCCAGCAACTGGATCTGGCGACCATTCGCTCACTGACGCCACGTAACGAGTTGCTGCAGCCGCTGTCGTGGCAAGTCACGGGCGGACTTGAGCGCGTGCCGGGCAAGCATGATGACGAAACCCTGGTCAGCCACGTCAATGGCGGCGGTGGCGGTACGTGGCAATTGGGTGAAGATGTGCTCGGTTTTGCCCTCGGCACGGTGCGCGTCGAACACAACAATGACTTCGCCGAGTTCGTTTCCCCCGCCGGCGGTTTCAATACCGGCGTACTGTGGAAAAACCCGCTGGGCAACCTGAGCCTGGAGGCCAAGGGTGATTACTTCATCAATGGCGAAGTGCGTCGCAGCCTCAGCCTGAATCAGCAGTGGGAGCTGTCGCGTAACCTGGGTTTACGCCTGAGTGCGCAGCGCGAGTTCAGTCATGTGGCAACACCTGAGACAGAGGTGATGCTTGAGGTGAAGTGGTATCACTACTAAAAGATCGCAGCCTGCGGCAGCTCCTACAGGGGCAAATGCATTCCAAGTGTAGGAGCTGCCGCAGGCTGCGATCTTTTGATCTTTCTTTCACACCCCATCAACGAATCCCCTTCTAGACTCACCCCATAAGCCGTGTGACGGCTCGGGAGAGTGCGATGTGGCGGTGTGTGGTTTCGCTGGGTGTTTTGTTATTGCTGAGCGGTTGCCAGACCACTCACGAGGATTTGATCGCCAAGGGTTATCCACCGGCCTTTGCCGACGGGTTTGATGACGGTTGCGTCAGCGGCCGACAAGCCGCCGGATCGATCAGCGGCGAGTTTCGCAAGAATGTGCCGCGCTATCTCAAGGACAAGCAATACGCCGAGGGCTGGACCGACGGTTTCCGCCAGTGTCAGGCGATGCTGGAAAACAAGGATCGCAACGACTATCGCAACGAGCACTGGGACGAGCGCGAGCGCGCCTGGCAGCAGCAGAAGGATCAGGGCGCCGCGCGGGCCTATCGCTCGCAATAGGTCGTTTGCAGACATCCGATGAAACCAAATCCCTGCGAGCATGGCCCAACCCATTAACGGGGAGGACACCATGAGCCGTGCTTTCGTCAACGAAGACAACGCCGCCGCGCAAGCCGATCAGCCAGTCGAACGGCAGGTCAGCGCGCAGCCCAATTACGTCACACAGCAAGGTCTGCAACAGTTGCAGGTGAAAGTCGCCGAGCTGCAAGCCTTGCACGCCGAGCAAACGGCAAAAGGTGAACAGGCCGACAAACAACGTCAGGCCGATCTCGAACGAGACTTGCGTTATTTCAATCAGCGCCTCGGCAGCGCACAAGTCGCCGTCGCCGCGACGTCTACCGACAAAGTGCAAATCGGCAGTTGGGTGACCTACGCCGACGAACACGACACCGAACGCCGCGTGCAACTGGTCGGTGAGGATCAGGCCGACGCAGCCAAAGGCCTGATCAATTGGGGCTCCCCGTTGGGCCGGGCCCTGCTTGGCGCCCGGCTCAATGACGAGGTGCTATGGCAGCGCCCCGCCGGCGATCAAATGATTGAAGTGATTCGCATCGAGCCGAATCAGACCACACCCTGAGCGAGCATCGCGTCGGCGACTTTGACGAAACCTGCGATGTTCGCGCCTTTGACGTAGTTGATCCGCCCGTTCTCTTCGCCGTAATGCACACAGGCGTGGTGGATCGACTGCATGATCGCGTGCAACTTGCTGTCCACCTCGCCCGCCGTCCACAACAGGCGCATGGCGTTCTGCGACATTTCCAGACCGCTGACGGCCACGCCGCCCGCATTGGATGCCTTGCCCGGCGCGAACAGAATCCCCGCCTCGATGAAGATATCCACAGCCTCCAGAGTGGTCGGCATGTTCGCGCCTTCGGCCACACACACGCAGCCGTTGCGCAGCAGCAAGCGGGCGGATTCGGCGTCGAGTTCGTTTTGCGTGGCGCACGGTAGCGCTATGTCGCAGGCCAGCGACCAAGGCAACTGACCGGCGCGGAACTCCAGGTTGTAGGCTGCCGCCAATTCGCTGATCCGTCCGCGTTTGACGTTTTTCAGTTCCAGCAGCGCCAGCCACTGTTCTTCGCTCAACCCGCCTTCGCAATACAACGTGCCTTCGGAGTCGGACAGGGAAATCACCTTGCCGCCCAGATCCATGACCTTGCGCGCGGCGTATTGCGCAACATTGCCGGAACCGGAGATCGCCACGCGTTTGCCTTCAACGGTCTGCTGGCGGCGCTTGAGCATCTCTTCAGCGAAATACACGCAGCCAAAACCGGTGGCTTCCGGGCGAATCAGGCTGCCGCCGTACGTCATGCCCTTACCGGTCAGCACGCTGGTGAACTGGTTGCTCAGGCGCTTGTACTGACCGAACAGGAATCCGATCTCCCGCGCACCGACGCCGATGTCGCCGGCCGGCACGTCAACATCAGCACCGATATGGCGATACAGCTCGCTCATGAACGCCTGGCAGAACCGCATGACTTCGGCGTCGCTCTTGCCCTTCGGATTGAAGTCCGAGCCGCCCTTGCCGCCGCCCATTGGCAACGAGGTGAGCGAGTTCTTGAAAGTCTGCTCGAAGGCGAGAAACTTCAGCACGCCCATGTTCACCGATGGGTGGAAACGCAAGCCACCCTTGTACGGTCCGATGGCGCTGTTCATCTGGATACGGAAACCGCGATTGACCTGGACCTTGCCCTGATCGTCGACCCACGACACGCGAAACACCACCGCCCGCTCCGGCTCACAGATGCGCTCCAGAATCCCCGAGGTGAGGTAACGCGGATTGGCCTCAAGAAACGGCCACAGACTGCGCAGGACTTCTTCGACAGCCTGGTGGAATTCGGGTTGATCCGGGTCGCGTTGTTTCAGGCGTGCGAGGAAGGATTCGACGGATTCGATCATGGAAAAAGTCTCGGCAAATTTATTATCGTTGGAAGAAATTGAGCCGGACTGTAGCAAACGAAATGCGCACAGGAACAGCGCAAGATGTCGCAGATATGAAATTAAATGGTGCACAGGATATAAATCAGAGCGTTTTTGAACCGTTTTTGCCCCCGAATGGGGAGGCGAAATCCAAGTGATGCACCAACAGTTACACCCCAATCGCTGGCAAGCCAGCTCCCACAGTTTCAGCAGTGCTCACCTATTCCGGGCACATCACAAATCCTGTGGGAGCTGGCTTGCCAGCGATGAATCCACCTCGGTACCCTCGAAAAAATCAAAGCAAAAAAAACGGAGCCCGAAGGCTCCGCTTTTTCATGCAACCAACCCGAATCAGGCCAGTTTTTTGTGGCGTACCCGGTGTGGCTGGGCCGCTGCTTCGCCGAGGCGCTTTTTGCGGTCGGCTTCGTACTCGGTGTAGTTACCTTCGAAGAAGATCGCTTGCGAGTCGTCTTCGTACGCCAGGATGTGGGTCGCGACGCGGTCAAGGAACCACCGATCGTGAGAGATCACAATCGCGGCGCCCGGGAAGTCCAGCAGGGCCTCTTCCAGCGAACGCAGGGTTTCAACGTCGAGGTCGTTGGACGGTTCGTCGAGCAGCAGGACGTTGCCGCCCTCTTTCAGAGTCAGCGCCAGGTGCAGGCGACCGCGCTCACCGCCGGACAGGTCCTTGACGAACTTCTGCTGATCGCCACCCTTGAAGTTGAAGCGACCGACATAGGTACGCGACGGGATCTCGTAGTTGCCGATGCGGATCTGGTCAGAACCGTCGGAGATCTGCTGGAACACGGTTTTGCTGCCATCGAGGTCTTCGCGGCTCTGGTCGACGCACGCCAGTTGCACGGTTTCGCCGACTTCGATGCTGCCCGAATCCGGTGTCTCCTTGCCCATAAGCATGCGGAACAGGGTCGATTTACCGGCACCGTTACCGCCGATTACGCCGACAATGGCGCCCTTCGGCATCGAGAACGACAGGTTGTCGATCAACACGCGATCGCCGTAGCCCTTGGAAACGTTCTTGAATTCGATGACCTTGTCGCCCAGACGCGGGCCGGCCGGGATGTAGATCTCGTTGGTTTCCGAACGCTTCTGGAATTCCTGCGATTGCATTTCTTCGAAGCGTTGCAGACGAGCCTTGGATTTCGACTGGCGGGCCTTGGCGCCTTTGCGCACCCACTCCAGTTCTTCTTTCATGGCTTTTTCGTGAGCCGACTGCTGTTTGGATTCGGCAGCCAGACGATCGGACTTGGCTTCAAGCCAACCCGAATAGTTGCCTTCGTAAGGAATGCCCGCGCCGCGGTCGAGTTCCAGAATCCAGCCAGCAACGTTGTCCAGGAAGTAACGGTCGTGCGTGATCGCAACCACGGTACCCGGGAAGTCGTGCAGGAAGTGCTCCAGCCACGCCACGGAGTCAGCGTCCAGGTGGTTGGTCGGTTCGTCGAGCAGCAACATGTCCGGAGCGGACAGCAGCAGACGACACAGGGCCACACGACGTTTTTCACCACCGGAGAGGAATTCGACCTTGGCGTCCCAGGCCGGCAGACGCAGCGCGTCGGCGGCGACTTCCAGTTGACGGTCCAGGTTATGGCCGTCGCTGGCTTGCAGGATCGCTTCGAGCTTGGCCTGTTCGGCAGCCAGTTTGTCGAAGTCGGCATCTTCTTCAGCGTAAGCCGCGTAGACCTCGTCCAGGCGTGCCTGGGCGTTCTTGATCACGCTGACCGCTTCCTCGACCACTTCACGCACGGTCTTGGTCGGATCAAGTTGCGGCTCTTGCGGCAGATAACCGATATTCAGGTCCGGCATCGGACGGGCTTCGCCTTCAAACTCGGTGTCGACGCCTGCCATGATTTTCAGCAGCGTGGACTTACCCGAACCGTTGAGGCCGAGCACGCCGATCTTGGCGCCGGGGAAGAAGGACAGCGAAATGTTTTTGAGGATTTCCCGCTTCGGCGGAACAACTTTGCCCAGCCGATGCATGGTGAAGACGTATTGAGCCATGGAGAACCTTGGGTCAGTGACAGATGAATGATTGGAGCGCAGGCGATGCCCGGCCAGACCGATGCGCGTCGTTCACTTGATAGTCATCAATGCGTGCGCGCAGAAAAAGTCTGATTGTAGGAGCTGGAACGCTCCCGCGTAACCGGCAAAGCTACCTTAATGATAGAAGGCAGTCCACCCGTTAGGGGCTGGCACTTCGCCACAACTCAAGGCATGCTAGCCGCCCTTCGGGCGTCCGGCTTATAGTGCATGTCGCGCCAGTCCAGCCAGACCGCAGGATTACAGCTTGTCCAATGTCACTCCGCCAGCCTCTGTGAGCAGCACCCAACCGGCGCCAGGCTCGCCCCTGCGCGGAACATTAAAGGGTGCGCTGGCGACACTCGTGCTTTTGCTGTTGGCATTGCTGTTCTGGCAATTGCTCGACCAATTGCGCGAAACCCAGAAAAACCAGCGCCAGTACACCATCGATTACACCGCCGACCTCGCCTCGCAGGTTAGCCTGAACATGGCGCTGAACGCGCAAATCGCGCTCAATCTGCTACCGATCGTCGAACAGCCGCAGTCAGCCGACGAACAGCAGGCGTTGCTGCGCAAGCTCCAGCAATCGCTGCCCGGTCTGCGCAGCATGGCGCTGCTCAGTCCGTCCGGCAGAATCATCAGTGACAGCGCAGCGGACAGTTCCGACGCCGACTACCTGACTGAACTGGTGCGCCGAAGCCGCTCCCAGGCGCATTACTTCAGCAACGCGGACGACGGTTCTCTGGTGCATTTGCTGCTGCATCAGGCCAGCGGCAACACGCGCGGCTACTGGGTCTTGCGCCTGGCGCCGATCTTCTTCGACTCGCTGACCAAACAAAGTGAAACCGGCCTGCGTCCACTGTGGCTGGTGGAAAACCGTCTCAACCATCAGATCATCAGCCGCGATGAGGCACCGTCGTCGGCCAGGCCTGGCGTGCTGAGCCCGGATGATCTGGCCAACACCGTGCTCACTGTGCCGCTGAGCAGCAGCGACTGGCAGTTGCGCGGCCTGTTCGACCGTCGACGTGTGCTTGAAGAGTTGCTGCCGGCGTTCATCGGCAAATGCTTGCTGGGCCTGGCCTTCTCGATGCTGCCGGTGATTGCGCTGCTGAACATGCGCCGCCGTCAGCGCCAACTGCATGAGGGTCGTCGCCGGTATCAGGACATTTTCGAGGGCACCGGCGTGGCCCTCTGCGTGCTCGACCTGTCCGGTCTCAAGCAATTTTTCGACAAGGTGCAGATCCAGACCAGCGACCAGCTCAAGGCCTGGCTCGATCAGCCGCAACAGCGCCAGCAATTGCTCCAGGAACTGCGCGTCACCGAGGTCAATCAGGTGGCGCTGCAACTGCTCAACGTCAATTCCTGTGACGACGCCTGGCAACTGTTGATCGACGGCCATCCGCACCGTCACTGCGCGATCGGCCATCAGATTCTGGATGCCGTGCTGCAGCAGCAAAAGCAGCTGGAACTGGAAATCAAACTGCCCGACATCAATGGTCGTGACCAGCATCTGTGGATGGTGCTGCGCCTCCCCACCGAGCAGCATGACTACAAAGCCGTGATCCTCAGCATCAACGACATCACTAGCCGCAAACTGATCGAACTGTCGCTGCTGGAACGCGAAGGTTTCTGGTCCGACGTGGTGCGTACTGTGCCGGATCACCTGTACGTGCAGGATGTGATCAGCCAGCGGATGATTTTCAGCAACCACCACCTCGGCCAGACACTCGGTTACAACCGCAGCGAACTGCATCAGATGGGCGAGTATTTCTGGGAAATCCTGCTGCACCCCGAAGATGCCGACTATTACCACCGCTCGCGGCAGATGCAGCGCCACGCCGGTTACAGCCAGTTGCTGCAATGTCAGTTGCGCTTCCGCCATCGCGACGGCGAATGGCGGCGCTTCGATATCCGTGAACAGGCACTGGCCCGCGACAAGCACGATCAGGTCACGCGGATCATCGGGGTGGCCAAGGACATCACCGAGCAGATCGAGGCCAGCGAATCCCTGCGCGACAGCGAGCAGCGCTATCGCATGCTCGCCGAAAGCATCAGCGACGTGATCTTCTCCACCGACAGCAAGCTGTCGCTGAACTACGTCAGCCCCTCGGTGCAAGCGGTGCTGGGTTATGACGTCGAGTGGATTTTTCAGAACGGCTGGCAATCGACCATCGCCAACCCGCAGCAACTGAATGGCATCCACGCCCTGATGGATCGGGTCAGCAAGGCTTTGGACAAACCCGAGCAACTGGCGCTGTTGCGCAATCAGGTCCAGACCCAGCTGTTCCTGTTCGACTGCCTGCGCGCCGACGGCCGCAAGATCCCGATCGAGTTGCGCCTGGTGCTGGTGTGGGACGAACACGGTGCGTTCGAAGGCGTGCTTGGCGTAGGACGCGACATCAGCCAGCAGCGCCGCGCCGAAAAAGACCTGCGCATGGCCGCCACGGTTTTCGAACATTCGACTTCGGCGATCCTGATCACCGATCCGGCCGGTTACATCGTCCAGGCCAACGAAGCCTTCAGCCGGGTCAGCGGTTACGCGGTGGCCGAAGTCCTCGACCAGTTGCCGAACATGCTCACCGTCGACGAACAACAGGACGCACACCTGCGTTACGTGCTCAAGCAATTGCATCAGCACAGCACGTGGGAAGGCGAGGTCTGGCTCAAGCGCCGAAACGGCGAGCATTACCCGGCGTGGGTCGGCATCACCGCGGTGCTCGATGACGAGGGCGATCTGGCCAGTTACGTGTGCTTCTTCAGTGACATTAGCGAGCGCAAGGCCAGCGAGCAGCGGATTCACCGCCTCGCCTACTACGACGCCCTGACCCATCTGCCGAACCGCACGCTGTTCCAGGATCGTCTGCACACCGCGCTGCAATCGGCCGACCGGCAGAAGTCGTGGGTGGTGCTGATGTTCCTCGACCTCGACCGTTTCAAGCCGATCAACGACTCCCTCGGCCACGCGGCCGGCGACCGCATGCTGAAAGACATGGCCACACGTCTGCTGGCCTGCGTCGACGATGACGACACCGTGGCGCGCATGGGCGGCGATGAATTCACCTTGCTGCTGCAACATCGTTCCAGCCGCGAACTGGCGCTGAACCGGGCGATTCATGTCGCCGAGCAGATTCTCGCCAGTCTGGTGCGGCCGTTCGTGCTCGAAGGTCGTGAGTTCTTTGTCACCGCCAGTATCGGCATCGCCCTCAGCCCGCAGGACGGCAACGAACTGAGCCAGTTGATGAAGAACGCCGACACCGCGATGTACCACGCCAAGGAGCGTGGCAAAAACAACTTCCAGTTCTATCAGGCCGACATGAACGCCAGTGCACTGGAGCGTCTGGAGCTGGAAAGCGACCTGCGCCATGCCTTGGAACAAGACGAATTTGTCCTGTATTACCAACCGCAATTCAGCGGCGACGGCAAACGTCTGACCGGTGCCGAAGCCCTGCTGCGCTGGCGTCATCCGCGTCGCGGACTGGTGCCGCCGGGAGATTTCATTCCGGTGCTGGAAGAGCTCGGGCTGGTGGTCGATGTCGGCGACTGGGTGATCAGCGAGGCGTGCCGTCAGCTCAAGACCTGGCACCAGAACCGTGTGCGCGTGCCGAAGGTGTCGGTGAACATCTCGGCGCGGCAGTTCTCCGACGGCCAGCTCGGTACGCGGATCGCCACGATCCTGCGCGAAACCGGTCTGCCACCGGCCTGTCTGGAGCTGGAATTGACCGAAAGCATTCTGATGCGTGAAGTCAGCGAAGCGATGCAGATCCTCGCCGGCCTGAAAAACCTCGGCCTGAGCATCGCGGTCGATGACTTCGGCACCGGTTACTCATCGCTGAACTACCTCAAGCAGTTCCCGATCGACGTGCTGAAAATCGACCGTACCTTCGTCGATGGCCTGCCGTCAGGCGAGCAAGACGCGCAGATCGCCCGTGCGATCATCGCCATGGCTCACAGCCTAAATCTGGCGGTGATTGCCGAGGGCGTGGAAACCCATGAACAACTGGACTTCCTGCGTGAGCATGGCTGCGATGAGGTTCAGGGGTATCTGTTCGGGCGACCAATGCCGGCGGGACGGTTTGAGGCGCAGTTCAGCAATGATGCGCTGTTCATGTTCGACTGAGTTTTTGGGGTGAGGCTCCTGGCCTCATCGCTGGCAAGCCAGCTCCCACAGCGATTGATATCGATCACACAACCCAGCGGCCACCCCGGTTACTGTGGGAGCTGGCTTGCCAGCGATGGGGCCAGCAAAAGCACCGCACATCTGTGATGAGCGCCACTTGTCTGCGACATGATGTCGTTTCATATGCCATCCAAAAGCGGTTGGGTTAGAATGCCCCCCTTTTCTGCCCCCGATCCTTGAGGACCGCCATGTTCAGCCGTGATTTGACTATTGCCAAGTACGACGCCGATCTCTTTGCCGCCATGGAGCAAGAAGCCGTGCGCCAGGAAGAGCACATCGAGCTGATCGCTTCGGAAAACTACACCAGCCCAGCGGTGATGGAAGCTCAAGGCTCGGTATTGACCAACAAGTACGCCGAAGGTTATCCGGGCAAGCGCTACTACGGTGGTTGCGAGTACGTCGATATCGTTGAGCAACTGGCCATCGACCGCGCCAAAGAACTGTTCGGTGCCGACTACGCCAACGTTCAGCCGCACGCCGGTTCGCAAGCCAACAGCGCCGTTTACCTGGCCCTGCTGTCGGCCGGTGACACCATTCTGGGCATGAGCCTGGCCCATGGTGGTCACCTGACCCACGGCGCCAGCGTTTCCTCCTCCGGCAAGCTGTACAACGCTATCCAGTACGGCATCGACGCCAACGGCCTGATCGACTACGACGAAGTCGAGCGTCTGGCGGTTGAGCACAAGCCGAAAATGATCGTGGCCGGTTTCTCTGCCTACTCGCAGATCCTGGACTTCCCGCGTTTCCGCGAAATCGCTGACAAGGTTGGCGCTTACCTGTTCGTCGACATGGCTCACGTGGCCGGTCTGGTTGCCGCGGGCGTTTACCCGAACCCGGTGCCTTTCGCTGACGTCGTGACCACCACCACGCACAAGACCCTGCGCGGTCCACGTGGCGGCCTGATACTGGCTCGCGCCAACGCCGACATCGAGAAGAAGCTCAACTCCGCCGTATTCCCGGGCGCCCAGGGTGGCCCGCTGGAGCACGTGATTGCCGCCAAAGCGATCTGCTTCAAGGAAGCGCTGCAGCCTGAGTTCAAGACTTACCAGCAACAAGTGGTGAAAAACGCCCAGGCCATGGCCAGCGTGTTCATCGAGCGCGGTTTCGACGTGGTTTCCGGCGGTACTGAAAACCACCTGTTCCTGCTGTCGCTGATCAAGCAGGAAATCTCCGGTAAAGACGCCGACGCCGCTCTGGGCAAAGCGTTCATCACCGTGAACAAGAACTCCGTGCCAAACGATCCACGCTCGCCGTTCGTAACTTCCGGCCTGCGCTTCGGTACTCCGGCTGTGACCACTCGTGGCTTCAAGGAAGCAGAGTGCAAAGAGCTGGCCGGCTGGATCTGCGACATCCTGGCAGATCTTTCCAATGAAGCGGTGATCGACGCCGTTCGTGAGAAAGTCAAAGCCATCTGCAAGAAACTGCCGGTATACGGCGCTTAATTGCGACGCTAAACCCGCAGCATGAAAAACCGGCCAAGTGATTGGCCGGTTTTTTTTCGCCTGAAATATTTTCAAACGCCTGAACCGCTCAAGAATGGGACTCACCGCTCAACTGGTCAGACCGGTCATGCCAATTCGTCATTTTTCACTTGCGATTGATAAAAAACAGCGCCTAGACTGCACTCGCACTGGACATACCGGTAAGACCACAATAATTAAGTCCTGAATCTGATACGCCCCGCGTACGGCAGCCAGGACACCGACCAGGATTTCTCCCATGCTCAGATGGTGCTCGCGTTCAATCTTCCTCCAAGTGGTTCTCGGACTGGTGCTCGGCATCGTCTGTGGGCTGACCCTTCCGGAATACTCGGCCCAGCTCAAACCGCTCGGCGACGGTTTCATCAAACTGATCAAGATGCTCATCGGCCTGATCGTGTTCTGCGTAGTGGTCAGCGGCATCAGTGGCGCGGGCGACCTGAAGAAGGTCGGCCGGATTGGTCTCAAGTCGGTTATTTACTTTGAAGTGCTGACCACCATCGCGCTGGTGATCGGTCTGGTATTCGCCTTCAGCACCGGCATCGGCAGCGGTGCGAATATCCACCTGGAGCAATTGTCCACGGCCGACATGGGCGATCTGGCCGAGCGCGGCCAGCACATGCACACCACCACGCAGTTCCTCATGGACCTGATCCCGACATCGGTGATCGGCGCCTTTGCCGAGAACAACATTCTGCAAGTGCTGCTGTTCTCGGTACTGTTCGGCAGCGCTTTGAATCTGGTCGGCGAAGCGGCCTCCGGCATATCGCGACTGATCAACGAACTGAGCCATGTGATCTTCCGGATCATGGGCATGATCGTGCGTCTGGCACCGATCGGCGTGTTCGGCGCCATCGCCTTCACCACCAGCAAATACGGCATCGATTCCCTGCAACATCTGGGCAGCCTGGTCGGCTTGTTCTACCTGACCTGCATCGCGTTCGTCAGCGTGATTCTGGGCCTGGTGATGCGTGCGTCCGGCCTGCGGATGTGGCCGCTGCTCAAGTACCTGCGCGAAGAACTGCTGATCGTCATGGGCACCGCGTCCTCGGATGCCGTGTTGCCACAGATCATGCGCAAACTTGAACACCTGGGCATCGGCAGTTCGACCGTCGGGCTGGTGATCCCCACCGGTTATTCGTTCAACCTCGACGGCTTCTCGATCTACCTGACGCTGGCCATCGTCTTCATCGCCAACGCCACCGGCACGCCTTTGGCCATGACTGATTTGCTGACGATTCTGCTGGTGTCGCTGATTACCTCCAAAGGCGCCCACGGTATTCCCGGTTCGGCCTTGGTGATTCTCGCGGCGACGCTGACGGCAATCCCGGCGATTCCGGTGGTCGGCCTGGTGTTGGTGCTGGCGGTGGACTGGTTCATGGGCATCGGCCGCGCGCTGACCAACCTGATCGGCAATTGCGTCGCCACCGTGGCCATTGCCCGTTGGGAAAAGGACATTGATGTGCAGCGAGCCAATAAAGTACTCAGCGGTCAGCAGGGCTACACCTTTCAACCGCGTAAAACAGCAACTCCGGCGCACCAGCAGGAGTTCTGATTTCAACCCTGTGGGAGGTGCCGCAGGCGTCGATCCTTTGTTCGTCGTCTGCGGCCGCCCTCACAGGCACATGGAGCAAGACAAGTGATTACCACATCCACCGTCGTCAACTCAGTCGTAGAAAAACTCCGCGCCGCACTCGCCCGTGGTCAGTGGCGCTCCGGCGACATGTTGCCGGGCCAGCGCGAACTGGCCGAACAACTGGGTATCAGCCGCCCAAGCCTGCGCGAAGCAGTGATCGTCCTGGAAACCCTCGGCCTCGTCCGCTCAATGCCCGGCAAAGGTGTGGTGGTGCTCGACGCGCAACTCAGCGACAGCCAGAGCCACGACAGCGCGGTGGCCGGCGCCAGTCTCGAAGACGTGCTGCAACTGCGCTACACCCTTGAACCGTTCATTGTCGGCCTGGTGGCGCAGTCGATCAGCAGCAAGGAAGTCGGCCAGTTGCGCCTGACCCTGATGGACATGCGCGAAGCCCTTGAAGCCGGCGACAGCGAAGCCGGAGTCAGCGCCTACGTTGCCTTCCATGAAGAGCTGTTCACCCTGACTTCAAACCCGATTTTCCAGAGTGTGGTGCAGCAGACCAGCAACGCCCTCAAGCAAAGCGCCGAGGTGCTGCGCAACTCCCCGGAACATCTGGCCGAACGGCTGGAAGAAAACGAAGCCGTGGTCCGTGCGATCCGCAGTAAGAACAGCGCGCAGGCCAGCGCTGAAATGCGCCGGCACATTCTGCGTGAGGCGCAGCGGATGGGCATCGAGATGAACATTCCGGACGACCACTTGAGCAACTGAAATATTTCACACTGGAGACCGGCCATGAACAGCCTTGCCTCGCCGTCGCACCCTCGCCAGATGTCTGCCGCCCTGCCCTTCTCCCGCCTGCGCGCGCCGGATGATGATCTGTATCCGCGACTGTTCGACGCGATTCTGGAGCAGCGCATCGACCCGAGCAGCCGCTTCACCGAAGACAGTCTCAAGCAGATGTTCGGCGCCAGCCGCGCAGATGTTCGCCGGGTGCTGACGCAGCTGTGCAACGAACACGTCATCGTATTGCGCACCAATCATCGGCCACGGGTGGCCGAGCCGGACGCGGAACAGAATCGACAGACGTTGCATGCGCGGCGACTGGCTGAAAACACGCTCGTGCGCCTGGCGTGCCAGCGCCCACAGGCTGACGGCTTGAAACGTCTACGAGCGCTGATCGAGCGTGAACGGCAGGCTGTGGAGCAGGATCGGCGGGGCGCGGCGATTCGCTTGTCCGGGGAGTTTCATCTGCAATTGGCGCGGATGGCGGGGAATGCACCGTTGGCGCATTTTCTTGGCAGTCTGGTGCCGCTGACGTCACTGGCCATTGCGCGGTGTGGCGGGACTACGCACAACTGTTGCGCGTGGCAGGAGCATTTGGCACTGGTTGAGGCGGTGGAGTGTGGGGATGCTTGCAGAGCCAGCATGCTGATGAATCAACATCTGGATCATCTGGAGGACACCCTCCTGTATTCCGTCAATGACCGCTGCGTCGTCGGCTAGATCGCCATCGCGGGCAAGCCCGCTCCCACAGTGGTCAAGATGCCGACAGCATTCATGACCGACGCTTGACCTGTAGGAGCGGGCTTGCCCGCGATAGCGTCATCACTGACGCTGAAGATCCATCAGCTCGCCACCACTTTGGCAAACCCCGCCCGAATCTTCCCTTCCGGCAAATCATCGGCAATAAACACAATCACACTCTCGCGTTTCTCACCCTCGCCCCATTCGGTGTCCCAGTCGAAACCGTAGAGTTTCAGCACGCCCTGAAACACCAACCGGCGATCCTCCCCGGCAATGTTCAGCACGCCTTTGTAACGCAGCAATTGCTTGCCATGTTCTTCCAGCAGTTCATTCATGAACTCACTGAGCTGATCGATATCCAGCGGCTGATCGGTGCGCAGTACCAGGCTTGAGATGCGATCGATCGAAGGTGCTTTGCTCACCGGGCGCAGACTCAGGCCACCACCGAGATCGGCATTGAGGTTGAAGCCGCGCACATCCAGCAGTTCGGCCAGATCGATGTTGCCATGCTCGACCACGCGGATCGGCGCACGCCGGTTGATTCGGGTCAGACGTTCGCTCAGCGCGGTGAACGCGGCTTCGTCCACCAGATCGGTCTTGCTCACCAGCAAACGGTCGGCAAAACCGATTTGCGCCTGGGCGATGGTCTGGGTCAGGTGCACGTCGGCGTGAGCTGCGTCGACCAGGGTGATGATGCCGTCGAGCAAGTAACGCTCGCGCAATTCTTCGTCGATGAAAAAGGTCTGCGCGACCGGTGCCGGATCGGCCAGACCGGTACACTCGATGACCAGACGATCGAAGGCGATCTCGCCGCTGTCCAGGCGTTCAAGCAGCAGGTACAGAGCCTTGGTCAGATCAGTGTGGATGGTGCAGCAGACGCAGCCATTGGCCAGGGTCATGACCTGCACCGGCTCGTCGCCCAGCAACTGGGTGTCGATACCGGCATCGCTGAATTCGTTCTCGATGACGGCGATTTTCAGGCCGTGCTCGGCTTTCAGGATATGGCGCAGCAACGTGGTCTTGCCGGCGCCGAGAAAACCGCTGAGCACCGTGACAGGAATGGGAGAGGACAAACGCTTTCTCCTTCACAAAATGAATGAACAACACAAAAACAAATGTGGGAGCGAGCCTGCTCGCGATAGCGGTGTGTCAGTCAAATTATTCATCGACTGATACTCCGCACTCGCGAGAAAGCTCGCTCCCACCGGGGGCTTGCTTCAACCTCAGGCTGTCAGATCAACAGCACTTCGGCCCACCCTTGCCACCGTAACGGGCTTCTTGACGTTCGCGAAAGAACATCTCGTAGCTCATCACCGGTTTGTCCGGGTGTTTGTTTTGCATGTGCTCGACGTAAGTGTCGTAGTCGGGCATGCCGACCATCAGGCGCGCGGCCTGACCGAGGTATTTACCGAGGCGACTCAGGTCATTGAACATGCTGCAATCCTCTGGTTACGCATCCGGCAGGGCCTGGAATGGCGATTCTTTATCCGTACGCTCTTTTTTGCCCCAGGCAGCGATGCCGACCTTGAGCGCATAGAACAGGATGCTGAATACCACGAACAGGAACAGCACAGTCAGCGTGGCGTTGGTGTAAGCGTTGAAGATCACGTGCTGCATCTGCTCGACGCTTTTCGCGGGAGCAAGCACCTGACCATTGGCCAGTGCATCGCTGTACTTCCTAGCCAGCGACAGGAAGCCGATCGCCGGGTTGGCGTCGAACAGCTTGATGAAGCCTGCGGTCGTGGTGCAGATCAACAGCCACGTTGCCGGCAACAGCGTGACCCAGATGTAGCGCTGACGCTTCATCTTGATCAGGACCACGGTGCCGAGCATCAGCGCGATACCGGCCAGCATCTGGTTGGAGATACCGAACAGCGGCCACAAGGTGTTGATGCCGCCCAGTGGATCGATCACGCCCTGATACAGCAACCAGCCCCACATCGCCACACAACCGGCAGTGGCGATCAGGTTGGCGGTCCAGGATTCGGTACGCTTGAGCGCCGGAACGAAGGAGCCGAGCAGATCCTGCAGCATGAAACGCCCGGCACGAGTACCGGCGTCGACTGCGGTCAGGATGAACAGCGCTTCGAACAGGATCGCGAAGTGGTACCAGAACGCCATGGTGTTTTCACCCGGCAGGACACTGTGCAGGATCTGCGCAATACCCACCGCCAGGGTCGGTGCACCGCCGGCACGGGCGAGGATGGTGGTTTCGCCAATGTCATTCGCCACGGCTTGCAGCGCCTCAGGCGTGATCGCAAAACCCCAACTGGTGACCACTTGCGCAACCGACACCACGTCACTGCCGACGACAGCCGCCGGGCTGTTCATGGCGAAGTACACGCCTGGCTCGATCACCGATGCAGCGACCATGGCCATGATCGCCACGAATGACTCCATCAGCATGCCGCCGTAACCGATGTAACGGGCGTTGGTTTCGTTATCCAGCAGCTTGGGCGTGGTGCCCGAAGAAATCAGCGCGTGGAAACCGGAGACCGCACCGCAAGCAATGGTAATGAACAGGAACGGGAACAGACCGCCCTTCCACACCGGGCCGGTGCCGTCGACGAACTGGGTCAGCGCCGGCATTTTCAGCTCGGGCATGGTTACCAGAATGCCAATCGCCAACGCGACAATGGTACCGATCTTGAGGAAAGTGGAGAGGTAGTCACGCGGCGCCAGAATCAGCCAGACCGGTAGCGAAGCAGCGACAAAACCGTAGCCGACCAGCATCCAGGTAATCTGCACACCCGTGAAGGTAAACGCCTTGGCCCACACCGGATCAGCGGCAATCTGCCCACCCAGCCAGATCGAACCCAGCAGCAGCAATACGCCGACCACGGAGATTTCGCCGATGCGGCCCGGGCGGATGTAGCGCATGTAGATGCCCATGAACATCGCGATCGGGATGGTCGCCATCACGGTGAAAATGCCCCACGGGCTTTCGGCGAGTGCTTTCACCACGATCAGCGCCAGCACCGCAAGGATGATGATCATGATCAGGAAGCAGCCGAACAGCGCAATGGTGCCGGGAACACGGCCCATTTCTTCACGCACCATGTCACCCAGGGAACGGCCGTTGCGTCGGGTCGACATGAACAGAACCATGAAGTCCTGCACCGCGCCCGCCAGCACCACACCGGCAATCAGCCAGAGTGTGCCAGGCAGATACCCCATCTGCGCCGCCAGCACCGGGCCGACCAGAGGCCCCGCGCCAGCAATCGCCGCGAAGTGGTGACCGAAAAGAATGTGTTTGTTGGTTGGAACAAAGTCCAGACCGTCGTTGTTGAGCACGGCGGGGGTGGCCCGACGCGGATCGAGTTGCATCACATGGGTTGCGATGAACAGGCTGTAGTAACGATACGCAACCAGATAAATGGCCACGGCAGCGACCACAATCCACAAGGCGTTAATGGCCTCGCCTCGGCGCAATGCCACTACGCCCAGGGCGCACGCTCCTACTATTGCCAGCACTAGCCAGGGTAAGTGGCGTAGCAGGCTATTATTGTTTTTCATTTTATTATTCCAGCCAGGGTGGACAAGAAAGACAGCCACCCCGAGTTTAGCGCTTACGACGACAAAGGCCATACCCCGACATAGGTCTAGACGCCTTGATCGTTGGCTGCACCCGGCTGGTCGGGTCTATAGTCAGCAAACCTTCGAGAGGATTGCGCCATGAGCGAGCACCCAGCAGAGCGTCGCCGATTCAAACGTATCGCGTTCGATGCCCGAACTGAATTGAGTCAGGGCGAGTACATCTGGCAAGTCAAGTTGATCGATCTCTCGCTCAAGGGGCTGTTGATCGAAAAACCCGAGCCGTGGCTGGGTGATCGGGAACGGCATTTCCTCGTGGAGATTCATCTCAATGATGAGGTCGGCATCAAGATGGATGTGCAACTGACCCACGATGACCGCGGCCAACTGGGCTTTGTCTGCAAGCACATCAGCCTGGAGTCGATCGAACGCCTGCGGCGTTTGATTGAGTTCAATCTGGGCGATCCGCAGGAGCTGGAGCGGGAGTTGGGCGCACTGATCGAAATCTGATAAAGCCTGGCCGTGCAGGAGCTGCCGAAGGCTGCTCCTACAGGGGGGTGTAGTTATTCGAAAAGCGCGTCGAGGGCCTGTTCCAGTCGGGTCACGGCAATGATCTGCAGCCCCGGCGGTGATTCCTTCGGCGCATTGCCCTTCGGCACAATGGCGCGTTTGAAGCCATGCTTGGCCGCTTCCTTCAACCGCTCCTGACCGCTTGGTACCGGACGCACTTCGCCGGACAACCCGACTTCGCCAAACACCAGCAGGTCATGGGGCAACGGCCGATTGCGCAGGCTCGACATCACGGCCGCCATCAGCGCCAGGTCGGATGCGGTTTCCAGCACCTTCACCCCGCCGACCACGTTGAGGAACACATCCTGATCGTGAGTCGGTATGCCGCCATGGCGATGCAAAACGGCCAGTAGCATCGCCAATCGGTTCTGATCCAGCCCCAACGTCACACGGCGCGGGTTGGCCAGATGACTGTCATCGACCAGCGCCTGCACTTCCACCAGCATCGGCCGGGTGCCTTCCCACGTCGCCATCACGACACTGCCCGGGACTTCTTCCTGAGCGCGCGTGAGAAAAATCGCCGAAGGGTTGGAGACCTCTTTCAAACCCTTGTCGGTCATGCCGAACACGCCCAACTCGTTGACGGCGCCGAAGCGGTTCTTCACCGCCCGCAGCAAACGCAGTCGACCATCGGATTCGCCTTCGAAATACAGCACGGTGTCGACCATGTGCTCAAGCACGCGCGGGCCGGCCAGTGCGCCTTCCTTAGTCACGTGGCCGACGAGGAAAATCGCCGTGCCGCTTTGCTTGGCATAGCGCACCAGCAACGCCGCACTCTCGCGCACCTGAGACACGCCGCCGGGCGCCGATTGCAGTTGTTCGGTGAAGATCGTCTGGATCGAGTCGATCACCATCACCTTGGGCTTTTCCTGACGTGCCGTGGCGATGATGGTCTCGATGCAGGTTTCGGTCATCACCCGTAGCTGATCCTGAGGCAAACCGAGGCGGCGGGCGCGCATGGCCACTTGCTGTTGGGATTCCTCGCCGGTGACGTACAGCGCCGGCATGCTCTTGGCGAGGTTGCACAGGGTCTGCAACAGAATCGTCGACTTGCCGATACCCGGGTCGCCGCCGATCAACACCACCGAGCCATCGACCAGGCCGCCGCCCAGTACACGATCCAGCTCACTGGAGGCAGTGGAAAACCGTGGTATCTCTTCGACGCTGACTTCGGCCAGGGTTTTGATCTGCGCCTGCTGCCCGGTCCAACCGGTGCGTCCGGAGGGCGCCGTCGCGCCGCCGCTCTCGATCATGGTTTCGGTCAGCGTATTCCAGGCACCGCACTCGCCACACTGGCCGGCCCACTTGGGAAAGGTTGCGCCGCACTCGGTGCAGCCGTACATGCGCTTGGCCTTGGCCATCAGAACCCCCGACAAAAACCGCGATGATAACGCACGCGCCGCCGATCAGCGCGGCGCCGCGGTACGGATCTCGCCGCTGGCCAGACGTGCGGCGCTATTACCCAGCGGATCTTCGGCATTCAGGTCGGCGCCTTTGGCTTTCAGCGCGTCGAGCAATTCAAGGCGTTTGAACAAACCCGCATACATCGCCGCCGTCTGACCGGCACCGTTACGTTGATCGGGGCTGCAATCGGTGGCCATTAACCGACGGGCGATCTGTAACTCACCCTTGAAGATCGCACCCATCAACGCCGTGTTGCCGCGCTGGTCCTGGGCACAGGCATCCGCACCAGCGGCAAGCAAGCGCTCCACTGCGGGTGCCTGACCGTGATAAGCCGCCAGAATCAGCGCGGTGTAACCCTTGCCGTCGCGGGTGTCGAGTGAATAACCGGACTCGATAAAGGTATCGAGCATTGGTACATCACCGCGCCGGGCGGCGTCGAAATAGTAATCCTGTAGTTGTTCTTTGAGCGCATCAGGGCTTTGCACGGCCGGTGCTGCCAGCGCACCACAGGACATAAACCCGAACAATAGAACCAGATAAACACGCATCAGCAGTCTCCCTCAGCGAAACGGGGCCTGACTCAGGCCCCGCGTGACGTTGTGTGGAATCAGTCGACCAGTTTGGCTGCCAGTGCCTTGACCCGGCTCAAGTCACCCTTGGCCACTTCGGTGACACCAGTGCCGTACTCGGGATCAGCCTTATAAAGGAAGGACAGGATGATGTGCTTGCTCTCGTCATCGGTGGTGGCCAGCGAGCCGCCAAAGCTGTCGATCAGATCGCGACGCTCTTTCTTGCTGAACGAGCGGTACAGATCGCCTGCCTGCTTGAAGTTCTGCTCACGCTGGATCTTCGCCTGCTGCGTGCTGCCCGACAGCGCCATCTGGCTGTAGCGCGCGGTTTGTGTTTCTTCACGCGGCTGCAGACGGCTCGGTTGATAATTCACTCCGGAAGCGCTGGCACCGAAGTTCATCGCACCATCCTGGTTGCCATTGTTCACCGCAACTTTCGGTGCATTGATCGGCAATTGCAGGGCATTGGCACCGAGGCGGTACATTTGTGTATCGGCATAAGAGAACACTCGACCTTGCAACAAGCGGTCTTCCGAAGGCTCGATACCAGGAACAATATTGGCCGGCGCCATGGCTACTTGTTCAGTTTCCTGAAACACATTTGCCGGATTACGATTAAGGACCATTTGTCCAACTTTTCGCTCCGCGATACCTGGCCAGATCTTCGTTGCATCCAATGGATCAAAATCAAACTTGGACAAATCTTGTGGTTTTAGCACTTGAATGTACAAGTCCCACTTCGGGAAGTTGCCCTTGTTTATATTCGTAACCAAATCGTTAGTCATGTGACTGTAGTCTTGGCCCTGAACTTTGCCGACTTGCTTGGGCGTCAGATTGTTGATGCCCTGCAAACTCTTCCAGTGAAACTTGACGTAATGCACTTCGCCTTTGGCATTGACCAACTTATAGGCATGCACACCGTTGCCATCCATCTCTCGATAACTGGCCGGAGTACCCGAGTTGGAATACAACTCGGTCAGCGTACGCGTGGCTTCCGGTACATGGGAGAAGAAATCGAACCGGCGCGAATCGTCATCAAGGTTGGTGCGTGGGTCAGGCTTGAACGCGTGCACCATGTCCGGGAATTTGATTGCATCGCGGATGAAGAAGGTCGGGAAATTGTTGCCAACCAGGTCCCAGTTACCGTCAGCCGTGTAGAACTTGGTGGCGAAACCGCGCGGATCACGCAAGGTTTCCGGGGAGTGATTACCGTGAACCACAGCGGAGAAACGCACAAATACCGGGGTAGTCTGGCCGGCAGCGAACACCTTGGCCTTGCTCAAGTCGCTGAGATCGTTGGTCACCGTAAAGGTGCCGTGGGCACCGGTGCCCCGTGCATGTACCACGCGCTCGGGAATGCGCTCGCGGTCAAAGCGCTGCAGTTTCTGGATCAGTTGCACATCCTGCAACAGCACCGGGCCATTGGCTCCTGCAGTCTGCGAGTTCTGGTTGTCACCTACCGCGGCACCGTTGTCGCGAGTCAGCGGGGCGGCATGCACGGAAAAGGTCAGCAGGCTGGCGGTGATGACCCCAAGCGTGCGGCGATGGGGAAAAGCCCCTAATCCAATAGCGGAATTCATATCAGGATCCTCTGTTTTTTTGAGCGCATCCAGGTGCGCCAACACAAGGCTAGAGGCCCGCAACGCTGAACATAAATAGAAAGAACGTAACGCAATGATTGAAAAAAATTCCTTCCAAGTCATGTGGTTATGGCGTAAATCGCGCGCGATTAGTGGCACTTTGAAAACTAATCGTCTATTCATGTGTCGATAAAAATGTGCATTGTAAGAAGGTGTTTCGCGCAGTAAGCGTTTTACTGATTTACACTGCCAACACCAAACTCATCTGTAACAAGGAAATAACCTATGGGCGTGCTTAACGAGTTCAAGGCCTTCGCGGTCAAAGGCAATGTGGTCGACATGGCCGTCGGTATCATCATCGGTGCCGCATTCGGCAAAATCGTTTCATCCTTTGTCGGTGACGTAATCATGCCGCCAATCGGCCTGCTGATCGGCGGAGTGGACTTCAGTGATCTGGCCATTACGTTGAAAGCGGCTCAGGGCGATGCGCCTGCGGTGATGCTCGCGTACGGCAAGTTCCTCCAAACCGTTTTGGACTTCGTGATCGTTGCTTTCGCGATTTTCATGGGTGTCAAAGCCATCAACCGTCTGAAGCGCGAAGAAGCCGTTGCGCCTAGCCTGCCGCCGGTTCCGACCAAAGAAGAGGAATTGCTGGGCGAGATCCGCGATTTGCTCAAGGCTCAGAACAATCAGCCCTGAATCAGCCACACCCAAAAAAAACGGCGCCTGCGAGGCGCCGTTTGTTTACCAGTAGTTTTCCACTGCCACCTGGCCAGGCCGCCGAGCAAGGCTCAGGCTCATGTGCCGCTGTTTGAGCAAGGCACGCGTGTCGTCGATCATCTGCGGATTGCCACACAGCATGACGCGCGAGTGTTCGGCAGAAAGTTCCACACCCGCGGCGCGTTCCAGCTCACCGTTCTCGATCAGCGTCGTGATCCGCCCGTTCAGCGCACCGGGATGCGTCTGGCGAGTGACAGTGGGAATGTACTGCAGCTTGTGGATGTGCTCCGCCAGATAATCACGCTGTGCCAGTTCGGCGATCAACGACTGGTAAGCCAGTTCGCGCGCTTCCCTGACGCTGTACACAAGAATGATCCTCTCGAATTTTTCCCAGACCTCGAAATCCTGAAGGATCGACAGGAAAGGTGCCACCCCAGTACCTGTCGACAACAGCCACAAATCGCGTCCGTCGACGAAACGATCAAGGGTCAGATAGCCATAGGCCTGACGTTCAACCATCAAGGTGTCGCCAACCTCCAGTCGACTCAGCTCACTGGTGAACTCGCCTCCGGGTACCACGATAGAAAAGAACTCAAGAAACTCGTCAAACGGTGAAGAGACCATGGAGTAGGCGCGCCACACTGTGCTGCCATCGGCCTTGATCACACCGAGTCGCGCGAACTGACCGGCACGAAAGCGAAAACCCGCATCACGGGTGGTACGCAGAGTGAACAGATTGGGCGTCAACGGTTGCACGTCAAGCAAGGTCTGATGGGTGAATTTGTCTGTGTTGGCAGTCATTGGGCACTCCATTCAACGGTTAACCAACAGTCTCGCGCAAAGTCGCCTGCTTAAATACCTCTGATTTGTAGTGATATCAGGATGCCTGCCCTTAGGATAATGTGCGTGCACTTTTCCATTACGTGTGGGAGAGGAAAATTCCGCAACAATGATAAGTCATATATAAAACACTCTGTACTTAATAACCGGCCATTCAAATAATCACTCGTTCCAAGAGCAAAATAATCGGAGCATCACGTGGGAAACGTCCTACGCTCGTCTTCGTGCGGATCAGATTAGATCCAAGAAGCACCCCGGAAATTGCACGGAGCATTTTTAATGGAAACGTGGAAGGAGTCGCAGTTGAAGCAGCTGACTTTCGCCAAGGGCATCGATACTGCGTAGCCGATACTGCTCAGATTTGCCGAAAATCTTGGCTTTAACTTTTGTGCAGTAACCGTTGCAATGCCGCAACAGGTTACGTCAATAAACACCTTGCAAATCAATAACTACCCCGACGAATGGAACAGGCAGTATGAACAAAGGAAATTCAGTTCAATTGATCCGATAACGGCACACTGCAATCAGTCGATGATGCCGATTGTCTGGAATGAAACACTGTATGAGAAGGCTCCACATGTGTGGCAAGCGTTGCAGGAACAAGGCCAGATCAGCCCACTCGAACTGTATGAGCATTTTGGCTACATCTTTTATGCAGCCAGTCATTTGAGCGAACTGTTTGCTCGTACGCTGCCAAAGCAGTCGATGAAGCCCGACCAGCCGCATCTTTCGCCACGAGAACTGGAGGTTCTGCAATTGTCGGCTGGCGGAAAAACAGCCTATGAAATTTCAAAAACCCTCCGCCTGAGCGAGCGCACCGTTAACTATCACGTACAAAACGTGATTGAGAAACTCAACGTCTGCAACAAGATTTCTGCGGTTATCGCCGCTGCGAGAGCCGGCATTATTTGACACCGCCGCTTGGCGTCCTTCAAAACTTACGGGTATTGCGCTGGAAAAAAACGTACCATTCAGGCCCTTCCCGAGTGATGACGCTGTCTGTCAGAGTCGCTGTCCACTGGGTCGGGTTCCGCCGCAAGAGACCCAGCCGCGGAACACACCTTGATCACCCTGAGTCCCCGTCCCATGCCCTTGCTTGACACGCCCTTCGCCCAACTCGACCTGATTCGCCAGCCCGAACAGCAAAATGAACCGCTGCAAGCTTTTGACGCGGCCGATGAATATTTGCTCAATTACCTGGCGGCGCAGCAACCGGTGGCCGGCACACGGGTATTGGTGCTCAACGACAGCTTCGGCGCGTTGGCCGCCAGTTTGCTGGGCAAGGTTGAAGTCAGCAGCAGCGGCGATTCATTTCTGGGTTTTCAGGGCCTGGAAAAGAATCTGCTGCGCAACGGCCAGGCCTTCGATGCGATCCAGGGGATTCCGGCGAGCGAGCCCTTGGTCGGGCCGTTCGACCGAGTACTGATCCGCGTACCGAAAACCCTGGCCTTGCTGGAAGAACAACTGATCCGCCTGCAAGGGCAACTGGCGCCCGGCGCAGAAGTGATCGCCGCCGCCATGATTAAACATCTGCCACGCGCTGCAGGCGATTTGCTGGAACGCTACATCGGCCCGGTACAGGCGTCACTGGCAGTGAAAAAAGCACGGCTGTTGATTGCCACCCCTGAAGCGAAAGAACCGGCGGTGTCGCCCTACCCATCGCGTTATCGTCTCGACACGCCGGCCATCGAACTGATCAACCATGCCAACGTATTCTGCCGAGAAGGCTTGGACATCGGCACCCGCGCCTTTCTCCCGCATCTGCCCAAGAACCTTGGCGGTGCACGGGTCGCCGACCTTGGCTGCGGCAACGGTGTGCTGGCAATTGCCAGCGCCCTGCACAACCCCGACGCGCACTACACGCTGGTCGACGAATCGTTCATGGCGGTGCAGTCGGCTGCCGAGAACTGGCGCGCAGCGCTCGGTGATCGCGACGTGATCGTGCGTGCCGGCGATGGTCTGGCCGGCCAGGAAGCGCAATCGCTGGACGTGGTGCTGTGTAATCCGCCGTTCCATCAGCAGCAAGTGGTCGGTGATTTCCTGGCCTGGCGCATGTTTCAGCAAGCGCGCGAAGCGTTGGTGGTAGGCGGTGCGTTGTATATCGTCGGCAATCGCCATCTGGGCTATCACAGCAAACTGGCGCGACTGTTCCGCGGTGTCGAACAAGTGGCGAACACACCGAAATTCGTGATTCTCAAAGCCCGCAAGTAAAACGCCAGGCATAAAAAACCCTCCGTTCGGAGGGTTTCAAAACGTGCCTTTGAAAGCGACTGGATATTTCAGTGGGTGGTCAGACCTGCAGCATTCATGAACATGCGCATCAGGCTCGCGACGATAAACAGTGCGCCGACGCTACCAATCCAGATCATGGCCAACCAGCCGAGCCGCTGCCACAGCGGCTTTTTTTCGGCTTCTTTAATGTCGTGCAGGGAATGTTTGCCAGTCATTGCATCGATCCTCCGTTAGCTCAATAACGCCGCCGACGCCATCGTCGGAACGCCGCCCGGAACAAGCCCGCTCCTACAGTTCTAGTGATAACCGTCTTCATGGGTAACCTTGCCGCGGAACACGTAGTAGCTCCAGAAGGTGTAACCCAGGATGAACGGGATGATGAACAGCGTGCCGACCAGCATGAAGCCCTGACTTTGCGGCGGTGCGGAGGCGTCCCAGATCGAGATCGACGGCGGCACGATGTTCGGCCACAGGCTGATACCGAGACCGCTGTAGCCGAGGAAAATCAGCACCAGCGTCAGCAGGAACGGCATGTAGTTGGCGTTACGCGCCACGGCGCGGATCAAGCCGTACATCGTCACCAGGACCAGAATCGGCACCGGCATGAACCAGAACACGTTCGGCATGCTGAACCAGCGCGTCGCGATGTCCGGGTGGGCCAGCGGCGTCCAGATACTGACAATACCGATCACCGCCAACAGCACGAAGGCCAGTGGTCGCGCGAGGTTATGCATCTGCTCTTGCAGCTTGCCTTCGGTCTTCATGATCAGCCACGTACAGCCGAGCAATGCGTAAGCCACCACCAGTGCCGCGCCGCAGAACATCGTGAACGGCGTCAGCCAATCCAGTGAACCACCGGCAAACTGCCGATTGACCACCGGCAACCCATCAATGAACGCCCCAAGCGCCACGCCTTGAAAGAACGTCGCGGCCACCGAACCACCGATGAATGCCTTGTCCCACAGGTGACGCTTGTCGTCCTTGGCCTTGAAGCGAAACTCGAACGCCACGCCGCGGAAAATCAAACCGATCAGCATGAAGATCAGCGGCAGGTACAACGCCGACAACACCACCGAATACGCCAGCGGGAAGGCGCCAAACAGCGCCGCACCGCCGAGCACCAGCCAGGTTTCGTTACCGTCCCAGACCGGGGCGACGGTGTTCATCATCACGTCACGGTCGACCTTGCCCGGGATGAACGGGAAGAGGATCCCGATGCCCAGGTCGAAGCCGTCCATGACCACGTACATCATGATGCCGAAGATGATGATCACGGCCCAGATCAGCGGAAGATCAATACCCATGAGTCAAATCTCCTTGGTCAGGGTGACGTCGTCGCCGTGGTCGGCATCGGACGAATCGTCGGCTGCGGACAACGGACGGGCCGGTGTGCGTTTCTTGCCAGGCCCACCCTCCGGTGTTTCCTGGCCCTCGCTGATCTTCGGCCCCTTGCGCACCAGGCGCATCATGTAGCCGAGACCGGCACCGAACAGCGCGAAATACACCACCACAAACATGATCAGCGTGATGCTCATCTGCGCGAAGCTGTGATTGGAAGACGCATCAGCCGTGCGCATCAGCCCGTAAACCACCCACGGCTGGCGGCCGATTTCAGTGGTAAACCAGCCTGCGAGGATCGCAATCAGACCAGACGGCCCCATCCACAGCGCCAGATATAGAAACGGACGCGAGGTGTAGAGCGTGTCGCGCTTGCGCAGCCACAGACTCCACAGGCCAGTGAAAATCATCAGGAATCCAAGGCCAACCATGATCCGGAACGACCAGAACACGATGGTCGAATTCGGCCGGTCTTCGGGCGGGAAGTCCTTGAGCGCCGGTACTTGCTTATCCAGCGAGTGCGTGAGGATCAGGCTGCCGAGATACGGAATCTCCACGGCAAACTTGGTTCTCTCTTCCTTCATGTCCGGCCAGCCGAACAGGATCAGGGGTGTTGCTTCGTCACCCTTGTTTTCCCAGTGGCCTTCAATCGCGGCGATTTTTGCCGGTTGATGCTTGAGGGTGTTGAGACCGTGGAAATCACCGATGACAGCCTGGATCGGCGCCACAATCAGCGCCATCCACATCGCCATCGACAGCATGGTGCGGATCGCCGGATTGTCCTTGCCGCGCAGCAAGTGCCAGGCCGCTGAGGAGCCGACGAAAAATGCCGTCGCAACAAACGCCGCGGTCGCCATGTGCATCAGACGGTAAGGGAATGACGGGTTGAAAATGATTGCAAACCAGTCGGTTGGAATCACCTGACCGTTGATGATTTCGAAACCCTGCGGGGTCTGCATCCAGCTGTTGGAGGCCAGAATCCAGAAGGTCGAAATCAACGTACCGACCGCCACCATCACCGTGGAGAAGAAGTGCAAGCCGCGGCCGACCTTGTTCCAGCCGAACAGCATCACGCCCAGGAAACCGGCTTCAAGGAAGAATGCCGTGAGCACTTCATAGGTCAGCAGCGGTCCCGTGACAGCACCGGCGAAGTCCGAAAAGCGGCTCCAGTTGGTGCCAAACTGATAGGCCATGACCAGCCCGGAAACCACGCCCATGCCGAAGTTGACCGCAAAGATCTTCGACCAGAAGTGGTAAAGGTCACGGTAGGTGTCGTTATGGGTTTTCAGCCACAAGCCTTCGAGCACCGCGAGGTAACTCGCCAGGCCGATGGTGATGGCCGGGAACAGGATGTGGAACGAGATGGTGAACGCGAACTGAATTCGGGCGAGATCGAGTGCCTCTAAACCGAACATAAGTCTTCCTCTGTCAGGTAATACCGGCGTCGGGGCTTGTGGCCCCTGCACCTACTGCCCCCACGGATATGGAGTGCGGCGAATTCCGATTCGTTCTTTTTTTACAACCATCGCAACGCAGGGAGTCTGGCCAACGGGCCACCAGAGCATGGCCCGGGAGGGTCTTGATCTGGATCAAGCAACGTTGAAAGAGTAGTCCCATTTCCGACGAAGAACTGCGTGGTCGTTTGCCGCGTGACAAGTTGCCTCACTGCAGCAGCAACCCTTTGCCACGCCTTCCCTCGCCACACGCCGTCAGGCAGCGGGTCAAGATCGATGTCTGGCTAACTAAATTTTTTATAACAGCAACTTCCTGTTACAGACTGGTGATAATCTCGCGGTTCCCCTCGAGCCAGACCTGCCTTCAGATGCCCAGCCAAGAGCCCCTGCTGTTACGTCACCATCGACCGTTCCTGGCGTTCTGGTTCGCACGGATTTTCACCGCCAGCGGTTTCCAGATGCTCACCGTGGCCATCGGCTGGAACCTCTATCAACTGACCGGCAACGTCCTCGATCTGGGTCTGGTCGGCCTGGTCGAATTCGCCCCGCGCGTACTGTTCATGCTGCACACCGGGCACGTCGCCGACCGCTACGATCGACGCAAGGTCGCGGCCATCTGTCAGTCGTTGCAGGCGTTGATTGCCCTTGCGCTGGCGATTGGCAGTGCCACCGATCACGTCACCCGCGAACTGATCTTCATCCTCGCCTTCCTGCTCGGCGCGGCGCGCTCGTTCGAGATGCCGACCACTCAGGCGCTGTTGCCGAGCATCGTGCCCAGTGCGCTGTTCCCGCGGGCCGTCGCGGCGGCGCAATCGGCACAACAGTCGGCAACCATCGTTGCCCCGGCCATTGGCGGTCTGCTCTACGCATTCGGCAGCGTCTGGGTCTATGGCCCGACCGTGCTCCTGTACGTGATTGCCTGCACGTTGATGCTCAACCTGCCGGCCCGTCAGACACCGTTGAACAAAGGCAAAGCCACGCTGGATTCATTGCTGGCGGGAATTCGTTTCATCCGTAGTCGCCCGGACATTCTCGGTGCGATTTCTCTGGATCTGTTCGCGGTGCTGCTTGGTGGCGCCACGGCGCTGCTGCCGGTGTTCGCCAAGGATATTTTGCTGACCGGCCCGTGGGGCCTGGGCCTGCTGCGTTCGGCGCCGGCAGTCGGCGCGCTGGGGATGTCGCTGTTCCTCGCGCGCTTTGCCGTGGAGCGTAACGTCGGCCGCGTGATGTTCACCGCGGTGGGCATCTTCGGCGTCGCGACCATTGCCTTCGGCCTGTCGACCTCGTTCTGGTTCTCGCTGGCCGTGCTGGTGGTACTCGGCGCGGCGGACATGATCAGCATGGTGATCCGCGCCTCCTTCGTGCAACTGGAAACCCCGGACGAAATGCGCGGCCGGGTCAGCGCGGTCAACGGCCTGTTCATCGGCGCCTCGAACCAGTTGGGCGAATTCGAATCCGGCGTCACCGCCCACTGGTTCGGCACCGTGCCGGCGGTGGTCATGGGCGGCATCGGCACGCTGGTGGTGACCGGGACGTGGATCAAACTGTTCCCGACGCTGGCTAACCGCGACCGGATGCATGTGCCGGTGGAAGAGGTGAAGGTTTGACGTTCGCTTTAGAACTCAGCACGACGAGCACAAATTAATCGCGAAGGTGCGGTACATGGATACCGCACAGAGTGTAATGTATCGCCTTACACTCGCCGCCATGATCGTCCTCTCAGGCTCATGCCCATGCACAACCCGCCACATCCCGGTGAAACATTGTTGATGGACGTCTTGCCCGAACTTGGCATCAGCGTTACTGAACTGGCACGACACCTTGGCTTCGCTCGACCGCATCTCTCCCGCGTATTGCACGGCCATGCACCCATTAGTCCGGACTTGGCGGTACGGCTGGAGCGAGCGGGCATTGGCAAGGCGCGCGTGTGGCTGGGTGTACAAACAGATTACGATCTGTGGCAGGCGGAACATCGCGAGCAGCCAGCGATTGAACCTCTCGCTGCACACGCCTGATCACTTCAAACCACCAACTCCCCCGCCACTTTCACCCGTAACGCCTTGCCGCCCAATTGCTCGACCAGCGTCAGTGCAAACTCCAGAGCGGCGCCGGAGCCTTGGGCGGTGATGCAGTTGCCGTCGACGACAACGGGTTGATCAACAAAGGTGCAACCCGACAGTTGATGGCTGGCGCTCGGCAGGCAGGTCATGCGTCGCTGGCGTAAGACACCGAAGGCTTGCAGGGCGACAGCCGGGGCTTCGGCGATGGCGGCGAACAGGCGCCCGGCACTGGCCTGATCCTTGAGCAATTGTTGCAGCGGTTGATGCGCCGCCAGGTGTTGTGAACCGACGGCACCGCCGGGCAGGACGATCAGGTCGAAGGTCTGCGCCAGCACATCAACCAACATGCCGTCAGCGGTGAGGCGCGTGCCACGGGCGCAGGTCAGCATGCGGCGGCCCTCGATGCTGGCCGCCATCACTTCGATGCCGGCGCGACGCAGTACGTCGATCAGGGTCACGCTGTGCAAATCATCGATGCCCTCGGCGAGGGTAATCAGGGCTCTAAAGGTCATGGGCGCTTTCCGCTGGGTGATCTTCAAAGCGTAGTCAGCTTCGCCCGGATCGCGCAGCAACAGCCGTTACTTGATGTAAAGCTGCGTCGACATTGTGTTGCGCGGAGCGTTGATCGAGGTGTTGCTGAAGGTGAAGGTGCCTTCCTGCTTGCCCGCCAGATCGAAGGTATAAAGAGAGCCGACGGTTTTGCTGCCGGGCGTGCATTCGGTCAGATTGCCGGTATCAAAGGCACAGACCGGGGCCCGAGTGCCGTTCACTTCGAAACCGTCCAGCGCAGCCTGCGGTTGGTTCTGGCCATAACCGACTTCCAACACGTAGACCTTGATGCTCGCGCCGTTGTGATTGCACTGGGTTTGCGCCTGACCATCGGCAATGTCTTCAAGGCCGCACGCCGAAGATTGCACCTTGATGACTTTGACTTGCGACAAGGGCGCCGCCGAGGCGGCCCACACTGTCGACGTCCCGACCATCAGGCCTGCGATCAATCCAAAAGCTTTAAACCGACACTTGCTCATGCTTCCCCCCATCACCAAAAAACTGCGCGCAGTATGGCGCAGTTGACCACAGCGCAAAACTTCGCCGACGATCGACACCAACATCCGCCATATTCCTCACGCTGCTGGTATGATGCGCGGCTTTTTCCGGCCCACCACAATTTCCCAGGCGCTTGCGACGGTCTGTGCTTTGCTGTTGAGGTCGATACATTCACGGCGCCACGCGCGCCACGGGGAGCGGACATGCTGGAAAGGCTGTTTCAACTCAAGGCACACAACACCAACGTGCGGACCGAGATTCTGGCGGGCATCACGACTTTCCTGGCCATGGCCTACATTCTGTTCGTCAACCCGAGCATCCTCGGCGAGACCGGTATGGACAAGGGCGCGCTGTTCGTCGCCACCTGTCTGGCAGCCGCCATCGGCTCGGCGGTGATGGGTCTGATCGCCAACTACCCGATCGCCCTCGCACCGGGCATGGGTCTGAACGCCTTCTTCACCTACACCGTCGTCCTGCACATGGGCCACACCTGGCAAGTCGCGCTGGGTGCGGTGTTCATTTCCGCAGTGCTGTTCTTCCTGTTGTCGATCTTCCGCATTCGCGAATGGATCATCAACAGCATCCCGCTGCCCCTGCGTTCAGCAATTGCTGCCGGTATCGGCCTGTTCCTGGCGCTGATCGCCCTGCACAACGCCGGCATCGTGGTCAGCAACCCGGCGACCATGGTGGGCCTCGGTGACCTGAAACAACCTGCACCCATCCTCGCCACCCTCGGCTTCGCCCTGATCGTCGCCCTTGAAGCGCTGAAAGTGCGCGGCGCCGTGCTGATCGGCATCCTGGCGGTGACCATCACCTCGATCGCCATGGGCTTCACCCCGTTCGGCGGCATTACCTCGATGCCGCCTTCGCTGGCGCCGACCTTTCTGCAACTGGACATCAAAGGCGCACTGGACATCGGTCTGGTCAGCGTGATCTTCGCCTTCCTGTTCGTCGACCTGTTCGACAACTCCGGCACCCTGATCGGCGTTGCCAAGCGCGCCGGCCTGATGGGCAAGGACGGCCACATGCCGAAAATGGGTCGCGCACTGATCGCCGACAGCACCGCGGCCATGGCCGGTTCGCTGCTGGGCACCTCGACCACCACCAGTTACATCGAATCCGCTGCTGGCGTAAGTGCTGGTGGCCGTACCGGTCTGACGGCCATCGTCGTGGCGATCCTGTTCCTGCTGGCGTTGTTCTTCTCGCCACTGGCGTCCAGCGTTCCGGCTTTCGCCACCGCACCGGCGCTGCTGTTCGTCGCCGTGTTGATGACTTCTGGCCTGGCGGAAATAGACTGGGATGACATCACCGTCGCCGCGCCGGTCGTCGTGACTGCGCTGGCCATGCCATTCACTTACTCGATCGCCAACGGCATCGCGTTTGGCTTCATCTCATGGACCGCGATCAAACTGCTGTCGGGCCGCGCTCGTGAGCTGAACCCGGCGCTGGTAATTCTGTCGATTCTGTTCGTGATCAAGTTGGGTTGGTTCAACGCATGACTTTCGATTCCAAAGCTTACGCCGAACAACTGGAAGCCAAGGTCACGCGCCTGCGTGATCTGCTGGCGCCGTTCGATGCGCCCGAGCCGACCGTGTTCGACTCGCCGCTTGCGAACTTCCGCCTGCGCGCTGAGTTCCGCCTGTGGCGCGAGGGCGGTGAGCGGCATTACGCGATGTTCTCCCAGGATGACAAGCGCACGCCGATCCTCATCGAAGAGTTCCCGATTGCCAGCCTGCGCATCAACCAGTTGATGCCGCAATTGAAGGCGGCGTGGCAGGCGAGTTCGGCGTTGAGTCACAAGCTGTTTCAGGTGGAGTTCCTGACCACGCTGGCCGGCGACGCGATGATCACCCTGTGCTACCACCGTCCGCTGGACGAGCATTGGCACGCGGCAGCGACCCAGTTATCGGCGGACCTGGGCGTCAGCATCATCGGTCGCTCCAAGGGCAAACGTGAAGTTATCGGCCAGGATTATGTGGTCGAGCAACTTGAAGTCGGCGGCCGCACCTTCAGCTACCGCCAGCCGGAAGGCGCGTTCACCCAGCCTAACGGCACGGTGAACCAGAAGATGTTGAACTGGGCATACGAAGCGCTGGGCGATCGCCCTGACGATCTGCTGGAGCTGTATTGCGGCAACGGCAACTTCACCCTGCCGTTGGCGACCCGCGTACGTAAAGTACTGGCCACCGAAATCAGCAAGACGTCGGTCAATGCGGCGTTGAGCAACCTCAGCGAAAACGCTGTGGATAACGTCACACTGGTGCGCTTGTCCGCCGAAGAGCTCACCGAAGCGCTCAACGAAGTGCGTCCGTTCCGTCGCCTGCACGGTATCGACCTGAAAAGCTACGAGTTCGGTAGCGTATTCGTCGATCCACCGCGCGCCGGCATGGACCCGGACACCTGTGAACTGACCCGGCGTTTCGACAACATCCTTTATATCTCCTGCAACCCGGAAACCCTGGCGGCCAACATCGCCCAGTTGCACGACACGCACCGCATCACCCAGTGCGCGTTGTTCGACCAGTTCCCGTGGACGCATCACATGGAATCGGGTGTGCTGCTGACCCGGCGCTGATTGCAGATGCTGGATACAAAAAAGCCGTCGTGATGACGGCTTTTTTGTGGGTGCCTTAAAAGATCGCAGCTGCGGCAGCTTCTACAGGGGGAGCGCGTTCCCAATGTAGGAGCTGCCGCAGGCTGCGATCTTTTGATCTGTGCGATCACCGAACAAAAAAACCCAAGCACCCAAGCGTTCAATTGACCCATGTAACCATCTAGTACATTTTATCTCCACAGGCTGAAACCCTTGGCCAAAGCCAAAAACAATAAGTGGAGTCTCCTCTCATGCCCCCTATCGTTCTGGTGCTCAACGGCCCGAACCTGAATCTGCTCGGCACTCGTGAGCCCGCAACTTACGGTCACGAAACCCTCGCTGACATCTCTGCCTTGTGCGGTCGTGCCGGTGAAGAGTTCGGCCTGACCGTGGAGTTTCGCCAGACCAATCACGAAGGCGAACTGCTCGACTGGATTCACGCCGCCCGTGGCCGTTGCGCCGGGATCGTGATCAATCCAGCGGCCTGGACGCACACCTCCGTGGCGATTCGTGATGCATTGGTGGCCAGCGAACTGCCGGTGATCGAAGTGCACCTGTCCAATGTCCACGCACGCGAGGCATTCCGGCACCACTCCTTCGTTTCAGCCATCGCCACGGCGGTAATGTGCGGGTTTGGCAGCCACGGCTATCGTCTGGCCCTGGAACATTTCAGCCAGCGGCTGAAGGGATGCGCGGCATGATTCGCAAAAACGTAATACTGGCCGGGCTGATCGGGGCCGGCATTCAGGCCTCGCGCACGCCAGCGCTGCATGAGCACGAAGGCGACGCACAGGGCCTGCGTTATCTGTATCGGTTGATCGACCTCGACCAACTGCACATGGATAGCAGCGCCCTCCCCGACTTGCTACTGGCCGCCGAACGGATGAACTACACCGGGTTGAACATTACCTTCCCGTGCAAGCAAGCGATCATCCCGCTGCTCGACGAACTGTCTGACGAAGCGCGCGGCATCGGCGCGGTGAATACCGTGGTGCTGAAGGATGGCAAACGTGTCGGCCACAACACCGATTGCCTCGGGTTTGCCGAAGGTTTTCGCCGTGGCTTGAAGGACGCTGCACGCGAGCGCGTGGTCCAGATGGGTGCAGGTGGCGCTGGCGCGGCAGTGGCCCACGCGCTGTTGAGCGAAGGCGTACGGCACTTGAGTATTTTCGACGTAGACCGTGAACGCGCCGAGCACCTGGCGAACAACCTCAACCAGCATTTCGGTGGGGGACGAGCAGTGGCCGGGCATGAGCTGTCGAGTACCCTGAACCTGGCCGACGGCCTGGTGAATACCACGCCAATGGGCATGGCCAAACTGCCGGGCATGCCGGTGCCTGTGGAGCTGTTGCGCAAGGAATTGTGGGTGGCGGAAATCGTCTATTTCCCGCTGGAAACCGAATTGTTGCGTAACGCCCGCGCACTGGGTTGCCGGACGCTGGATGGCGGCAACATGGCGGTGTTTCAAGCGGTGAAGGCGTTTGAGTTGTTCAGCGGCGTGGTGCCGGATGCGCAGCGGATGCTGGCGCATTTTCAAAGTATGGACATTTAGAGATCAAAAGATCGCAGCCTGCGGCAGCTCCTGCAGGGTTTTTCAGGAGCTGCCGCAGGCTGCGATCTTTTGATGTGTCAGGCTTGCAGATAGCGCAACACCGAATCGCAAATCATCTCGCGATGACGCTGCTTGATGCTTTCGTCCGGCAGATCAATCTGAAAAATCTCACTGAACGTATGGCGGTTCGACACGCGATAGAAACAGAACGAACTGATCAACAAATGCACATCCAGCGCATTAAGCCCGGCGCGGAATACACCCTCCTCGGCACCCCGACGCAGTATCTCGCCCAGTGAATCGAGGATGGTGTTGTTCATCGCCTTGATCGCGTCGGATCGCTTCACGAACTCCGCGTTGTGGATGTTTTCGATGCACACGATGCGCACGAAATCGACGTTACGGTCGTGATGATCGAAGGTGAACTCTACCAGTCGCCGAATCGCCACCACGGGCGGCAACTCAGCCAGGTGCAAGCGGTTTTCGGTGTTGCGGATATCGCCGTAAAGTTTCTCCAGCACCTCGACGTACAACTGCTCCTTGCTGCCGAAGTAGTAATAGATCATGCGTTTGGAGGTGTGGATGCGCTCGGCAATCGCGTCGACGCGGGCACCGGACAATCCCTGCTGGACGAACTCGACGATCGCCTCCTGCAAGATGTTCTCACGGGTCTTTTCCGGGTTGTTCTTGCGACTTTTGCGCGGCTCTGCGACGGACTCGACGGGAGCTGCGGAAAGTTCTGAATTTATTGTCATTGCGGGCTCACGGCCTTCACTGCACAGGCTGGCGATTATGGGCCGAGCCGCACAGTGAAGGAAGCCGCGCGACCCGTGTTTAATCCCGCGTTTACGAATTTCCTACAACTTCGCCTGGCGCACCGCGCCACTGCGTGATTTGGCCATCGCGGCCAAACGCACTGCAACGTTCGCCGCGCCATAACCGGCATAGCCATTTTTGCGCTGGATGATCTCGAAGAAGAAGCGCCCTTCAAACGGCTCGGTGTAGACGTGAAACAGCTCGCCACCCTGCGCATCGCGGTCATACAGCACGTTGTAATACGCCAGCTCACTGAGGAATTCGTCGTCGAAATCAAAACGCGCGGCGAGATCGTCGTAATAGTTGAGCGGAATATCCAGCAACGGCACCCCCGCCTCTTTGGCTCGACTGACTTCGGCGAAGATGTCATCACAATCGAAGGCGATGTGATGCACACCGGAGCCGCGATAGCTCGACAGTGCGTGGGAGATCGCCGTGTTGCGGTTCTCGGAAATATTCAACGGCAAACGGATCGAGCTATCGCGACTGCGCAGCGCACGGCTCTTCACCAGACCATACGGGTCGGGCAGGACCACTTCGTCGTCGGCCTCGAAATCCAGCAGGCTTTTATAGAACAGCACCCAACTGTCGAGGCTGTCCGCCGGCAATGCCATGGCCATGTGATCGATGCGCTTGAGGCCGCCACGTCCCGGTGCGTCGGGCAGCAGATTGAAGTCGGTGCCGTAGACATCCGCCTGTTCATCCACCAGATAAATCAGGCTGCCGTCCGGCGCGCGTACCGCCGCCAATTCCAGCTCGTTCGGCCCGACCAACCCGCGATAGGGCTGACCTTTATAAGCAACAGCACGGGCCAGCGCGCTGGCGCTGTCCTTGACTCGCACAGCGGTGGCGCACAGCGATGGGCCGTGGGCCTCGAAGAAACTGTGAGCAAACGAGTACGGTTCAGAATTGAGAATCAGGTTGATATCACCTTGGCGCAGCAGGCTCACACTCTTGGATCGGTGCTGCCCAGCCTTGACGAAACCGAGTCGTTCCAGCCAGTTCGATAGCTTGGCGCCGAGGCTTTCATCGACAGCAAACTCAAGAAACTCGACGCCGTTGTACTCGCTGGCCTTGGGCGTTTCGAAGAGAATTTCGCGATTGGCAACGGGGGTCGCGTCTTGCTCCAGGCGCAGCCGAGTCTTCTCCTCCAGGTACAGCAATGAACGCAACCCGTCGGCCGCGTTAGCCCGTGGCGGCGCGGCACGGAAACCATCGTTGAAGATTTCCAGCGACAGCGGCCCGGTGTAACCGCTCTGGATGATCGGCGCGAGGAAGCCCGGCAGATCGAATTCACCCTGCCCCGGAAAACAGCGGAAATGCCGGCTCCACTCCAGCACATCCATTGCCAGGATCGGTGCGTCAGCCATTTGTACGAAAAAGATCTTGTCGCCGGGAATGTCGGCGATGGCAGACGGATCGCCTTTCAACGACAAGGTATGGAAGCTGTCGAGCAACACGCCAAGGCTTGGGTGGTCGGCCTGACGCACAATGTCCCAGACCTGTTGATAAGTGTTTACGTGGCGACCCCACGCCAGCGCTTCATAACCGATGCGTAAACCGCGTGCCCCGGCGCGCTCCGCCAGAAGCCGCAGGTCATCTATCAGAATTTGCTGATCGCCAACGCTGTCGGCCGAGGCGTTACTGCACACCAGCACCAGATCGGTACCCAATTCCTGCATCAGATCGAACTTGCGCTCCGCCCGCTCCAGATTGCGCGCCAGCCGATCGCGGCGGCAGCCTTCGAAATCACGGAACGGCTGGAACAGGGTGATGGCGATGCCGAGATCGGCGCACATCTGTTTAATTTCCCGCGGACTGCCGTCGTAGTACAGGAGGTCGTTTTCGAAGATTTCCACCCCGTCGAACCCGGCGGCGGCGATGGCTTCGAGTTTTTCCGGCAGGGTGCCGCTCAAGGAAACCGTGGCAATGGAACGCTGCATACTTCAACTCCTGGACTGCGCCGTTTGTGACGGGTGATCATTTTTATCGTGGTGAAATTATTGGCTGCATCCCCTCGCGCAGCAATTTAAAGTGTACTACCCGGTTAGTTTTGCGGGCGATTATCGAACACAATGGCGGTTTGACGAATTGACGATTTTTCGTCCACTGCCCAACATCGACTGCACATTGAGTCCGGACATGAACCACCGGTCGCAGTGTTCGACAACAAAAGAACACCAAATAAAAAATCCAAAAACGGGTGGAACACATGATTCCTTCACAGACTTCCCGCATGGCCCCGGCCATGAGCACTGCCACCGGTGGCATCGGCGACAAGATCCGCGGCGCCATGGCGGTCGGCAAAACCCGTTGGGGCATGCTGGCGCTGGTGTTTTTCGCCACCACCCTGAACTACATCGACCGCGCCGCCCTCGGCGTCATGCAGCCGATCCTCGCCAAGGAAATGAGCTGGACGGCGATGGATTACGCCAACATCAACTTCTGGTTTCAGGTCGGCTACGCCATCGGTTTTGTCCTGCAAGGGCGGTTGATAGACCGGGTCGGCGTCAAGCGCGTGTTCTTCTGCGCCGTGCTGCTCTGGAGCCTGGCCACCGGCGCTCACGGTCTGGCCACTTCAGCGGTCGGCTTCATGGTCTGCCGGTTTATCCTTGGCCTGACGGAAGCGGCGAATTACCCGGCCTGCGTGAAAACCACGCGCCTGTGGTTTCCCGCCGGTGAACGCGCCGTCGCCACCGGCATCTTCAACGCCGGCACCAACGTCGGCGCCATGTTCACGCCGATGCTGTTGCCACTGGTCCTTCACGTATGGGGCTGGCAGGCGGCGTTTCTGTGCATGGCGGCACTGGGCGGGATCTGGCTGTTGTTCTGGGGTTTGAAGTACTTCAACCCGGAAGATCACCCGAGCGTGAAACAGTCCGAACTCGACTACATCCAGCAGGAAGTCGAACCGGAACAGGCTCGCGTGCCGTTCTCGAAAATCCTGCGCATGCGCGGCACCTGGGCCTTCGCCCTCGCCTACTCGCTGACCGCGCCGGTGTTCTGGTTCTACCTGTACTGGTTGCCGCCGTTTCTCAATCAGCAATACAACCTGGGCATCAACGTGACCCAGATGGGTATCCCGTTGATCATCATCTACGTCACCGCCGACTTCGGCAGTGTCGGTGGCGGCATTCTGTCCTCGTTCCTGATCGGTCGCGGCATGAACGCGATCAAGGCGCGGTTGCTGTCGATGTTGCTGTTCGCCTGCTGCATCATCGGGGTGGTCATGGCCGCCGGCTCCGCCAACTTGTGGGTCGCGGTGGCGGCGATCTCGCTGGCCATCGGTGCGCACCAGGCCTGGACCGCGAACATCTGGAGCCTGGTGATGGACTACACGCCCAAGCACATGATGAGTACGGTGTTCGGTTTCGGCGGCATGTGCGCAGCGATCGGCGGGATGTTCATGACCCAGATCGTCGGCCACATCCTCACCGTCACCAACAACAACTACACCGTGCTGTTCACCCTGATTCCGGCGATGTACTTCCTCGCGCTGACGTGGATGTACTTCATGGCGCCGCGCAAGATTCCAGCCATCACCGAGTGATCCACCCCCTGTAAGAGTTGCGGCACGCGGCGATCTGTTGATCTTGTTGTTAAAGATCAAAAGATCGCCGCGTGCCGCAGCGCCTACGGGGGTTTGTGTCGCTACTTGCGGCTCTGCTGCCACGCCGCCGCCAGGCCGCTGCAACAGATCACCGCAATACCGATCACCGTCAACCCGCTCGGCGTGTGATTGAACAGCAGCCAGCCCAACAGCCCCGCAAACACAATCTGGCAATACCCGAACGGCGCCAGCAACGCCGGCGCGGCATGGCGGAACGCCTGGGTCAGGAACAAGTGCGCGGTCATCCCGCAACTGCCCAGCGCCAGCATCAGCCCGGCATGGGTCAACGTTGGCACCTGCCAGAAGAACGGCACCAGCGCACTCATCACCAACGTGTTGCACAACCCGGCGAAAAAATTGCTGGTGGTCGGGCTGTCGACTTCGGCGAGCTTGCGAGTGAGCAATTGGTAGAAGCAGAAAAACAGCGCCGAGCACAGCGGCAGCAAAACAGCCGGCGTGAACAGTTCGCCACCGGGATGGACGATGATCAGCACGCCGATAAAACCGCAAATCACCGCGATCCATTGACCACGGGTCACTCGCTCCTTGAGCAGTGGCACCGACAACGCGGTCACCAGCACCGGCGCCAGGAAGTTCACTGCCGTGGCTTCCGCCAGCGGGATGTACATCAGCGCCGTGGTGAAGAACAGGCTGGTGCCGAGCAGGCAAAGTGCGCGGATCAACTGCCACAAAGGCTTCTTGGTGCGCAGGACGCGCAACCCGGATTGCGGCAGAAAAATGCCCGCCATCAGCAGGGTGTGCACCACGTAGCGCGCCCACACCACCATCACGATCGGATAAAACCCGGAGAGGTATTTCGACAATGCGTCATGACTGGAGAACAGGAAGGTCGCCACGACAATCAGCATGATCCCTTTGAAGGGTTGGTTGACGCCGGACAACGGTGTACTGACGGTCATGGGCACTCCTTTGTAAACACTGCCAAACAATCTAGAGCCAGGCGTCAGACTCTCACAGAGAATATTCATAATAGTGGGCGAACAGCGCACCAAATGGTTCAACACCGGCTTCAATGATAACGAGCAAGACAGCAGAACTTTTGATGACGCGAAGTTATAGTCCTGATCCTGCACGTGAACCCGGATTCACGCGCCAATAGAACCGCCGGGCGAACCCGGGTGTCTGACGACCGGACTGGCGCCATACTCACGCACCAGCAACACTCATCATCACGTTCAATAGAGGATTCCCACATGCTATGGAAAAAAGGCCGACGCAGTGACAACGTCGTCGATGCCCGTGGTGATGACGCCGGCGGTGGCGGTGGCATGCGCTTTGGCGGCGGCAAGGGCCTGAGTCTTGGGGCGATTCTACTGATCGTCGGCATCGGCTGGATCACCGGGCAAGACCCGATGCAGATCCTCGGCCAGCTCACCGGGCAAATGTCCGAGCAACCGGCAGCCACTTCGCAGACCCGCCAGGCACCGCCGGCGAACGATGAACAGGCAGAGTTCGTCCGCTCGATCCTCGGCGATACCGAAGACACCTGGGGCACGATTTTCCAGCAGGCCGGCCGGCAATATAAAGATCCTACCCTGGTGCTGTTCAGCAACCGGGTCAACTCCGCGTGCGGTATGGCCACATCGGCCACTGGTCCGTTCTACTGCCCGGCAGACCAGAAGGTCTATCTGGACATGGCGTTTTTCCAGGAAATGTCGCAACGCTTCAAGGCGTCCGGAGACTTCGCACAAGCCTACGTGATCGCTCACGAAGTCGGACATCACGTGCAGACGCTTCTCGGTGTCTCGGCGAAAATTCAGACAGCCCGCCAGCAAGGTCGGCAGATGGAGGGCGACGGTGGCTTGCTGGTGCGCCAGGAACTGCAGGCCGATTGCCTGGCCGGCGTCTGGGCCTACAGCGCGCAGAAGCGCCTGAACTGGCTGGAACCGGGCGACATTGAAGAGGCCATGAATGCGGCCAACGCCATCGGTGATGATCGCTTGCAACAACAGGGTCAGGGTCGTGTGGTGCCAGACTCGTTCACTCACGGTACGTCGGCGCAAAGGGTGCGCTGGTTCAAAACCGGATTCGCGCAGGGCCAGGTAAGCCAGTGCGACACCTTTGCGGCGAAAAACCTGTAAATGCACAAATGGCTTTTGGCTTTACTGATCATTGGCAGCACCGCGCAGGCGGCTGGCGTCGACGCAATCAGCCCCGGGCGATTGCAACTGAAGGCCGGGGAAATGGCGGTGGGTATCGGCCCTGCGCCGGAGAAAATCGAGCGCGTGCTGATCGTCATTCATGGTCGCCTGCGCAACGCCGAGACCTATCGCAAGAGCGCCGAAAGCGCGGCAGAACTGGCGGGGCAAACCGCGCACACGCTGGTGATCGCCCCGCAGTTTCTCAATGAAAGTGACGTGCCGTTGTACTCATTGCCCGCGACGGTGTTGCGCTGGAAAGGCAACGATTGGATGGGCGGCGGTTTCTCCACAGGTCCGAATCCATTGAGTTCCTATGCGGCGCTGGATGAAATCGTCGCCCGTATCACCGATCGCAAACAGTTTCCGGACGTCAAGCAGATCGTGATTTTTGGCCACTCCGGCGGAGGCCAGGTGGTGCAGCGTTATGCCCTGCTCGCCAAGGATCAGCCTGCGCTCAAGGCCAACGGCATTCGCCTGCGTTACGTGGTAGCGAACCCTTCCTCGTACGCCTATTTCAACGAACAGCGGCCCGTGGCATTCGATCACGCGCAATGTCCGGGCTTTAATCGCTGGAAGTACGGTCTGTCAGACATGCCGGTGTATGCCGGTGGGCAAACGCCGCTGCAGCTTGAAAGCAGTTACATCAAACGCGAGGTGATTTATCTGCTCGGGCAGCAGGACATCGACCCACAGCATCCGGCGCTGGACAAGAGTTGCTCGGCAAAAGCGCAGGGGGCGTATCGCCTGGAGCGAGGCAAGATGTTTTTCGGTTACTTGCTGCGCCGCCATCCGGAAGGCGTGAATCAGCGTTTGGTTGAGGTGCCGGGGGTTGGGCATAACGGCGACGAGATGCTGACGTCGCCGGAGGGGCAGAAGGCTTTGTTCGAATAAGTCCTGTAAATGATCTGGCGCCATCGCTGGCAAGCCAGCTCCCACAATGATTTGTGTCAGGCACATTTCTGCATCCACTGAAAATCCCTGTGGGAGCTGGCTTGCCAGCGATGAGGCCAGTTCAAACAACCGGGATATCAGGTGAACAACATCCGCCGCAAATCGACACAATCCTGCGCATGCCAATCCGTCAGCTCCGGCCACGGGTTATCCGGCAGATTCACCAACACCGTGCGCGCGCCCGCCGCACGGCCACAATCCAGATCAAAGCGGTAATCGCCGACCATCACCATCTCACTGGCCGACACGTTCCAGGCCTCGGCCAGTTTCAGCAAACCACCCGGGTGCGGCTTCGGTGGTGCTTCATCGCGGCCCAGCACATCGTCGACGGCAAAGCAGTCAGCCAGGCCGATTGCCTCCAGGGTCACATGCGCCAGTTCGCGCGCGTTGCGGGTCAGAATGCCGAGGCGATAACCGCGCGAGTACAGATCACGCACCAGCTCCACTGCACCCGTCGCCGGGGTCGAACCCAAGGCCAGGTCGCGCTCGTGTTCAAGCAGCCACGCATGCTTGGCCGCCGATTCATCGGCCGGCAATGCGGCGAGATGGGTGAGGATGTCGTCTTCGGGCGGAATCGCCAATGCCCCGCGAATCGCCGCGAAGTCATGCACCGCGACGGTCAGGGTGCCGTCCATGTCGAACACCCAATGGCGGACGTCAGCCAGGCTCATGCCCAATCCTTGCGATGCCGAATCAGGCCTTCCTGGGTGACCGAAGCCACCAGTTGCCCAGCGCGATTGAACACGCTGCCACGGGAGAAACCACGCGAGTTGCCGGCCCACGGACTGTCCATCGCGTAGAGCAACCAGTCATCGGCACGCAGGTCATTGTGGAACCACAGCGCGTGATCAAGGCTGGCAACCTGCATGTCTTTCTGCCAGACCGATTTGCCGTGAGGCAGCATCGAGGTGGTCAGCAGACCGAAGTCCGAGGCATAGGCCAGCAGGTATTTGTGCAGCGCCGGAATGTCGGCCAACGCACCGTCGGCGCGAAACCACACGTATTTCACCGGGTCCGCTGGCTGCGGGTTGTACGGATCTTTTTCGGTGACCGGGCGCACTTCGATCGGCTTCGGACACAGCAGTTTTTCGCGCATGTGCTCGGGGATCAGGTGCGCACGTTGCTGAGTCAGCTCCAGCTCCGACGGCAGGTTTTCCGGGCCGACCACAACCGGCATCGGGGTCTGGTGCTCGAAGCCTTCTTCGTCGTACTGAAACGAAGCGCTGCACGTGAAGATCGGATGGCCCTTCTGGATTGCCGTCACGCGACGAGTGCTGAAGCTGCCGCCATCGCGCACGCGATCAACCGAATAGACCACCGGCAACTTGGCATCGCCCGGACGCAGAAAATAACCGTGCATCGAATGCACATGGCGGGTTTCTTCAACGGTCTGACTGGCCGCCGACAGCGACTGGCCGAGCACCTGACCACCGAACAACTGACGGAAACCCAAGTCCTGGCTGCGGCCACGGAAGAGGTTTTCTTCGATCGGTTCCAGGGTCAGCAAATCGACCAGATCTTCCAACACTTGGCTCATTCAGGCTCTCCTCACACAAAGCTATACCGCGCAGTCTTGGCTACGGCGGTCGATTCAGATTCTGGCGCAGGCCAATGATTTGGCGGCCATTGTAAACGTCCGTGTCGGCTTATCCATGCAAGGTTTGCAGCCATTGTTCCCGGGTGATGCGATACAGCACATGCCTTCTTAACGGGTGATCGAAGGCGAGTTTCGGATGATCAAAGTCATCGGCCGGCGCGTGATGCATGCCGATCGCCTGCATGACTTTCTCCGAAGGCAAATTGCTTTGTGCGGTGAAAGACACGACCTCTTTCAAGGCCAAGCGATCAAAGCCGCAGCGCAGAGCGGTCCACGCCGCTTCACTGGCGTAACCCAGGCCCCAATGCTCCTTGGCCAGACGCCAGCCGATTTCCACTGCCGGCGTGAATGAGGCGTCGAAACCGACGACACCCAACCCGGTGAATCCGATGAACTCGCCGCTGTCCTTGCGCTCCAGCGCCCACAAACCATAGCCATGCTCGGCAAAATGTCCGCGTACCCGGCCGATCAACGCGGCACTTTCCAGTCGGCTCAAGGGTGCCGGAAAGTAACGCATGACCTGAGGATCGGCACACATCGCCGCAAATGCCGGCAAATCCTCGTCCTGCCACTGACGCATCAGCAGGCGTGCGCTTTCCAGTTGCAGTATCGGCTCCATCGTGCCCCTCCGTTTCCATGCCGCAAGTCTACATCGCTGGTAGGATCCTTCACTCTTTCCAACGTTCCCTCGCGAAAAAGCCATGCCATTGCCGCTGATCTACCACGAAGACTACAGCCCCGAGTTCCCAGCGGATCACCGCTTTCCCATGGACAAGTTTCGTCTGTTGCGTGATCACCTGGTCGACAGCGGCCTGACCCGTGACACCGATCTGTTGCGTCCGCAGATCTGTCCCAACGACATCCTCGCGTTGGCCCATGACCGTAGCTATATCGAACGCTACATGAGCGGCGAGTTGTCCCGCGAAGACCAGCGGCGCCTCGGCCTGCCGTGGAACGAAGCACTGGCGCGGCGCACGGTGCGGGCGGTCGGCGGTTCAATCCTCGCTGCGGAAAAAGCCCTGGAGCATGGCCTGGCCTGTCATCTGGCGGGCGGCACCCATCACGCGCATTACGACTACCCGGCCGGGTTCTGCATCTTCAATGACCTGGCGATCATCAGCCAATACCTGCTGCAAAGCGGCCGGGTCAATCGCGTGCTGGTCTTCGATTGCGACGTGCATCAGGGCGACGGCACCGCGCGCATCCTGCATGACACCCCGGAGGCGATTACCGTTTCCCTGCACTGCGAGAAGAATTTTCCTGCACGCAAAGCCGAAAGTGACTGGGACATTCCGCTGCCCAAAGGCATGGGCGATGGCGACTATTTGAAAGTGGTCGACGACACGCTCAACTATCTGCTGCCGCTGTATCAACCGGATCTGGTGTTGTATGACGCCGGCGTCGATGTGCACAAGGACGACGCCCTCGGTTATCTGCAACTCACCGACGAAGGTGTCGCCGCCCGCGATGAAAGCGTGATGCGCCATTGTCTGGGCCGTGACATCCCGGTGGTCGGCGTGATCGGCGGTGGTTACAGCAAGGATCGCCACGCCCTCGCCCGCCGTCACGGCATTCTTCATCACAGCGCGCAGCGCGTCTGGACGTCACACGGTTGTCATTGAGTTGTGCTGCGTTACCCACAATCGCTGTGGAACTGCCTGTGGATAACCTGAGTGAAAGGGACTACAGGCCACAGCGAACATGGCGTACAGCGCGGCGGTTGTTTTTTAACCAACATTTGAATTGCTCCACAAATCCCCTGTGGGAGCGAGCCTGCTCGCGAAGAAGTCGGTCCTTTCAACACCAAAAGTGACTGACCCACCGCTTTCGCGAGCAGGCTCGCTCCCACAGGGATCTCCCCCATTGGCCTGCGCTGTTAGAATGCGCGCCTTATCTCGCCATACCGCAGCGCACGCCATGACTCAGAACACCGCCTCCTCTCCCGCTCACGTCGCCATCATCGGCGGTGGCCCTGCCGGCCTGATGGCCGCCGAAGTGCTGAGCCAGGTGGGAGTACGCGTCGATCTGTACGACGGTATGCCCTCGGTGGGCCGCAAGTTTCTGCTGGCAGGCGTCGGCGGCATGAACATCACCCATTCCGAAGCCTACCCGGCGTTCCTTTCGCGCTACGCCGAACGCGCACCGCAAATCGCCCCGTTGCTTCGCAGCTTCGATGCCGATGCGTTGTGCCGCTGGATTCACGATCTGGGCATCGAAACCTTCATCGGCAGCTCCGGCCGTGTGTTCCCCACCGACATGAAAGCCGCGCCGTTGCTGCGCGCCTGGCTCAAGCGTCTGCGCGACAGCGGCGTGGTTATCCACACCCGCCATCGCTGGTTCGGTTGGGATGAACACGGCGCGCTGCGCATCGACAGCCCGGAAGGCGAGAAAACTCTCAAACCCGACGCCACGCTGCTCGCTCTCGGCGGCGGCAGTTGGTCGCGACTCGGTTCCGACGGCGCGTGGATGTTGCCGCTTGAGCAGCGTGGTGTAGGACTGGCGCCATTGCAGCCAAGTAACTGCGGCTTCGAAGTGCAGACCTGGAGCGAATTGCTTGTCAGCAAATTCGCCGGCGCGCCGCTGAAAAATATCGCCATTGGCTTGAACGACGACATTCCGCGCTTGGGCGAATGCGTGATCACCGCGACCGGCATTGAAGGCAGTCTGATTTATGCGCTGTCGGCGCCGATTCGTGAGGCGATCAACGCGCACGGCTCAGCGACCATTCACATCGATCTGTTGCCCGGCCGACCTGTGGATAAATTGCAGGCAGCGTTGAGCAAGCCACGCGGTTCGCGGTCGATGGCCAAGCATCTGCACAGTCAGGTCGGGATTGATGGGGTGAAAGCGGCGTTGTTGCGTGAATTGACTGATGCGGCGACGTTCGCTGATCCGGCGCTGTTGGCGCGGGCGATCAAAGCATTGCCGCTGACATTGATCAAAACCCGCCCGCTGGACGAAGCGATCAGCAGTGCCGGGGGCGTGACGTTCGAGGCGTTGGACGAGCGCTTGATGCTCAAGGCGTTGCCGGGGGTGTTCTGCGCAGGCGAGATGCTTGACTGGGAAGCGCCAACGGGCGGCTATTTGCTGACGGGATGTTTTGCCAGTGGGCGGGCCGCGGGGTTGGGGATTTTGCAGTGGCTTAAAAGCAGCGCCAGTTTTTAAGCCACAAGCTGCAAGCTAAAGCACAGCGCTTTTAACTTGCAGCTTGCAGCTATCCACTCGAAGCTGCTTTTACGGCTTGCGCTTGCGCGGCCCAGTATTAAACACCGGCACCTTGCGCACAGGTTTGATCGAAGGCTCTGGCGCCTGCGTCTCGCCGCTGTCGACCCATTTACCCAGGTTGCGCTTGCCGCCACCGCCGGAAGTTTTCGGCTTTTTCGGTTTCTTCGGCTTCTTGATCACCTGACCGCTGGCATCGGTATCCGGCACGCGGTGTTCAGGCTCGAAGTCCGGTTCGTTCTGACGCTTCAACGTCTGACGCGTGAGCATCTCGATCGCCGACAGCATGTTCACTTCATCGGCACATACCAGCGAAATCGCTTCGCCCGTCGCACCGGCACGGCCAGTACGGCCGATACGGTGAATGTAATCCTCGGCCACGATCGGCAGATCAAAGTTGACCACCAGCGGCAGGTCTTCGATGTCCAGACCACGGGCCGCGACATCGGTGGCCACCAGAATCTGCACTTCGCTGAGTTTGAAACGATCCAGCGCACGCTGACGGGTCGCCTGCGGTTTATCACCGTGGATGCCGTCCGCGTTGACGCCCAGGCCCTGGAGTTTTTCCACCAGCGCGTCCACGCCGTTGCGGGTCTTGGCGAACACCAGCACTTGCTTCCACTTGTTCTTGCGCATCAGATGCACGAACAGTTCGGCCTTGCGCTTCTTGTCCACCGTCACCAGCCACTGCTTGACGGTGTTGGCGGCGACGTTGCGCGGGCTGACTTCGACGCTCAGCGGGTCGTTGAGCATCTGCCCGGCCAGCAGGCGAATATCGTCGGAGAAGGTCGCGGAGAACAGCAGGGTCTGGCGCTTTTTCGGCAGCATGCGGTAGATGTTCGCCAGTTCTTCGGAGAAGCCCAGGTCGAGCATACGATCGGCTTCATCCAGCACCAGGGTTTGCAACTGATCGAGTTTCAGCGCGTTCTGGCGGAACAGGTCGATCAGGCGACCAGGCGTGGCGACCAGCACATCGACGCCGCCGCGCAGCTTCATCATTTGCGGGTTGATGCTGACGCCGCCGTAAACCGCATAAGTGCGCAGCGGCAGGTTTTCGGCGTACTGGCGCACAGACTCATGAACCTGCTCGGCCAGCTCGCGGGTCGGCACCAGAATCAGCGCACGCGCCGAGTTCGCGGTGACTTTTGGGCCTTCCATGGCCAGCAACTGCAACAGCGGCAAGGCAAAACCGGCCGTTTTGCCAGTGCCGGTCTGGGCCGCAGCCATCAGGTCGCGACCGGCCAGAACGGCCGGTATGGCTTGCGCCTGCACAGGCGTCGGGGTCTGGTAGCCGAGCTTCTCGAGAGAGCGCAGCAAAGGTTCGATCAGGCCAAGGGAGGCGAAAGTCATGGGAGTACCGTAGGAAAATTCAGCGCAATTGTGCGACACGAGTGTGCAATGCCACGCAGTTTACCCTAATTCGTACGCTGTTCCGCGGGAACGGCTGTCGGCGCTGCGACTGGCGGCAGTACTGGCCGGCGCCACTGCGGCAGTACTGGCCGGCGCCACTGCGGCAAGCCAATCAACACCACAGCGCTGATGATCACCAACATCGCCAGCGCCTCTTCGATACCAATCGTCTCGCCAACAAACACGATCCCCAGCAACACCGCCACCGCCGGGTTGACGTAGGCATAACTGGTCGCTGCGGCCGGGCGCACGTGCTTGAGCAGGTACATGTAGGAATTGAAGGCGATGATCGAGCCGAAGAAAATCAGATACGCCAGCGCCAGCCAGCCTTCAATCGGCGGCAGCGCTTGCAGATGTTCGCCGCTCAGCGTGCTACCGATCAGCAGCGCCACACCGCCGACCAGCATTTCCACGGCACTGGCCATCGCCCCCTGCGGCAGCGGCAGATGCCGGCTCCACACCGAACCGAAAGCCCACGCCGCCGCCGCAAAAATCAGCAACGCGGCACCCAGCGGACTCGATTGCAGGTTGGAGCCCATGTTGAGCATGGCGATGCCGACAATGCCCAAGCCTACCCCGGCCCACTCGAGACGGGTATTACGCGCGCCCCAGAAATAACCGCAGAGCAACGTGAACAGCGGCACCGTCGCCACCGCCAACGCAGCAACTCCCGAAGCCACCCCCGAGTGCTCGGCCACACTCACCGCGCCGTTACCAAAGCTGAGCAGCAAAATCCCGATGATCCCCGCCGCTTTCCACTGCGCCCACGTCGGCGCCGGTGCCCCGCGCCAGCGCAGGAAGCCGTACATCAACGCGCCGGCAATCACAAAGCGCACGCCGCCCAACATCAGCGGCGGCCAGTATTCGACGCCGATGCGAATCACCAGATAGGTCGATCCCCAAATCACATACAACGCAAAAAAAGCAGCGATCAGCGGCAAGGAAAAACGGCGCAGGGCAGACATGAGCAACTCGACAGTCAGCGTCAGGAGACTGGATATTCTAGAAAGGCCAGCCGGCAAAAATAAGTTACAAAACCTGTTTATCGCGCCGGTACACTTTGGAAAGCACGGAGATCAACGGCATAAACCACGATTTCGAAAGTCTGCCGATTTCAGGAGTTCACCCTTGGACAAATACGACCGCATGCTGCTCAGCGCCCTACTCGAAAACGGTCGAGCGTCCTACGCCGACCTGGCGCGCAAAGTGAACCTCTCCGCCCCCGCCGTCGCAGAGCGTGTGGCCAAGCTTGAAGCAGCGGGAGTGATCACCGGCTATGAGGCAAAAATCGATCTGGCGAAAATCGGCCTGCCGATTCAGTGCGTGATCGAATTGCGTCTGCACCAGAACGGCAGTCAGAAGGTCTACGACGAACTGGTGAAAATCCCCCAACTGACCGAGTGTTTTCGAGTGACGGGCGATCCGTGCGTGATCATGAAGGCCGCGGTGGGCTCGATGCCAGAGCTGGAGGAGTTGATCAATCGCGTGGCGAAATTCGGGTTCAGCAAGACGTCGATTGTGCTGTCGAGCGCGATCGAAAAGCGCGTGCCGCTCGGGCACATCGAAGGCAACGGCAAGTAGAGTTCTCCTGTAGGAGCTGCCGCAGGCTGCGATCTTTTGATCTTGCTCTTAAAAACAAGATCAAAAGATCGCAGCCTCGTTTCACTCGACAGCTCCTACAGGGAAGCTTCGGTGATTTTGGGATCAGCGATAGCGCTGCAGATGTTCGCTGACTTTGGCGGCCGGGACTTTCTGCAGTTTGCACAGCAGGTCATGGGATAACTCGCGCACGCCGTGCTTGCTGCGCAACTCATCCGCAAGGTGCGCCATCAAGTTCGCCGCCATCTCCGCATCCGCCATCGCCCGGTGAGCCTGACCCGTGTGCGGCAGGCGGGCGAACGTGGTGAGGGTGCCGAGTTTGTGATTCGGCGCTGCCGGCATCAAGCGACGAGCCAACAGTAGCGAACAGGCGAAGTTTTGCAGGCGTGTGCGCTTGATCCGCCCCAGTTCGAAGTCCCAGAACTTCTGGTCGAACGAAGCGTTGTGCGCGACCAGTGGCGTGCAGCCGACAAACTCGTTGACCTCGTTCATCACTTTTTCCGCCGGCGGCGCGGTGCGCAGCATGGCGTTGCTGATGCCGGTCAGTTGTTCGATGAACGCGGGGACGCGTACACCCGTGTTCATCAGGCTCTGGTAACGCTCGACGATGCGGCCGTTTTCCAGCATGACCACGGCAATTTCCGTGGCGCGACAGCTGCTGTTTGGCGAGAGACCAGTGGTTTCAAAGTCGATGACTGCAATGCGTTCCAAACCGGGTTCAACTCCGTACAAATCAATTCTTCAGTAACCGCTCAATTCTTCAGTAGCAGTGCGCCTTCGATTGGCACATAACGACTGGCGGCGCGGATCAGCGAGTTGGCGGTGAGGCCGGGAACACCGTAAGCGACCGCTTGAACCCCGTGTTTGCTGATGATGCGTTCCAGCAGCATGTCGAAATCGCCATCACCGGACGCCAGGACAACTTCGTCGACGTGGTCGGCGGCGTCCATGATGTCGAGGGTGATGCCCACGTCCCAGTCGCCCTTGGCCGAGCCGTCGCTGCGCTGGATGTACGGCTTGAGCTTCACGATGAAGCCAAGGTTGCGCAGGATCTGCTGGAACTGCTGCTGCTTGCTGTCGCCACGGTCGATCGCGTAGGCGTAGGCCTCGACGATCTGCCCGTCCTTGCTGATGTCTGCCCACAGCGCCGCGTAGTTGAAGTGGCAACCATAGGCCTGACGCACGGTGTAGTAGAGGTTCTGCACGTCGGCGAACACTGCGATTTTTTTCACCGGAGTTCCTGTGAGCGCGCAAGCGCACGAAGCGGGATCAGGCGCCAGGCCCGAAAATGGCGCTCAGTATGCCAGCCCGAAGGAAGGTGACGCGAATAATCGGTCCGGAGCCCTCAGGGGCTCCGGACGAATGGTGAGTCAGACGAAGGAATCGTCGTCATCGAAGAACGATGAGTTGTCATCGCTGTAGTCGGTATCGGCAACCCCACCCTGGTCGTTTCCGGCCATGCGCTGGTCATCGCCCCAACCGCTGTTGCTCTGGTCTGCAACCTGCGCCGGCTCTTCCTTGATCACTTCAACAATTTCTTCCGGCTGTTGATTGTGATGAAACAGGCTGCTGATGCCTTGCGCCAGCATCACACCACCGGCCACGCCAGCGGCGGTTTTCAATGCGCCACCGAGAAAGCTGTTGCCTGCCGCCGGAGCCGCTTGTTGCGCGTAGTTAGGCGACTGTGCGCCAAAGCTCTGTTGCGGCGCGGGCGCATTGAAGTTCTGCTGCGGTGCCGGCTCACGCCAGCCGCCAGTGGATGCCGGGGTGCTCTGGGCCGGTGCCGGACGCGAAGTGCCGCCGCCAAAGATGCTCGACAGAAAACCACCGCCACCACTCGGCGCCGCACCTTGGGCCTTGGCCGATTGCAGTTCGGCCTGCAACTGCTGGACTTGCCGGGTCAGTTGCTTGTTCTGTTCGTCGAGGCTCTTGAGCGCTGCCTCTTGCACCAGAATCGCCTGGGTCATGAAATAACCTGCCGCCGGTTGGCGTGTCAGGTGTTCCTTGATCCGCGCCTCGGCCTGGGCATCGCGCGGGGCTGCTTCCGTCTCGGCCTGTTGCAGCCGGGAAAACAATCCATCGATCAGGGTTTGCTCTTCGCTGTTCATGGCGACCTCGTAGATTGCCGGGGAAAACATTGCCCTCATCCACACTGGACGGGGTGCTCACCTGTAATGGCGACGGTGACAGGATGTTTCAACGACCTTTACCGAATGTTTACGTTTGTGCCGCGCCGCACATCATCGGTTAAAGTGAGCCACTGTTTTCGACCTGCGATACCGACTGATGAATGCCTTCGAAGTGCTGCGCGACTCTCTGTTTTTTTTCAAACGCCATTTGGTCAGCATCGTGCAGCTGTGCCTGCCGCTGGTGATCGTCGAAGCCTTTTTGCAGCAGGTGGTCGATCGCGCTTCCGGGCCGGAAAGCTTTGCGGCGAGCAGCATCATTGTCGGCCTGGTGATTTATCCGCTGTATACCGCCGCGCTGATTCTGTTTCTCGATGCCCGCAGTCGAGGCGAGTCGCCGCGCAACCGCGACCTGCTGGCGATGGCTGCCACCCTGTGGCCGCGCTTCGCCTTGCTGACGGCGCTGAACACATTGCTGATCCTGCTGGGCATTTCGCTGTATTTCCTGCCGGGTCTGATCCTCATGGTGATGCTGGCGTTCGGCGAATACCTGCTGGTCCTGCGCGGCCTCAATCCATTGCACGCCATGAAAGAAAGCCTGCGCCTGACCCGTGGGCATTTCTGGCGAATCCTGCTGTGCATTCTCTGCGTGATGACACCGCTGTGGTTGCTCAAAGGGGCGAGCCTGGCGGTTTATCCAGAGCCGCAAAACCCGGTGATCGCCGTACTGATCGACAGTGCCCACAGCTTCCTGCAACTGTTCACCAGCGTGGTGCTGTTTCGCCTGTTCATGCTGATCAGCGAACTGCCTGACAAACGTAGTGGCGCGGTCTGATCGCTTTGGCCTTGGGCGACGGGCGTGCACTCGGGTATGCTCGGGGCCACTTTCTGTAACGCTATAAGCCGAGCCATGACCCGTCTGCTGCGCTACACCCTGTTGCTTGTTGTGCTCGCCATCGCTCTGATCGGCGCGCTGTTGTTCAGCCTGACCTGGCGCCCCGACACCCGGGAAACCCTGCCGGTCAGTTGCACCGGCACCCCGCCTGCGCTGGTGCCCGGGCAAGCGCTGAAAGTCATGACCTGGAACGTGCAGTACCTGGCCGGCAAGCGTTACGTGTTCTGGAATGATCTGGCCCAAGGCAACGACGAAGCGCCGACCCTGGAAGACATGGCCTTCAGTCTCGATGAAGTGGCACGAGTGATCCGCGACGAGCAACCCGATGTGGTGCTGTTGCAGGAACTGGATGACGGCGCCAAGGCCAGCGACTATCAGAATCAGCTCAAGCTGTTGCAGGAGCGGGTCGCTGATCTGTATCCGTGCAGCGTCAGCGCGTTTGACTGGAAAGCCGACTTCGTTCCCGAACCACACATCTTTGGCAGCGTCGGACGACAACTGGCGACACTGAGCCGCTACCGCATCGAACACGCCGAACGCCTGCAATTACCGGTGGCTTCGAGCAATTTCATCAGCCGCCAGCTCCAGCCTAAAAACGCCCTGCTCGCGACCCGTCTGCCGCTCAGCGATGGCGGGCAACTGACCGTATTCAATACGCATCTGGAACGCGCCAGCCAACCGAATGACACCTTGCAGGCGCAGGTGACGGCCGTGGCCAAGGTACTCGACAAGTATGAAAGCCAGGGTTTGCTGTGGCTGGTCGGCGGCGACTTCAACCTGCTGCCGCTCGGCCAATATCGCCGTTTGCCCGCAGAGCAGCGCACGCCTTACGCCGCCGACAGCGAGTTACATCTGCTGTGGGACAAATACCCGATGATCCCGACCAACAACGAAGCCAGCGGCATCAATCGCGCCCAGTGGCTGACGCACTACCCCAACGATCCCGGCCTCAACGGCCCGGATCGCACGGTCGACTATCTGTTCTACAGCCCGAAGATCAAACGGGTTGAAGCGATGGTGCGCCAGGACGATACCTTGCGCATTTCCGATCACTTGCCAGTGATCGCCCGTTTTCTGCTCCCGGCCACCCCATAGCAACGGCATTGCTCAACGGCCCGATTACACGGCTTCGGCCTTCGAATTTACAACATGGAAGACGCATGAAAATCTTGTTGATGTGCAAGGACATCGGCGGTTATGCCCGTAAACTGGCTGACCATCTGAGGAAGGATAACGACGTGTGCTTCATTGATACGTCGGCGATGGCCAACACGTTCGATCGAGCCCCCAAGATCATCCGTCGTCCGCTCAAGCGTTGGGCCCAGTTGCGCCAGGTCAAACGCGCCATAGGTGCAGGCGGGCGATTCGACGTTGCCCTCATCATCAACCCGGCGCAAATCGATCCGAAGCAGTTGGCGACGGGATTGCGCGCCTCAGACCGCAAGATCGCTTATCTGTACGACAGCTTCAGTCGCTGGCCGATGAGCCGCGAAGAGCTGGCCAGTTATGACGAGGTGTTTTCATTCGACCCGGAAAACGCCAAGAGCCACGGTCTGAAAAAACTGCACAATTTCATTTACGACGACTATGTTGCCGACGGTGCACCCGGCGATTACTCGGCGTTTGTGGTGATGGCCGGCAAGGACCGGGTGCCGGCACTTGAAGGTCTGGCGAATGAGTTCGATCGACTCGGCATTACCGATTACAGGTTTCTGGTGCAGTGCAAACCGATCCCGGGGGCTCATCCGGGCATTACGTTCTTCGAGCAGAGAATGTCGCTGGAATCTGTGGGCGAACTGGTGAAGCGCTCGCGGATCATTCTGGACATTTCCAAGCCGGGTCAGACCGGTTTGAGCTTTCGCTTTTTTGAAGCCATGGCCTCGCGAAAAAAGGTCATCACGACCAACAAGAGTGTTGTCGATTATGACTTCTACAACCCGGCCAACATTCTGGTCATCGACGAAAACAGCCCGGTGATTCCGGAGCACTTCATCACAGCCCCGTACGTGGACATCCCTGCACCCATCTATGAAAAATACACGCTGCAAGGTTGGGTGAAGACCGTTTTCTCGCAGCAATGAATTGCTGGCCGACTCACATCCCGTAGGAGCTGCCGCAGGCGGCGATCGTTTGATCTTCAGGTGCCACGAGGTTTGGCCCGCGCAGTGGCCTCGGCCACCAACGGATCATCAGGCCAATAATGCTTGGGATACCGTCCCTTCAAATCCTTCTTCACCTCGGCATAAGTGCTGCGCCAGAAGTTGGCCAGATCCTGCGTCACCTGCACCGGACGCCGCGCGGGTGACAGCAGATGCAGCTTGACCACTTGCCTGCCGCCAGCGATTCGCGGGGTTTCGGCCAGCCCGAACAACTCCTGCAAACGTACCGCCAGAATCGGCGGAAACTCGCTGTAATCCAGACGAATCGACGAACCCGACGGCACGCTCAGATGATGTGGCGCCAGCTCATCCAGCCGTTGCGGCAGAGGCCACGGCAGCAGATTGCGGACGATGCTCGACAGATCCAGATTGGCGAAATGACTGAGCCGCGAAACCTTGCCCAGATACGGCATCAGCCAGTGTTCAAGGGATTTCATCAGCGCGACATCGCTGACGTCCGGCCATTGGCTTGCGTCTTGAGTCTGCAGATCCAACTGCCGCAACAGGGCGACACGCGCTTGCCACTGACGCAGTTCCGGTGTCCATGGCAGCAACTCAAGACCCTTGCGCCGCACCAGATTGACCAGTGCCTGACTGCGTGCGCTTTCATCGAGACCGGTCAACGGTTCACGACTGAGGACCAGCTCACCGACCTTGCGCTGACGCTCGGCGCGCAACACACCTTCGCGCTCGTCCCAATCCAGTTGATCGACGCACTGCACCTGCTCGGCCAGCACCGAATCGAACAGCGCCGGATCAAAATCCGCCGCCAGATAAATCCGTTCTTCGCGCTGGCCCTGACGACTGCCGAGGTCGGCGATGACGATCCATGGCTCTTTCATCAGGCTGTCGGCTTCGGCGAACAGCGCAGCGCGACCGTTGGCCAAGCGATATTCAGCGCCACCGGCGCGGCGCTGTTGGGCGACACGGTCGGGATAGGCCAGCGCCAGCAAAGCGCCGAGCCAGCGCGGATGATCCGGATCGTTGACCGGCTCACTCGCCTTACCGCGCAGGTAACCGCGATATTGCCGCGCCAGTTGCCGCGCACGCTGCACGCCGCCCTGCGCCCCACGAGTTGCGCGCTCTTCGCCCGAAAGCAGGACCAGTCGGCTGTGCAGGTCGGCCCCGGCGCCGCGCAAGATATCGCGCTCGCCCAGCAGCGCGGCGACATCGCAAGCCATCGTCGCCAGCCCCAACGCCTGACCGCGCAGCAATAAGTGGCCGATACGCGGATGCGCCGGCAGCTCGGCCATGGCCTGACCGTGCGCAGTCAGCGCCTCGCCGTCCAGCGCACCCAGACGCTGCAACAAATCCTGTGCCTGTGCATAAGCCGCTGCCGGCGGCACGTCGAGCCAGACCAGTTCGCCCGGTGTCACGCCCCAGCGCCCCAGTTGCAACGCAAGGCTGGCCAGATCTGCCGAGAGAATTTCCGCACTGCCGTATGCCGACAGTTGCTCGTGTTGATCCTGCGACCACAAGCGATAACAAACGCCCGGTTCCAGTCGCCCTGCCCGGCCTGCGCGTTGGGTGGCACTGGCTTTGGAAATGCGTTGAGTGTCGAGGCGGGTCATGCCGCTGCCCGGATCGAAACGCGGCACCCGCGCCAGCCCGGCATCGATCACCACGCGCACGCCGTTGATGGTCAAACTGGTTTCGGCGATGTTGGTCGCCAGCACCACTTTACGCTGACCGGGTGGAGCCGGATCGATGGCGGCTCGTTGCGCGTTCAGATCAAGCTCACCGTGTAACGGACAGAGCAACACGTCGCTGCGCTGACCGATGGCGTCGCTCAGCTGTTGATGGACTCGACGGATTTCCGCCTGCCCCGGCAGAAACACCAGCACGCTGCCGGTTTCATCATTGAGCGCTTCGAGTACCGTCTGCGTCACGCGTTGATCAATGTATTCGCCGGGCTGAAACGGCCGCCCCCAGCGCATTGTCACCGGGTACATGCGGCCCTCGCTGCGCAGGATCGGCGCGTCGTCGAGCAAACCGGCCAGGCGTTCGCCTTCCAGCGTTGCGGACATCAGCAAAATCTTCAGCGGCTGTTCAGCGCGAAACAGCTCTCGACCGTTCAAACTCAGGGCCAATGCCAGATCGGCGTCGAGGCTGCGTTCGTGGAATTCGTCAAAGATCAGCAGACCCACGCCTTCCAGTGCCGGGTCATCCTGCAAGCGGCGAGTGAGAATGCCTTCGGTGACCACTTCGATGCGGGTATTGGGGCCAACCTTGCTGTCGAGACGAATGCGATACCCGACGGTCTCCCCGACCTTCTCGCCCAACTCGCTGGCCAGTCGTTCCGCTGCGGCACGCGCCGCCAGACGACGAGGCTCAAGCATGAGGATGGTTTGCCCATCGAGCCAGGCTTCATTGAGCAGCGCCAAGGGCACGCGGGTGGTTTTACCGGCGCCGGGCGGTGCTTCGAGCACGGCTTCGTGGCGTGTCGCCAACGCTTCACGCAGGGCGGGTAAAACTTCATCGATCGGCAAAGAAATCATGCTGGCTCCCCAGGGCGTGCCCACAGTAAATGGCGAGTCACGTTAAAGATGTGAGCGTGCCAGGCAAGGCGCGGGACGCAGGTAAGGGTCGTTTCCTTGCCAAGTCCCGCAACGCAGCATGGCGCGCTCACAGCTTTAGCCCGGAGGGCCGAACCCCGACAGGACTCATCAGCCTTCACGCGGTGTCGATCTGGAGAAAACAACTTCAATCCTCAACATATTTCGGTAGGGGTGAGACGAGGCCGCAATTTACTGTGGGCACGCCCTGCCAGCGGCGAGTATAACGGCGAACTGCTTGGCGTTCGTCAGGGTCTTAACTTCACACGACGACGCTTCGTTATTAGATGACTCAGGAGATATTTCCCATGCGTTTACCTTTTCGCCTGATCGGCGGCGTGCTGGTCGCCACCCTGCTCACTCAAATCACCGCGTGCGGCTCGATTTTCTATCCGGATCGTCGCGGCCAGATCGACGGCAAGATTGACCCGGCGATTGCCGTGCTCGATGCCGTCGGGCTGCTGTTCTACGTGATCCCCGGGCTGATCGCATTTGCTGTCGACTTCGCCACTGGCGCGATCTATTTCGAGCCAGGTCATACCGCACAAATCGATCCGGCCAAGCTCAAGCAAGCCGTCGGCCCGGACGGTCAGGTCGATAACCACAAGTTGCAGGCTATTCTCGAAACGGAACTGGGGCGCAACTTCCCGCTGGACGATCCGCGCCTGATCCAGCACAAGGGCAGCACTCAGCAACTGGCTATGTTCGGCCTGCAACCTGCCGCATAAGGAATCACCCTGCCCATGATCTCCAAGCCCGAACACGCCCGCCTGCTGCGGCTGGCCACCCGCGCCTCGGTGGCCGTGGCCTGCACGCTGATCGTCGCCAAAGCCATCGCCTGGTGGCTGAGCGGTTCGGTGAGCATGCTCGCCGGCCTCACCGACTCGGCGCTGGACGGCGTCACGTCGTTGCTCAATCTGCTGGCAGTGCACTACGCGTTACGTCCGGCGGACGACGATCACCGCTATGGCCACGGCAAGGCGGAGTCGCTGGCCGGAATGGCGCAGGCGCTGTTCATTGGTGGCAGTGCGGTGTTGATCGCATTTCAGGCGTATGAGCGGCTGAACAATCCGCAGCCGCTGGGCGCGCCCTGGCTGAGCATCGGCGTGATCGTGTTTTCCCTGCTGCTGACGCTGGCGCTGCTGGTGTTGCAGCATCGGGTGATCAAGGCGACCGGCTCCAACGCCGTGCGCGCCGATTCGCTGCATTACCGCTCGGACATGCTGCTAAACGGCAGCATTCTGATTGCGCTGGTGCTGGCCGGGTTTGGTTTTGAGCAACTGGATGCGTGGTTCGGTCTGGGGATTGCTGTCTACATCCTGTGGAGCGCGGTGCAGATCGCCCGAGAAAGTTTCTCAGTGTTGATGGACGAGGAACTGCCGACGGACGTCAGCCAGCACATGCTCGAACTGGCGTGCAGTGTGCCGGGGGTGCTGGGCGCGCATGACTTGCGCACGCGGATCTCGGGCAACCACTGGTTCGTGCAGTTGCATCTGGAACTGCCGGGGGAGCTGACGTTGTCCGTCGCGCACGGCATCAGCGATCAGGCCGCCGATGCCATTCACAAAGCCTACCCGCGAGCCGAAGTGCTGGTGCACGCAGACCCGATCAAAGCAGCTACAAACCGCTAGCTTCAAGCTTGTAGCTCGAAACTTGCAGCGCGTAGCGGCTTCTATCTGACCTTATAACCGCGACTGCTCAGGCAATTGCCCTGGGCCTGACGGTAGGCCTGGACCACCTCGGGCGCCGGTTGATACGTCGCGGTGCGCGGATCGAAACCGCTTTGCTGCACCGCGTACTGATAACACTGGTATCCGTCCTGCTGCACCTGCTGCGGCGACTGTCCATTGGCCGGATAGGCCTCGACGTCGTAGCCCTGGGATTGCGGCTGTTGCTGCTGCAAGGGCGGCGCGACAACGATGTAATCCTGCGTGTCTTGCTGATACGCGTAGTACGAGCCGGCAGCCAGGAACAGCAGCGACCCACCGACCCACACTTCACGGGCGTAATCCGGCAAGTACTGCGTACGAATCCCGCGCGGAGGTTGCACGACGATGTAGCGCGGACCTTGCGGGCGATACCAGTAGCCGCCGGAATAGAAGTAGTCCTGACCGCGATACGGCACGCGATAGTCACGATCGGGGAAGCGATCGATCACATGCCCCGGGCGATATTGCGGACCGGGCCCCCAACCAGTGCCGTGACCGTCCGGACGTCCCGGCCAGTGGTTGTCGTTGGGCCGATTGCCGGTCTGCCAATGCTGATTGTTGTAGCCGTTTTGCGGACGCTCATCGCGGTAGTAACCCTGACGCGGTTCCTGGGTCTGGCGCACGGCGTCGGGGCGCGGCTGGATCGGCAGGCTGTTGGCCGGTAGCTGCGGCGGTGGAGGGGGCTGGCGCACCGGGTTGGGGTTGTAGGCCGGGCGGTTCTGGTTCTGGCCGTTGTTCTGCTGACCGTTGTGCTCGAACTGGCGGCTGTTGTCGCCACGAATGATTTCGTTATTGTGCGGGCGCTGCTGATTGTCGCCGCCATGGCCCTGATTATTGCCCTGATGTTCCGGCCCGCGACCGCCGCCGTCGGGGCCACGATTTTGCGGCTCATCGGCCAGTGCCTGCGCACCGACACTCATACACAGCAAACCAACACCGGCCAACTGCCAGATGCGCGACTTCATGAAATTCCTCACTGCGGCTCAGAGACCTTGATTGGAGTGGCCTGTAGCTAAGACCGGGGAAACACACACCGGGTTCTGCAACAGGTTATCAGTCACGCAACTTATTTATTGAGCGGCGCAGCAGTAAATCGCGCACAAGAAAAAAGGGAGACCCGTCGGCCTCCCTTTAGAGAACTTCGTCCTGGCTCGACGCTTTTGACGTCGGCTCACCTCACGCCGTCTTGTGGACAGTGCGTAGCTCGGGGGCCGGCCCAACCCCGGTGGGGGTGGCGGCCGCGGCAGGCCTGATTGGGCGGGCCGCGTGGACTGTGTTACCGAGCAGTGATTCTGGTGATAAGGATAAGCCTGAGGCCGCGACACAGGATTGCGAAGATTGCTCAAATAAACATCACTTGCGCAATTTTTCACCCTGGATAGATAATCCTCCGCAATAGTTACAACCAAGGACAGATTGATGAGCAAACTCGACCGTTACGACCTGAGCATTTTGGCGGAATTGCAACGCGACGCCCGCATCTCCAACCAGGAGTTGGCCGAGCGCATCGGTCTGTCACCCTCCCCTTGCTCGCGCCGGGTCAAACAGCTGGAAGACGACGGCTATATCTCGCGTCAGGTGGCGCTACTGGACCGCAAGATGCTCGGCCTGAGCCTGACGGCTTACGTGCTGATCGGCATGGACCGGCACACGCCAGAGCGTTTCGAGAATTTCGAAGCGGCGATTCGCACGTTGCCGCAGGTGCTGGAGTGCAGCCTGGTGACGGGGGTGGATGCTGATTACCAGTTGAAAGTGGTGGTACCGGACATGGATCACTATCAGAAGCTGTTGCTCGGTCACCTCACCCGCATCGACGGCGTAACAAGCGTTCGCTCAAGCTTTGTGCTGAATCAGGTATTGAACAGTACCGAGTTGCCGCTGACTCATTTGCGTAGCTGAAATCTCTCCCTGCAGGAGCGGTGACTGAAGAGGTGTGGCACACCGACGCAGGTCAATACTTCACCAATCGCCCATGGCGTATAATCGCCGCCGCCCTTTACCCCCCGCCCAGCGCCGGAGATGTTCGATGGATCCTGCACTACTCGAAGAGTGGATGATGACCGGTCTGGTCAGCATCCTGATCATTTTTATGGGTTTCATCGTCTGGGATCTGGCGAAGAAGTCCAAGGCCGGTCGCTTCGGCTCGCTCATTCTGTTCTTCGTGCTGGGCCTGGGTGTGGCCGCGTTCATCATCAAGAGCGTGGTGATCGGCCTGATCGAATCCGGCGCTCTATAAGCGCGCCGGCACCTCCGCCCACTGGCCCTGATCGAGACCGTCGATCGTCCAGTCACCAATACTGACCCGCACCAACCGCAGCGTCGGCAGCCCGACCGCGGCAGTCATGCGCCGTACCTGACGGTTGCGTCCCTCGCGAATCACCAGTTCCAGCCAACTCGTCGGCACGCTTTTGCGAAAACGCACGGGCGGGTTACGTGGCCACAGCTCAGGCTCATCGAGTTGGCGCGCCTCGGCGGGCAAGGTCATGCCGTCATTCAACTCGACGCCATCACGCAGACGCTGCAACTGCTCGTCCGTCGGCTCGCCTTCGACCTGCACCCAATAGGTTTTCGCCAGCTTGTGTTTCGGGTCTGCGATCCGCGCTTGCAACTGGCCATCGTTAGTCAGCAGCAGCAAACCTTCGCTGTCTCGGTCCAGACGCCCGGCCGGGTAGATGCCCGGCACGTCGATGTAATCCTTGAGCGTCGCCCGCCCTTCACCGTCGCTGAATTGCGTCAGCACATCGAACGGTTTGTTGAACAGGATCAGCTTCGGCTCGGCCGGCGGCGCCTTGGCGACACGGCGAGGGGCAGAAGACGGAGGCTTCGCGCCGGGACGGCGGGAAGGTGGAAGCGGAGGACGGGACATGGGCAAAACAACATCTGGCGATCTGGGCTGACAATGCTAGTGCCCGGATCGCCAAATGACCACGACTAACCGTTAACGGAACGGCGGTTCGTCGAAGCTGCGCAGTTTGCGCGAGTGCAGCGAGTTGAGTTCGGTGCGCAGCAGATCAACCGCTTCGATGCCGATCTTCAAGTGCTGGCTGACCGCGCGTTCGTAGAAGGCGTTGGCCGAACCCGGCAGCTTGATTTCACTGTGCAGCGGTTTGTCCGAAACGCACAGCAACGTGCCATACGGTACCCGCAAGCGATAACCCTGCGCGGCAATCGTGCCGCTTTCCATGTCTACCGCCACGGCGCGGGACAGGTTGATCAACGGTCGCTCCTGGGCCCAGCGCAGTTCCCAGTTACGGTCGTCGTAGGTCAGCACGGTGCCGGTGCGCAGGCGTTTTTTCAGATCATCGCCCTTCTCGCCCGTGATATTGGCTGCCGCTTGTTGCAGCGCCATTTGCACTTCGGCCAGTGCCGGGATCGGAATGTTGGGCGGCACGACGCGATCGAGAATACCGTCGCGACGCATGTAGGCGTGGGCCAGCACGTAATCGCCGATGGTCTGCGACTGACGCAGACCGCCGCAGTGACCGATCATCAGCCAGCAATGCGGACGCAGTACCGCCAAATGGTCGGTGATGTTCTTGGCGTTGGACGGGCCGACACCGATATTGACCAAGGTCACGCCGTGGCCATCGCTGGCGATCAGGTGATAGGCCGGCATCTGGTAGCGGTGCCAGACCACACCGGCAGCAATCGCCGAGGCTTCGCCGTGATCCATGCTCTTTTCGATGATCACGTTGCCCGGCAGCACCATACGCACGAAACGCGGATCGCTGCGCAATTGCTCCAGACCATGGACGATGAACTGGTCGACGTAACGGTGATAGTTGGTCAGCAGGATCCACGGCTGCACATGACGCCAGTCGCTGCCGGTGTAATGCACCAGTCGGCGCAGCGAGAAATCCACACGCGCCGCATCAAACAGCGCCAATGGCAGCGGATCGGTATTTTCCCAATCGTAGAGACCGTCGGCGATGCCATCGGTGGCGGCAGACAAATCGGTACTCGGGAACACGCGCGCCAGCACCGCTGCCGTCACGCCGGAGCCGGCCAGTTCGTCGCCCTGTTCGACCACGTATGGATACGGAATGTTTTGCTGGCTGACGCCGACTTCCACGGTCACGGTGAAATCATGCATCAGCGGCACAAGTTGTTCGAGCAGGTATTTGCGAAAGGCCGCCGGGTGGGTGACGGTGACGCTGTAGGTGCCCGGCAGTTGCACCTTGGCGTAGGCGCGGGTGGTCTGCGGGACTTCGCCCTGGCAGTGATAGGTCAAACGCAGTTCGGGATAACGAAACTGAGCACGCTGCTCGGCGTCGGGCTCGACGCGATCCTTGAGGTACCGCTTGAGCGCCGAGTTCAGCGCAGAAGTGGCCCGCTCATGCAGCTCGGCCAGACGATCCACGGCTTGTTCGGCGGTTTGAACGACAATAAACGCTTCGGTCACGATCAGCTTCCTGTGTTCTGACTTGCAGAGCTTCATCTTGCCTGCATCGTGCCGTGACGGGAACAGTGGCGTTGTGGCTACACCTAAATCTTTCAGACAACCCGAATCCCTGTGGGAGCTGGCTTGCCAGCGATGAGGTCGTCACATTCAACATCGATGTCGAGTGACAGAACGCCATCGCTGGCAAGCCAGCTCCCACAGGGTTTTGTTGTGTTGTGGAGATTGGGGTCAGAAACCTTGCGGGGTCGAGCGGGCGACGATGGCTTCGACGTCCAGTCCACGCGGCAGCGCACCGTAGACTCGTCCGCCCCCACTCAGACGACTGGCAATAAATGCATCACTGACCGCCGAATTCCCAGCCTCCAGCAACAGTTTGGCCTGTAGCCCCAGCGCAATATCCTCAGTCAACTGCCGCGCCCGGTATTGAATGTCGCTCGTATCCTTGAACTGCGCCTGCAACTGCTGAATATGTGCGGCCAGACGTTTATCGCCATGGCCATCACCCAGTTCGCTGAACAACACATCCAGCACGCCCGGCTCTTTCGACAAGGCACGCAACACGTCGAGACACTGGACGTTGCCCGAGCCTTCCCAGGTCGAGTTGACCGGCGCCTCGCGGTACAGTCGCGGCAGGATGCTGTCTTCGACATAACCCGCACCGCCCATGCATTCGGCGGCTTCGTTGATCATGGCCGGCGCGCGTTTGCAGATCCAGTATTTGCCCACCGCCGTCACCAACCGGGCGAATTGCGCTTCGTGGCGATCATCCAGATGATCGAGCGCCTTGCCCATGCGCAGGCTCAGGGCCAGTGCGGCCTCGCTTTCAAGCGCCAGATCGGCCAGCACGTTCTGCATCAAAGGTTGTTCGCTCAGCAGTTTGCCGCCGACCTTGCGGTGCGCGCAGTGATGGCTGGCCTGGGTCAGCGCCTGACGCATCAGCGCGCTGGAACCGACCATGCAATCGAAACGGGTCATGGCCACCATCTCGATGATGGTCGGCACGCCGCGCCCCTCTTCACCGACCATCCACGCCAGCGCCCCGCGAAATTCCACCTCGCTGGAGGCGTTGGACTGATTGCCGAGTTTGTTTTTCAGGCGCTGGATGTAGAACTGATTGCGCGTGTCATCGGGACGATGGCGCGGCAGCAGAAAACAGGTCAGGCCTTTGTCGGTCTGCGCCAGCGTGAGGAACGCATCGCACATCGGCGCCGAGCAGAACCACTTGTGCCCGACCAGTTCATAGGCCTCGCCCGGCCCGCTGGCACCGACCGGATAGGCTTTGGTGGTATTGGCGCGCACGTCGGTGCCGCCCTGTTTCTCGGTCATCGCCATGCCGATGGTGACCCCGGCCTTGTGCGCCATGCCGACATTGCGCGGATCGTATTCGGTGGCGAGGATTTTCGGCAGCCATTGCTCGGCCAGGTTCGGCTGCAAACGCAGGGCCGGAACGCTGGCGAACGTCATGGTCAACGGGCAGCCACTGCCGGCCTCGGCCTGGCTGTGCAGGTAACTCATGGAGGCCCGGGCAACGTGGGCGCCGTCCTGCGGGTGCGCCCATGGCAAGGACGTCAGGCCATGTTCGATGGCCGTACGCATCAGCTCGTGATAAGCGGGATGGAATTCCACCAGATCGATGCGATGACCGTAGCGGTCATGGCTGGCGAATACCGGTTTGTTCTGATTGGCGAGGAACCCGGCTTCCATCAGCGGCCCGCCAGCGAGAGCACCGTAGGCATCAATTCGCGATTCGGCCCAACCGGCGCCAAACCGGCGCGACCACTCCTGCAACGGCAGATCAATGCGGTACAGGTTGCTGCCGTCCAGCGACGGCGGCTGGTTGGTGACTTCGTGGGTTTCGGCGAACTGATGCAGGTTCATGACGGGTTCCTTCTTCAGCGAGAAGGTCAGTTAAGCACCGCCCCCACGCCGAACAAAGTGTCATATCCGCCGTTTTTGCGGCGCTTTTACCCTATCAGCAGCAGAGCACGCGCCGCTCCAGCGCTGCCTGCAAATCTTCGAATTTCACCGGTTTGTTCAGGTAATCGATCACCGCGCCAGGGCTGCACATCTCGCGGTCGGCACTCAGCGCCAACATGAACACCGGCAGATGCGCGCAACCCGGCAGAGTGTGGATCTGGCAGCACAATGCCGCGCCGTCCTGGGCAGGCGACTGGCAATCGATCAGTACCGCGTCGAAGCTCTCGCGCTGCAGGTAATCGAGCGCTGCCGCACTATTATCGGCGGCGCGCACGCGGAAACCGAGTTTGAGCAGCATGCCGCGCATCACCAACTGGTTGACGCTGTTGTTATCGACCAACAACACCGTGCAGTCTTGTGGGGCGCGTATGCAATCGCGGGCAGGCGCCGCTGTTGGCGCAGGTTCGACCACCGGCAATTCGAACTCGACGTCCAGCTGGAAACGGCTGCCGCGACCGGGTTCGGAACGATGGGTGAGCTTGCCGCCGAGCAATTCCACCAACTGTCGGCAAATCGCCAGACCCACGCCCAAGCCGCCGTACTCACGGGTCATCGACCCGTCGAGCTGGAAGAAGCGTTGATACATCGTCGCCTCGCCCAGATCAGTGAAGCCGATACCGGTGTCGATCACCGCAAACGACAGCGCCATACGATTGTCCGTCGTCGGTTTGCCGCTAACACGTAGCGCCAGACCGCCCACGCGGGTGAACTTGATCGCGTTATCCAGCAAGCATTCCAGGCATTGCGCCAGTTTCGTGCTGTCGCCATTCAGGCGATCCGGCAGGGTCGGCAGCACGTCGACTTTGAAGTCGAGCGACTTGCTCGCCGCATTACTTTCAAATTGCACGCGTAATGCCTCGACCACGCCGCGCAGGCTGAAGCTGCCCGGTGTCGCCTTGAGCTTGCCGGCCTGCAATTCGGTGAGGGTGAGGATGCCGTTGACCATGCGCATCATGTCCCGGGCGGAACCGGCAGCGGTTTGCTGGTATTGCTCAAGTTCCGGGTCGAGGTCGACGGTCTGCATCAGTTCCAGCGAGCCGATCACACCGTTCATCGGCGTGCGCAGTTCGTGGGTCAGGGTCGCGAGGAATTCATCCTTGAGCTTGTTGCTGCGGGCCAGTTGCTGGTTGAGCACTTCAAGTTTCTGGCTGGCATCGAACAGCGTCTGCGCCTGTTGCTCGCGCATCGCGTTGATGCGATCGGCCAATGCCAGCGACAGCAGCGCCACTTCGATGGCCGAGCCGATCTGGCTGGCGTACATGGTCAGGAACACGTTCGGCAGCAAGCCCAGCACCATCAGCGTGTTGATCACGCCACCGAGCAGAAACGCCGACCAGGCGATGATGAAGTAGCGCGCCACCCGCAGGCCGCGGCACCAGGCCAGAATCCCGGCGGCGAAAATCACCACAGTGAAGGTCAGCGCCAACGTTGTTGCCAGGCGCAGGGCCAAGGCGTAACTGGCCATCAACGACAGACCAACCACCAGCGCGCCGAAGGCGATCAAGGCGATCAGCAAGCGGTCAAGCCAGCGGCTGTGCGTCCGGGTTTGCAAAAAGCTGCGGGCGAACTGGCTGCCGAACAGCCCCGCACAACCGATGAAGAACGGGGTGGCGGCGTTGGCCCACCACGGATTGTTCGGCCAGAAATACTCGACCGCCGCGCCATTCACCGACAGCTGATAGAGCCCGAACGAGGCAATGTAGAAGATGTAATAGAGGTAACTGGTGTCTCGCACGCTCAGGTAGATGAACAGGTTGTAGACCACCATCCCCAGCAGCACGCCATAAATGATGCCCAGCACGTACAGGCGCACCGGCTGGTCTTCGAGATACGCAGTGCTCGACCACAACGTCACCGGCGCCTGGATCGAACCTTCGCTGGCGAGTCGCAGGTACACGGTTTGCTGTTGACCCGGCGCGAACGTCAGATCGAACAGATAGTTGTTCTGGCGGATCTCACGACTGGCGAACGGCAAGGCATCGCCGGTTTGCCGGATCAAATGAAAGTCGCCATGGGCGTCGGGCAGATACAGGTCGAGATGGTCGAGCGGCGGATACGCCAACTCCAACAGCCAGGTGCGCTGGGCGCCAGGATTGCTCGGGCGGTAATGCAGGTCGATCTTCAGCCAGAATGCCGAGCGTGAGTACCCGGCATTGAGCGTCGCTTTGTCGTGGGCTTTGAAATTGCCGGCAGCAGCCTGCGCGCGGACATCTGCAATGCTCGCCTGACCGCTCGGGTCTTCGAACACTTGCAGTGACCGGCCCAGAGGGAGGCTCTGGGTGAATTCGTCGAATTCGACGGCGCTCGCCATGAGGGGCAAGCAGAACAGCAACATCAGCAGATAGCGCATTGAAGCCCCAGCGTGGCTCGTCCGGTTGTGTCAGGAAGCCCCCCATTCCTTGTGAGTAGACGTAAAACCGGTGTTACCTGTTATTGGTTTGGATCCAGACTAGCATAGCCGTTGATGGCCATTGAGCACCATCGGAATTTTTCCTACAAAGGCTCTAGAACGGGCGTTCCAGAGCAAAGCAGCGAACTAGAGCTGTTTGATTGGTCAGGTAGATCAAAAGATCCTCCAACGACTCGGGCCGCGATCGGACGATCTTTTGATCTTGCTGCGCCAGCCACACCCGAAAATCAGCTTTGGTGGTAAGCTCGCGCACCATGAATATCTACAGCTCCCGCCCCGTTGTCCTCTGTCTCTCCGGCCACGACCCCAGTGGTGGCGCCGGCTTGCAGGCAGATATCGAAGCCCTGCTCGCGCAGGGTTGCCATGCGGCTCCGGCCGTCACCGCCCTGACCGTGCAAGACACCGTCAACGTCACTGACTTTCGCGTCCTCGACCGTGAGTGGGTATTGGCCCAGGCCAATGCCGTACTCAACGACTCCGAAGTCGCTGCGGTCAAACTGGGCATGCTCGGTTCGCTGGAAATGGTCGACACCGTTGTCGAACTGTTGTCGGCGCACCCGCACTTGCCGGTGGTCTGTGACCCGGTACTGCGCGCCGGCGGCGGTGGACGTCTGGGCAAGGACGAAGTCGGCTATGCGATGCGCGAACGTCTGCTGCCACTGTCGATCATCGCGACCCCCAACCTTCCCGAAGCGCGCATCCTTGCCGAACTGCCCGAAGGCAGCGCGGACGAGTGCGCTGAAAAACTTCTGCCGTTCGTCAAGAACCTGCTGATTACCGGTGGCCACGGCGACGAAACTGAAATCCACAATCGCCTGTACAGCCGCGACGGTCTGCGTGAAACCTTTTACTGCCAGCGCTTGCCGGGCAGTTATCACGGTTCCGGCTGCACCCTCGCCAGTGCCTTGGCCGGTCGCCTGGCGCAAGGTGAAAACCTCGCCAGCGCCGTGCGCAGTGCACTGGATTACACCTGGCGCACCCTGCGCGATGCCGAACAGCTGGGCAAAGGCCAGTTTGTCCCGCGTCGCCTGCCGCTGGATTTCTGCTCGTAACGTCGTGAGGTCTGCCTGATGAAACTACGTGGCCTGTACGCCATTACCGACTGCCAGTTGCTGGCCGGCAAGTTCCTGTCGTACGTGGAGGCGGCGCTGGAAGGCGGCGTCACTCTGCTGCAATACCGCGACAAGAGCAGCGACGAGGCCCGCCGTCTGCGCGAGGCCGAGGCGTTGCGCGATCTGTGCGAACGCTACAAGACGCAGCTGATCATCAACGACGATGCCGAACTGGCCGCGCGCCTGAACGTCGGTGTACACCTGGGCCAGACCGACGGCCCGCTGTCACCGACCCGCGCCCTGCTCGGCTCGAAAGCGATCATCGGCTCGACTTGCCACGCGCAAATCGAACTGGCCCAACAGGCGGCCAAGGAAGGCGCGAGTTACGTCGCCTTCGGTCGTTTCTTCAATTCCAACACAAAACCCGGTGCACCGACCTGCAGCCTTGATCTGCTCGACGAAGCCAAACGTGCGCTGCATCTGCCGATCTGCGCGATTGGTGGCATCACCCTCGACAACGCTGCGCCGCTGGTGGCCCACGGCGTCGACTTGCTTGCTGTGGTCCACGGTTTGTTTGGTGCCGACAGCACCGCCGAAGTGACCCGCCGCGCCCGCGCATTCAATGAATTGTTCAAATCCTGATTTTTGAGAGCCCGATCATGTCTCGTTCCGAAACCCTGTTTGCCAATGCCCAGAAACACATTCCCGGTGGCGTGAACTCGCCGGTTCGCGCGTTCAAGAGCGTGGGTGGCACGCCGCTGTTCTTCAAACACGCCGAAGGCGCCTACGTCACTGACGAGGACGACAAGCGTTATGTCGATTACGTTGGCTCGTGGGGCCCGATGATTCTTGGCCACAGCCACCCGGACGTGCTGGACGCGGTGCGCAATCAACTGCAGCACGGCTTGTCGTACGGCGCGCCGACCGCGATGGAAACCGAGATGGCCGACCTGGTCTGCTCGCTGGTGCCGTCGATGGACATGGTGCGCATGGTCAGCTCCGGCACCGAAGCGACCATGAGTGCGATCCGTCTGGCCCGTGGCTACACCGGCCGCGACAGCATCATCAAATTCGAAGGCTGCTACCACGGTCACTCCGACAGCCTGCTGGTCAAGGCCGGTTCCGGCGCACTGACCCAAGGCGTTCCGAGCTCGGCGGGTGTACCGGCAGCGTTCGCCAAACACACGCTGACCCTGCCGTTCAACGACATCGACGCCGTGGAAAAAATGCTCGCCGAAGTCGGTGAAGAAGTCGCCTGCATCATCGTTGAGCCAGTGGCCGGCAACATGAACTGCGTGCCGCCAGCGCCGGGCTTCCTCGAAGGTCTGCGCTCGCTGTGTGACAAACACGGCGTTGTGCTGATTTTCGACGAAGTGATGACCGGTTTCCGTGTGGCCCTCGGTGGTGCGCAGGCTTACTACGGCGTGAAACCAGACCTGACCACCTTCGGCAAAATCATCGGTGGCGGCATGCCCGTCGGCTGTTTCGGCGGCAAGCGTGAAATCATGGAACGCATCGCGCCACTGGGCCCGGTGTATCAGGCCGGTACGCTGTCGGGTAACCCGCTGGCCATGGCTGCCGGTTTGACCACTCTGCGCTTGATCAGCCGTCCGGGTTTCCACGACGAACTGACCGATTACACCACGCGCCTGCTCGACGGCCTGCAACAACGCGCTGACGCAGCGGGTATTCCGTTCGTGACCACTCAGGCCGGCGGCATGTTCGGCCTGTACTTCAGCGGTGCCGACGACATCGTCACCTTTGAAGACGTGATGGCCAGTGACGCTGCCCTGTTTGGTCGCTTCTTCCACCTGATGCTGGAAGGCGGCGTGTACCTGGCGCCGAGTGCATTCGAAGCCGGTTTCACCTCTATCGCCCACGGCGAAGCCGAGTTGAAGTTGACTCTGGATGCAGCCGAGCGCGCCTTCGCCAAACTGAAATAATCGCCGAACCGCTGACGTTGGCCATTGCCAGCGTCAGCTTTCACCTACACCCGAGCTGTTTTTCCGACGCCTCTGCTAAATATCCGCCTGAAGTGGGCGATATATTCCCCGCGCAGCAGAAAAACGAGTAAAGACTTTGTAAGGATGGCCCTGCTTATTTCATAATGCGCGCTTATTGGATCCCTCGATGGGTCCGCGTGCCCTTCAGAGGTAAGTCGATTCCCATGAACCGCACCGGCCGCACCCTTGCCTTGGGCTGCCTGTTGCTCCTTCAGCCCCTGCTCGCGCATGCACAAGCAGGCGGCAACTCGTTGTTGATCCCGGCGATGGGTCGTTGCACCCTCAATACTCAGCCGCAAGACGTCACGCAGGCACTGGCCGCCTGCCAAAAGGCAGCGGATGAAGGGGATGCGCAAGCGCAATACGAGTTGGGTGAGTTCTACTACGACGGCAAGAATGCGCCGCGCGACCTCAATCAAGCCCTGAGCTATTTCGAAAAGGCCTCGCTGCAAGGCCATGCCCAGGCGCAATTCAAGCTCGGCACCATGTTCTTCCACGGCGAAGGCGTGCAGGCCAACAACATTCAGGCGTACATCGTGCTGAAGATGGCCGCGGTCAACGGCGCCGAAGAGGCGCTGGACACTGCCGACGAAGTCTCTGAAAAAATGTCCCGCGAAGACCTCGAAACCGCCACACAGGTGCTCGGGCAAATTTTCCGTAAATACCTGATGGAACTGCAGAGCGCCGATGGGCGTACGCCGTTTTCGCCTCTTCCCTGATTTCTGAGCCGATCTTGCGGGCCCCATCGCGAGCAGGCTCGCTCCCACAAGTGGTCTTCGGAACACTGGAGATTAAATGTGGGAGCGAGCCTGCTCGCGAATGGGGCGACGCGGTCTTGAAACTTACTTCTCAGGCATCGGCATCGGAAACGGCATCACATTGCCGACCGTGCCACGGGCTTCGCTGATTTTCGGTGTACCCAGACGCTCAACCTCGTCGATACGCACGATCGAATGCATCGGCACAAAGCTGCGCACCACGCCTTCGAATTGCGCCTTGAGCTTTTCTTCGCTCGGATCGACGACCATCTGCGTGCGCTCGCCAAAGACGAACTCTTCCACTTCCAGGAAGCCCCACAGATCACTTTGATAGATCTGCTTGGCGTACATTTCGAACACCTGGCCCTGGTTGAGGAAAATCACCTTGTAGATTGGAGCTTCGCGTTTGGTCATGGCGGGCGGATAACATCGGGGATAAAAATGAGGGCGCGAACTATAGCATAGCCACCGGACGCACAACGGTAGGAACATGGAGACATGTTCCCTATAATGCGCGGTTCTTTGAATCACGTGACGATCCTAATCCATGGCCAAGAAGCTTTACATCGAAACCCACGGTTGCCAGATGAACGAGTACGACAGCTCGCGCATGGTCGATCTGCTGGGTGAACATCAGGCCCTGGAAGTCACTGCTCGCGCCGAAGATGCCGACGTGATTCTGCTCAATACCTGCTCGATCCGCGAACGCGCCCAGGACCGGGTGTATTCGCAACTGGGCCGCTGGCGCGAACTGAAACTGGCCAACCCGGACATGGTGATCGCCGTCGGCGGTTGCGTGGCCAGCCAGGAAGGAGCGGCGATCCGTGATCGCGCACCCTACGTCGACGTGGTGTTCGGCCCGCAGACCCTGCACCGCCTGCCGGAAATGATCGACGCCGCACGCATCACCAAATTGCCGCAAGTCGACGTCTCGTTCCCGGAAATCGAAAAATTCGACCACTTGCCCGAGCCGCGCATTGACGGCCCGAGTGCTTACGTGTCGGTGATGGAAGGTTGCAGCAAGTACTGCACGTTCTGCGTGGTGCCTTATACCCGCGGTGAAGAAGTCAGCCGCCCCTTCGACGACGTGCTCGCCGAGATCATTCATCTGGCCGAAAACGGCGTACGTGAAGTGACTTTGCTGGGTCAGAACGTCAACGGCTATCGCGGCGCAACCCATGACGGTCGTCTGGCCGACCTGGCGGAATTGATCCGCGTGGTCGCCGCCGTCGATGGCATCGACCGCATTCGCTACACCACCTCGCATCCGCTGGAGTTCTCCGACAGCCTGATCCAGGCCCACGCCGAAGTACCGGAACTGGTGAAGCACCTGCACTTGCCAGTGCAATCGGGCTCCGACCGGATTCTGGCGGCGATGAAGCGCAACCACACTGCACTGGAGTACAAATCCAAGTTGCGCAAACTGCGCGCGGCGGTGCCGGGGATTTGCATCAGCTCGGACTTCATCGTCGGCTTCCCGGGTGAAACCGAGAAAGACTTCGAACAGACCATGAAGCTGATCGAAGACGTCGGTTTCGATTTTTCCTACTCGTTCGTTTACAGCCAACGCCCGGGCACACCGGCTGCCGATCTGGCCGATGACACGCCTGAAGCGCTCAAGAAAGAACGCCTGAACGCGCTTCAGCACCGCCTGAATCAGCAAGGTTTCGAGATCAGCCGACAAATGGTCGGCTCGACCCAGCGAATTCTGGTGACCGATTACTCGAAGAAAGACCCGGGCGAACTGCAAGGGCGCACCGAGAATAATCGTATCGTCAACTTCCGCTGCGACAATCCAACCCTGATCGGGCAGTTCGCAGATGTGCACATCGATGCGGCGCAACCGCACTCGCTGCGCGGCTCGTTGATCCAGTAACAAATATCAGGAACACAGAGAATCCTGTGGGAGCTGGCTTGCCAGCGATAAGGCCATCAGCCCCGACAAATATGTCGCCTGTTGCACCGCTATCGCTGGCAAGCCAGCTCCCACAGTGGACTGCACTGTTACTGAGATTGCGTTCATCAATTTAAGAGCTTTCGCACCCAGGCCACTGGCGTTATCCTTGATTTCATCTTAATTGCCCCAGGGCGGCTAAATACGACCTTGAACGCTCCCATAGAACCACATCGTTTTATTCTCGAGCCCTTTGAGGCTCATCGCTTCGCCAATTTGTGCGGGCAATTCGACGAGCATTTGCGCTTGATCGAACAGCGCCTGAGCATCGAGATCCGCAACCGCGGAAACCAGTTCGAGCTGATCGGCGACTCCAAGCACACCACGTCTGCGGAAAATCTGATTCGCCGCCTGTACCGCGAAACCAAGGGTACGGAGTTGTCGCCAGATATGGTTCACCTGTTTCTGCAGGAATCAGCCGTCGTCGAGCTGGACAACCACGCTCCCGCCGAAGCCTCCGTCGCCCTGCGCACCAAAAAAGGCATGATTCGCCCTCGCGGCTTGAATCAGTTGCGCTACGTAAAGGAAATACTCGGTAACGACATCAACTTCGGCATAGGCCCGGCCGGTACCGGCAAGACCTATCTGGCCGTCGCCTGCGCGGTCGATGCACTGGAGCGCGAGCAGATCCGGCGCATCCTGCTGGTGCGCCCGGCGGTTGAGGCGGGTGAAAAGCTCGGTTTCCTGCCCGGCGATCTGTCGCAGAAGATCGACCCGTACCTGCGCCCGCTCTATGACGCACTCTACGAAATGCTCGGCTTCGAATACGTGGCCAAGCTGATCGAACGTCAGGTGATCGAAGTCGCGCCGCTGGCCTATATGCGCGGTCGTACGCTGAACAACAGCTTCATCATTCTCGACGAAAGCCAGAACACCACCGTCGAACAGATGAAGATGTTCCTGACGCGTATCGGCTTCGGCTCTACCGCGGTTATCACGGGGGACATCACCCAGGTCGACCTGCCGAAAGGCACCAAGTCGGGCCTGCACCACGTGATCGAAGTGCTCAAAGACGTGCCGGGTATCAGCTTCACGCACTTCATGCCCAAGGACGTTGTGCGCCACCCGCTGGTTCAACGCATCGTCGAAGCCTACGAGCGCTTCGAAAATCGCGTGACTGATGAACCTGCGAAGGACACTCGCCGCGATGCTTGAGCTTGACCTGCAAATAGCGACCGAAGCGTCCGCTCCCAGTGAAACCGAGTTCCGCCAATGGTGCGAACTGGCCCTGCGCCAGCGCACCGCTGACTCGGAAATGACCATTCGTCTGGTCGATGAGGAAGAAGGCCGTGAGCTCAATCACACCTGGCGCCAGAAAGATTACGCGACCAACGTCCTGTCGTTCCCGGCTGACGTGCCCGACGAGTTTCTCGATATCCCGCTGCTCGGCGATCTGGTGATCTGCGTGACCGTGGTTGAGCGCGAAGCCGCCGAACAAGGCAAGGAACTAAAGGCACACTGGGCACATCTGGTCATTCACGGCTGCTTGCATCTGCTTGGTTACGACCATATAGATGACGAAGAAGCCGAAGAAATGGAAGCACTGGAACGCGAGTTGCTTGCTGAACTGGGCTATCCCGATCCGTACGCGGACGACGAAACCGAACCATCCCCAATCGTTACAACAAAGGATTCAGAGTAATCGCTATGAGCGAAGATCGATCGAGCAACGGGCAGAAGTCATGGCTGGGTAAACTGACCCAGGCTTTTGCCCACGAGCCGAAGAACCGCCAGGAGCTCCTTGAGCTGCTGCGCGATGCACATCAGAACAAACTGCTGGACAGCGAAGCGCTGGCCATCGTCGAAGGCGCCATTCAGGTGGCTGACCTGCAAGTACGCGACATCATGGTGCCGCGTTCGCAGATGGTCAGCATCAAGGCGACCCAGACACCGCGTGAATTCCTGCCGGCCGTGGTCGATTCCGCCCACTCGCGCTATCCGGTCATCGGCGAAAGCCATGACGACGTGATGGGTGTGCTGCTGGCCAAGGATCTGCTGCCGCTGATCCTCAAGGAAAACGGCGACAGCTTCAACATCAAGGACCTGCTGCGCCCGGCCACGTTCGTGCCGGAATCCAAGCGTCTGAATGTGTTGCTGCGTGAGTTCCGCGCCAACCACAACCACATGGCCATCGTCATTGATGAATATGGCGGCGTGGCAGGTCTGGTGACCATCGAAGACGTGCTGGAACAGATCGTCGGCGATATCGAGGATGAGCACGACGTCGAAGAAGACAGCTACATCAAGCCGCTGCCCAGCGGTGACTTCCTGATCAAGGCACTGACGCCGATCGAGAACTTCAACGAGTTCTTCGACAGCGAGTTTTCCGACGACGAGTTCGACACCGTCGGCGGCCTGGTGATGAGCGCGTTCGGGCACTTGCCAAAACGCAACGAAACCACTGAAATCGGCGCTTATCGTTTCCGCATCCTGAACGCCGACAGCCGTCGGATTCACTTGCTGCGACTGACGCCCATCGCTCGTTAAATCTAAGGACTGAAATGCGCTGGACAACCCGCCCCGGCTGGCCCGGTAACCTGCTGGCCGTGGCGGCCGGTGCAATCACCACGTTCGCTCTGGCACCCTTCGATATCTGGCCGCTGGCTTTGCTGGCGGTCGGTTTGTTCTATGCCGGCCTGCGTGAGCTAAGCCCCCGTCAGGCACTGGGCCGTGGCTGGTGCTTCGGTTTCGGCCTGTTCGGCGCCGGTACCAGTTGGATCTATTACAGCATTCATCACTTCGGCGGCGCTTCGGTGCTGCTGGCCGGATTCCTGATGCTGTTGTTTACCGCGGCGATTGCCTTTTTCTTCGCCCTGCCCGCCTGGCTCTGGGCGCGCTGGCTGCGCCGTAACGAGGCACCGCTGGCCGATGCTTTGGCATTCGCCGCGCTGTGGGTCGGCCAGGAAGCCTTTCGCGGCTGGTTCCTCACTGGCTTCCCATGGCTTTATTCCGGTTACAGCCAGCTCGACGGCCCATTGGCCGGTCTCGCGCCGGTCGGCGGGATGTGGCTGGTGTCGTTCGTTCTGGCGTTGACGGCTGCGTTGATCTACAACGCGCCGCGTCTGCTGCAAACCGGTCGCAAGGCTTTTGTTACGGTTGGCCTGCTGTTGCTGGTCGGGCCATGGGTGGCGGGGATTGCACTCAAGGGCCACGCCTGGACCAGCCCTTCAGGCGAGCCGCTGACCGTTGCTGCCATTCAGGGCAATGTCGAACAAAGCATGAAGTGGGACCCGGCGCAGCTCAACGCGCAACTGGCGCTGTACCGCGATCTGAGTTTCCGCTCCAAACCAGTGGACCTGCTGATCTGGCCGGAAACGGCGGTGCCGGTACTCAAGGAGTCCGCCGAGGGCTACCTGAGCATGATGGGTAACTTCGCCGCCGAACGTAAATCGGCGCTGATCACCGGCGTACCGATCCGCGAAACGGTGCACCACGAAAGACGCTTCTACAATGGCATCACTGTGGTGGGCGAAGGCGATGGCACTTACCTGAAGCAGAAACTGGTGCCGTTCGGTGAGTACGTGCCGTTGCAGGATGTGCTGCGCGGACTGATCGCATTCTTCGACCTGCCGATGTCGGACTTCGCCCGCGGTCCCGCCGATCAGCCGATGCTGCAGGCCAAGGGTTATCAGATCGCGCCGTTCATCTGCTACGAAGTGGTGTATCCGGAGTTCGCCGCCAGCCTGTCGGCGCGCAGCGACCTGCTGCTGACGATCAGCAACGACACGTGGTTCGGCACCTCGATCGGCCCGCTGCAACATTTGCAGATGGCGCAGATGCGCGCGCTGGAAGCCGGACGCTGGATGATCCGCGCCACCAACAATGGCGTGACCGGCCTGATCAACCCGTTCGGGCAGATCACCGAGCAAATTCCGCAGTTCGAACAAGGCATTTTGTATGGCGAAGTGGTGCCAATGCACAACCTGACGCCGTACCTGCAATGGCGTTCGTGGCCGCTGATCGTCCTGTGTCTGGGACTGTTCGGTTGGGCGTTGATGGCTAGCCGGATGTCCAAGACCCTGTAAAGCAAAAGATCGCAGCCTGCGGCAACGCCTACATGACTTTCTCTGTAGGAGGTGCCGCAGGCGGCGATCTTTTGATCTTCAACGATAGAAAAGCGAATACCCCACCTGCCCCACCGCTTCATTCAGCAACTGTCCGCTCTGCCAGATCGATTTGAACTCCGGCAGCCAGCCACCAAACGGCCGAGCGTTGTCTGTCCCCAGGAAGCCCACTGGCGCGGGCACCACTTCAAACCCTGCCGCCTGAAAACTCCACACCGATCGCGGCATGTGCCACGCCTGCGTCACCACGACTACCCGCTTGATCCCCTGCGGCAACAGCATATCGGCGCTGAATCTGGCGTTTTCCCAGGTGGTGCGGCTCTCCCCTTCCTGCCAACGCACGGTCACGCCGAAATCGTCCAGCAATGAATCGGCCATCAACTTCGCCTCGGTCGGAGGCGTACCGTAGTGCAAGCCGCCACTGGTCAAAATCGGCAGTCCCGAGGCTTTCGCCAATCGCGCCGCATAACGCTGACGCTCAAGTCCCACACCGGTCGGTTGATCGTCGCCCCAGGCCAGATCACCCCGCTCACGCCCGGACCCCAGCACCACAATCGCATCGGCACGCTGCGCCAATGTCGCCCACTCTTCGCGGGCCAGTGGCGGCTCTCGCTCGAGGGCTTTTGCACCCCATTGCACCACCACCGGCAGGCTCATCAGCCAGAATCCGCCAAAACCGAGGGCAAAACACAATCCAGCCAGTCGCGGCCGTGAGCGGCGCAGCCACCACGCGGCCAGCAACAGCAGCAAAAGAATGCCGGGCGGCAATAGAAGTTGTTTGATGAAATAACGTAAAGGCATCGGGCATCTCCAAAGATGCCCGAAGCCTAAGTGGGTTAATACAACGCGACAACCGATAGGGTGGGATCCTGTTGAAAAAGATCCGTTTCTTGACCTGCCATGCGCTTACTTGGCCCGCAAAGCAGGCACCTTGACGGTGTCTTTGCGCGGCGCCTTGTCCTTGAGCCAGATGACCTTGGCCGAATGTGTTTCATCGAGCTGCTTCACTGCCTGCGACAGACATCCGTGCGTTTCACGTTCACTGCGATCCAGATAGGCCTTGACCAGTTTGAACTCGGCGGGGCTCAAGCCACGCAATTCCAGTTCCAGGGGGCGCTCGTCGCGCAGCCGGTCTGCGGTTTTTGCAGCGTCCAGAGCCATGCCCAGACGGTCCATCAACCGCTCGTACAACTCAGGTTTCGTGACGTTTCTTTGCTGTTGCTCCACCATCCCTCACCTCATTGAAGATAAGACTCACTCCCCAGTTAGAGCTTAGCTTCGCTGCACGAACCGGCTGCACGCCGCGACCAACGGCCCTCGCCACCCATTCAGCGGGCCAAACAGCTGCAATCAGGGTTTCCCTAGGCCAAGCGCGGTCATGTATGCTACGGCGCTTCCTGTCATTCCACTTCCAGCTCGTCCGGGCCAGCCCGAATGCCGCGTTGAAGAGGATTAGGCCACCCCTATCCAGTACAAAAGTAGCCATGCACGAACAATATCAGCCCCGTGAAATCGAAGCCGCCGCCCAGTCGTTCTGGGATGAGCAAAAGTCCTTTGAAGTCAGCGAACAGCCAGGCAAGGAGACTTTCTACTGCCTGTCGATGTTCCCTTACCCCAGCGGCAAGCTACACATGGGGCACGTGCGCAACTACACCATCGGCGACGTGATCTCCCGCTACCAGCGCATGCAAGGCAAGAACGTTCTGCAACCGATGGGTTGGGATGCCTTCGGCATGCCGGCGGAAAACGCCGCGATGAAAAACAATGTAGCGCCCGCCAAGTGGACCTACGAAAACATCGCCTACATGAAAACCCAGCTGCGCAGCCTGGGCCTGGCGGTGGACTGGTCGCGTGAAGTCACCACCTGCAAACCTGATTACTACCGCTGGGAACAATGGCTGTTCACTCGCCTGTTCGAAAAAGGCGTGATCTACAAAAAAAGCGGCACCGTGAACTGGGACCCGGTCGATCAGACCGTTCTGGCCAACGAACAAGTCATTGACGGTCGCGGCTGGCGTTCCGGCGCGCTGATCGAAAAGCGCGAAATCCCGATGTACTACTTCAAGATCACCGCTTATGCGGATGAGCTGCTGGAGAGCCTCGATGAACTGACTGGCTGGCCTGAACAGGTCAAGACCATGCAGCGCAACTGGATCGGCAAATCCCGCGGTATGGAAGTGCAGTTCCCGTACAACGTCGACTCGATCGGCACAGCCGGCACCCTGAAAGTCTTCACCACCCGTCCGGACACCCTGATGGGCGCGACTTATGTGGCCGTCGCTGCCGAACACCCGCTGGCCACCCAGGCCGCGCAGAACAACCCTGAGCTGCAAGCGTTCATCGCTGAATGCAAGGGCGGCAGCGTGGCTGAAGCCGACGTCGCCACTCAAGAGAAAAAAGGCCTGCCGACCGGCCTGTTCGTCGAGCACCCGCTGACCGGTGAAAAACTCCCGGTGTGGGTCGCCAACTATGTGCTGATGCACTACGGCGACGGCGCGGTCATGGCTGTGCCAGCGCACGACGAACGTGATTTCGAGTTCGCCCACAAGTACGACCTGCCGATCAAATCGGTAGTGCGCACCAGCTCCGGCGAGACCAACCCGGCCCCGTGGCAAGACGCCTACGGCGAGCACGGCACGCTGATCAACTCCGGCGAGTTCGATGGTCTGGATTTCGCCGGCGCGTTCGACGCGATCGAAGTGGCGCTGATCAAAAAAGAACTGGGCGCCTCGCGCACCCAGTTCCGCCTGCGCGACTGGGGCATCAGCCGCCAGCGCTACTGGGGCTGCCCTATCCCGATCATCCACTGCGACGCTTGCGGTGACGTGCCGGTACCCGAAGATCAACTGCCCGTCGTGTTGCCGGAAGACGTGGTGCCGGATGGCGCCGGTTCGCCGCTGGCCCGCATGCCTGAGTTTTACGAGTGCATCTGCCCGAAATGTGGCCAGCCTGCCAAGCGTGAAACCGACACCATGGACACCTTCGTCGAGTCGTCGTGGTACTACGCCCGTTACGCCTCGCCGCACTTTGAAGGTGGCCTGGTCGAGAAATCCGCGGCCGACCACTGGCTGCCGGTGGATCAATACATCGGCGGTATCGAACACGCGATTCTGCACCTGCTGTACGCACGTTTCTTCCACAAGCTGATGCGTGACGAAGGCCTGGTGAGCTCCAACGAGCCATTCAAGAACCTGCTGACCCAAGGCATGGTGATCGCCGAAACTTACTACCGTCGCGAAGCCAACGGTGCCTACACCTGGTTCAACCCGGCGGACGTAGAACTGGAGCGCGACAGCAAAGCCAAGGTCATCAGCGCCAAGCTGATCGCCGACGGCCTGCCGGTGGAAATCGGCGGTACCGAGAAAATGGCCAAGTCGAAGAATAACGGCGTCGACCCACAGTCGATGATCGATCAGTTCGGCGCCGACACCTGCCGCCTGTTCATGATGTTCGCCTCGCCACCTGACATGAGCGCCGAATGGTCCGACTCGGGCGTGGAAGGCTCGCATCGCTTCCTCAAGCGCGTCTGGCGTCTGGCGCAAGCCCACGTTACCCAGGGCCTGCCGGGCAAACTCGACGTTGCCAGCCTGAACGACGAGCAAAAAGCCGTTCGCCGCTCGATCCACCTGGCTATCAAGCAGGCCAGCCACGACGTCGGCCAGAACCACAAATTTAACACCGCCATCGCTCAGGTCATGACGCTGATGAACGTGCTGGAAAAAGCCGCGCAAGGCACCGAGCAGGATCGCGCGCTGGTGCACGAAGGTCTGGAAGCCGTCACTTTGCTGCTGGCTCCGATCACGCCACACATCAGCCATGAGCTGTGGAATCAACTGGGGCACGCCGACGCCGTGATCGACGCAGGCTGGCCTGCAGTGGACGAAAGCGCACTGGTGCAGGACAGCCTGACCCTGGTTATCCAGGTCAACGGCAAGTTGCGTGGCCAGATCGAAATGCCGGCGAGCGCGACGCGCGAAGAGGTTGAAGCCGCCGCTCGCGTCAACGAAAACGTGCTGCGTTTCGTCGACGGTCTGACCATTCGCAAAGTGATCGTTGTGCCAGGAAAACTGGTCAACATCGTCGCCAGCTAAATTGGATTGGGCGTCAGGTTTGCCTGACGCACTGTAAAACCTTTCGGGCCGCCAGGTCGGCCCACATGGTTTCAAGGGGAGCAACACAATGATCAAACGCAATCTGCTGGTGATGGGCCTCGCTGTTCTGCTGAGCGCCTGCGGTTTCCAGCTGCGTGGCACTGGCAGCAACGAACTGACGATCAAGGAACTCGACCTGAGTGCCCGTAACGCCTACGGCGAGACCGTCACTCAAATGCGTCAGGTACTGGAGTCCAGCGGCGTCAAGGTTTACAGCGGTGCGCCGTACAAGCTGTACTTGGCTGACGAACAGGAAAGCCAGCGTATCCTCAGCTATGCAGGTGCCGGTCGCACGGGCGAGTATCAGCTCAGCACTGTCCTGAGCTACGACATCCGCGGTGAAAAAAACCTGTCTCTGCTCAGCGACAAGCTTGAAGTGCAGAAAGTGTTCATCCACGACGGCAACAACCTCGTCGGCTCCGATCAGGAAGCCAACGACGCCCGTCGTGATATCCGTCGCGATCTGGTTCAGCGCATGATGCTGCGTCTGCAACAGCTGACCCCGGGTCAACTGCAGCAACTGCAGCAGGCCGCCAATGACCGCGCCAAGGCAGAAGCCGATGCGCTGGAAGCGGCGCAAAAGATTGAGGCGGAAACCCCGCGTCAGTCGCCGCTCGAAATCCCGCAGCAGTAAGACGTTCGGGGCGCTCAGGCGCCCCGTTCGACCTCTCTTATGAAGCTCGCTCCCGCGCAACTCGGCAAACACCTGCAAGGCGCCCTCGCGCCCGTCTATATCATCAGCGGTGATGACCCGCTGCTGTGTCAGGAAGCCGCCGACGCCATTCGCAGTGCTGCCCGCCAGCAAGGCTTCGACGAACGCCAGGTATTCGCCGCCGACGCCAATTTCGATTGGGGCACGTTGCTGCAGGCCGGTGCCAGCATGTCGTTGTTTGCTGAAAAGCGTCTGCTGGAACTGCGTTTGCCATCGGGCAAACCCGGTGACAAGGGGGGTGCCGCATTCATCGAGTACTGCTCGCGTCCCGCCGAAGACACGGTGCTGCTGATCAGCCTGCCCAAGCTTGATGGCAGCGCGCAGAAGACCAAGTGGGGCAAGGCGCTGGTTGAAGGTCAGCAGACCCAGTTCATCCAGATCTGGCCAGTGGATGCCAATCAGCTACCGGGCTGGATTCGTCAGCGTCTGTCGCAGGCCGGGTTGTCGGCCAGCCAGGATGCGGTCGAACTGATTGCTGCACGTGTGGAGGGCAACCTGCTCGCCGCCGCGCAGGAAATCGAGAAGCTCAAGCTGATGGCCGAAGGTGGGCAGATTACTGTCGAAAACGTACAGGCCGCTGTGGCGGACAGTGCACGATTCGACGTATTTGGTTTAACCGACGCGGTCCTTAACGGTGAACCGGCCCACGCCCTGCGCATGCTCGAAGGGTTGCGTGGTGAGGGGGTCGAACCTCCAGTGATCCTCTGGGCACTGGCGAGGGAATTGCGCCTGCTGGCCAATATCTCGCTGCAGTACAGCCAGGGCACACCGCTGGACAAATGCTTCAGCTCGGCGAAACCGCCGGTCTGGGACAAGCGCAAGCCCTTGATGAGCAAAGCCCTGCAACGTTACTCGGCGCAACGCTGGGCGCAGTTGTTGCTCGAAGCTCAGCGTATTGATGCGCAAATCAAAGGCCAGGCGGCCGGGTCGCCCTGGATGAGCCTCAGTCGTTTGGCGTTGTTGATGGCAGGCCAGCGCTTGTCATTGCCCGCCGAATAAGGTCAAAAGATCGCAGCCTTCTATCTGTAGGAATTGCGGCACGCTTCGATCTTTTGAGTTTGTTTTCCTACAAACAGCACCTGCATTTGCCCTATAGACAGACGCCCGACATCGGCAGATTATTCCCTGTGCAAAACCCACTCGATCAAGAGAACCCTCATGAGCAAAAAGCCATCGAAACATGGCCCGAACAAGGCCAAATCCATCATCGCCCAACCCCTGTTCCGCAGCCGCCAGGAACAACCAGCCAAGGGTAAAGGCAGCTACCGCCGCGAAGCCTTCCAGTCTAATAGCTGGGAGGCTTCTTACTTTCTGGCAGCTTAAAGCGCAGCACCCCCCGGTCATGTTAAGGTCTGCACCTGATTCGTATCCTCTGGAACTGTGCATGCCCTTTAGTCTTTCCCGTCGTTGGCCTGTTCGCCAATTGATCGCTGCCTCCAGCTTCATACTGCTTGTCGCCTGTGCGGAAAAACCTACCGCCGCCGATGCGCAACCTCTCCAAGCCGCCCCTGTCGCCACGGCCCCAGCGATTATTCCGCCGGTAGTGCCGTCCGCCGACCCACTTGATCTTCAGCCGACCCAGACCTTTGCCGAATGGCAGGCAGGTTTCCGCAAGGATGCCTTGGCAGCCGGGATTCGCGCCGAGCTGTTCGATCGTGCATTTGCCAATATCAGTTTCGACGCCAGCGTGATTCGCGCCGACCGCAGTCAGCCGGAGTTCTCCCGCCCGGTGTGGGAATACCTCGACGGCGCACTGTCGCCGCTGCGCGTGCGCAAGGGCCAGGCGCTAATCATCCAGTACGCCGATATCCTGCAAAGCATCGAGCAGCGTTATGGCGTTGACCGGCAGGCGTTGGTGTCGGTATGGGGCATGGAAAGCAACTTCGGGCAGTTCCAGGGCAGCAAGTCGGTGATCAACTCGCTGGCCACACTCGCCTACGAAGGTCGTCGCCCGGGGTTTGCCCACGCACAACTGATTGCCGCCCTGCAGATTCTGCAACAGGGCGACATCACGCCTGAGAAGATGCTCGGTTCCTGGGCTGGCGCCATGGGCCAGACGCAGTTCATCCCGACCACCTACAACACCCATGCGGTTGATTTCGACGGTGACGGGCGCCGCGACATCTGGGGCAGTCCAGCCGACGCGCTGGCCTCGACCGCGCACTATCTGCAAAGCTCCGGCTGGCAGCGGGGCCAGCCGTGGGGCTTTGAAGTGCAATTGCCCGGCAACTTCGACTACACGTTGGCAGATGGCACCCTGCGCAAAAGCGTCGCCGAATGGCGTCAGCTGGGCGTGATACTGCCCAATGGGGCTCAGGCGCCCGCCGGAACCGAACAACTGTCCGCCGCCCTGTTGCTGCCGGCCGGTTATCGTGGCCCGGCGTTTCTGATCCTCGACAACTTCCGGGCGATCCTCAAGTACAACAATTCTTCGTCGTACGCACTGGCGGTGAGCCTCCTGTCCGAGCGCTTTGGCGGCGGTGGCTTGATCAACGGCACCTGGCCCAAAGATGATCTGCCGCTGAGCCGCACCGAGCGAATCGAGTTGCAGACCTTGTTGAGTGCACGCAACTACGATGCCGGCACGGCAGACGGGATCATCGGGGCCAATACACGCAAGGCGATTCGCAGTGCACAGCAGTCGTTTGGCTGGCCGGCGGATGGGTATCCAACGCATAAGCTGCTGGAAAGCCTGCGTAACCAATAAAAGCAAAATCAAAAGATCGCAGCCTGCGGCAGCTCCTACAGGGTTTACGTTAATCCCGTGTAGGAGCTGCCGCAGGCTGCGATCTTTTTGCATCACCCGCAATTATCGGCGAGTGACCACATCCTGCTCCAGCATCAACTCCTTCTTCCCCGCATCCAGCCGCACCAGCGCGCCCATCGGCAGCGTCAGGTTCGGATCGCAATGTCCGCTACGCCAACCTGACAGCACCGGAATCCGCAAAGGCTCGAACGTCTGCTTGAGCAGGCGGTTCAATGCCGCGACATCCACCCCTGCCACATCCCCAACCAGAACTCCGCGCAATTTGGCCAGTTTGCCGGCCAGACGCATCTGCGTCAGCAGTCGGTCGATCCGATACAGCGGCTCGTTGATATCCTCGATGAGCAGAATCACCCCCTCCACATCGATTTCGTAAGGCGTGCCCAAGGTGGCGGCGATCATCGCCAGATTACCGCCGAGCAAGCGCCCGTGGGCGATGCCGGGTTCGACCGTAGTCAACGGATACGCCAGCGGATGGCTTAGCACACTCCCCGCCTTCATTTGCCCGCGCAGCATGGCGAAGAACGAAGTGACGGTTGGCGGCTCCTTGTCGCCCAACAGGTCAGCGTTGAGCAGCGGCCCGTGAAAGGTCACGAAGCCAGCGTATCGGCTGATGGCCAGGTGCAGCGCGGTGATGTCGCTGTAGCCAACGAATGGCTTGGCATGGCGGCTCAGCAGGTCGTAATCGATCCGGTCAAGCAGCCGTGGCGTGCCGTAGCCGCCACGCAGGCAAATAATTGCATCGACTTCGGGATCAGCGAACGCCGCATGAAGATCGCGCAAGCGCACGTCGTCGCTGCCGGCCAGATAGCCATCCTTTTCATAAACGCCGGGGAACACCTTAAGCCCATAACCCCGCGCACGCATCCATTGCACCGCCTTATCGGTGTCCAATACACCCGGGCCGGCTGGTGCAATGACGCCGATCAGCCCTTCTGAAGGCAACGCGGGCACGGCTTTGTGCGGGCAAAGTGTGTGGGTTGGTCGAACGGTCATCCTTGGATCTCCCTGTGAGTCATGCACACACAGTAGTCAGGAACGGCGGTAAACAGAAGAGGCTCGGCCACGCCGCAGGTTGCAGGAAAAATCAGCATTGAATGTAAGACAGGCAAAAAAATGCCCGCCGGGCGTCAAAGCCTCGGCGGGCATTTTTTCATTCAGCGCCGGATCAAGAACCCATCAGTTCAGCCTTGACCAGCTTCGCCTGCTCATCGGCATGGTACGAGGAACGCACCAACGGCCCGGACGCAACATTCTTGAAGCCCATCTTGTAACCTTCCTCGGCGAACCAGGCGAAGGTGTCCGGGTGCACGAAACGCTGCACCGGCAAGTGGCTGCGCGACGGTTGCAGATACTGACCGAGTGTCAGCATGTCGATGTCGTGTTCGCGCATGCGCTTCATGACTTCAATGACTTCTTCGTCAGTCTCGCCCAGACCCAGCATCAGGCCAGACTTGGTCGGAATGTGCGGCATCATCTGCTTGAAACGTTGCAGCAGGGTCAGCGACCACTGGTAATCCGAACCCGGGCGCGCAGCCTTGTACAGACGCGGCACGGTTTCCAGGTTGTGGTTGAAGACATCCGGCGGCTCGGCGGCGGTGATTTCCAGGGCGACGTCCATGCGGCCACGGTAGTCCGGAACCAGGGTCTCCAGCTGCACGTTCGGCGACAACTTGCGGATTTCGCGGATGCAGTCGGCAAAGTGCTGGGCACCACCGTCACGCAGGTCGTCGCGGTCAACCGAAGTGATCACCACATACTTGAGCTTGAGGTCGGCGATGGCGATGGCCAGGCTTTGCGGCTCGTTGACGTCCAGTGGCTTCGGACGACCGTGGCCAACGTCGCAGAACGGGCAACGACGGGTGCAAATGTCGCCCATGATCATGAAGGTCGCGGTGCCGCCGGAGAAGCACTCGCCCAGGTTCGGGCAGGACGCTTCTTCGCAAACGCTGTGCAGCTTGTGTTTGCGCAGCAGGCTCTTGATGCGGTCGACTTCCGGCGAAACCGGGATGCGCACACGAATCCAGTCGGGTTTCTTCGGCAGCTCGGTGGTCGGAATGATCTTTACCGGGATGCGTGCAACCTTCTCGGCACCGCGCAGCTTGACGCCGGCTTCAACCTTGGGACGCGGGGCCGGGCGCTCGGTCACGTCGAGCGTCGGGATCATGGTTTGCACTGCATCAGTAGTCATATCAGTCGATTCCGCCCGTCAGGGTCGTCTGCTCAGCATAGTCGAGGTGTTTGACGAGCTGCGCGCGCAGCCGGGCACTTACCTCGGCAAATTCAATCGATCCTGCGTGATCGCTCAGCTGGGTCATCGCCAGCCCGGCGTAGCCGCAGGGATTAATCCGTCGAAACGGTTCCAGGTTCATATCCACGTTCAGGGCCAGTCCATGAAAGGAACAACCATGGCGAATGCGCAAACCCAGAGAAGCGATTTTCGCTCCATCTACATACACGCCGGGAGCGTCTGGCTTGGCCGTTGCGGTCACACCGTAACTGGCCAGAAGTTCGATCAGGCATAGCTCCATGCGACTGACCAGATCACGCACGCCAAAACCCAGCTTGCGTACATCCAGCAACAGATAAGCCACCAATTGGCCGGGGCCATGGTAAGTCACCTGCCCGCCGCGATCGACCTGTACCACCGGAATTTCACCCGGCACAAGCAAGTGCTCGGCCTTGCCGGCCTGCCCCTGCGTGAACACCGGAGGGTGCTCGACGAGCCAGATTTCGTCGGCGGCATCGCTGCCGCGCTCGTTGGTAAAGCGTTGCATGGCATGCCAGACCGGCTCGTAAGCCATCTGGCCGAGGTCGCGAAAGCCCAGCGTGCCCGGCATCACAGCACCATGTGCACGAAACCGGTCGCCCGCAGTTCGCTGTTGATATCGTACAGCTGGTCTTGACCGGTGGCGACGATGTGCAACTGAATCGTGGTGTATTTGCCGTTGCTGCTAGAACGCTCGTCAATACGATCATCGTTGATGGTCGCGTGCTTCTTGACGATTTCGATGATCTTGTCTTTGTTGCCGACACCCGTGTCGCTGATCACCTTAACCGGGTAATCGTTGGCAGGGAATTCGATCTTTGGCGCCTTTACTTCGGTATCGGTCATGGCGTAACGGCCTCTATAGTGCAAGCCGTGGTAACGCACATGGCCCCGCGCCGGATCGGGGCGGGGCCATGCAGGTCAACACAAATCAGTTGAACAAGCCGTAGAAGAATAGACGGATGCTATCCCACATGCGGCGGAAAATACCACCCTCCTCGACGCCATCCAGAGCGATCAGGTCAGCGCTGTGCACAACCTTGTCTTCCAGTTTGACTTCGACTTTACCGATTACGTCGCCCTTGGCGATTGGCGCGGTCAGTTGCGGGTTCATGGTCATGCTGGCAGCTAGCTTCTTCAGCTGGCCTTTTGGCAGGGTCATGGTCAGGTCTTGCGCCAGGCCGGCCTTGACTTGGCTGGTGGTGCCTTTCCACACCGGGGCCTGAGCCAGTTCGGTGCCCTTCTGATAGAAGGTCTGGGTTTCGAAGAAGCGGAAGCCATAGGTCAAGAGCTTCTGGGTTTCAGCAGCGCGAGCCACATCGCTGTTGGTGCCGAATACCACGGCGATCAGGCGCTGACCATCACGGACAGCCGAGGACACCATGCAATAACCAGCCTCTTCGGTGTGACCGGTTTTCAGACCGTCAACGGTCTTGTCGCGCCACAGCAAAAGGTTGCGGTTAGGTTGTTTGATGCCATTCCAGAAGAACTCTTTCTGCGAGTAGATCGCGTAGTGAGCCGGGTCTTCGTGGATGATCGCGCGAGCCAGGATCGCCATGTCATGAGCCGACGAGTAATGGTCAGGGTTTGGCAGACCGGTCGGGTTCATGAAGTGGGAGTTGGTCAGGCCCAGTTCGGTGGCCGTCTTGTTCATCACGTCGGCGAAGGCGTCTTCGCTACCGGCGATGTGCTCGGACAGTGCCACGCTGGCGTCGTTACCGGACTGGATGATGATGCCGTGCAGCAGGTCGCTGACAGTGACTTGCGAACCGACTTTGATGAACATCCGCGAACCGCCGGTACGCCAGGCGTTTTCGCTGACGGTCACAGGATCGTTTTCACCGATCTGGCCACGACGGATTTCCAGGGTCGCGATGTACGCGGTCATCAGCTTGGTCAGGCTGGCCGGTGGCAGACGCTGGTCACCATTGTTTTCAACCAGCACATTGCCGCTGCTGGCATCCATGAGCACATAGGACTTGGCGGCCAGTTGTGGTGGCGAAGGCATCATCTCGACCGCGAACGCGGCGGGTGAGAGGAGCAGCGGGACTAGCAGGAAAAGGCGTTTGGCAAAGGTGGTGATGTTCATCCGTCTCTCGAAATCGCTAATGCAAAATTTAATCAGATGACTTTCTGACGAGTCATCGCGTATTCAGTTGCTCACTCCAGTCACCCTTGCCGGGCTTTTGTTCTTCGACGAGCCAACAACCTGGTTCACCCCCCAATACCGCAGGTGAACCGTCAATCAAGTTCTACGTGTTACTCGGTGACCACACTTGGCGAACCAAGGTTAGCCAGGCGCACGCTGTTCTGCACCTGGGTGATTTCACCCGGCGAGCCGATAGGCCCCAGGCGTACCCGGTGCAGAGTCTGCTGATTGCGCACGATCGAGCTGATGAACACCGGAGCGCTCACCATCCCGCTGAGCTTCGACCTCAGCAGCTCTGCAGCGTCCGGGTTGGCGAAGGCGCCCACCTGCAGATACTGGCCAGACGCTGTTGCAGAAGCGTTTTTTTTTGCATCAATCTGCACAGGCACAACGGCCGCGGCATGTTGCTGCGGCGGTGGCGTCCATTGCTCGACGGTGCCGGCCGAGGCCGTGATCACCGGGGCGCTGTTCTGCGCAACCTGTGGCTCATTGAGCATCAACGGCGCCGGACGGCCCTTGGCGGCCCACCATTGCTGCGGGTCGATGCCCTCGACCTTGACCCGCGCAGTGCCGGTTTCGGCATAACCGAGTTTTTTTGCCGCCGCGTAGGACAAGTCGATGATCCGGTCGGAATAGAACGGCCCGCGATCGTTGACCCGCAGAATCACTGTGCGGTTGTTGTCCAGGTTGGTCACCCGAACGTAACTTGGCAGTGGCAACGTCTTGTGGGCGGCGCTCATGCCGTACAGGTCATAGACCTCGCCGTTGGCGGTGTTCTGCCCGTGAAACTTGGTGCCGTACCAGGACGCCGTGCCCGAAGCGACGTAGCTTTTGGATTCCTGTATCGGGAAGTAGGTCTTGCCCAGCACAGTGTACGGGTTGGCCTTGTACGCACCGGTATGCAGGGTTGGCGTGGCATCGGGGATACGCGAAACATCGACATCCCACCACGGCGCGCCATCTTTGTGGGCGCGGTTGATATCAAGAACCGGCTGCTTGCGCACGGCGGTTGTGGGCGCCTTCTGAGTCGGGGTACGGCTGGTCGAACAACTGGCGACCAGTACCGCCAACGCAGCAAATGCCACCAGCTTCAGGGGTTTATTGTTAGGCAATGCCCGCATTACTTGACGCCCCGTGCTTGTACCAGCTGTTCAGACAGTTGATGTACGGCCATGGCGTACATCACGCTGCGGTTATAACGCGTGATCGCGTAGAAATTCTTCAGGCCCATCCAGTATTCGGGGCCGTTCTCGCCTTCAAGGCGAAATGCAGTAACCGGCATATCATCGCGCAGCGCATCATGACTTGACCAGCCCAGCGCCCGCAACTCCGCGACGGTCTTTGTCGGCTCGATGCCAGTGGTCAGGCCTTCATCGGCCTGCTCGCCACGGACATCGGCGCGGCTGACCACCGGTTCGCCGGCGACCCAGCCGTGACGCTTGAAATAACTGGCGACACTGCCGATCGCATCATCCGGGTTGTTCCAGATATTGATGTGGCCGTCACCGTCGAAATCCACTGCATAGGCGCGAAAGCTGCTCGGCATGAACTGCGGCAGGCCCATCGCCCCGGCGTATGAACCCTTGAGCGTCAATGGATCGACCTGCTCTTCGCGCGCCAGCAGCAGAAACTCGCGCAGCTCCTTGCGGAAAAATTCGGCACGGGGAGGATAGTCGAAACCGAGCGTCGACAAGGCATCGATCACCCGGTAATTGCCGGTATTACGTCCGAAAAAGGTCTCAACGCCGATGATCGACACGATGACTTGTGCCGGCACGCCGTATTCCTGCTCGGCACGGGCCAGCGTGGCCTCGTGCTGACGCCAGAAGTCCACACCTCGCGCAATACGCGCGTCAGTGATGAACATCGGGCGGTATTCCTTCCACTGCTTGACCCGCTCGGCAGGTCGGGAGATGGCGTCTAGAATCGCCTGTTTACGCTGAGCCTCGCGAAACACACCCATCAGTTGCTCACCGGCGAAACCGTAGTCGCGGGTCATTTCACCGACGAATTCGGCCACCTGGGGTGAGCCTTCATATTCGCCGGCCAGCGCTTCCTGCACGCTGCCAAGCAGGCCTACCAGGCCAACCCATGGCGCGCATCGAGTCGCCCAGCCACGCATTACTTGCATTGAACTCTTCACCTTATTCAAACCTGTGCGATCCACTTGCGATGGGTATGGATCGACATCAAAACCCCAAACGCTGACAGCAGCGTCACCAGCGAAGTTCCTCCGTAGCTAATGAACGGCAATGGAACCCCTACAACCGGCAACAGGCCACTGACCATACCGATGTTGACGAAAACATAAACAAAAAACGTCATGGTCAACGCGCCGGCGAGCAATTTGCCGAACAGCGTCTGCGCCTGAGCGGTGATGACCAGCCCCCGACCAATCAACAGCAAATAAATCAGCAACAACGCGCAGATGCCCACCAAGCCGAACTCTTCGCCGAGCACGGCAATGATGAAGTCGGTGTGGCTTTCCGGGAGGAAGTCCAGGTGCGACTGGGTACCGAGCAGCCAGCCCTTGCCGAATACGCCTCCGGAACCGATAGCAGCTTTCGACTGAATAATGTTCCAGCCAGTGCCTAGCGGGTCGCTTTCCGGGTCGAGGAACGTCAATACGCGCTGCTTCTGGTAGTCGTGCATCACGAAGAACCACATCGCGACCGACACCGGAATGGCCGCAGCCAGTACGCTGACGATCCAGCGCCAGCGCAAGCCGCCCATGAACAGCACGAATGCCCCGCCGGCCAGAATCAGCAGCGAAGTGCCGAGGTCCGGCTGGCGGACAATCAGCGCAAACGGCACGCCAATCAGCATCAGGCTGATGCCGACATGCTTGAGTTGTGGGGGCAATGTCCGCTTGGACAGATACCAGGCAATGGTCGCTGGCATCAGGATTTTCATGAATTCCGAGGGCTGGAATCGAATCACACCGGGAATGTTGATCCAGCGTGTGGCGCCCATGGCGTTGTGACCCATGATGTCGACCACCAACAGCAGCAGCACGCCGATCACGTAGCCCAGCGGCACCCAGCGCGCCATGAAACGCGGTTCGAACTGGGCGATGACGATCATCGACACTAGGCCGATACCGAACGAAGTGGCCTGTTTGCCCAGCAGATCCCAGCTCTTGCCGCTGGCCGAATACAGCACGAACAGGCTGCCGGCAGCGAGAATCAACAACAGGATCAGCAGCGGCCCATCGATATGCAGTCTTTGCAGCAGCGTCGCGCGGCGGCGCATCACATCCTCACTGGAGAGCATGCGATCAAAGTTATTCATCACGGGCCGTAGCCTCCGAACTGATTGGGCTGGCGTATTCGGCCTTCAAACGTCCGTCCTGACCCAGAAGCCAGGCGTCCATGATCTGACGTACCACGGGCGCGGCGACGCCGGAACCGGACTCACCGTTCTCGACCATCACCGAAACAACAATTTTCGGGTCATCGGCCGGAGCGAAACCGACGAACAAGGCGTGGTCACGATGGCGTTCCTGAACCTTGGAGCGGTCGTATTTCTCGCCCTGCTTGATCGCCACGACCTGGGCCGTACCCGACTTGCCGGCGATACGGTATTGCGCGCCAATGGCCGCTTTACGCGCGGTACCCCGGGCGCCGTGCATCACTTGCTGCATGCCGTGGTTGACCTTGGCCCAGTCGGACGGATCGCGCAGGATAATGTCCGGTATCGGATTTTCGTCCACCGGCTGTACCCCATCGAGGGATTTGGCCAGGTGCGGGCGGTTCCACACGCCTTTGTTCGCCACCAGTGCCGTGGCCTGAGCCAACTGCAGCGGGGTCGATTGCATGTAGCCCTGGCCGATCCCCAGAATCAGCGTTTCGCCCGGGAACCACGCCTGTTTGCGGGTCGCGCGCTTCCACTCGCGGGAAGGCATCAGGCCGGGTGATTCTTCGAACATGTCCAGCGAAACCTTCTGACCAATGCCGAACTTGTTCATGTAGGCCGACAACCGATCAATACCGAGCTTGTGGGCCAGATCATAGAAGTAGGTGTCATTGGAGCGCATGATCGCCATGTCGAGGTCGACGAAGCCGTCACCCGTGCGGTTCCAGTTACGGTATTTGTGATCGTAGTTGGGCAGCATGTAGTAGCCCGGGTCGAACACCCGGCTCGACGCGGTCACCACACCCGAATCGAGGCCGGCGATCGCCACGGCTGGCTTGATCGTTGAACCCGGCGGATACAGTCCGCGCAGTACGCGGTTGAACAGTGGCCGATCGATGGAATCGCGCAGCTCGGCGTACGCCTTGAAGCTGATGCCGGTGACGAACAGGTTCGGGTCGAAGCTCGGCTGACTGACCATCGCCAGCACTTCGCCGGTTTTCGGATCGAGTGCAACCACCGCACCACGACGACCACCCAGTGCGGCTTCGGCGGCTTCCTGCAATTTGATGTCCAGACTCAGGACGATGTCCTTGCCGGGAATCGGATCGGTACGCTTGAGCACGCGCAGAACGCGGCCGCGAGCGTTGGTCTCGACTTCTTCGTAACCCACCTGCCCGTGCAGCTCAGGCTCGTAGAAACGCTCGATGCCCGTCTTGCCGATGTGGTGGGTGCCGCTGTAGTTGACCGGATCGAGGCTTTTGAGCTCTTTCTCGTTGATCCGCCCCATGTAACCCACCGAGTGTGCAAAATGCGCGCCCTGCGGATAGTGACGGACCAGTTGCGCAACGACTTCCACGCCCGGCAGACGGAACTGGTTCACCGCGATGCGGGCGATCTGTTCTTCGCTGAGTTCGAACAGGATCGGCACCGGCTCGAACGGCCGACGCCCCTGGCGCATGCGCTTCTCAAAGATCACCCGGTCTTCTGGCGTCAGTTCCAGCACTTCGACGATCACGTCGAGCACTTGCTGCCAGTCGCCGGAGCGCTCGCGGGTCATGCTCAGGCTGAAGCTCGGCCGGTTGTCCGCCACCACCACGCCGTTGCGGTCGAAAATCAACCCACGGGTCGGCGGAATCGGCTGCACGTGAACACGGTTGTTTTCCGAAAGCGTCGAGTGGTACTCGTACTGGATCACCTGCAAGTAATACAGCCGCGCAATCAACACGCAGATCAACAGCACGACTGCAATGGCCCCGAACACGACGCGGCTACGCACCAGGCGTGCGTCCTTTTCGTGGTCCTTGATGCGGATCGGCTGAGACATGAGGGCAGGATTACTTGTGGTAAGGGTGACCGGACAGCACGGTCCAGGCACGGTACAGCTGTTCGCCGATGAGGATCCGCACCAGCGGATGCGGCAAGGTCAGCGGCGACAACGACCAGCGCTGATCAGCGCGGGCACAGACTTCAGGCGCCAGCCCCTCGGGGCCGCCAACCATGAAGTTGACCGTGCGCGAATCCAGCCGCCAACGGTCGAGTTCGACCGCAAGCTGCTCGGTGCTCCAGGGTTTGCCGTGGACTTCCAGCGTGACAACCCGCTCGTTCGGCCCGACCTTGGCCAGCATGGCTTCGCCTTCCTGGCGGATGAAACGGGCCACGTCGGCATTCTTGCCACGGGTATTGAGCGGTATTTCCACCAGTTCCAACGCCAGCTCGGACGGAAGACGCTTGGCATATTCATGCCAGCCTTCTTCCACCCACTTGGGCATGCGTGAACCGACGGCGATCAGTCGCAGTCGCACAGCAATCCCTTACAGCTGGTCTTTGTTGAGCTTGGTGAAATGCTCGTGGGTGTTTTCCGGGCTGTGGTGCTTGGCGTCTGCCGCACGGCTTTGCTCGGCACCGGCCCACAAGCGCTCCAGGTCGTAGAACTGACGCGCCGAGGCGGTCATCATGTGCACGATCACCAGGTCGAGGTCGAGCAGCACCCAGTCGCTGTCGCCCTTGCCTTCTTCGCCCAGCGGCTTGGCGCCCTGCTTTTTGACTTCTTCGCGAACCTTGTCCAGCATCGCGTTGATCTGGCGATTGGAAGTACCGGTGGCGATGATCATGTAGTCAGTGATGCTCTGCTTGTCGCGAACATCAATGATCTGGATGTCTTGCGCCTTGACGTCTTCAAGAGCGGCAACAGCAAGCTTGACCAGTTCGTCGCCTTTGAGCGGCTCGTTGGTGTTGGCCACTTCCGGCAACGGAGCGCTTTTGAATGTGCCTTTACGTTTTACTTTAGGTAGATCTTTGTCAGTCATATAAAACTCGTTTTGCTCATATATTCGGCGGCTTGGCGACACGTGGATTCGTATCAGTTAAGCACGCCTTGTTCAGTTCGACGCACGGTATAGACCGTGCGCATCGATGTAGGCCAGGACCGCGTCGGGCACCAGGAAACGTACCGACTTACCGCTGGCCAGCAGTTGACGGATCTGGGTGGCAGAGACCGCGAGCGGTGTCTGCCAGACGAATGCAATCTGTCCGCTCGGCCCTTTCAGGGCCAGCGGGTCGCTCACCGAACGCGCTGCCAGCAGGTTGCGCAAGGCATCCGGCGGCTCGCTGTCGGCGTCCGGGCGCTGTAGCACCAGGATGTGGCAATGCTGGAGCAACTCTTCCCAGCGATGCCAAGTGGGCAGGCCGCAAAATGCGTCCCAGCCCAAAAGCAGAAAAACCTGGGTCTCGGCGGCCATTTCGGCACGCATCAACTCCAGGGTATCAATGGTGTAGGACGGTTTGTCCCGCTGCAATTCGCAGGCATCCACCACCAGCGGCGGCACTCCGGCCACCGCGCACTCGACCATCGCCAACCGGTCCTGCGCCGACACCTGCGGCGTGCCGCGATGCGGCGGGCGCGCGCTCGGCATCAAACGCAACTCATCCAGCCCCAGCGCTTCGGCGACTTCCAGCCCACCGCGCAAATGGCCGATGTGCACCGGATCGAACGTGCCACCCAGTACGCCAATGCGCAGAGGGCGGGGTTCGTTGCCGGGCGGCGGCGTTGTCAGGTCGAGGTCGGTCAAGTCAGACCGTCGCCTGGCCGCGCAACTGGCCATCACCGACCACAATGTACTTCTCGCAGGTCAGTCCTTCGAGGCCCACCGGGCCGCGGGCGTGCAGCTTATCAGTAGAAATGCCGATCTCGGCACCCAATCCGTATTCAAATCCATCGGCGAAGCAGGTCGGGGTGTTGATCATCACCGACGCCGAGTCGACTTCAGCCACAAACCGCCGGGTGTCAGCGAGGTTTTCGCTGACGATCGAGTCGGTGTGGTGCGAGCCGTAATGATTGATGTGTTCGATCGCCTGGTCCAGACCATCAACGACGCGGATCGACAGAATCGGCGCCAGATACTCGGTGCTCCAGTCGTCTTCACTGGCCGCCACGGCGTCGATGATCGCCCGGGTGCGCTGGCAGCCACGCAGCTCGACGCCTTTTTCGCGGAACTGCGCCGCCATCGACGGCAGGAAATCCTTGGCAATTGTCTGATCGACCAGCAAGGTCTCCATCGCCCCGCAGATGCCATAACGGTAAGTCTTGGCATTGAACGCGATGCGCTGGGCTTTGGGCAGATCGGCGTGGCCACTGACGTAAACGTGGCAGATGCCGTCCAGATGCTTGATCACCGGCACACGGGCATCGCGGCTGATGCGCTCGATCAGGCCACGACCACCGCGCGGTACGATCACATCGACGTACTCGGGCATGGTGATCATCGCGCCAACGGCGGCGCGATCAGTGGTTTCGACCACTTGCACGACGGCGGCGGGCAGTTCGGCTTCGGCCAGACCGCGCTGGATACACGCGGCAATCGCACGATTGGAATGAATCGCCTCGGAGCCACCACGCAGGATAGTCGCGTTGCCGGACTTCAGGCACAGGCTGGCGGCATCGATGGTCACGTTGGGCCGAGATTCGTAGATGATTCCGATCACACCCAGCGGCACGCGCATCTTGCCGACCTGAATCCCCGACGGGCGAAAGCTCATGTCACGGATCGCACCGACCGGATCCGGCAGCGCAGCCACCTGACGCAGGCCGACGATCATGCCGTCGATGCGCGCCGGGGTCAGTTCCAGACGTTCCAGCAATGCCGGCTCCAGACCACTGGCGCGACCGGCGGCCAGATCCAGTTCATTGGCTGCCGCAAGCTCGGCGCGAGCCGCATCCAGTGCATTGGCCGCAGCCTGCAAGGCGCGGTTTTTCTGCGCGGTGCTGGCACGGCCGATGACCCGGGAAGCTTCGCGGGCGGCGCGACCCAATCGGGTCATATAGTCAAGAACGGACTCAGTCATGGTCTGCTGGGGTCTTGGCAAAGAGGAAAGCGGCAGATTATAGCTGTCGCGTCCCGGGACTAACAGCGGTGACGGGCGGATGGTCGAAATGGACTAAAAATTGCCAACGTTCAGCGGGAATTAAGACTCAAATTGTTATCATCGCGACCTCTTCAGCCTGGATAAACATTGCCTGCCATGTCCAACCTGACCGTTGCCAGCCAAGCCGAACGCCTGCCACAAGGGCTTGCGGACAGTTTTTTCGACCGTGACGCACAGACATTGGCGCGCGATCTGCTCGGCAAAGTCATCCGCCACCGGGTCGGTGATCTGTGGCTGAGTGCGCGAATCATCGAAACCGAGGCCTATTACTGCGCGGAAAAAGGCAGCCATGCGTCACTCGGCTATACAGAAAAGCGTAAGGCTTTGTTTCTGGATGGTGGCCACATCTATATGTATTACGCACGTGGCGGCGATTCGCTGAACTTCAGCGCGCAGGGGCCGGGCAATGCCGTACTGATAAAATCGGCTTATCCGTGGGTCGATGAAATCAGCGGCCCGGCGAGCCTGGCGCAGATGCTTTTGAACAATCCTGACGCGCAAGATCGGCCGCGGCCATCGCAGAAGCTCTGCGCCGGTCAGACCTTATTGTGCAAGGCGCTGGGTTTGAAGGTGCCGATGTGGGACGCCAGGCGTTTTGATCATGAGCGGTTGCTGGTAGAAGATACCGGACCGGCGCCCGCGCACATCATTCAGACTACGCGTTTGGGTATTCCCCCTGGCCGTGACGAGCACCTGATGTACCGCTTCGTCGACGCCGCCTACGCGCAATGGTGTACGCGGAACCCGCTGCGCCGGGGTCAGGTCGAAGGTCGGGACTATTTCCTGCTGTAAATAAAAACCCCTGTAGGATCTGCCGAAGGCTGTGATCTTTCGCTTTGAAGATCAAAAGATCGCAGCCTGTGGCAACTCCTGGAGGGGGCAATCAAAGAAATGGAGTTTTTGGTATGGGCCCATGGCTCGATAGCGTGACCGGGTGGCTGGCGGCCAATCCACAGTGGCTGGCCGTCGCGGTGTTCATTGTGGCTTTTGTCGAATGCCTGGCAATTGCCGGTTTAATCGTGCCCGGCACGGTGTTGCTGTTTGCCGTAGCGGTGCTGGCCGGCAGCGGCGCACTGTCGTTGAGCGAAACCCTGTTGCTGGGTTTTCTTGGCGGCATTCTCGGTGATGTGATCTCGTACTTCGTCGGTCGGCATTTCCATCAGAACATCCGCAGATTGCCGGGGTTGCGCCATCATCCTGAATGGATGAGCGGCGCCGAAAGCTATTTCCAACGTTACGGCATCGCCAGTCTGTTGGTCGGGCGCTTCATCGGACCACTGCGACCGATGCTCCCGATGGTCGCTGGCATGTGCGACATGCCCTTCCCCCGCTTCGCCGCCGTCAGCCTGCTGGCCTCGGCCGGCTGGACACTGGCCTATCTGCTGCCGGGCTGGGCCACGGGCGCCGCATTCCGCCTGCCATTGCCCGAAGGTTTCTGGCTGGAAGCGGGGATCGTCGCCGGCAGCATCGCGGCGATGGTCGGCCTCAGTGTCAACAGCAGCGTGCGCCGCCATCGCCGCGCAACGGTCTGGATCAGCAGCATGAGCCTGTTGATTCTGATTGGCCTGTTCATCGGCTTTCCGTACCTGACGTCACTCGATCAGGGCGTGATGACACTGGTGCAGGAACATCGCCAACCGGTGCTGGATGAAATCGCGGTCACGTTCACCTTGATCGGCGAGTTCCGCAACATGCTGATGTTCAGCGCCCTGCTGATTGGCCTGTTGCTGCTGTGCCGACAGTGGCGCCACGCTATTTTCGCTGGCGGCACCCTGCTCTTCACCGCACTGGCGAACACCGCGACCAAACAGTTTTTCGCCCGTGTACGCCCGGAAGTGCTGACCGACCCTATTACCAGCTTCAGCATGCCCAGCGGCCATTCATCGGGCGCGTTCGCGCTGTTCCTGACCCTCGGCGTGCTGGCCGGGCGCGGGCAACCGCCACGCCTGCGCCTGACCTGGCTGCTGATCGCTTGCATACCCGCGCTGTCGATTGCCCTGTCGCGGGTGTATCTGGGCGCGCATTGGCCGACCGACATACTGGCCGGCGCCATGCTGGCCTCGTGCGTGTGCGCGGCGGCGTTGTGGTTGAGCCAGCGCAAAACCCCGTTGAACGCCATGCCATTCAAAGTGTGGTGGCTGGTTCTGCCGGCGCTGGTGGCGTTGTTCAGCTTTTTTGCTTTGCGCCATCTGCCCCATACCTTGGTGCGATACGCCTACTGACGGCGCCGGGCCCTTCGGCGTCATCGGGCATAATTTCGTCTCAACATCATACTTCGCTCTCCCGGCCAGCCCCGGAGAGCGTTGTTGTCTGCCTGTCGGCGACTATTCATTCACGCACTTGGCGGCGCATTAACTTGCGTATAAAAACCGCGTTACATATCAATGGGGCAAATTCAACTTCGGCACTTTCACAATTTCACTATTCAATTAGATTGGTGCGCGAACTTCCTGAGTTATCGCTCAAAGGCATCATGAACAATCAATGTCGTTCAATGACATCTCGACAACACTTCATGTGCCTGCGACCAGACTTTGCGTTTCAAACAATTAAATGATCGACAAGGATTTCATGCGCCCATAAACCCGCGCACCGGGCGACCAGGTCGCATGCGTCGAAGAAATTTTTTTGGCTGTAACAGGGAGTTTACCGAGTGCAACACGCCGCCACTTCACAGCAACCATTCAAAGGATTGAATTGTGCCAACACCTATAGACGCCGCCAGGCCGATAACACCTGAGCCAGTCATTCACGTCACACCGACCCACGCGCCGAGCGATCTGCAAAAGCCTGCGACGGGCCAGAGCGCAACGCCGCCGGGCATTCATGAATCGCCAGCCGATAGCGCCGAAAAACCCTCTTCGCGCACACTCAGATCGCTCGACAAACGCTTGGGCGCCTTGCGCATCGGTGAGTTCGCCATCACCCGTGTCGAGCTTCAGGCCATGGGCGCCACAATCGCCGGGCATGCGATCAGCGCAGACAACACGAACCTCAAGACACCCGACCAGGCGTTTCTCGACGCACTGGGCTTCAACCCGGACACCGTCGAGGCCCGGATCAAATCTGTCGCGCAGGCGGACAACACCACTGCCAGCTTCTTCTTCGAACTGGCGTGCAAACGCTCCATCGGTGCGCCGCCAGTGTTCAGCGCCGCCGAGCCGCTGGCGCCTGGCAGCCCGATGGAGCGCTTCGGCAGACTCGTCAATGCCGCGCAGAAAATCGATATTCAGCACGTCGACGACGCTAGCCATTGGCCCACGTGGGTCAGCAAAACCAGAAGCTCCATTTTCAATGGCGCGGGGGTCGGCCTGCAGGCTTACGGAATCTACAGCGGCATGGCCGGGATCGCAGACGCGATCAAGACCGGCGACTGGGGCGAAGCCGCGTTCAACGCCGGAGCCGTTGGCACGGAGCTTGGCTCACTGATCATCGAGCGTGGCCTGAGCAAGACCGGCGAAGCGATGCTCAAGAGCAACGGAGTGGCTTTCCAGCGTTTCTCCACGACGTCGGCGGGCAAGGTGCTGGGCCGCGGTGCCGGCTTGTTCGCCAGCGCCATCACCCTGCCCTTCGATGTGATCGGCGCGGTGAAATCATTCAACGCGGCGGCGGCGACCCAGGGCAAGGAAGCCCAGGATCACTACGTCGGCGGCGCGCTGAACGCGGCCAGTGCCGGGGTCAGTATTCTCCTCGGCCTCGCGGCGCTGGCCGGCTTCGGCAACATCGCAGGTCCCGTGGGCATTCTGGCGGCGGGTGTGCTGGTGCTGGGTGCGGAGATCTACCGCGCTGCGCGGATCGTTGACGATATCGACGACTATATCGAATTGAGCGCGCACGAACGGCTACGCTCCGGCTGGTTCGCCAGCGTGCGCAAGGAGCTCGACCAGGACGTGCTGGATCGCTACAAGGTTGCCAAGACCCAGAGCGACCACGGCCGGCAGGTCGAGCGCTCCGCCAGAGAGTTGCTGGACGGCGCCTACCGCGACTACGTCGAGCAGGTCCTCAACGGCAATTACAGCGTCAGCCTGCAACCGGTGAAACTCTGGAAGCACCAATGGAATGCGGGCGCGGGCGAACAACCGTTCAAGATCAGCCATGAACCGGTGGTGCAGGAAACCGCCGATGTCATCGATGCCCGCGATGGCCTGCCGCAGAATCTTGGCGGCGTGGTGACGGGCACCCTGGGAGACGACAAGGGCATCCTGTGGCGCCTGGGGGATGGCGAGGACACGATCACCGGCGTGAAGGCCAAATCGAATTTCTTCATCTATCGCGCAAACGCAAAAAACCTCGTTGGCGGCGACAAGGCCGACGAATTCCACTACGAGGTGACCCACGCCGAACTGGACCGGGAATTGCCACCGGCAGCCATCAGCAATCTTGACGGGGGCGAAGGCTCCGACCTGCTCTCCTTCACCTCCAGGCGTCCTGCCACGGATACTCGCCAGCAAGGTTACGACGTCAATCTGCACAGCGGCGAAGTCAGCTTGCGCGGCGCCGGGGCGACGGACACCTTGATCAAGGTTGCCCAGACTACCGGCATCGAGAACGTCTCGACATTGACCGCAGGCGCGAGTCGGGTTACCGGCAGTGACGTTACCAATCGGATTAGCGCCAACGGCATGGATACAGTGGACGCCGCCGCAGGCGACGACACCATCCTCATCCGTGGTACGCACTGCCGCGTGAACGGCGGCGCCGGCAGGGATCGTTACTTCATCACCGCCAGCAGCGCGGAGGTAACCATTATCGAGGATGCCGGGCAGTCGAGCCTGATCGAACTCGACTGGCCGCTGGCGACCATTCAGCGCTGGCAGGTCATCGGCACGTCACTGGTGGTGCGTTCCTTGCGCGGCGAAGATGGCGAGCTGCCCGAGCACATCCTGACCGTCGAAAACGTTTACCGGGAACTGGACAGCCAACGCTTGATCAACCATCAGCAACTGCTGTTCAAGACCCGCGACGGTTATGAACTGCTCCCGGTCCTGCCCGCCTCGCTCAATAACGCCGATGACCATGACGTGCAGGTGGCGCTGACTGTAGCGGGCCGGCAACCACCCGCCCTGGGCATCCTCAATGGCGGAAAAGTGCAGATCGCCAACACCAGCCCCAGGCAATATTTCGTCCCCCAGGGCGATGGCAAGATCGTCTTCGACGCAACTGCCGCCCAGAAGACGGCTACCAACGTTTATCTCGACTGTAACCATGCAGACGTGGGCGACACCTACATCAACTACAACATTGATGTCCGCCATGGGGTGTCTGGCTATTCGTCACTCATTTACAGCAACATCAACCTGAGCCTGTTCATTCCCAACCGGGTGATCAACTTCGTCGGTGTCATCAGCGAGCGACACGCCGCCACATTCAATAGCGGTAGTGGCATTCTCACCAATGGCTTGCACATGGCCAATGAGGTCGTGCTGGTCTTCCGTGATGGCAAATCCTGCCGGTTGGTTGCGCCAAGGCTGGAGTATGCGCAGGACGTAAAATGCGCAGGCCTGCAGGGAAAAAATGCTCGCGACTGCCTGAAACTGCGCCATGGGCACTATTTCTTCCACGCGCCACGGATCACCGAGCAGAGCTTGCTCCCGGCGCATAACGCCAGGATCGAGATCAAGGCAGACACACCTCAAGGCATTTACGCGCTGCAAGGTCAGAGTGCCGAGTACGAAGTCTTCCCTGCCAGCAACGCGATGATCAGCCTGGCAACACCAGGTGCCGAGGCGAAAACCGCGAATGCCTCGAGCTGGACGATTCACACCGCAAACATGAAGGAAACGATCACGGGCAACGAGATACGCCTGGAGGGCACGACTCTGCATGTGGGAACCGTCATCATCACGCTACCCAACATCGAAGCCGCTGATATTCCGGTCGAGTCGGTTCATGTAATCACCTCCAGCGGCAATGTCTATGAAATCAACCTTGTGTTCGAAATGCTGCAACTGCACGAAGTCAATGCGCAGGCTTACAGCAGCGTCAAAGCATTAAGTGAAGACCTCGGGGCACACCGCAAACGCCAGCAACTGGTGGGGGTGGTCAGGGTTCGCAATATCTTCACCGACAAGGCTGTCGGCGCGAATGTGTTGTACAACGCCACGCACGATTACTGGAGCGTCGACAACCCGCCGGGTTACCGCATCGCCGCCGAAGACCTCAGCATCAATCTTGAATCGATCGCCTTGCCGCGCGTCCCAGGCAAATAAAAACGACCATCACGCGAACAACTCACCTTGCAGTTCATCGAGCAGCGCCTGGATAGCATCCAGTCGCTGCTGCGGATCGTCGAGTTGCAGCAGATCAATCTTGTCTTCTTCGGTAAACGGCAGCAGGTAGGCCAACTGATTGGCCAATGACTGCTGGCCGTGCGCCTCGGTGCCCATGTTCAACGCCTCGACCATCGGGTGCTCGGCGAGCGCCTTGAGCAGCGCCACCAGATCGGCGTCTTCGTCCTGCAAGGGTTGCTCGGGTTCATCGTCCAGCCACTCGACGTCGGCGAGGATCAACTGGTCGCGCTGCACTTCGGTGCGCAACACATGGAAACGCCGCCCGCCTTGTACGCGAATGCCCAGCAAGCCGTTGTCCTGCTGCTGGAAATCGGTGATCCGCGCTTCACATCCCACCAGCGCGTAACCCGCGGGAGCGATACCGACTTCAAGGCCATCGAGAATGCACACCACGCCAAAGCCGCCACCCTGTTTCATGCAGCGGCCAATCATGTCCAGGTAGCGCGCCTCGAAGATCTGCAAGTCGAGGTTGCAGCCGGGAAACAGCACTGTGTTCAACGGGAAAAGCGCCAGACTCATAGACATTTCCTTACACCACCATCGACACCGCCAACGGCAGGAACACCGCCGTGGCCACGCCCATCAGACTCATTGCCAACGCCGCGAAGGCGCCGGTCTCGTCACTTTCCTGCATCGCCACCGCCGTACCGACGGCATGCGCGGTCATGCCCAGCGCCATGCCGCGTGCTTCGGGGCTGTGCACGCCGAGGCGGGTCAACAGCGCCGGGCCGAAGATCGCACCGATGACCCCGGTGATCAGCACGAATACCGCCGCCAGCGCCGCCACGCCACCGATCTGCTCGGCCACCAGCATCGCGATCGGCGAGGTCACTGACTTCGGCGCCATGGTCATCAGGATCATGTGATCAGCGCCGAACCACCACCCCAGCAAGACGCCCATGCCCGTGGCGACCACGCCGCCTATCACTAGCGTAGTAAAAATCGGCCAGAACAATTGGCGAATGCGCCGCAGATTGAGATACAGCGGCACCGCCAGCGCTACCGTCGCCGGGCCGAGCAGAATGCTGAGGATCTCGGTGCTCTTGCGGTACTCGGCGTACGTCAGGCCGCAGCCGACCAGTACACCGATCACCAACAGCATGGAGACCAGCACCGGCTGCAAAAAGATCCAGCGCGTTTTCTCGAACGCCGCCAGCACCAGTTGATAGGCACCAAGGGTGATGCCGATGCCAAACAGCGGATGGTGAATCACCGACGCCCAGGCGCCGTGCCAATCAAAGAGCATCAGGACTCCTCCGACGGCTGCGCGTGGCGCTTGGCCAGGCGTTGCATCAGCACACCGGCGAAGGCCATCGAGAGAATCAGCGACACCACCAGCGCACCGACAATCGCCCAGAAATCGGCGGCAATCGCCGTGGCGTACACCATCACACCGACTGCGGGTGGCACCAGCAATAACGGCAGATACCGCAGCAGACTGCCGGCCGCCAGATTCAAAGGCTCGCCGACTTCACCGCGAATAATCAGGAATACCAGCAACAGCAGCAGACCGATGATCGGCCCCGGCAGCACCGGCAAGAGCAAATGATTGAGTGCCGTGCCGAGCAATTGGAACAGCACCAGCAAGGTCAGGCCACGTAACAACATCTGACATCTCCGACAAAAAGCGCCCGGCATTATAAGCATGCCCGCGCTATGGATCGGCATTCGCCAAAAGCATGGTCGGTTGACCGGAGCAAATTGCCATGATGATCTACAGTGGTTCGCAGGGCGGTCAAATCCCCCACCTGAAAAACTATAAAACAGATGAACCCAAGGAGAGTCTCAATGCCCTATGTTCCAGTTGCAGAGCTCAAAGATTATGTCGGCAAGGAACTCGGACGTTCCGAATGGCTCACCATCGATCAGGAACGCATCAACCTGTTCGCCGAAGCCACCGGTGATTTTCAGTTCATTCACGTCGACCCGGTCAAAGCCGCGCAAACGCCTTTTGGCAGCACCATTGCCCACGGTTTCCTGTCGTTGTCACTAATGCCCAAACTGATGGAAGACATCCTGATCCTGCCCGAAGGCGTGAAGATGGTCGTCAACTACGGTCTGGACAGTGTGCGTTTCATCCAGCCCGTGAAGGTCAATTCGAAAGTCCGACTCAAGGTCGACATGGTTGAAGTGACCGAGAAGAAACCTGGCCAGTGGCTGCTCAAAGCCACCGCGACACTTGAGATAGAAGGCTCGGACAAACCGGCCTACATCGCCGAACCGCTGTCGCTCTGCTTCGTTTAAGCGCCGGGATGCGAAGCGGCGCACGCTGTTTCGCATCTGCTTCCCCTGAGCGGCTGTATAAGGACACATAGCTGCGGCATACTCGGTCGCCTAATTGCCCGGATCCCGCTATGCGCTCACTCGCTTGTCTTGCACCCCTTGCCTTGACCCTGTTGCTTGCCGCTTGCGGCGACGGCGAATCGCTGTTGCCCCCGGATGCGCGCCTGCCGGACGGCGGACGCTATCGCGGCGAGTTGGTCGATGGCTTGCTGCAAGGTCAGGGACGTGTCGACTACCCCAACGGCAGCTGGTACGCCGGGCAGTTCGACAAGGGGCAGTGGCATGGGCAGGGCGAATGGCATGGCAGTAATGGCGAGATCTATCGCGGCCAGTTCCAGCAAGGTTTGTTCGACGGTCAGGGCAGCCTGACCACCAATGCCAGCAGTTACACCGGCGGCTTCAAACAGGGCCGGCGTGACGGCGAAGGCACGTTGAAAGAAAACGCCATGACCTACCGTGGCGAATTCAAGGCTGATCAATATTCCGGGCTCGGCCGTCTCGAAATGGATGACGGCAGCTCTTATCAAGGCCAGTTCGCCCACGGCAAACCCAATGGCGAAGGCCAGCGCGGTGATTCCAGCGGTAACTCGTTCACCGGCCATTTCGTCAACGGTCAGCTTGAAGGCAACGGTACGTTCAACAGCGCTGACGGCGACATCTATGTCGGTGGCTTCAAGAACAACCAACTGCACGGCAAGGGCCGCTACGAAAACGCCGACGGCGACGTCTGGCTCGGCCAGTTCAAGGAAGGCGCGCTGACCGGCAAGGGCGAATTGATCGGCGCCGACGGTAGCCATTACATCGGTTCGTTCAGCGACTGGCGCTTCAGCGGTCAGGGTCGCTTGAACCTGTCCGATGGCAGCTTTTATATCGGCGGATTCGACAACGACAGTTATTCGGGGCGCGGCACGCTGGTGCTCACCGACGGCAGTGTCATGAGCGGCACCTGGATCAACGGTCAGCGTGTGCGTGATGCCGATGGCAAATTGCTGCCCGACACCCTCGAACTCGGCTTGCTCGCTCAGGGCCGTTTGCTTGATGAGGCATTGGCGGCGATTCCGCCCTCGACGCCTGCGGTCGAGTTGTACACCCTGACCCTCGGCGGCGACGGCAAGCAAAGCGTGTTCCTGCGCGAATCCGACTACGTCGCCAACATGCTCAATACGCGTTTCGGCGCGCACGGCCAGATTCGTCTGGTCAACCACCGCGACCACCTCGGCGACCGACCGATGGCCACTCGAGAGAACCTGCGCCGCGCTGCACTGACCCTGGCCGAACGCAGTGGTCCGGAAGATTTGCTGTTCATCTACCTGACCAGCCACGGCACCGCCGAACATGAGCTGGTGCTCGACCAGCCGCGCATGGAACTGGCCGACCTGCCCGCCGACGAACTCGCCGCCGTGCTCGCGCCGCTGAAAAACCGCGACAAGATCATCGTGATTTCCGCGTGTTACTCCGGCGGTTTCATCCCGGCGCTCAAAGACGAACGCACGCTGATCATGACCGCCTCGCGCGCTGATCGCGTGTCCTTCGGTTGCTCCGAAGAAGCCAACTTCACCTACTTCGGCGATGCGCTGTTCGCCCAGGCATTGAACCAGACCGACGATCTGGAGCAAGCCTTCAAACTGGCCAGGGCCACCGTCGCCGAGCGTGAACTGGCGGACAATTTCGAAGCCTCGGAGCCGCAGATCTGGGCACCGAAAACCGTGCTGTCGCACTGGCAGCAACTGCGTAAACAGCAAGCGCGAAAAGCTTTGCAAAGTGCTGCGTTGAACGACGGAGCGATAAAGAGCAACTAAGCTGAACAGTATCAAGGGAGAGACACTATGTACTTGACGCCTCAGCACGTATTGCTTGCCGGAGCCACCGGTTTGACCGGTGAACATCTACTCGACCGTTTGCTCAACGAGCCAACGATTTCTCGCGTCCTCGCCCCCTCCCGTCGGCCACTGGCCGAGCATCCGCACCTGGAAAACCCGGTCGGCGACCCACAGGCCTTTCTGCCGCAGCTCAGCGGTCGCGTCGACATCGCCTATTGCTGCCTCGGCACCACCATCAAGCAGGCCGGCTCCGAAACGGCGTTTCGCGCAGTCGATCTGGACATGGTGGTGGCGTTTGCCAAGCGCGCGCGGGAGATGGGTGCGCGGCATCTGATCGTGATCAGCGCCATCGGCGCCGATCCGAAATCGTCGGTTTTCTACAACCGGGTCAAAGGTGAAATGGAGCAGGCACTGCGCGCGCAAGACTGGCCGCAACTGACCATTTGCCGGCCGTCGCTGTTGCTGGGCGAACGTTCCGAACCACGCCTGGGCGAGCAGCTTGCTGCGCCGTTTTCGAAATTGATTCCGGGTAAATACCGGGGAATTGAAGCGTGCCAACTGGCCCGGGCAATGTGGCGACTGGCGCTGGAGGAGCAGGATGGGGTTCGGGTGATCGAATCGGATGAACTGAGGAAACTGGGCAAATAATCTGAAATCGCTATCGCCTGCAGGCTGGCTCCCACACTGATCCTCAGTGAACACAATATTCGTGGCCAACGAGAAACCTGTGGGAGCCAGCCTGCTGGCGATGGAGTGCGCAGCACTTCCGGGATCAAAAGATCGCAGCCTTCGGAAGCTCCTGCACGGATCTTCATTTCACCCTGTAGGAGCTGCCGAAGGCTACGATCTTTTGATCTTTACAACCCGCCAGTCGCCTGAAAACCCACGCCGATCACGGTCAGTAGCGACAACGGCAACAGCAGCGTATCCAGCAAAGCACTCGCCGGCAGGTCCACACCCGGATAACTCGGCGCCTCGGCACCGAATCGATCCATCGCACAACACCCGCCATTCAACGCATACAAATCCAGCCGCGTCCCGGAATACACCACCGGCGCGCCCGGTTTGGCCGCGTCCAGCGTGCGCGCAGTGGCGCACCCGGCCAGTTGCAGCGCCAGCACCATCACCAGCAGCTTATTCATCGCTGCTCAAATGATGCTCACCCCAACGTGGCAGCATGTCCTGCGGGATGCCCAGCAGATTGAGAATCCGCGCGACAACGAAATCGATCAGGTCATCGATAGTCTGCGGCTGGTGATAGAAACCGGGTGAGGCCGGCAGAATCGTCACGCCCATGTTCGACAGCTTGAGCATGTGCTCCAGATGAATGCTCGAATACGGCGCCTCGCGCGGCACCAGAATCAACTGGCGACGCTCCTTCAAGGTGACGTCGGCTGCGCGTTCGATCAGGTTGTTGCAGGCACCCGTCGCGATGGCCGACAGCGTCCCGGTCGAGCACGGCACAACCACCATCGCCGCTGGCGCGCCAGAGCCCGAGGCCACCGGCGACATCCAGTCTTCCTTGCCGTACACGCGGATCTGCCCGGCGGCGGCCCCGGTGTATTCGGTCAGGAACGCCTGCATCGTTTGCGGCTTGGGCGGCAGCGAGACGTCGGTTTCGGTGGCCATCACCAGTTGCGCGGCTTTGGAGATCAGGAAGTGCACCTCGCGATCTTCCCGCACCAGACAATCGAGCAGGCGCAAACCGTACTGCGCGCCCGATGCACCGGTCATCGCCAGCGTGATGCGCTCCGGGCCGCCGTTCTGCGCAAAAGTGTTCATTGCAGCGCCTCGGCGAGTTTGCCGTGCAGGCCGCCGAAGCCGCCGTTGCTCATGATCACCACGTGAGTACCGGGCTGAGCCTGGCTTTTCACGCGTTCGATGATGCCTTCCAGCGTATCGCTGACAATCGACGGCACCTTGCACAGCGCAGCGGTGGCGGCCAGATCCCAGCCAAGGTTGGCCGGGGCGTACCAGATCACCTGATCGGCATCGTTCACGCTGTCCGGCAAACCGTCACGGTGCGCGCCGAGTTTCATCGAGTTGGAGCGTGGCTCGATGATCGCGATCAACGGTGCATCACCGATGCGCTTGCGCAGGCCATCAAGCGTGGTGGCGATCGCCGTCGGGTGATGGGCGAAATCGTCGTAGATGGTGATGCCGCGCACTTCCGCGACTTTTTCCATCCGGCGTTTGACGTTCTTGAACGCGCTCAACCCGGCGATGCCCATCGACGGCACCACCCCCACATGACGCGCAGCCGCCAGCGCAGCCAGGGCGTTGGCGACGTTGTGCTGGCCAGTCAATTCCCACTCGACCGTGCCTTGGGACACACCTTCGAACATCACTTCAAAGGCCGAGCCGTCTTCGCTGAGCAATTTGACCTGCCACTGACCGCCAGCACCTGTGGTTTGCACCGGGGTCCAGCAGCCCATCTCGATTACCCGCTGCAAGGCAGGCTCGGTGGTCGGATGGATCACCAGGCCTTCGCTCGGGATGGTACGCACCAAATGGTGGAATTGCCGTTCGATGGCCGGCAAATCGGGGAAGATGTCTGCGTGATCGAACTCAAGATTGTTGAGGATCGCGGTGCGCGGGCGGTAGTGCACGAACTTCGAACGCTTGTCGAAGAAAGCGCTGTCGTACTCGTCGGCCTCGATCACGAAAAACGGCGTACCGCCCAAACGGGCGGACACCGAGAAGTTCTGCGGCACGCCCCCGATCAGGAAACCCGGGCTCATGCCGGCGTGCTCCAGCACCCAGGCGAGCATGCTGCTGGTGGTGGTTTTGCCGTGGGTGCCGGCAACGGCCAGTACCCAGCGACCTTGCAGCACGTGATCAGCCAGCCACTGCGGGCCAGAGACGTACGCCAGGCCTTTGTTCAGCACATATTCCACCGCCGGATTACCGCGCGACATGGCGTTACCGATCACCACCAGATCCGGCGCCGGATCGAGCTGAGCCGGATCGTAGCCCTGCGTCAGCTGAATGCCTTGGGCCTCGAGCTGCGTGCTCATCGGCGGATAGACGTTGGCGTCGGAGCCGGTCACGTGATGGCCCAGCTCTTTGGCCAGAACCGCCATCGAGCCCATGAAAGTCCCGCAGATACCCAGAATATGAATGTGCATAGTCGACCTCGTAAAACATGGCCGCAGGTTAGCGTAGGGAGGGGGAAATCGCACCTTGTGTTTCGCCTTTGCCGACGCCTTCGCGAGCAGGCTCGCTCCCACAAGGTTGGCGCTAACCCTGTGGGAGCGAGCCTGCTCGCGAACGGCGCGGCGCGGTTTAGCGGGCAATCCCGTGTTTACGCAGCTTTCTATAGAGGGTATTGCGACTGACCCCAAGCTGCTGCGCCGTCTGCGTCATATGCCAGCGTTGCTGTTCCAGGGCATTCAGCAACGCCAACCGCTCGGCATCCTCCAGCGGATGTTCGGATGAGCAAACCTCCAACACCTGTGGCCGTGCCTGGCGAATCATCACCGGCAAATCCTCCAGCCCGATCCTTCCCTCATCACACAACGCCGCCAACGTACGCAGCACATTGCGCAACTGCCGCACATTCCCCGGCCAGTTGAACGCCAACAACGCCTGACGCGCCGGCTCATCAATCACCAACACGTCGCCGCCCGCCTCTTCGGCCAGCAGAAAATCCAGTAGCTGCGATTTATCACTGCGCTCACGCAACGCCGGCAACGCCACTTCCAGGCCGTTGAGCCGGTAATACAGATCCTCGCGAAAACTGCCGTTCTCGACTCGCTCCAGAAGATTGCGGTGAGTCGCACTGATGATCCGCACGTTGACAGCTTCCGGCTCGCCGCCGATCGGCACCACTTGCCGGTCCTCAAGCACTCGCAAGAGACGGGTCTGCAAGGCCAACGGCATGTCGCCGATTTCATCAAGGAACAATGTGCCGCCATCGGCCTGCTGAAGTTTGCCGCGCATGCCGTCCTTGCGCGCGCCGGTAAAACTGCCTCCGCGATAGCCGAACAGCTCACTTTCGATCAGGCTTTCAGGAATCGCCGCGCAATTGAGGGCAACGAAGGCTTTGCTCGCGCGCTGACTGGCCTGATGTACAGCTTTGGCGAAAGCCTCTTTGCCGGAGCCCGTTTCACCATTGATCAACAGCGGCACATCACGCTCGAAAACCCGCAGGGCTTTGCGAAAGTCCGCCTGCAACGCCGCGTCACCGAGACAAATCCCCGACAGGCGCGGAGCCTGCGCCACGACCGGCGCAGGCATGATCGGCATTGTTTTGCGCGACTCGCCACGCAACACCGCAAACAGATTTCGCCCGTCGCGGGTGCGTAACGGCCAACTGGCGCTGGCATTGGCACTCGCACGACCGAGCAATTCATCCAGCGAACAATCAAAAAACGCCTCGACAGGTTTACCGAGCAATCCACCGCGGATGTGCCCAAGCAGGTTCAGTGCGCTCTGGTTGACTGCGCTGATCCGCCCTTCTCCATCAAATGCCAGCAACCCTTCGCTGAACAGCCCGACGGACTCGGCCTGTAAATGAAAGCGCAGCAACCATTGATTATCGAAACAGCGCAGGAAGTAGCAGCTCTCGATCATCTTCGCCGACAGATTGACCAGCGCCATGGTGTGGAACTGGCTCTGCCGCGAGACGTCGTGACGTGCCGAGGACACATCAAGCACCGCCAGCAATTCGCCGTGCGGATCGAACACCGGGCTCGCCGAGCAGGTCAGGCCGGTGTGGCGCCCGCGGAAATGTTCATCCTGATGAATGGTCAGCGCCTGGCGTTCGACCAGGCAAGTGCCGATGCCATTGGTACCTTCACAGGCTTCGCTCCAGTCGGCGCCGAGCCAGAGGCCGGCACGCTCGAAAATCTTGCGTTCGGCCGGCGCGGTAACGCAGTTGAGGATCACCCCACGGGCATCGGTCAGCAGCACCGCGTGTCCGGCACCGGAGAGTTGCTGATGCAGGCTGCTCATTTCATTGCCGGCAATCTGCAACACCTGTTGCAGGCGCTCGCGGCTTTCAAGAACGCGCCCATGTTCGAGCACGGTAGGCGCCATGCTCAGCGCTGGATCGAGGTGATAGTCCTCAACACAGCGCAGCCACGAGCGGGCTATCGACGGATCGGCTCCGGGCCCGTGCAGGTGCGGTTTGCCCTGGGTAACGGTGAGCACCTGTTGGGCATGGCGACTCAAATGATTGTTGTGCATTTCTTATTGTTCTCCCCGAAGCTCGACGGCCCAATGCTGAGGTGACGCCCAGCATCCTCCAGCCAACCAGCGTTTGCAATGCTGGCAAGACTGCCCGGTCACCGGCTGTGCCAAAAGCGGTACAAACTGTCACTCAGCCTGTACCAAAACCGTCACAGCTGCGTTCCGCCCGTCCGACAGAAACCACGCAACGCCTTGATTTACATGACCCGCACGGCGGTGGCCCGACCTTTGCTCTACGCTTATAGCAAGCGCACTTGCGCGTTTCTCTAATAAGTACAAAGCCAAGGAGAACATCATCATGCGTTACGCTCACCCCGGTACTGAAGGCGCCAAAGTCTCGTTCAAGAGCAAGTACGGTAACTACATCGGCGGCGAGTTCGTCGCGCCTGTCAAAGGTCAGTACTTCACCAACACCTCGCCAGTCAATGGCCAACCGATTGCCGAATTCCCCCGCTCCACTGCCGAAGACATCGACAAGGCACTGGATGCCGCCCACGCCGCCGCTGATGCCTGGGGTGCAACCTCGGTGCAGGCGCGTTCGCTGGTCCTGCTGAAAATCGCCGACCGTATCGAACAGAACCTCGAACTGCTGGCGATCACCGAAACCTGGGACAACGGCAAAGCCATCCGCGAAACCCTAAATGCCGATATCCCGCTGGCTGCCGACCACTTCCGCTACTACGCCGGTTGCATCCGCGCGCAGGAGGGCAGCGCAGCCGAAATCGACGGCAACACCGTGGCTTATCACATCCATGAACCACTGGGTGTGGTCGGCCAGATCATCCCGTGGAACTTCCCGATCCTGATGGCCGCCTGGAAACTCGCGCCAGCGCTGGCGGCGGGTAACTGCGTGGTGCTCAAGCCTGCCGAGCAAACGCCGCTGGGTATTTCCGTGCTGGTCGAACTGATCGGCGACCTGCTGCCGCCGGGCGTGCTGAACGTTGTGCAGGGCTTCGGCAAAGAAGCCGGCGAAGCGCTGGCGACCAGCAAACGCATCGCCAAGATTGCCTTTACCGGCTCGACGCCGGTTGGCTCGCACATCATGAAATGCGCTGCTGAAAACATCATTCCGTCCACCGTGGAACTGGGCGGCAAATCGCCGAACATCTTCTTCGAAGACATCATGCAGGCCGAACCAACCTTCATCGAGAAAGCTGCCGAAGGTCTGGTGCTGGCGTTCTTCAACCAGGGCGAGGTCTGCACCTGCCCTTCTCGCGCACTGGTTCAGGAATCGATCTACGACGAGTTCATGGCCGTCGTGATGAAGAAAGTCCTGCAAATCAAACGTGGCGATCCGTTGGACACCGACACCATGGTTGGCGCCCAGGCGTCCGAGCAGCAATTCGACAAGATCCTGTCCTACCTGGAAATCGCCAAGGGCGAAGGCGCGGAGCTGCTGACCGGCGGCAAAGTGGAAAAACTCGAGGGCAATCTGTCGACCGGCTATTACATCCAGCCGACCTTGCTCAAAGGCACCAACAAGATGCGCGTGTTCCAGGAAGAAATCTTCGGCCCGGTAGTGAGCATCACCACGTTCAAGGACGAAGCCGAAGCCCTGGCCATCGCCAACGACACCGAGTTCGGCCTCGGCGCCGGACTGTGGACCCGCGACATCAACCGCGCCTACCGCATGGGCCGGGCGATCAAGGCCGGTCGCGTCTGGACCAACTGCTATCACCTGTACCCGGCGCACGCCGCGTTCGGCGGCTACAAGAAGTCCGGCGTTGGTCGTGAAACCCACAAAATGATGCTCGATCACTATCAGCAGACCAAGAACCTGCTGGTGAGCTACGACATCAATCCGCTGGGCTTCTTCTAAAGCATCAGGGCGAGGCAGGTATTCCTGGCTCGCCCTTTCGACCGCTTTCGCGAGCAGACTCGCTCTCACAGGGAATTGCGTGCCCCGCAATGCTCGACCCGACACACATCCAGTGTGGGAGCGAGCCTGCTCGCGAAAGCGATGTGCGATTCAACCCAATGGTCCCTGGCTCTGCAACTGGGCCAATAAAACAATAAAAATGGTGAACCCTATGCCTATCGAATCCCCCGCTGACGCTCCGGCGACCGGCTCATCCGTCGACTTTGAAAAAGTCGGCTCGGACTACTTCCAACAACGCGAATTGAAAAAAGGCGCCGCCGGCTGGGTTCTGCTGGTGGGGCTTGGCGTCGCGTATGTGATCTCAGGCGACTACGCAGGCTGGAACTTCGGCTTGGCGCAGGGCGGTTGGGGCGGGATGTTCCTCGCGACGCTGCTGATGGCCACCATGTATCTGTGCATGTGTTTTTCCCTGGCCGAACTGTCCTCGATGATTCCCACCGCCGGTGGCGGCTACGGCTTTGCCCGCAGCGCGTTCGGCCCGTGGGGCGGCTTCCTGACCGGGACCGCGATCCTTATCGAATACGCCATCGCACCCGCCGCAATTGCCGTGTTCATCGGCGCCTATTGCGAGTCGCTGTTCGGCATCGGCGGCTGGATGATTTATCTGGCGTTCTACATCATTTTTATCGCCATCCACATCTTCGGGGTCGGCGAAGCATTGAAGCTGATGTTCGTCATCACTGCCGTCGCCGCGCTGGCGCTCGGCGTGTTCCTGGTGGCGATGGTGCCGCACTTCGACGTCGCCAACCTGCTCGACATCCCGGTGACCAGCGCTGCCGGCGCCAGCCCTTTCCTGCCGTTCGGCTATGTCGGCGTCTGGGCGGCGATTCCTTACGCGATCTGGTTTTTCCTCGCCGTTGAGGGCGTGCCGTTGGCCGCCGAAGAAACCAAAAACCCGAAACGTGACCTGCCACGCGGACTCATCGGCGCCATGCTGGTGCTGCTGGCCTTTGCCCTGCTGATCCTGATCGTCGGGCCTGGTGGTGCGGGTGCCAATTCGCTGCTGACGTCGGGCAACCCGCTGGTTGAAGCGCTGAGCAAAGCCTATGGCGGCTCGACCTGGATGGGCGGTTTCGTCAATCTCGTGGGCCTGGCCGGGTTGATCGCCAGTTTCTTCTCGATCATCTATGCCTACTCGCGGCAGATTTTCGCCTTGTCGCGCGCAGGCTACCTGCCGCGAAAACTCTCCCAGACCAACAAAAGCAAGGCGCCAGTGCTGGCACTGATCATTCCAGGGATCATCGGTTTTGGTCTGTCGCTGACCGGGCAGGGCGACCTGCTGATTCTGGTCGCAGTGTTCGGCGCGACCATTTCCTACGTACTGATGATGGCGGCGCACATCACGCTGCGCATCCGCCGCCCCAAAATGGATCGGCCGTACCGCACGCCCGGCGGCATTTTCACCTCCGGCGTGGCGCTGGTGCTGGCTTGCATCGCCGTCATCGCGGGGTTCCTGGTCGACCCACGGGTCGTGATCGGCGCCGCTATCATCTATGGAGTGTTAATTGCTTACTTTGCTTTCTACAGTCGACATCACTTGGTAGCAGGTACGCCGGAAGAAGAATTCGCGGCGATTCAGAACGCTGAAAAAGCCTTGCACTGACTGCCGAAAACCACGGCGCAGGACAGACCTGCGCCGTCACGGAGAATTCTGTATGGCGAGTTTCGCTCACACGGTTGGCGCCCAGACCTACCGCTTCGACAGCCTCAAGGACGTCATGGCCAAGGCCAGCCCGGCGCGTTCCGGGGACTTTCTGGCAGGTGTTGCCGCACTCAACGACGGCGAACGCGTGGCCGCGCAAATGGCGCTGGCCGACATTCCGCTGACACATTTCCTACAGGAAGCACTGATTCCCTACGAAGCCGATGAAGTCACCCGGCTGATCATCGACACTCATGACAAACCGGCCTTCGCCGTGGTCAGCCACCTCACCGTCGGTGGTTTTCGCGACTGGCTGCTCAGCGACGCCGCTGACGAAACCAGTCTGCGCGCCCTTGCCCCAGGCCTGACTCCGGAAATGGTCGCCGCCGTGTCGAAGATCATGCGCGTGCAGGATCTGGTGCTGGTGGCGCAGAAGATCCGCGTGGTCACAAAGTTTCGCGGCACTCTGGGTCTGCACGGGCGCCTGTCGACCCGCCTGCAACCGAATCACCCCACCGATGAGCCCTCCGGCATCGCCGCGAGCATTCTCGACGGCCTGCTGTACGGCAACGGCGACGCGATGATCGGCATCAACCCGGCCACCGACAGCATCGCCTCGATCTGCGCGATGCTGGAAATGCTCGACGCGATCATCCAGCGCTACGACATCCCGACCCAGGCCTGCGTGCTGACCCACGTCACGACCTCCATCGAGGCGATCAACCGTGGCGTGCCATTGGATCTGGTATTTCAGTCGATCGCCGGCACCGAGGCGGCCAATGCCAGTTTCGGCATCAATCTGAATGTGTTGCAGGAAGGCTACGACGCCGGATTAAGCCTGAACCGTGGCACCCTCGGGCAAAACCTGATGTATTTCGAAACAGGGCAAGGCAGTGCCTTGTCGGCCAACGCCCATCACGGCGTCGATCAACAGACCTGCGAGACAAGAGCCTACGCCGTGGCGCGACATTTCAAGCCGTTTTTGGTGAACACCGTCGTAGGATTCATCGGCCCGGAATACCTCTACAACGGCAAACAGATCATCCGCGCCGGCCTCGAAGACCACTTCTGCGGCAAATTGCTCGGCGTGCCGATGGGTTGCGACATCTGCTACACCAACCACGCCGAAGCCGATCAGGACGACATGGACACCCTGCTGACCCTGCTCGGTGTGGCGGGGATCAACTTCATCATGGGCATCCCCGGCTCCGACGACATCATGCTCAACTACCAGACCACCTCGTTCCACGACGCGCTCTACGCGCGCCAGACGCTGGGTCTGAAACCGGCCCCGGAATTTGAACAGTGGCTGGCGAACATGGGCATCTTCACCCAGGCGGACGGCAAAGTCCGCTTCGGCAACAATCTACCGCCGGCCTTCCGCCAGGCCCTGGCGCAACTGGGATGAGCCTGATGGATAAACCGCCTGTCGACCCACAAAACCCATGGCTGGAACTGCGTCGCCTGACGCCGGCGCGAATCGCCCTAGGCCGCACCGGCACCAGCCTGCCAACCAGCGCGCAACTGGATTTCCAGTACGCCCACGCTCAGGCGCGGGATGCGGTGCATCTGCCGTTCGATCATGCCGGGCTCAGTGCGCAACTGAGTGAGCGTGGGCGCGAAAGCCTGCTTTTGCACAGCGCAGCGGTGGACCGCAACAGCTACCTGCAACGTCCGGATCTGGGACGCAAGCTCAGCGATGAGTCCGCGCAGGCCTTGCGCGATTACGCAGCGGCCCACCAGGGCGGCGTCGATCTGGCGATTGTCGTGGCTGACGGTCTATCGGCGCTGGCGGTGCATCGGCATACGCTGCCGTTTCTGCTCCGGCTGGAAGAGCAAATGGGCGGAGACGGCTGGTCGATTGCCCCAATCGTTCTGGTAGAACAGGGTCGCGTTGCCGTCGGCGACGAGATCGGTCAACTGCTCGGCGCAAAAATGGTCGTCATGCTGATCGGCGAACGCCCTGGCCTCAGCTCGCCGGACAGCCTCGGTTTGTATTTCACCTACAATCCAAAAATCGGATTGACCGACGCCTATCGCAATTGCATTTCCAATGTACGGCTTGAAGGCTTGAGTTACGGCATGGCGGCGCATCGCTTGCTCTACCTGATGCGCGAAGCCTGTCGGCGACAGCTGTCGGGGGTCAACCTGAAGGACGAAGCACAGGTTCAGACGCTGGAGTCGGACGCAGGAGCGGACATGAAAGGAAACTTCCTACTCGATCCGCCCCCAGCCTGAACCGTTTCCGCATTGCGTTTCTGCGCTGGTTTAAGGCAGGATCGACGCACGGCCGCCAGGGTTTCCCATCGCCGTCAGAGCAGTTGAAGACAGCCACTTGAAGACGAGACCTATCATGCGGATTATTCAAGCGACCCTCGAACATCTGGATTTGTTGACTCCGTTGTTCGTCAAATATCGCGAGTTCTACGGTTCCCTGCCTTACCCGGATTCCTCCCGCGCGTTTCTCGAAAAACGCCTGCGCCGCAAAGAGTCGGTGATCTATCTGGCTCTGGCCGATGATGACGACAAAAAACTGATGGGCTTCTGTCAGCTGTATCCGAGCTTCTCCTCGCTGTCGCTCAAACGCGTGTGGATCCTCAACGACATCTACGTCGCCGAAGACGCTCGGCGCCAACTGGTCGCCGACAACCTGATCCGTACCGCGAAGAAAATGGCCAAGGAAACCCAGGCCGTGCGCATGCGCGTCTCCACCAGTGCCAACAACGAAGTGGCGCAGAAAACCTACGAATCGATTGGCTTCAAGGAAGACACAGAGTTCAAGAACTACGTGCTGCCGATCAGCGACGAGCTATAACGCCAGTTTGACGAGTCTATTTGTGGCCAGGGGAGCTCCCTCGCCACAAAAACTCACGTCTCCACAACTCCGTATCTCTGACAATTCCTCACACCTCGACATCCCGCGCTACAAAACCAACACGCGCGTCATCATTCAAACCGTATAATCCCGATCTTCCCGGCTTGTAAGAAAAACTACATCCCGCTGTAGGCTTACACGAAGTCATCCGCACAGGCCCACTGAGTAGGGCCGCCATACAGGTGCCCCCATGGATTTCAACCCGCTCGACCTTATCCTGCATCTCGACGTTTACCTCGACTTGCTGGTGAACAACTACGGGCCGTGGATCTACGCCATCCTGTTTCTGGTGATTTTCTGCGAAACCGGTCTGGTGGTGATGCCGTTCCTGCCTGGCGATTCGCTGCTGTTCATTGCCGGCGCTGTTGCGGCTGGCGGCGGCATGGACCCAGTGCTGTTGGGCGGTCTGCTGATGCTCGCTGCGATCCTGGGCGACAGCACCAACTACGTCATCGGGCGAACGGCTGGCGAAAAGCTGTTCAGCAACCCGAACTCGAAAATCTTCCGCCGCGACTATCTGCAAAAGACCCACGATTTCTATGACAAGCACGGCGGCAAAACCGTGACCTTGGCGCGCTTCCTGCCAATCATCCGGACTTTCGCACCGTTCGTCGCCGGTGTAGCGCGGATGCCGTACCCGCGTTTCTTCGGTTTCAGCGTGTTGGGCACCATCCTCTGGGTGGGCGGACTGGTGACCCTGGGTTACTTCTTCGGCAACGTACCGTTCATCAAGAAAAACCTGTCGTTGCTGGTGGTCGCCATCATTCTGCTGTCGCTGATTCCGATGATCATCGGCGTGGTGCGCAGCCGTTTCGGCGGCACCAAAGTCCAATCGCACTAAGCCGATGTGGTCGCTGAGCGCCTGGCGCCGCCGGCGGATTCTGGCCAAGCACCCGATTGCCGACGAGATGTGGCAACGGGTGCGCCATCACCTGAGCTTTCTTGATGGCATCACGCCCGCTGAAGATCAGTGGCTGCGCGAAGCCTGTGTGCTGTTTCTCGAAGACAAACACCTGAGCGCCCTGCCCGGCGTCGAATTGCATCAGGAGCAACGCCTGCTGCTCGCCGCCCAGGCGCAATTACCGCTTTTGCATCTGGGCGATTTGAACTGGTATCAGGGTTTTCACGAAATCGTCCTCTATCCCGACGACTTCCTCAGCCCACAGCGTCACCGCGATGCCAGTGGCGTCGAGCACGAATGGGATGGCGAACACAGTGGTGAAGCCTGGCAGCAGGGGCCGATCATCCTCGCCTGGCCGGGCGTGATGGCCAGTGGTGGCTGGGAGGGCTACAACCTGGTGATTCACGAACTGGCGCACAAACTCGACATGCTTAACGGTGACGCCAACGGCCTGCCGCCGCTGCACACCGACATGCGCGTGAGCGACTGGGCCGATGTGATGCAGACGGCTTACGACGATCTCAACCGCCAGCTCGACGACAATCCCGACGCAGAAACCGCCATCGATCCCTACGCCGCCGAGAACCCGGCCGAGTTCTTCGCCGTCACCAGCGAATACTTCTTCAGCGCCCCGGATCTGCTGCACGAGGCTTATCCGCAGGTCTACGCGCAACTGCAGCTTTTCTATCGGCAGGACCCGTTGGGCAGGTTGCGGCAACTTCAGGCCAGCGACCCGGTCTATCAGGCGCACGACTAAGTTCTGCACGACTTTAGGTTCATGGCGTCGACGGCAGAATATGCCTATAATCGCCGCCACTTTTTGGTCAATCCGGCCAAGTGTTTTTGGTCAACTACGGGGGCAACGCCCAATGAGCTACAGCAAGATTCCGGCTGGCAAAGACCTGCCGAACGACATCTACGTCGCGATCGAGATCCCGGCCAACCACGCGCCGATCAAATACGAAATCGACAAAGACAGCGATTGCCTGTTCGTTGACCGTTTCATGGCCACCCCAATGTTCTACCCGGCCAACTACGGTTACATCCCGAACACCCTGGCTGACGACGGTGATCCCCTCGACGTGCTGGTTGTGACCCCTTACCCGGTTGCGCCAGGCTCGGTAATCCGCGCACGCCCGGTTGGTATCCTGAACATGACTGACGACGGCGGCGGCGATGCCAAAGTTATCGCAGTGCCACACGACAAGCTGTCCCAGCTGTACGTCGACGTGAAGGAATACACCGACCTGCCACCGCTGCTGATCCAGCAGATCGAGCACTTCTTTGCGAACTACAAAGATCTCGAAAAAGGCAAATGGGTCAAGATCGAAGGCTGGGCCGGTGCAGACGCCGCCCGCGAAGCGATCACCAAGTCGGTTGCTGCCTACAAAGGCTGAGTCCATGCAACCTGCGTGACGCTTGGATAAAACCCCGGTCGATCCGGGGTTTTTTATGTGCAAGAACATCCCCCTTAAACGGATTGTTTAAACTCTGCGCGACACGGTTTTAACTTGTTTAATTTCCCACAAGAACGTCTTACATCCAGTCGCAAAATTCAGCCCGTTTTTGAACGCCAAGTTTATTCAAACCCCTCTAGCACGGCCGTAGACTCCGTGTTTATGAGAAAGAACACTAGCGGTCCAAGATTCAAGGCACTCCTGGAAAAAGCGAACATCTCCACCACGGGTTTCGCAAAGTTCTGGGGCACGGAAGCCCAAAATGTCCACAACTGGTACACCCGGGGCGTCCCGGCGTATCGCATGGAAGAAGTCTCGCGCCTGTTGTCCGTCAACAGCGAATGGCTGAAAACCGGCGAAGGCGCCAAAGAGATACCAAGCCTGACCCCGCCCGCGAGCAACGGCGACACCTTCGACGCCCAGACCATCCGTGGCGTCTACAACGTCATCGACCCCAACGACATCGATCTGGCGTTCTTCAAAGAAACACCGCAGACCAACGGCTCTGGAAAAACCCACGTCATCCAGGACCCGGACCTGTCCATCCGCCTGCTACGCGCGCACCTCGATCAACTGGAAATCCGCCCAGGCGACGCTATCTGCGCACACATGATCGGCAATAGCATGGCCGACCGCATCGATGACGGCTCCATCGTCGCCATCGACCGCGGCCTCACCCAAGTCGTCGACGGCGAAATCTACGCCATCGAACACGACGGCATGCTTCGCATCAAATACCTGCATCGCATGCCCGGCAACGGCCTGCGCCTGCGCAGCCACAACAGCGCTGAATATCCCGACGAAGTCTTCCGCCCCGCACAAATCGAAGAGCAGCGGATCCATATATTGGGTTGGGTGTTCTGGTGGTCGACGCTGAGCAAACGACGGCCGGTGGTGCCGTTTCTCTGAATTGGTTTGGCTGATTCCGGATTCACACAGACCCCTGTGGGAGCGGGCTAGCCCGCGAAGAGGCCCTGAAAAACAGTACAAAACCCTGATTTGTACCGCTGCAGTCGCTCTAACCCGCACTTCACACTGGGAATCCAAAGCAAAACTCAGTATCCTGCGCCCCACATTTGCGCATCGCCCCGCTCCCGCGGCTCAGATGACGCCCGACGCGGCAGACCAACGTCTGACCAAGTCCCACAGCCGGACGCAGATCCGGGTGTTCGTTTTGAAGGCTGGCAAGGCTTACCAAAAATAGGCCAAGCCAGTCCCCGAGAAGCCGGCCACAAGCCGGCTTTTTAATTGTCCGAAATAATCCTACCCCATTCGAAATTCCTGCCGATAGCCTAGCTATCACGGGCGTTTCAAGCGCATCCCTGTCCGATGGTGTTCAACGCCATTTGACCTCATCCGGCGATGAAGTGGGGGGACAGGTGGGGGGACAAAGGGACGAGAGGGGAAATCAAATGGGTAAATTGAATCCGAAACAAGTCGAAAATCTGACCGAGCCCGGCAACTATGAAGATGGCGATGGGCTTCGCTTGGTCGTCAAACCTACCGGACGTAAATCCTGGCTACTTCGCTTCCAACTGGCAGGCCGTCGTAGAGAGATGGGTCTGGGCTCATTCCCTGAGGTGAGCCTCAAGAAGGCCAGGCAAGATGCCAGTGCTAAACGCAGCCAACTGAGTGATGGCATCGATCCCTTGGCAGCCAGAGACATAGAGCGAGCAGCTCAACGGGAAGCCCAGCGTGCAAGCGAAGCCAAGCAACTGAAGTTCGAGACGCTCGCAACGGAATACCGTAATGCTCATGGCGCGGCATGGTCGGAGAAGTGGCGTAAAGGTTGGCTGCGAAAGCTGGAGCTGTATGCGTTTGATCACATAGGCAAGCTGTCAGCCGAAGACATCGGTACTCCCGAAGTGCTCAAGGTGTTACAACCCATTTGGGCCACCAAGACCAGAACCGCTGACGAGGTACGCGGCCAGATTGAGCAAGTTCTGGATGCAGCCAAAGCACGCAACCTCCGACAGGGTGAGAACCCTGCTCGCTGGCGCGGGCACTTAGACAACCTGCTGAGCCGTTCTGAAAAGAGGAAGGCTCGGAAGCGTGAGCACTTTGAAGCCTTGCGCTGGCAGGAAGTGCCTGAGTTGATGTTAAAGCTCAGGACAACCTCGACTCCTCCGTCTCAGGCCGCTCAACTGTTGATCATGACCAGCGCACGCGCCCACATGGTCAGGTTCGCTCGCTGGGATGAGTTTGATCTAAAAGCTGGGACTTGGTCGCTGCCAGGTGAGCGAATGAAGATGCGGGTAGCTTTCGTAACTCCGCTTGCCGAGGAAGTCGTAAAGCTGGTGAAGAGCATTCCACGAGATGAGGGAAGCGCCTTTCTATTTCCAGGCCAGGGCAAGACAGGAGTCATGCACGCAAACGCAGTACGGACGCTCCTGCATGGCATGGGGTACGAACACATCACCCGACACGGCTTTCGATCCTCATTTAGAGACTGGGCCGGTGAATGCACTCACTACCCACGGGAGGTTTGCGAGATGGCTCTGGCGCATGATGAACGTGACCAGACTGAAGGGGCGTACTCGCGTTCGGATTTTCTCGATAAACGTCGCCTGCTTATGAATGAATGGGCAAGCTTCATTTACGCCGAAAGTAACTAAGCATAAGCTTTTCACTGGTCGCGCTTACCTGAAAATTAGTTTGCGCGACGACACATCTGATCACATGGAGACACTTATGGAATTTTCAACTATCCGAGCAATTGAGCACCCGCGCGGCATACATGAGGAGATCGATTATAAATTGATCGGGTTATCTATGCTTTACACCTCTTCCGAACAAAGCAAAAGCTATGAAACCATAGAGACTCTAATGAGAAACGAAATCCGCGCAGATACTTTACCGGAAACGTTGGCAAGGGAGTTTTTATCAGTTACCCCCAAAAGCGAAAACGGGGAGATTTTCGACCTGCATTTTTTGAGGGCACTCGCCTATTACTTACTTGCGGAACATGAGGTAAATAATGGTAATGAAACTCGCGGATGGATGCTATTTTCAGAAGCAAATTATTATACTGGCTTCATGGACGGAATTTTAAGTGACACAACCACTAAGGAAGCCGAAAAGAAATCAGCTGACTCTCGGAAAGGAGGCAAGGCGACAGCACAAAAGCATGTATTAATTCAAGAGGAGGCTGCTCGACTTATCGCATGCAAGGCGCCGCCTAAAGGCTGGAAAAACAAAAAAGCAGCAATCCAGGGCATTGAGGAATACCTAGGCCGCTTTATCGAAGAACGCTCACTGGGAAAGCTTGTCAGAAACCCAACTGGTACACTAACAAAATGGATGTCTCAAGTCCCCGCAATAAAAGAAAGCTTCGATAAGAACAGCGCCAAAGCGCATAATCACTCACGTATATAAGTTGAGACCGATTCACAAAATCTCAGCTAACCCAGGCGCCTGAACAACGCTCTTTCTAGGCCGACCTCTCTTGACCCCTGAGAGCGACAGAAGTGGCATAACCCCTCTGCCAAAGCATCGCCCTTTATCCGGAACAACCATCTTGAAGTAATAATCTGACTTTGTTAAATACAACGCTGCACGATGTGTCAAGTTTTCACGCATAGGAAGATCGGAATGATTTACCATTCCAATCCCACACGAGCGATACTTCCTCTTGACTGCGTTACAGTTAAAATATAACCCCCTCCCCTCGGTAACAATATCACGCCAATATTCGCCCAACAATCGAGCTATTGTTACATCCTCACGAACTTTAGAACCATCGAGAAAAAACATAACATGATAATGGTAACCCTTATGTAAGCCATATTCTAGCTTCCAAGCAAAACCCACAAAGCAATTTACCAATAGCTTCTTTTGCAGATACTTTAACAGTTTTTCTTTATGCTGTTTAACCTCTGCGTATGTGACAGTATTTTTAGCCATACTAACGGTCGCGCACTTACTAAAATATGCCAAATCCACACGCAACACTAGCAGCCTAGAATGCCGCATAAAGAGGCTGTCGACGTACGCGACCAAACTTTTAAAATTCTTATTAGAGGATCGTTCAAAATCTCCCGCCACACGTTTAAACGCACTACTTCGCACCTCATCTCTGATATCTTCAACCATCTGATTAAGAGTTTCAACTGCCCGCTCTAGCTCACCCTCACTGTAACTCTCTATGTTCCAAGGCATTGCATCCGAACACCGCGTCAAAGCACACCGAGCGAACACCTCCAAATATGGATGAAACTCATGGCCAGGATAATACTGTTTAATTTCTTTATAACTAGTTTTTAGTGCAGCCAAGAACAACCTGCTAGAACGACTGGACACGAGATATCGCCCCCCTCCTCTAGCACCACCTCTCAATGAAAAAACTCTAGTCCTCGTATTGCATATTAGCCGAACAACCGCTTCAATAAGCCGTAGGTCCTCTACAAGATCAGACTCCACAGATGCCGCCAACCTCATACCTTCAGCCGACTCACAATAGACTAGGCTGCTTTCAAATACAGCACCCCCTACGTCCTTCCTGAATTTGTTATTAATACGTCACCTCTCCCAGTGAACCAAACAACCACCAGCTCACCTATCTGGCAGTTTCTACAAATAGAATTTCAACCCAACCTCTACCAAACAACTTCTTTTGTTCAGATAACCAGCTATAACATAAACTCCAATAATCAACCCAGATACCTGTCCTTTATTCTCTAGAGCTCACACACAAGAAAACCCTACACCCACCAGGACCGATATAAAAACAAGAAAGGAAAGTTAGTGCACTAATCGCTAAGATCCGACTATCGTTTTCAAGGCGCACACGTCCCACGTGACTTAAACATCGAGAGGCATCAGCCTCTCTTAACCTGAAGACGGGTAGAAATCCATTCATTAACACTCGACTCTAACCAACCAACCGATGAGACACCAATTCTTACCGGCTTGGGGAAAGATGCCTCATACCTAGTAGACCTTGAGTCTATACGGTCATATATAGTTGAACGCCCTAAGCCAGTACGCTCCATAACTTGCCTTAGGCGCAAAATCTTCGGAAAAACCTCAGTAAGCTTTGACATTACCGCACCTCTGACAACTTGTTTAAATGTGACAAGCCAAAGGTAAATCATTTTGCCTTTCGAATGCTTGCAAGCACGCCGTGTAATTTTTTACACGATGCGCTAGCCATTTTTAGCTGGCGGCTGGCGGCTGGCGGCTGGCGGCTGGCGGCTGGCGGCTGGCGGCTGGCGGTAAAAATAAGCTCCTCTCAAAAAAAAGATAGTTCCAATGAGAAAAAATTAGTTCCTTTCTAGATCTTCACTTCATAAACATCAGCCAAAAATACAACAAATCGCAAGCACCATAAAAATCAAGCATACTGTTGATTTTTAAGATGCACTTCAGAACAAAAAGACTTCTCTATAGAAGCACAGACTCACTTCAATTTTTTTCAGTCACACATCACTTATTCGACCCATAAGTAATAACCACGCCTAGTTACCCTCTGAAACTAGTTTAATCAAACCAAACTAAACCATCAAAACTTAGCACGACTGGTATTCACAATTATCCATCCCGCAAGTCGCAGATGCGACTTACTTGATACGGTCCTATGCTGCTTAGATAGCAACATTCATGATGCACACCCAAGAACTTGTTATTTATATTTCAATGGAAGCTTCAATATGGCACTCCAATGCCTTAACTGTCGATCAGAAGCAATTGTTGCTAAAAACCTGGGAAAAAAAATAGGTGCGCTGGTCGGCATCGCTGGCGGTATAGCGAGAGGAACAGCAGGTGTGATGACTGGCTCTGAGTTAGGTATAGCAATCGGCCTTGTTGGTGGCGTTCCTGGTGTAATACTTGGCGGTGTCGCAGGCGTTCTTCTTGGCGGTCTCGTTTGTGGCGCAGCGGGCGGTATCTCCGGCGCGAAACTTGGTGAGGCAATCGACACCCATGTTCTTGACAATTATCGCTGCCAAAATTGTGGTCTTACGTTCAATTGCAGTCACCGCGAGTAAATCAGCCGTCCGATTGTTATCACCTATAGAACTCGCCGCATAACGTTGTTTTCTAGCCCTAAGCAATACATCCCAACCGTCCACTGCCGATTTCTCGGCGGGGTTCTCTTTTGCACCTGAAAGGAAATTTCCGATGTCTCATCTCATTGAACAAATGACTTACGTAGGACAAGCGCCTTGGCATGGCTTAGGTTCCGTACTTTCGCCGAAACAACCATTGGAAGTCTGGCAACGTGAAGCGGGGATGGACTGGCAGATTCAGGAAAGCTCAGTTCACTTCAAAGCCGACACTGTCAGTCACCTAAGCACCATTCACTCGTTTCCGGAACAAAAGGTTTTATATCGCTCCGACACCAAGGCACCGCTGTCAGTAGTATCCAACCGATACCAGATTGTTCAGCCGCGTGAGGTCCTGGAGTTCTACCGAGATCTGACCGAAATATCGGGCTACGATCTGGAAACGGCTGGAGTGCTGAAGGGAGGTAAAAAGTTCTGGGCGCTTGCCAGAACGGGACATGCAACCGCACTCAAAGGGAATGATCAGGTGAACGGCTATTTGTTACTAGCTACCTCATGTGACGGCACACTAGCCACCACGGCGACTCCTACCAACGTTCGCGTGGTCTGCAACAACACACTCACCATCTCCCTGAATGGTGCCAGTCACGCCATCAAGGTTCCGCACAGCACACGCTTTGATTCGCAAACAGTGAAAAAGCAGTTGGGTATCGCTGTCTCACAATGGGATGAATTCATGTACCGAATGCGCACGCTCACGGAACGTAAAGTTCAGTGGCCTGAGGCTATGGGCTTTTTCATGGAAGTGCTATGTGAAACGCGCTCCGGGGACCCCATCCCCGAAGTGCTGCCAAATAAACGAGCTTTGGAAAAGGTGCAAAGCCTGTACGAAGGAAAAGGCCGAGGGTCTGATCTGGAGTCTGCTCGTGGCACCGCATGGGGTTTGTTGAACGCAGTGACTGAATACGTTGATCACGAGCGCAGGGCCAGGAGCTCAGAGTACCGGGTAGATTCAGCATGGTTCGGTCAGGGGGCGGCAATCAAACAACGCGCACTCGACTCCGCTCTTCGATTGGTAGCCTAACGCTGTTCCCCCACAGCTGCTTGAGCGGAGTGTGCTCAAGCAGCTTTATGCATCAAGGAAATCGCGATGAATGTAATACGCTTTATCGGTCTACTTTTTCTGTTTTTCGGAATACTGGCGAGCTGTGTCCTGGCCGTTTTGCTTGTGCTCATCCTGGCACGCTTTTGGCCATTTTTGATCGCTGTGCTTCTCGCATGCCTAATATTTGAAATTGTCGCCAAGAAGGTTGAGATCGAGCGGCCTGCGAAGTCAGTCTGAGGGTGGAGCTATCAGCCGCTACTTTTCACCAAGCAACTCATCCAACCGACTCATAAGCTCCACGCGCTCCGGCGCACCCAGCTTATGAAACTTGGCTAGTAACTCCGCCTCGTCATCTTCAACGGCATAAAAAAACGCTGCCGGTACACTGAGCACCTGGCTCAAACGCTGGACAAAATCGGGAGCTGGAACCCGCTTTCCCAATTCATAGCGGTTCATGCGTGTACTCGCAGACATCTCATCCAAACCAGCGTCCAACCCCAATCGCTCCTGCGATAAGCCCGCCTGCATGCGCGCCTGCTTTATGCGCTTTCCCAAGACTGACATTCACACGATCCATTTAGCAAAAAGGCATCGTGCATCCCTGTCTTTTGCCCGATACTACCGTTTTGGTAGTATTGCGGCCGACTACGTACCTAGCATGGTCTTTAGATGGATCAGATCCGTGAGAAAAGCCTCAAGACGTCACTAATTTTTTTTCCTCTGATAGGAAGGCACCATCATGAAACACTCGCTATTTGCCATATTCCCACTCCTAATGGTTCTTGGCACCGCTACACAGGCTAAGGACGATGTCGCGGGCTGTTCTTTAATTCGGATAGATCAGTACTACGGCCTTAAGGAATGGGACTGCCGCGTTCCCAACAGCCCTGTCCGAATCAGCAACGTCTACACAGACCAGCAGGGCCAACAACGTGTCGAGAGTATAAGCAGCCAACAAAATGCAATGTGCGACGATCAGGGGATCTGCTCGAATAACGGTAATTTTGCTGGCAATGCACCTCCAGGCAGTTATCACTATACGTTCGACTGGTATCTGGGAACCGATACCAAAGGCAAACCTGTTTCTTACAGAAGAGGAACAGGGCCTGGTTTCGGCGGAAAATACTTCAACGCGTCTTCAGAGTCCGACCCTGTAGACTCATCCCAGCACCTACCTGAAGTGGTCTGTATGCCGACAGCAAGTTTTAATTGCTCGGTTGACGGCATAGAGGTAGAAGATAGGGACCTACCTAAATATCTACCAATAGTAAAAGAGCAAGATGTTAAAAAGGCGGGAGGTAGCTGCCAAAGTGCTCCCTTATGTTACGACAAAAATATGATAATTCTTGGATTAAACAAAAAGTACTTCTAGTTCACTGAAAAAAACACCCTCTCAATAAGCGCCAATCATTACCTCTGCCCTGGCTTAGAGAATGCCAGGAAAGCCGTTTTTCCCTGACGTAGCGGAGAGACGAGAATTGAATGGGTGTGTGCGCTATCTCCGATACCAGCAACGGATATCGTTTGAGTCTCAAATTTTGGGTATCAGGGACGGCGCGGATTCATTCGTGCGGACCTCGCCCTATTGAGCCCCCGGGGAGAGCTCACACGATCGCCTAGCAATGGCTTCCAAGCCGTGCCAACTACTCCTTGAGCTGGTACTACACCAGCTCACTCAACGATGCAAATCAGTGCTGTAGGTCCTATAGTAGCCGCTACCGTGTAAACTCTGAGCGGGTGACTTTTTTTGCTGAAGAAGACAATTGAGCATGACTGAACGGCGAACTGTAGAAGAAATCACGTCCTTCGGGGATTCGGCGGGTGTTGAGATTGAGAACGTCGCAAGCGGAGAGGACGTATCCATCGGCGAGCCGTTCAATCCCGATGACATCGATATTACGACACGGACAATGACAATAGATTTGTTGTTGTCAAGGATTGAGACGGGGGCTATTGATCTTCAGCCTGACTTTCAGCGCAGGGCCGGGATCTGGAATGAAAAACAGCAAAGCCGACTAATTGAGTCTCTTCTTTTAAGAATTCCACTCCCGACCCTTTATGCGGCCGAGGATGAAAATGAAGACTGGGCTATTGTCGATGGCATTCAACGCCTCTCGACAATAGTTAGATTTATTTCGCCAAGCTCCATCGGTCTTCAACCTCTTCGTTTGCGAAAACTAGAATATCTCGGAGGTGATTTTGACGATTGCATTTTTGATGATCTGCCTGCAAGACTAAGACGGCGATTGAGAGAAACCGAGTTAGTCATACACCTAATAAAACACGGCACTCCCGACGAAGTAAAATTTAATATCTTTGCCCGAATCAACACTGGCGGCATGCCACTATCAGCACAGGAACTTAGGCATGCGTTGATCCCGGGAAATGCAAGAATCACACTTAGACGTTTAGCAGAATCAAAAAGCTTTCGGCAGGCAACAGGCGATAGCATACGCGATGAAAGAATGGCGGACAAAGAAATGATTCTTAGGTTCATTGCCTTTAGACTATCATCACCCAACTCTTATCGTGAGCGCGATTTTGATCGCTTCTTAAGTAACTCAATGCGCAACATTAATATTCTATCTTCACGAGCCTTAAAAAAACTTGAGAAGGAGTTTTATAAAGCGATGGAAACAGCGCATGCTATTTTTGACAACGACGCTTTTAGAAAACGTTACACATTAAAAGATAGTCGATACCCAATTAATAAAGCTCTATTTGAAACTTTCTCCGTCGCACTCTCACTACTTACAGAAGACCAACACATCAACTGCATTAACAATGCAATACACATCAAAAAGGGCTTCATAGCTTTAATGCGTGACGGGGATTTTGATAGTTCGATATCTCAGGGAACGGGCGACGCTTCAAAAATTCGGCGAAGGTTTAGCTCCATCAAAAATTTAATTATGGAAAACGCAAATGACTAGGATGCTAAAGCTACACAATTTTAAAGCATTCAAAAACCAAGAAATCGAACTTCGCCCTCTCACAGTTCTTTCAGGACTAAATGGCAGTGGAAAAAGCACTACGCTACAGGCTCTAGCACTGCTGAGACAGTCTTTTGACGCTGGTTTTTTTAATCAGAAAGGCCTACTGCTTAATGGCGACTTAGTTGAGCTAGGGACAGGAGCAGACATACTTCATGACCAACATGACGACGAATTAATCTCCATAAAAATTAATAATCCTGATGATCAAAATTATTTTATCTATGAAACTTCATATCTCAGCGCCTCAGACATTTTACCGATAAGAGAAGCATACATTGTTGGCAATCCTATTCCCGGCTTCCTTGATAACGGCTTTCAGTACCTAAAGGCGGACCGAGTAAGCCCAGCAGTAAACTACCCTAAATCCCATCACGTGGTTAGCGATCGTCGATTTTTAGGAGCAAAGGGGGAGTTTACCGCCCACTTTCTTCATTGTTTTAGAGACGAAGTTATAAATGACCATATAAGGAGGCATCCTTCTACGAAAGCAACTGCAGGATTGCTTTCGCAAGTTAACGCATGGTTGCAGGAAATTTCGCCAGGAGCGAGAGTTAACGTAGAGGAAGTCCCAAGAACTGACTTTATGAGACTTGAATACTCATACGGAAACACCGCTGGAATCAGCGGCACGAACCTTTTCAGGCCTACCAATGTTGGTTTTGGATTGACATACGCGCTGCCTATCATTGTCGCGTGTCTCGCTTCACCTGCGGGAAGTCTGGTCATGATTGAGAATCCTGAGGCGCACTTACATCCGCAAGGACAAATTGCAATCGGCGATTTAATAGCCCGTGCAGCCTCAGCTGGGGTCCAGGTGCTTATTGAAACCCACAGTGACCATGTTCTTAATGGAATAAGGATTGCAGTAAAAGAAAAAGTCATTCCATGTACAAGCGTCGGCCTAAACTTTTTCCGACGCGACTCTGGCTCCTCTCAGCCGAGTCATCAGCAACCTGAAATTTCAGAAAATGGAAGACTGTCTGAATGGCCGGATGGATTCTTCGATCAATGGGATAAAGCTCTGGACAGGATTCTAGACTAGATTATGAAATTTCTCTCATTTCTAAACGACCTCTCTCATCATCAACGAGAGATCAGTCACGAACAGGTGAAAATTGGACTTCGTAGCTTAATAGTATTACTTCGCGCAATAAAACGCATACGCCCAGAGTTAGAATTACATTCATCAGTTCCCATTTCAGGAATTTCCTTAGGTGGCGCTCATACTCTGGCCTCTGTAGGGGCGGATGCTGACACTAGGGATGAGTGGCGTTTCATTCGTGCTCTAGACAACAAAGCCTTTGATTTAAGCCGCGAAATTGCTGACTTAAGTATAGAGTACGAATATCAGGGGCAGCTATCCGCTGGATTAGGCTTAGCTCATCTTTTTGACTCTCTTGCCGTAAGCTTTACTTTTCCAGAGTGGGACTTGACTAGCATTGATATACTGCGCCGAGAGTTACAGGAAGACGAAGAGTTAAACGAGACTACCGTATCGGTTCGCCATGCATCAACACTTCAAAACCTGGAAATACTTAGACAGTGGTGCGCCGCAATCCCCATCGAGCATGCAAAAGATGGAGAAGAACTATGGGCAAACAGGGAAGGTAACTTTCCTTCCCTTCGCTTTTTAGACCGAACCCAAGCACAAATACTTAGCCTCCGAGCGGGCTCTCCAGAGTTACATGCCATTTGTATTAGACTTTGGCAACTCGAGAGTGCCGCCCAACAGTGGAATCCCCGGACAAACCCGCTGCCAACGTTCCTCTCTCACGTCACACCTGAACATATTAGACGGAGAGCTCTTTGCTATTTTAACGACGCCAACGGTGAACGCCGCTTATACGACTTACATGCTCGCTACACTCCGGGCGCAGGACGAATACATTTTTTGTGCGATACAGCGCAACAACTTATTGAGATAGCCCACATCGGACAAAAATTGTGATCTACATTCTTGTAGTATTTTAAGATTTTTTTGTAAGAGAACAGGATCGTTTAGTAGGTTCTGTGGTCCGACCAGTCACAACACCATTCTAGCTCAGGGCAGATCATTTATGGAACGATGTTTTGGACAATAGCATCTAGTTTTCCAAGTACGTAGCCGGTTCTAGCGCCCTGCATTATTGCGTAAAAAGTCCGGAGTCTCTACCTGACTCCGTTTTTATGCCGCTGACTACTCAACCACTGATCTAGAAAGTTAGAGTTCAGATGCTAGTTTTTGCTTTATATAGCGATGCAACGGTCGCGGTAGGAATGGCAGTTACCTGTCCTCCGCACAGATCCGCACGTGCGGAACTACCAAATACTGCTCCTGCCTCGAGTATTTGATGCGAAGCGATCCTCAGTATAAGGATGTGCATTTCTGGGTCTAGGTATGTAGAGCTCAGGAAGGCGACCGTAGCGTGAGCATTGAAGTCAATTAAGCTGGCTGCGACGTTTCAAGGCTTGCCGCCATAGACGGCAGACCGCCAGACGAAAACCACCAAAAACGTATCAAATTCCCGGCACCGCGTGGTAATTGACCTAACCCTCTCTTCCTACGATTTCTCGCAACAGAACAACTGAATTAAATCAGCATCGTCAAGGCATTGAGGAATAAACCGAACCTGACCACCTATCGTTGCAATATGCATGACTTGGGGTGGGGTTGATTCGCCATTTCTTACCAGTATCGAACTTTCATCGACTATCCTCCGCCAGCTTTAACGGGCGCTCAAAGCGTCTGTGGAAAATCACGTAGACGATTAGAATGAGCGCGAACCCGGACGGCTGGGGCCAGCACAGGACTTGCTCGCAGATGCCGACTTGGCACCCAAAGAAAGATGCGCGACGGTAAGGACGCTGGAGAGGCGTATGGAACCAGACGCACATAGCACGTTAGGCCTGTTGATCGTCAGCGCCCGTGCTCAGTATTAATGGCACCGAATTGTTGTGAAGGTTTAACTGATCTTGGGTAAATCAGAATGGCAACCGCTGATGCGGTGGCAGCGGGCCGACCTCACTCGCTCTCTGCGTCGAAGCCGGCAGGTGCTACAACACTTTGGTCGAGCCGCCCGTACCGAGCAGCAGGATTGGGTTGGGCGACGCTCGCCTCAGTCTGAATATCACTCGATAAACCAGCCTTCAGTTAGCGCATTGATGTGGCTTTGTGCTATCTATGTGCCAGATCAAGCTCGGTTGCACTCCGGAGGACAAGGAAGCTCATGACAACATCCAAAGGGACTAACGCCACCTACCTTCGCCCATTCGCAAGCTTTCTGCTCTACGAGTGGGATACGCCACCGACGGCCCCGATGGTCGCTGCGGCATTGGCGGGGCTGCAAGCGCCGTTGACGTCAACCCTACCACTCAGCATGCGCGTCGTTGACGGAATCAGTGTAAAAAAACTCTCGGGTGTTGCCGCGTCCGCTTTCTACGTGGTGCACCACTCGCGCCCCGCATGGACGAATGATCCAAGTGTGGTGGACGTGATGCACCATACGGTCATCCTGCTGAGCTACAAGCGGTACCTGGGCGTTGTTGTATCTGATCATAGTCTGCGACTGATAGTTGAGCGTGAGCTGGCCAACCACTCCACGGTCAAAAAGCTGGACTCGGACGAGCTGGAGAATGCCTTGGTCAGGGAAACACCGCTACGGACGTTATGGCTCCGGTCTGCCCATCGCCCGAACCGACGCAAGGCCGACAGCAAAGTGCTAATTGGGCAGTATCTGCAGGAGGCGCTGAATCCGCTGGATGACCGCACCTTCACGTCGCCGTCCATGCGTGCGGAAGCGCAGTTGAACCCTGTCGGCAAGGCCTCGGTGGTGGGTGTCACGACGCAACGCTCTTACGTATGGCTGGGTCCCTGTCAAAGCTTTGCCGAGTTGCAGAACCTGTTCAAATCATTAGCTGATTATTTAACGCAACGCCGAAGCACTCAGCGCCAGGCCATCCCGGTGCTGGCAAAGTCAATGACCCAGTCGCCCAAGGTTGGCGACGCTTTTCAAGCGTTTGATTTCTCTTTCCTAGCATCCTACGCAATTGCGGGCTTAGATCAGCCAACTCTCGCTGCGCTGGAGCACGCAGAGGCGGACTTGAGTATCGAAACCGTTGGCAGTGCTGACCAGAATTTCACGCTCGCGATAACTGACGCCCACCATCCCAATAGCCAGAGCCCTCAAGGACTATGGCACGTCGTTGTAGAAGTAAAACTCGGCGCTACCCGGACGACTGTGTCGGCCTCATTGAACGGCAACTCGGCGAGCTGGCCCTCCTGGGGAGTTTTCAAAATACTGTTTGATCAGAAGCATTTATGGAGCGTTTGGTATGAGTCTGGCCAAACGTTTTCCGATGGTGACTGGGTATGTGTCGATCCCCGTAACTCAGCTTACGACGGGGAAATCCTCCCGGTGACCTTTAATGATAAGCGGTGGGAGGTTAGCCAGGAGAAACCGCTTCTGGGTAGAAGCGTGCAGTGGGACGACATTGCCAATAGCACTGATCGCAGTCTGTTTTCGTGGTGGATACATGAGGGTTACGCTTTCTGTTTTCCATCGGTCAAGGGCCCATTCAGTCCGGGTGAATTCGCGCTCGCTCTATGCGACGACGGTGCAGGTGAAATCGGCGATTTCATCATGCTGGTCAAGCATGCGGGGTTCGCCACAAAGACCAATCCGTCTTCGCTGGCGGTCATCGTTGTGCATCTGAAGGGTGCCGCGAATAGTAAAAAGCGGGCGATGGCGCCCAAGCAGTATGAAGAGGTGCTGGGGCAGGCCACGAAGAACCTGAGCTGGATGCACTTGCCAGATCTCGCGACGGGCCTGAAGAAAGATTTGATGAGTGGCAAAAATCTATTGTGGTCTTGGAATGGGCAGGTTTTTGACAGAGTTCTGCAACATAAACAGAAGCTTGCCAAGAGCGCGCCGCAGCTCAAGATGCTGGATGAGTTTGATGGTCGGCGGGCTCATAGCTTTGTGATTGTGGTACAGCCTCACCAAGATGCAGATGATTTCATCAGCGCGATGACAAAGTCGCCTGTTGATTACAAGACGCGACTATTGTCGACGTTGTTGTGTGCGGCAGACGGAGCATGTCGCGGATCGTCGGCGACGTTGAAAGTGGTGATGTCGAAAACGTAGAACAGCTAGCAGCCACGGTTGCACGTTACCCAATGTGTACTCCCGGTACGTTACTCCTCGCTCGATCAAACGCGGTCTGAACACGCTTAAAGGGCTAGAACGGGACCCACTTAAATATGTAGGTGAACTCCATGTCTTGGCTTACCAGCGCTGGGTGGATGACTTCGCAGAACGTATACGAATGAAATTGACGCAGGGCGCATTACTGTAAGCGTCTGCCGAAGTCACCTTGCATGACTTAGGCAGATAACACTGATGCGAAAGCAGTTGTGGTCTGCTCATACCTACCCTCAGATCCGTCTGCGCTCGGCCGATACGGAGTAACCGGTGAAACGGAATTCATGACTGATTTGAAGTGAGAGCGACGAAATGGCAAGAGACAATTTTACCCCTGCAACCAAGAGCGCACTAGCGCGGAATGTCCACTTCCGATGCGTGTACCCGGGATGTCCGGCAGCCACCCATGCCTCCACCCCACATGGGGATAACGTCAATTTAGGCCAGGCTGCGCATATTTCAGCCGCTGCTCAAGGAGGACCTCGGTTTGACGACGAGTTGACTCCCGCGCAACGCAGAGCTTATGAGAACGGTGCGTGGCTCTGTGCCAACCACGCGAAGCTGGTAGACGATGATCCGCTAGCTTTCCCTTGTGAAACCATAAGGGGGTGGCAACGTACAATGGAAGAGAGCGCGAGAGCCGCAGTTTATGGGGCACCGATGAATGCCAACTTCGACTTTTCCGAAATTTGCAGCAAGTTGGAGCTATTCCTTAAGGCTTGCAGGAAAGCAACATTCAGTATTTATCGGGAACCGAAATACATCCAAGTGCCCCGAGAGTGTGTAACCGCCATGCAGGAGCTGATCAGGCAATGCCCCAAAGACCATTGGAGACCGATACATCAGTGGCATTCACTGCATCCAATCACGCACGCTATTCAAGTACGAGCCGTTAATGCGGTTCGGCGGATCTTCCACGAGGTAACGGATTACAACAAATGGTACAGCGATGGCTACACCTACGTGATACTAGGTGCAGCCAACACTTGGAACCTCACTCCTGCTGAGGACATCACGCGCGCAAATCATACGGCTGCTATCGTTTGTGAAGCGCTATTAGAGTTCACCGAATGCATTGACCATCTTAACGAGTATGCCGCTGGCAGAAGGCATCCAGGCAACATCATGTAGTTTCGGCGGCGAATGGAACTAGTGTCGTATTTCGCACCTGCTCGGAGAATCTGCCTCGCCCAGTCGCGATGCTGAGTGGGGCACAACGTAAGCGTCTACCGAAGTCACCTTACGTAAGCTAGGTAGGCACCCATTGATGCGGCAGTAGTTCCCCGATCTCACTCGCCCGCTGGGTCGGCAGCCGTATCAGCATATCTTTGAGATAGCCATACGCGTCGTACCCGTTCATACGTGCCGACTGGATTAGGCTCATGACTGATCCCGGTAAAGCGGCAGCCACTTGCGAATGACGTTGGCGTTGATGCCGTGAGTGATCGCAACGCTGGAGATGGTCGCGCCCGGTTGCAGGCACTCCTGAACAACTTGAGCTTTGAACGGTTAGGGATGAGCTTCGTTGGCGCATGAAAATCCTAACGTTAAGGGCTATCGTGTCCGCTTAAAAATACGAGGACACCATCGCCCTTAATGCTGGAGTTCGGGAGGTGTGTTGGCTGGACGCTTACCCATTACTGACTTTTTCATTAGCAATGCCCTGCGTCAGTATGTGGTCGGCGGCAACAAACTCTGCGATGTCGTGGCTACAGCAGCGTCCTAAAGTGACGGTTGTCCGCGTCAGAGGACTTGAGGATGCGGTATTCCATGCCACTAGCCACAGCGATCTGCTGGGCAAAGTCCTTCTTGGCCTGCACTACGGCGTCCTCGATTTGGTTGTCGGCCTTCACCTCGACGATCACGTACTTCAGGCTACCGTCCGGTTCTTCGCGCTGAAAGATGAAGTCGGGGTAGTAGCTGCGAACGGTACGCGAATCCGGATCGATGTACTGGATGAAGAAGTCGGACTGTCCGTGGGTCAGCATCCCAGTGAAGTAAAGCTTCTTCACGCGTTGCTCCCGCAGCAAATCCCAGAACAGCCAGTTTTCCGAACCGGAGTCGAAGCAATAGGTGTCGAGGTGGAAACTCTTAGCACGTTCCTCGTCCTTAATTTGCGCGTCGTTCATGCGGACGATCTTGTCTTTGGCCGCTGTCACCTCGTAGTAACCATTAGGCGGGAGTTTGATGAGATCGACCTCGTGCTCCTCGGTTTGCTGGGACTCGTCCAGATCGTAGAGCTGACGGAATAGGCGCGGGATGATCTCGTCGTAGAGCAGCTCGTTGAACTCGTTCGTCATGGCCACCAGCTCGCAGGTACCTTCCTTTGTAGCGGCCAATAACTCCTCGACGTCCAGTGGACTGATATTGAGGTAGCGCGATACTTCCGCGACCAGCGTCATCAGCGAAAAAGTCCGCTTTTCACGGCGCTCTGTCAGGTCGAAGGTACGACTGCCTGACGCACGGGCCGCATCGGCTATGGTCAGTCCTTCCTGCAGTGTCTCGATCAGCCGGTACTTTTCAACGAGCCCGTTCCAAGCCTCGCGGTTGGCGCGTTCGGGTACTAGCGCTTGTCCCGGAACTAGTTGCTTTTCGCGCATCAGGTACTGCCTGCGTAAACGCACCAGTTTGATCTTGACTGGCGGTTCATTCACTCGAACTTGCACTCGCTCCTTATCGCTGCCGATTTTTTGCAGTTCGTCGACACTGATATGGAAGTTTTGCTGCAGCTCGTCATTTAGGATGTTCAGATTGCCCTCAGATAGGAAGACGTGACCAGTATGTTGGGCCTCACCAATTGCACGCAGACAGCGCATTGTAGCCTGCAACACGAACACCTTTGACTTAGGTTCGCGGAACAGACCCACGCCAAACAACGAGCGGCAGTTCCAACCTTCACGCCCTTTATTGACCAACAGGATAAATTGCTTCTCTGAGCCAATAGTATCTAGGCGATTGAACTCCCGAATGTCGTCATTGGTTGTGAGTTTATCGTCGCCCACGTTTACTAGAATGCGCGACGTCGAGATACCATGCTTGAGCAGCGCGCGCTCCACTGCCGGTTTAAGTTCGCTCGTGAGCTCGTCGATGGTGGCGGCGAAGAAAGCAAGCTTGGGTACCAGCCCCTCCGGGCGTAACTCGCCCGTTTCGTTCAGAAAGCTCTCGACCGCGATATCGACAAACTCATCGGTGCGAGTGCTGGCGTAGCCGTGCAGCATCACCTTCTTGAGGAAACTCTTATCGATAGCCTCCTTCAAGCCATAAGCATAGACAACCTCGGGTAGGACTTCACGCCCCACATAGGGCGTACCTGTGTAGTTGTAGCAAGCCACCACTCGCGTACCTGCTGCATTGAGACTGGCGGCAAGGATGTCGATGGTTGTGCGCAGGCTGGTGTCGGATTCTTTCGCGCCAACACCCATGTCTTTGGCCAGCACCTTACCAAAAGCGTGGTGAGCCTCGTCCACATAGATGCCTAGCTGCTCCAGGCGACGCAGCTTCTCGAAGCGCTGGTTGGTGGTCAGTTCTACTTCCTCTTCCGGTTGGTCGAAGTTGTAGAGGTCGACAGCGTCTGCATAGACTCCAGTGGCAGCGAGGGTTTCCCCCGTCGCACCGAACAACTTGTCCACGGAACTCTTTTCTTTATGCTTGCGCTTGAGGATGATCTTCTGCGTGTTGGAAACGATGATGTTGAAGCGCGAGCGATCCAACGTATCTAGTGAGGTACCCGCCTCTTCGAGGTAATGAAAGCGCAGGTGCGTAGTAAGAAAGTTGACGTACTCCGGTGGCACCACGCGGGTGAGATCGAAGGATTCGATCTCCCTTAGCGAATGCAACACCGTTTTGTCCGGCGCGAATACCAGGGCATTGTGGCAGTAGCGCGCGTCCTTCTCAAACTTGTTGCCCAGCAGAAACTCGTAAAATATGCAAGTCGCCATGAGGATGGTTTTACCGGTACCCATCGTCAGCGCGAAGATATAGTTTGGGTAAAAACGAGAATTCTTGCGCATCGCCGTGAATACGGCTTTGTACTGATCCTGCGTGATCTTGTCGAACAGGCCAACTTGCCCCGCATTACCCGACACCACACCACCCTCAGCGCGATCCGCGAAACGCCCTTGCTTCTCAAACCACTGTTGGAAGATTGCCTCGACTTTGGCGTTACCGAGAAACTCCTTTAGAAAAACGTAGGTTTCCAGCGCCTCAAACTGTGGTTGGCGTAGGAAAGCCTTGGGGTTTTGCTCCGGATTGTTGAAGTCGAGAAACTTACGGGTGAGCTCTTTGTAGTGTGTTCGAATCGAACCCCGGTTGGCTTGATAGAATTGCCATAGAAATTGGAAGAAGGCGAAGTCAAGCGACGCGCTCACAACCTTAGCCGCGCGCTTAGTCGCCATTACTGACGCTCCCTTCCCACGACTCTGAAAGTAGGTCGGTGATCTTCACACGGATGGTGCCGGCATCCTCAGGAACTTTGTACCCACCTTTCACCAGCTCCTTTTTGCCTGGGATGTCCACTGTAGAAGGCTGAAGCACCGCGCCGTCGTAGTTCCAGTCGATCAGTACAGATTCGACCAGTTCCCTCCAATCCTCGACTGCTTCTTTTTGCAGCGAGAGCTTCTGCAGCAGGTTCATTGGGTAGAACCTCTCGATGACCAACTCACCGGATTTGATGGAGACCTTCGCCTGCGAATCGCGCTTGAACTCTAGATCCGCCTTGTCGCGCAAAATATCTACTACTTCCACGTCGATCTTAAAGGGTTTCGCGGCCAACTCCAGTTGCGCCGCCAAATCAGGTTCGTGCCCCATGCAGACGAGGGTGATCTTTTCGACCGGGCGGTTCGGATTTTCGTTGTGTCGATGCTGCCACGCCTTCTGGTCGAAGTTATGAGTTAACTCGTTTAGGTCCGCCCGCGTGGCGATTCGGTTGACGGGCATGATCTTGACCATACGCCCATCCTTTTCGCCATCGAATACGGTGCTGAATTCCAGCTTCTGCACTTCCAAGGCCTCAATAAGTAGCTCCTTGGCTTGGACAGGATTACGAAAGATGTCGTAGTGGTTAACGTTATAAAGCTCAAAGCCGAAGAAGTACTCGAAATCACCGTCAAGAGCTTGTCGACGCAGGTCATCCGCGACGCCAATCAAACGCTTTGCAGTTGTCTGGATTGCCCCCAGATTTATGTCCGCACCAATAAAGCGGCGACCAAGGCGCATTGCTGCCTCTTGCGTCGTACCGGAGCCCATAAAGCAGTCAAACACGAGCGACCCTGCATTCGAAGATGCCTTAATAATCCGAGCCAATAGATCAACGGGTTTCTGGGTTGGATAGTCAAGCCGGTCATTCGCTTGCGAGTTGACCGGAAAGATATCAGTCCACACGGAATCCAGCGGACGACCATCCGAACCATCTAAGTAGCGCTTGAACCGCGGCCGCTTGGTTTTGTCGTTCGGATACCAGATAAGTCCCTCTGCATCCAACTCGGTCATTTTTTCAATGCTGTATCGCCATCCATTTTCGGGTGGCTGGAAGCCGTTCCAGACATAAGTCATGTTTGGCCGAGGGTTTGGGCTGGTCATGTTATCAAGCATATATCGACGGCCGTCCTCGTCGACATTGTTGTATTTACTGCTCAGGTAATTTTCGCTGTGCTCCGTAAATTGCTTATTCCATGTAAAACGCTCCCCCTTGCTGTAGAAGAACACCGTGTCATGCACATGGTTATACGTTTTGGAGTCCGCCCTCGCTGAGGTGCGTTTCCAGATAATCTCGTTCTGGAAGTTTCCTGCGCCAAAAACTTCATCCATCAGGCATTTAATGTAGTGCCCACGATTGGCGTCGCAATGAATGTAAATAGAGCCGCTGTCTGTCAAAAGCTCGCGAAGCAGGACCAACCGCTCGTAAAGAAACTGAAGATACTCGTCGTTGTTCCAGATATCGCCGTACTGCTTTTCCTCGAACGAGCTCTGATCACCTTCAGCCAAGCCACCCTTGAGCCTGATACGCTTCTTGTAATCTGTTTTCGAGTCGAACGGCGGATCGATGTAGATCAGGTCGACCTTACCTCGATATTCCTTGAGAAGATGGCTCATCACTTGGAGGTTGTCCCCCCAGAAAATCTTATTACGCCACCCGCCCTCCTCCTCGCCATGGACCTCCTTCAGCTGCGCCGGATAATACTGAGTTGAGGTGAATGGACGCTTACCGCGCCAATTCAGCATCGGGTAGCCCTTGATAGGCTCGAACTCGTATTTCTCGACGTTAGTCGTGCCGCCCTTAGGCGTGGCCAATTGCAGGCTTTCCTGCGTAGGCGTGGTGGTCTTAGTCATTTATCGCTTTTCCTGAATTTCCAATTCTTGTTGTCGCAGTAGGCACGTATGTCACAGTTCTGGCACAGCTTGGTCGGGCGCGCTGCGATCTGGTAATCCTGGCGCTCGATACGCGCGACTATGTCGTCGAACTGCGCGATGGTTTTACCAATGGCGCGGTCGTCCTTGGTGAAGGTCACGTAGGGGTTGCCGCCGTCCTCGCCGGTGTAATACAGATGCATTCGGCTGACCTTCTGGCCGGTGCGCTCCTCGACCAGATGGGCATAAACCTGTAGCTGATCCCGGTACTGTTGAAGGCGACTTCGGTCTTTCTCCATGTCAGGCTTTTTTTCCGACTTGAAGTCAATGATCTCGACCGTATCTTGTTCGCCCCGAATGAGGTCGACGCTACCCTTTAGGATGTACCGTTCCTTGACAAGCGATATCTCGACCTCGGCCTCTTTGATACGGTCCCAGTTGCTGTTCTCTCGCTCGTAATAACGCATCACATGCATCAGTGCCGCCTGCTGCGAACTGGGGGCTAAGTACACACGCTCTTTCTTGGAAAGCTGGGCATAATTTGCCAAGAACCAGGATGTAATACCCTCTTGAGATAGGGTGCCTTCTTCGCCACGCAGCACTGTTTTGTGAATATCTTCGATGGTCTGATGAACCAGCGTACCGAACAGCATTGGGCTTTCGCGAATCGGAGCGAACTCCAGTTCCTTAAAGAAACGGTACTGCTCGGCACAGTTTTCGAACACTGTGATATGCGACGTAAATGAGTACTCGCGCTTGAGGCTGATCTCCTTCACCGCCTCGTAGCTAAGGACCGCAAGGTCAACGTCGCGCCAGCTTGGCAGCTCGTAAAATAAGCGATCGAAATATTTAGACGGCGATTTCCCTCGTCCATGCTTTTCTTGCGCAGCCAGCACTAGCAGGTTTTGCGCACGAGAGAACGCGGTATAAAACAGCCGCCAGAAGTCGAAGTTCTTGATGTGGTCAAGTGGCTCAAAGCGTTCCTTGGAGAGGTACCCGCCATCCTCCAACAGCACGTCCAGTGCACTGTATTGCTTGCGCGGCACGGCATCCAGCGACCCGCACACGACGATCGGAAACTCCAGCCCTTTGGACTGATGGATGGTGAGGAAGGACACACAACCCTTGGGTGCGTGTTCGGCTTCATTCTCATATTCGCCGATGCCACCATCGACAAGAAAACGCAAAAATTGATTGAACAGGTCGCGGATGTTCTTCTCGAGCCATTCTGGGTTGAGCACGCTGACAAAATGCAGGTACTCGAACTTTGTGAGCAACCTGGAAAATGTTCCGAGGTTCCGCGCCGCGCGCGCCTTACCCATTCCTTGTACGACTTCCTCGCTGAGGAAGCGTGCGAACAGCGGGAACTGAAGCAACTGATAAAACAGACCCGAGAAGGAGTAGTCAGTGTTCTGGGTCAAAACCGCATGGCGCTTGGCCATGGGTCTAGCCCAATCCAACAGAGACTTGTTTTCCGGCTTGCGCAACTCCGTGGTGAAGGCAGCAAAGCACTGTTGGTCGTAGTAGTCCCAGATTGGCATTGTGGCGCCTTCAACCCAAGCGCGCACCTTGGGAAACTGCGGAAACAGAAAGATCAACGCACCGATCATCAGACGGATCTCCTCCCGTTCGAAAAACATATTCGAACGCGGTGAAAATACGGGTACACCCTCGGCTTCAAGGTATCGCGCCAGCGCAACGACCTTGTCGCTTTTGACCGATCGGAACAGGAAGGCAACCTGGTTCCAGTCCGATAATTTTCCGGACATTTTCAGGTCGTAGAGAAAAGTCAGAACCTCAGCGTGCCAGTTAGAAGTTTGGTCCTTGTCGTCGGTGGCAGTCAGCCGTACAACAGTTGGCACCTCGGGGAAGTTATCCTCGCGCGGGACGATCTGCTTGGCAAAGCGGAAGAAGCGCGTGCCGTCATCCCACGTCTGCTCCCGCATCCACTCGTTGTAAAATCGGATGATATCCGGGTGCGAGCGATAGTTGACCGATAGCGTGACACGCTTGCACTGACCTTCATTGAAAAGCGAGGGAAACTCCAAAATGTTGCGGATGGTGGCACCGCGAAAACGGTACAAACCTTGGTCGTCGTCACCAACAACACACAGATTACGTTTTTCGCCTGCCAACAGCAGGAGAATGCGCTCCTGAATTGTGTTGGTGTCCTGATACTCATCGACCATCAAATGAGTCAGATTAGCGCGCAGTTTCGCTAGCACCTCTGGACGCGTCTCCAAAAGCTGCAGCGCCTCGTACTGGATGCCTGAAAAATCGAGCGAGTTGTTTTCGTGCAGCAGCTCCTGATACTTGGCAAAGCACCCTGCTAGCGCGCGAATTTCCACTTCTGGGGCAGACTCCAGCGCGGCTAAATCAAGCGCTTCTTCGCTAACTTTGTTGAGCCACTTAAGCAGGTTTTCTGACTGAGTCCAGCGGCCGGACTGATCGTCCCCGATGACTAGCTGGGCATTGGGCAGCTCGCGGAAGTCCCTGATGCGTTGGTAAAGAAAGTATTGCTGATCGAATTGGTCAAACAACGTAAAGCTGCGCTTAAGGCGGGTGAACTCACGGAAGTCCTCCAGGATGCGCAAGCAGATCGAGTGAAAGGTGCCGAGATACATTTCGTTTAGATTGAACTGAATTTCCAGCTCGCTCAATCGATTGGAGATGCGGGTAGTAAGCTCGCGTGCAGCCTTATCTGTGAAAGTAACGACGAACAGCGATTCGGGGGAGACTCCCTTATGTGTAATGAGATAGACAATGCGTTCTACAAGGGTGAACGTCTTCCCAGATCCTGGTCCCGCAATGATGAGTACCGGACCGTCAGTGGCAAGAATCGCTTCTAGCTGTTGCGGATTGGCCTTGCTTTGAAGATTAGAAGCATCGTTCGTCATTCCTCTGCTCCATTACTCTCATGACGCACGCTGCTGATACGACCGGCAATCCATTGATCCAGCTCACCACGACGGAAGCGCCATGTGCCTCCCAGCTTAAATGCTGGGATCTGGCCACTCGCCGCAAGACGGTAGACCGTGCGCTTACCAGCCTTGAGGTAGGCTGCAACCTCATCAATCGTGAGGATCTCATCCGACTGGCCCCTCATTTCGCCACCTTTTCGCCGCTGCTTTTAGTTCTGTGTGATAAACACAGTTTGTCACAAGATGGAAAACTTGAGCAAACATGGCAAAACTTGGGCAGAATCCTGCACTAACAAAGAGCTGAAAGACAGCATTCAGGGGGAGCCGTGACGTCTAACTACGAAGGGATTTGTGAAGAAAACCGGCGGCGCTACGGCACTGAAGGCGCTCAGAAATCCGGAGGGCTGGCCGCTGGCTTGTACGATGACCGAACGCACTTCATTTTCGAATTGCTCCAGAATGCCGAGGACGCCCTTGGTCGACGCAGAGACTGGCACGGACCACGCAAGATCTCATTCGCTCTTACTCCGACGCGCTTAACGCTCTCCCACTTTGGCAAGCCGTTCGACGAAGCAGACGTGCGAAGCGTATGTGATATCGCCGAGAGCACAAAAAACGAATCCTCGATTGGTCGGTTCGGCCTCGGCTTCAAGTCGGTCTACACCGTCACCGATCTTCCGGAGATTCACTCCGGTGACGAGGATTTCGCCATTGATGGGTACGTGTTCCCCAAACAGGCTGATCGCACGGTGCGCAAGAGGGACGAAACGCAAATCATCCTGCCACTGAAAACAGACGACGCAACCGCAACACAAGAAATTACGGCCGGGCTCCGTCACCTGGGCTCTGGCGCACTGCTGTTCCTGCGGAACATCGACGAAATTAACTGGAGCGTCGAAGGCGGGCCGTCCGGGTTCTATCTACGTAACAGCCCGGAATCTCTCGGCCTTAATGTCCAGCGCATCACTGTAATCGGCCAAGAAAGTGGTCAGCCCGAAGTAGATCAAAACTGGCTGGTGTTCCACCGCGACGTATTTTCCACTGAACAGCAGAGGGTCGGACGGGTAGAGATCGCTTTTTCGTTGGTCGCGGAGAAGGATGTGCCCGGTCGTTGGGCCGTGCAGCCACTAGCCAACTCGCCACTGGTGGTATTTTTCCCGACGGTAGTTGAGACCCACTTTGGCTTTCTTGCACAGGGACCGTATCGCACTACGCCAAGCCGAGACAACATTCCACCCAGTGACCCTTGGAATCAGCACCTGGTCAAGGAAACGGCCAGTCTGTTAGTGGAAGCAATGTGCTGGATGCGGGACGAGGGGATGTTGGAGGTGTCTACGTTGCGATGCCTGCCACTCGACCGCGAGAAATTTCCGCAAGGATCGAGGTTCGCGCCACTGTTCGATACAGTCCGACAGGCATTTCAAGATGAGGCGCTGCTCTCCACCTTCGATAACAAATACGTCACTGCGAGCCAAGCAAAGCTGGCGCGCACGCAAGAACTTCGCGAGCTATTCAGCCCCGAGCAGGTCGTCACGCTATTCGGCCCTGAAGTGGTTTCCTGGCTGTCTGGCGACATCACTCAGGATAAGACACCCGAGATTCGTCTGTACTTGATGCGCGAACTTGATGTTGACGAAATCCGGCCAGAGAAACTGGTTCCGAGCCTAACGAAGCCCTTCCTTGAAGCACAAACGGACGAGTGGGTGATGCGCCTTTATGAGTTCTTGAGCGGCCAGGAAAAAGCGTTGCGCCGCCATCTCGACATTATCCCACTCATACGCCTTGATAATGGTACGCACGTCGTCACCCGCGAGAACGGTAAAGCCAAGGCTTTCCTGCCCAGTGCCATCACAACCAGTTTCCCAACAATGCGCCGTGCTGTATGTGGGACAACAGAAGTACGCGCATTTCTAACCTCGCTGGGTATTACCGAACCTGATCCGGTAGATGATGTGATCTGGAACGTCTTGCCGAAGTACCGACAAGACGAAATAGGTGTGGATGGCAAGGCTTACGCCGCCGACATTGAACGCATCCGCTCGGCCTTCAACACAGACTCAACAACGCAACGAGAAAAGCTCCGTTTAGCCGTGCGCGAAACCGCCTTTGTAATGGTGGTTGATACTGGCGATGGCAAGAGCGACATTGCTAAACCCGGCGATATCTACATCGCCACAGATCGACTTAAACAACTATTTGCGGGTGTCCCCGGAGTGCTCATAGTTAACGATGAATACGACTGTCTACGCGGCGAGGATATTCGGGATTTGTTAGTAACATGTGGTGCCAGTCGCTACCTCAGTCCGTTCCCAACTAAGTCTGGACTTGATCCTTCCGAAAAAATACAGATCCGTAAAGAAGCTGGACTTGAACGCGCAAGCTGGGATAACCCACCAGAAGACTTCACAATCCGTGGATTATCATCACTACTTGAGCTCTTGCCAAAGTTAGGGTTGGACGAGGCCAAAGCTAGGGCCGGATTACTCTGGGACTCACTCGTTGATCTTGAAACACGCGGCACGGGCTCCTTCTTCGGCTCTTACAAATGGGGCTATTCACACGAAACGAAAACGGCTCGATTCGATGCGACATTTATACGGACACTCAATCAAGTGAGTTGGGTACCTGACCTTAACGGCGAACTTGTATCCCCCGGATTAGTGGTTTTCGACACCCTCAACTGGAAGCCAAATCCATTTCTTCTCACCAAGCTAACCTTTAAACCGCCACTCATCGACCAGTTGGCGAAAGAGGCAGGCATCGAACCTGCCGCGCTCGACCTACTACGAAAATATGGCATCACGAGCGTTTCTGAACTTGCATCCCGGCTAGGCCTAACCCAACCACGCGAGGCGGATTCAGAATCCGATGTGGCACCTGATGCCACTGAGGAGCTGAATGGAGACGTCTATGGCAATGCGCATGATCTATACGGCGACGACATGCCAGAGATTCCACCGGGAACGCCCGATCCTGACGGCGGGGACGGCGCGACTGGTAGTGGAGGGCATGGTAATGGCTGGAGTACTGGTACAGGAGCATCACGCGACGGAAGCACCAACAACACGAGCGGCAGAAGCGGAAACGGGGGAAGCAGCCAAGGGAAACGTTCACCTGGCCATGCCGGTGGACGCCCGTTCATTTCCTATATTGGCGCTCACCCAAACGATGAGATAGATCCAGATGGCCTCGACCAAGCGACACGAATGAAAATAGAGGAGCAGGCCATCACGCTGATAATTAGGTTGGAACCGACGCTACTACGCACGCCGCAAGGCAATCCGGGATTTGACTTATATGAAGCAGGTAGAGACGGAAAAGAAATTCGCTGGGTTGAGGTGAAATCGATGACTGGCAGTCTGGAAAATCGGCCCGTAGGGCTCTCTCGTCGACAATTCGACTTTGCCCGAGAACGAGGCGCTGCTTATTGGCTGTACGTCGTCGAATACGCAACCGATCCAGCTAAGTCTCAAGTGCTGAGAATTCAAAATCCGGTTGCTCATGCGCAGACTTTCACGTTCGACCATGGTTGGAGCCAGATAGCCCAAACACAACCGCCGGGTTAATCGAGATCTAGGCCAAATCGCCGAGTGTGCAACTTAAATCCACGCTGCTATTATCCGGGTAAGAAAAGGGACGCAGGATTTCCGATGCCGCCTACCCCTCTTAAAAAAGGAGGGGCAGTCCAATCCCGCTACGCTTGAGCCACATGGGGGGACAAATGGGGGGATAAAGTCATCACTAATAAAAAAACTCAATTAAATCAACGTCAAACATTAAAAAATCGCCGGCCACAAGCCGGCTTTTTAATGCCTGCCTAAAGTCAAACCTACCGCGCAAAACCTGAATCGGGTGCCACTCCTCTGCGGGTAACGGTAAGGCTGGATGACCTATAACTCTCTCGCCCAGTGATGACTAAGTCTGAAATCGGTCAGCAGTCTGCTGACCGATTCAATTGGGCAGCAACCTGCTGCCCAATTCCCCCTCACGGATAACTAAACGCCTTAACCAACGTCAACTCCCCCGCCGTCCGCATCGGGATCAAAAACGTCTCCATCTTCTCGCTCGGCGTTCCCTCTTCAGTAATCACCGTCACCTGCGCCGTCGTCAGCGCCTGCACTGCTTCATCCCCACCTTCGTCATCTGCGCGATACCCGCCGCCGTAGTAATTCACATACACCAGATACTGGCCCTTGATCGGTGCCGGCATGGCGAAGATTTCCGGGCCGTAGCCGGTGGTGACGTCGACGTCGAGGGCGCCGCCGTTGGGGGCGGTGCGGTTGCCGTACCAGATGTGGCCGCCGTCGGGGGTGACGAGATGCAGGTCGAGGTCGGTGCCGTCGCTGTCCCACGCGAGCAGGACGCGCAGTTTGGCTGGGGTGGCGCCGCCGCTGGTGTTGAGGAACTGGGTGCGGTGGCGTTGTTTGCCGTCAGGGCTGCGGACTTCGACGCTGTTGCTGCCGTTGGGGAAGGAGAATGGGCGGTCGAAGCGGCCGGCGTCGTCGATTTTCAGCGGCATGCTGACGCCGTTGACGACGAGGCGGCCAGGCTCTGTGCTCTTCGGTGTGGCTTTGATTTCGCCGCTGATGCGTGCGGTGTTGGCTTGGCCGATCGGGGTGTTCACCGAGGAGGCTGGGTAGTTGACGGTCTGGCGGAAGCTTTCGCCCTCGCCTTGCGGCGCGCCGCTGCGCCAGCCGCCGACCGGGGTGTCGAGTTTGACGCTGTCGGCGGCAATGGCCGGCGACAGCGCGGTCAACGTGCAGAGCAGCAGCAAGACCTGTGGATAACGGAGTGTCATGGTCTATTCCAGCAAGAGGTGACGGGCGAGCCCTTCGATGTAGGTTTCATCCTGGCCGTTGGGATGTGCTTCAAAAGCCAGGTGCAGATATTCGTGGGTGAGGTCGAGGCGATCCTGCAGGGTGAGTACGCCGCGCACATAGATTCTTTGGCGCTCGCGGTCGACGAAGGGTCTGCCAAAAGCCAGTTTGCACACGGCGAACGTGCTGACTTCGTTGTAGCCGGTTTCGCTTTCCAGCTTCGGGCGCCAGCCGCGTCGTTGCTTTTGCAGCCAGTCTTGGGCGGCGGGCAGTGCTTCGCAGGAGGCGACTGGGTTGTCCCAACGGCTAAGGCTGGCGCGCGGATAGGCGTGGAGCAGAATCGCGTCGTAGCGCTGACCAGCATTGGCCTGCTCGACGGCTTGTTGCCAAGCGAGTTTGTCCGGGCCGGGTTGGTCTGAGTGATAGGTGACAATACTGCCGGCCAACACCAGATCGGCCGTCCATGCGGCGATACTGCGAGACTCCGCCGAGGCTGGGCGCGGTGCGACGCGTTGGCGGGTGCTGCTGTCATCGATGCTCAGGCAATCGCCGTTACGCGCGGCGTTTTGCAGCAGGTAGGTGCGGATCGCCACGGCCAGCGCTTTGGCAGCTTCGGCGGGTTCGGGTTTGGCTTCACGATCCAGCACCCTGGCGACGTATTCTTCGCGATCAAGCCTGGCGACGAGTTTGTTGTTGAGCAGAAACAGTTCGCCGTCGCTGTGGATATCCAGCGCATTGCCGTTAGCGAATTCGACGCGGTAATCGCCCTGCAACGGTCCGGAAGTCACCGCCCGATCGCCAGCCAAAACACGTAACACCGGATAGCGCGAGAACAGCCCGACTTCGATACAACGGCCCGTCTCTGCTGGCCAGACCGTTGGCAACACCGCCGCCAATGCCTGACCGTAATTTCGTAGAACCATTTGACTGGTGCCACGCCCTCCCGCCCAAACCGGCGAGCCATCCACCGTCCAACCGGCAAATCCGCCCTGTCGCGATTGTGGGTCCTGATCGCCAAGCCAGCTCCAGGTTTTCACCCGCAAGCGCCCGCCCAATTCACCAACGACGTTGCCATCCGCCGCAGTCAGAACGACATCAAGCAACACGCGGCGCATCTGGTCTTGAGCTGGCAGCGAAGACAACACCTCCAACAAATCAGCCACAGAAACTCGCGTGGCTGGTTGCACCAATGGCAGATCCAGCAACCACGACGGTGCCTGCCGCGTCTGCCAATACGCCCGCCAATCGGAAGAAGAAATCCCCAACCGCGCAGGCTCGAAATACAACCCACACGACTTCACCAACGCCTGATCACGTTCGATCTTGCTGCCAGCGCTGCAGCAATAAACTTCTTCCTTCGACTGTCCGCGACATTCATAAGCGGGCTCGCGAGCGCCGGTATCCACCAGCCACGCATAAACAAACAGCTTCCACAGACTGCCCAGGGGCGCATCCAGCGAAGGCAGCAACGGCTCGCGAGCGATCAGTTGCGTCTGGCTCAACGACAACAATTCTCCCTTGTAGGCCACGCGCAAAGACTCATCCTGCGCCGTTGCCAGCGCGGGAATCACACACAACATCAGCCACAGCAGCGGCCGCTTCATGTCAGTTGACCGTAACCTGACCGAGGGCGGCTTTCGCTTCCTGAGCCTGATGTTGCGGCGCGTAGACCTGGGTGAAACGCACCGGCGGTAAATTGAACTGGCCCTTCTGCGAGAAACGCACCAGATGGCGCAGGCGCAACTCGCCGCTCAGCGCATCCACCGGCACCGCGTAGGCCAGTTGTCCCGGCTCAAAACGCGCTTTCTCAAGTGCGGTCGGTTCGGTGCCATCCTTGCCCTGCAACTTGATACCCCACGTTGTGCGCTCGACATCGGCGCCCGGTGGCAACGGCACTTCGAGCATGCCGTAGCGCAGCGGTTTCGGTGCCTTGCTGGTGAGGATCACTTCGTCCAGATACAGGCTGTCGCTGGACAGCGGCTTAGTGCCGACCGGCTCCAGTTTGAAGGTGAACGCTTCGTCGCCCGGCACCAGTCGCGACAGGCGACGGGTGATGGTCACGGCCATTGGATCGACGGCTGGCTGTTGAGTCTGGAAACTCAGCGCCGCGCGCAGCGGACGCTCCTGAGTACCAGAAACCGTCAACACGCTCGGCACCGGCGTCGCCCCCTGCCACGTCCAGAACATCTCGCCACTGGCACCGTAGCTTTTCTTCCAGCCCTCACCCGGCGTCAGCGCAATGGTCGGCGAAGCCTGGGCGATGCTGCGTTGCAGCCAGGTCAGCGCCAGTGCGCGTTCGAGCGTCGATTGCTGCGGCAACAGGCGTTGCAGCAAGGCTTGCGCGCGAGCCTGATCGAACGGTTGTAGCGACAGATTCAGCGCTTCGACAAACGGCTGCGAACTGACCGACAGACGCTGTTGCGCAGCGCCCACCTGACGATTGAATGCGTCAGGCAACGCGACTTTCGCCTGTGTGGCCAGCGATGCGGTCAACACTCGCGCCGCCGCCAGACCGAGCGCCGAATCCGGATCACTCATCACCAGGCTGTCTACGCCATCGTCGATCAGGGTTTCGGCATTGCCTTCACCCGCCTTCGCCAGATCCTCCATCAACCCCGTCAGCAGCGTGTTCACCGGCAAATGCATCTGCTTGGCGAACGACAGAATCAACGCCCGTTGCAGCAACGGCGTGTTCGGCGCCTGTTTGGCGTAAACCTCCAACACGCGCTGCCAATGCTCCGGGGGCAGCGTCAGATCCAGTACCTGGCTGGCATTCCAGTCGGCGAAGTAGGCGTAAGCGGTGAGGAACGCATCCGGCTCACCGTCGTAGCCCCACCAGGTGAAGCTCGCCGACGGCCCGGCCATTTGCACCAACCGCAGACGGCTGTTCTGCATGATCAGACGCAAGCGATCGCGGATCTGCGGGCTCGATGCCAGCGAAGGATAGGCAATGCTCAGCGGCAACAGGCGACTGGCGGTCTGCTCGACTCCGCCGTACGGGTAGCTGAGCAGATCATCGAGCGCCGAACGGAACAGCGCTTGCGGGCTGTCATCCAGCCGCAGGCGAATATCGGTGGCGTCCGCCGGCAGGCTCAGTGGTGTATCGCCGCTGACTACGTCGAGGCTCTGCGTCTGGGTCATTTGCCAGCCGTCACCGGTCGCGCTCAAGCGCACGGCCAGAGAATCAGCGGTTTTGCCGTCCTGCACCAACTCCGCCGTCCACTCGCCGGAAGCCAATGCGAACGCCGGCAGCGGCAGGTAGTTGATGCCGTTGTTCAGGGTCACCGGCAGGCGTTGTTCGGTGCCGGCGTAGTGGGTGACCAGCTCAGCCTTGACCGGTTTCTCGGCTTGGCTGAACGCGAAAATACCGAGTTGTGGCTGATCACCCTGACGGAATTTGCTCGGCCCGCTCCACTTCAGGTACAGCGGTTTTTCCGAGCGGACAAACTGCTTCTTCTGACCGACCTGACCGTCATCGGCGATGGCGCGAGCGGTGATGCGCCAGCGGGTCAGCGAGTCGGGCATCTTGAAGGTGAAGCGGGTTTTGCCGTCGGCACCGGTCAGCAATTCCGGTTGCCACGCAGCGGTATCGACGTCTTCACGACGCGGCCGCTCCAGCACTTTTACGCCACGTTCACTGCGGTTGGCTTTGCCCGGCGCACCGGGGCTGCCCGGCAGCGCGACGTCGTAACTGATGAACGACAGGCTGGCGCTGGTGCGCACGTTGTTGCGCCGTGGATGGTAGAAGAACTGGTCGATGGTCGGCGCGACTTCTGGCTGCAACGCGTAAACCATTTCGTCGACAACACTCACCGTCAGATGCGCCGGAACTGCATTACCGGCGAACTGCGTAGTCAGGTCGACGGTCACCGTGTCACCCGGCAGATACACCTGTTTGTCGGTGCTGATCGCCACGTCGATTTGCGGCGCGATCACTTTGATCCCGGCATTCTGGAAACTGTACTGACCGCCCTTGGTGTACAGCACGGAGAAGGTCAGGTTCGGTGCGAAGTTATCCTTCACCGCAATGCGTGCGCGGTATTGGGTGTCGCTGAGTTTTTCCAGTTTCAACCAGTCGCCGCCCTTGGCCAGCAGCGCGGTGGCTTCGACCTTGTCGCGCTCCAGCGACAGCAGTGCATCATTGACCGGTTCAGGGAAGGTGATCAGTGCCAGCGCTTCATCGCCGGCCTTGTACTCAGGTTTGTCGAGGACGATTTCGACGGTGCCCGGCACAGCTTTGACGCCGTCACCGGTGACCGCATGACCGGTGGCGCCGAGGACGCGACCGTGTTGATCCTTGAGCGTCAGGTTGTAAGTGCCCGGACGTTCGAAGGCCAGATTGAAACCTTTGTCAGTCGCCGCAAGTTTGCCTTCGCCAGTGCTCTGGTCTTCCAGACGTACCCAGCCGTAAGTGCTCGGCGTGACCGCTTTGCTCTGCTCGGTGCCGCCCTCGTTGGCGTAGCTGAACGCGACCTTGTCGCCGACCGCACTGAAACGCTGCGGCGCACTCAAGCGGAAACTCGCGGCGCCACGGTCAATGAGGATTTCCTTGGTGGTCTTGACCCGATACGCCGCGCCATCGCTGGCGAACACGGTGAGCATGTAGCGGCTCGGTTTGTCGGCGGCCGGCAGGTCGAGGGTGGCGTTGCCTTTGCTGTCGGTGGTCAGTTCGGTGCTGGTCAGCTCCACCGGGAATTGCCCGAGGTATTGCAGTTCGTTGTCGACCATCGACAGTTGCTGCGCGCGCAGGCTCAGGGTCAGTTTGGCGTTCGCCACTGGTTTGCCGTCCGGGTACAACAGCACCAGACTGCCCTTGACCGGTTCGCCGGTGCGGTAATCCTGCTTGGCCAGATTCAGCGAAATCTCGAAGTGTGGCTTGATGTACTCAGCCACGCGGAAGGCGCTGCTGTAGGCCTGATCCTTATAGTTGAAGCGAATCTCGTACCCGCCCGCCACCGCGTTATCCGGCAACTGGAAACGACCCTGAGTGCCGGCCTTCGAATCGAGTTTCAGATCAAGGCGTTGCAGCTCGGTGCCAGTGGCGTCGAGCACGCTGACATTGACGTATGCGGCACCCGGCAACACCGAATCCCGCGCATTCTTGAACTCGCGACCGACGATTTTCAGCGACACCCAATCACCTGGGCGATACAGCGGTCGGTCGGTGAAGGCATAGAGTTTGGTGTCGTAAATTTCGCTGTCGTAATAGAAGTTTTCCGAGACGAATACTCCGCCCTCCTCGTCCTCGCCGATGACGAAAGAGCGCTCGGGGCTGACGTGTTTCAGGCGCAGCAAACCATCGGCATCAGTGGCGCCACTGCTCATCACGCCGAGGCCGTCGGTCCACAGCACATTGACCTTCGGCACCGAACTGCCTTCGTGTTTGCGCGCGGCCCAGACCAGCAATTCATCACCGGCAATCTTGCTCACTGCCACGGTGTTGGAAACGAAGACCATGGTGGTCGCACGGTACTTGCCGATCAGCGCTTCGACCAGATAAAGACCCGGTTTCAACTGACCCAGCGGAATGTAAACGTTACCCGGCGCGACGCTGACAAAGTCGCTGGAAGACCCGGCCAGATTGACCCCGGCCGGTGGCTGTATCGGCTTGGCCTGCCACAGCGGATAACGGAACTGGCTGACTACCGGCAAGCCCGGAATCAGCGCGAATTGCGGCTGCGCGTCGTACGGTGTCGGCGCGACGATGGCGTTGCCCATCTTCAGCTCCGGCACTTCCTCGGTGACCTGTTTGCGCGACTCGTAGGAGAACGCTCGCTGCATCACCCTACGGGATTTTCGGTACCAGTTGTCCCACAGATACGCGAGGGTGTTGGACAAGCCTTCGCCCTTGAACTGACCGTCGCTGACCACCCGGTGCAGGTTCTTCTGGCGCTTGAGAAAGTCCAGCGGCTTGTCGATGCGGTACACGCGAATGTCGGCGCCGCCGTAAGGCTCCATGCGGAAACGCCGATAGTCGCGGCCCGGCGCTTCGAGGCGAACCATGGCCTGCTCGTCGGCAGCGAAACTGCTGTCAGCCAACAGGAAAAAACTTTCGCCGGACACCGGCGCGTAGCCGCTCGGCTCAACAGTGTCTTCGGCGTTCACGGCCGAAAATGGCAGGGCTAATACCAACAGCAGAGGCAGTAAACGCAACATGCGGGCACCGGTCATTGGGAGAGGAAGTTCAGTCGATAGACGCCGATGAAGTTGGGGTTGGCTGCGTCGGGTATCCATCGGGTGTCCTTCCATGTCATGAGTTGCTGCAGGCTTGCCGAACGCATGCCGTTGTCAGTCGGGGTGGTGGTGCCGGTGTGATAGGCGATGTAGCGGCCCATCCAGATCATCAGGTGCTGGTCGTCGCCCTGATCGAAAAACATCAGGTCACCTGGCCGCGCCTGCGACACGTCGCGGCTCACCAGATGACTGTTGAACTGAATCAGTTTGATTGCGTTGACGTACGGCCCGATCTTGCCGCCGCCCTGCTGCCATTGCTGGGCGAGCTTGCGCTGATCGTCGCTCAGCGACAGTTCCGGCGGCAGGTAACGATTGGACAGGCCATTGCTGCGCAGCCATTTATCGTCGTGGACTTTCAGCGCTTCGTTGGCAGCGAAGCGCACCAGCCCGGCGCAATCCTGTTGATACCAGCGCGGGCTCGGGCCCTGGCTCAGTTGCTCCTGGGCGATGCGCACGAACCAGGCGCGAAACACTTGGGATTGTGCAGGATCGAGCGCAGGCGTTTCGACGGCTCGGGCGCCGGCGCTGAGTAACAGCGCGAGCAAGCCGAGGCTGCGGATCAGTGCCGTCACAGCGCTTTCCACTCCAGCGGCAGCCACTGCCAGTGACCATCCGGCTCGCTGCCTTCTGGCAAGGTCAGGGCATATTTGCCGTAGCCGCCGAGAGTGCGAAGTTTTGGGATCAGATAGGTTTGCGCGGCGTTGTAGAACACCGGTTCCATGTCTTGCGGCAGGCTGTCGAGGGTTTCCTGCTGCATCAGCTGCGCCATCGAATCCGGGCCGAAATAGATCGGCATCAGCACGTCTTTAGGCAGCACATCGGCCATCGGCGGGAAGCGTTTGTCGAGGGTACCGAGGGCTTTGTCGACCAGTTTGTCGTCGAGGGAAAACAGCAGCGTCGAACCGTGACGGGCGAGGCTGACCTTCATGAACGCCTTGCCGCTGATTGCATCCGGATTCTCGGCGTCTTTGGCCGCGTAGGGACCGAAGCTGGAGCTGACCTGACGCTGCCAGACGTGGCTCTGACCTTCCTGTTTCTCCACTACAGGGAATACTTTTTCTTCGACGTTGGACTCGAAGGCGCCGACCATCGACCCGAACAGTTTGCCGAGATCGCCGTCGAGCTTGCTGCTGTCCTCGTCCTTCAGACTGGCCACCAGCAATGGCGTGTACAACCGCGAATCGGCGTACCAGCACAAGCCCGCGGCGCCCGCCACGTGTTCGGTGAGCGTCTGTGCCACGGCGTCTTCCGCCCCGAGTTTTACCAGCAACGGCTTTTGCGGTTCGGCAGCTACCGGCAACGTTACGCAGGCACTGGCGCCCAGTGGCATGGCTTGCCAGACCGGTTTGAAATCGAAATCCGGCTGGTTTTCCAGCTCGTCCATGGCGAGGTAGCTGTGCCAGCCCTTGTCGTCCATGTCGAAACGCAGGCCGGCGAAGTTCGGGATGAAGCGCTGGTAGCCCATGGCGAGGACGCTGGAATTCACCGAGAGTCGCTGTCTGGTTTCCGGGGTTTTAGCAGGCAGGCCGAAGGCTTCGGGGAACAGCTTTTCGCCGTTGAGCAATGCTGCCAACGCTTGCGGCGAGACGTGGCCGGATTCCTCGGACACGCCGCTTTCAGGGTCGTAGTACTTGGCCGGATTGGACAGAACCACCAGTTTGTCGCCGCGCGAAGCGAACAGCAGCGATTTGCTGGCGTTGTAGCTCAGTTGGTACAGCGGCACCTCGTCACTGCCAACCTTGAGATTGCCGAAAACGCTGAGCTGGGTGTCATCCAGCGCGACTTTCGCCAACGGCTCCAGCAGCTTGGCCAAACCCCCGCGATCCATCACCAGCAGAAAGTCCTTCACGCGACCATCGGCACCGCGCCACAGCGCGACATCGGCAGGCTGATCGAAAAGCTGTTCGATCAAGCTGTCCTGCAACTTCAGATCATGCTCGTAAATGATTCGGCGCAGACTACCGATCAAGCCGAGGCGATCGGCGTGAGTTTCGTAATAGAAGACGAAATCTTCGGTGAGCGTAGCCTTGAGGAACGGCACCGTCAGCAGGTCTTTGGGCAACTGGCTCAGCGAGCGGGTTTCCAGCAATGCATCCGGGCGGCTCAGGCCGAGCCTGTCACCGGCAAGCTCCACCGGCGGCGCCTTGGGTTTGAGCAGCAGCCAGCCAAAACCGCCCGCCACGCTGGCCACCAGGCACAGTCCGACCAACAGCAACGGCCAGCGCCGGGAAGGTTTGCCAGCAGGTGTTTCGGCAGCCGGGGTAACAGTGTTATCGCTCATCTTCACGCTCATTCCCAACGCTCACGATTTCATCCATGGCGGGATACTTAATAGTTGAAAGTCTTGACCAGCAGCAGATCACCAATCGCCCGCAGGGGCACGATGAACGTCTCGCGTTTTTCGTCGACGGTGTTTTCATTGAGCACCAGCGTGATTTGCGAGGTAATCACCTCGTTCTGATTGCTGGTCTCCTCGAAGTTATAGCCGCCGTTGCCGAAATTGCCCCAATAGTTGACGTAAACCAGATAGGTGCCGTGCAGCGGCGCGGTCATGGTGAACATCTCAGGGCCGGGGCCATCGACGCCGTCGGGGTCGAGGCCGCCGCCGTTGCTCAATGCCGGCCGCGCCCAGAACGCATGCTGGCCATCGGGCGTGACAATGTGCAGATCCAGCTCAGCCTTTGGATCGTCCCACCCCAAGACAAGACGAATTCGCGCCGGCGTGCGCAAATTATTTGCTTCATAAAATTGCACGCGCTTGAGCGATTGGCCCTCGGCGCTGATCACCTCGACGCTGTTGGAACCGGCGCCAAAGGCATAAGGCCGGGCGAAACGGCCCTGATCATCGGTGTACAGATTCAGCGGATTGCCATTGACGGCGAGGCTGTGCGGCGGGCGCATATGGCCGATGGCCTTGAGCTGGCCCTGGATCATCGTGCGATTGCGCTGGATGCCACGATCGATCGGTGGCGTCGGATAGGCGACTTGCGGGTTTTCCGTGCGATCGAGCAAGCCGTGATAACGCCAGCCACCCACCGGTTCCGACAGCTCGGCACTCGGTCCGGCCAGCAGCGCGGGTGCGCAGACCATCCCGATCAACAGCAAAATGAATGAACGCATGTAATGCCTCCTGCCATGCCTGAACGAAACCTTGCACCCGATCCTCGGTACTTCACAGCCTCTGAAACTGCGTTTCGTCTGAAAGACCCGTGACTATAGGGTCGTAGAAGGCGCGAAGATTATCCATTCGGCGTTTTTTTAACAATCGGATACAGGTGCTATCGCTGTAGGAATTACGCGTATTTGTTGTGCGTGAGCCGAATAGCGGAATTATTCGGCTCACAGAATGAGCCGAATACACCGTCAACCTCCTGGAATCCCCCTATATCCCCTTGCTCCCTCGCCACGGAAATACGGGGCGGAGATAGCCCGCTCATTTGCCCATACCCCCCCTATCTGCTAGTGTCGCGCCGGTTTAACGTCAACCGGAAACTGCCGCCATGGCCCGCAAAAAAGCTGCACTGGATTTCGAACAGTCCCTCGCCGACCTGCAAACATTGGTCGAGCGTCTGGAGAACGGTGAATTGTCGCTGGAAGACTCGCTGACCGCTTTCGAGCAGGGCATCGGGCTGACCCGTGACTGCCAGGCAGCGCTGGCTCAGGCTGAGCAGAAGGTGCAAGTGCTGCTGGAGCGCGATGGCGAACTCGCCGAGGAACCCTTCGACGCGGAACAGCCAGAATGATTGCAGCGTATTCGGCGACCAGCCAGGCCCGGGTCAACGCGGCACTGGAAAGCCTGTTCAACGCCCCGTTGCCAGAACTGGCGCGCCTCTATGAGGCCATGCGCTACAGCGTGATGAACGGCGGCAAACGCGTGCGTCCGCTGTTGGCTTACGCCGCGTGCGAAGCCCTCGGTGGCGAGGCTGAGCAGGCTAACGGTGCGGCCTGCGCGGTGGAGCTGATCCACGCCTATTCGCTGGTGCACGACGATTTGCCGGCGATGGACGACGACGACCTGCGTCGCGGCCAGCCCACCACTCACAAGAAATTCGATGAGGCTTGCGCGATTCTCGCCGGTGACGGCTTGCAGAGTCTGGCGTTCAGCGCCTTGCTCGATCCGCGCCTGAGCGACCTGAGCGCCGATATCCGTTTGCAGATGGTCAGTGCGCTCGCACTGGCCGCAGGCCCGGCCGGCATGGTCGGCGGTCAAGCCATTGACCTCGGTTCGGTCGGTCTCAAGCTCGATCAGCAAGCCCTTGAACTGATGCACCGACACAAGACCGGTGCGCTGATCGAAGTCAGCGTCAAACTCGGTGCCCTGGCCAGCGGCCGCGCCGAGCCGGATGAACTGCAATCCTTACAGACTTACGCACAAGCCATCGGCCTCGCCTTCCAGGTGCAGGACGATATCCTGGATGTCGAAAGCGATACCGCCACCCTCGGCAAACGCCAAGGCGCCGATATCGCCCGGGACAAGCCGACCTACCCGGCGCTGCTCGGCCTGGACGCGGCCAAGGCTTATGCGCTGGAGCTGCGCGATCAGGCTCTCCACGCCCTGCGACCGTTTGACGCGGCAGCCGAGCCGTTGCGCGAGTTGGCCCGGTATATCGTCGAGCGCCGCAGCTGACGGCGAATCGGCCAAAAAAGATCAACGCGTGGGCAGTGGGCGATGCATCAGGTAAACTGCCGCATCTTTTATACCTATAACGATTCGCCTGATGCCCACGACGTTTCATGAGATTCCCCGCAAGCGCCCGACCACGCCCCTGCTCGACCGTGCGAATACGCCGGACGGCCTGCGCCGGTTAGCCGAAGCCGAGCTGGAAACCCTGGCTGATGAGTTGCGCCTGGAATTGCTCTACACGGTCGGCCAGACCGGTGGGCATTTCGGTGCCGGCCTGGGCGTCATCGAGCTGACCATCGCGTTGCATTACGTCTTCGACACCCCGGACGACCGGCTGGTGTGGGACGTTGGTCATCAGGCTTATCCGCACAAGATCCTAACCGGTCGCCGTGAGCGCATGGAATCGCTGCGCCAGAAGGACGGCATCGCCGCTTTCCCGCGTCGCGCCGAGAGCGAGTACGACACCTTTGGCGTTGGCCACTCCAGCACGTCGATCAGCGCAGCGCTGGGCATGGCGATTGCCGCCCGCCTGCAGAACAGTGATCGCAAGGCGATTGCCGTGATCGGCGACGGCGCATTGACCGCCGGTATGGCCTTCGAGGCGCTGAACCATGCGCCGGAAGTCAACGCCAACATGCTGGTGATCCTCAATGACAACGACATGTCGATCTCGCGAAACGTCGGTGGCCTGTCGAACTATCTGGCGAAGATTCTTTCCAGCCGCACTTACGCGAGCATGCGTGAAGGCAGTAAAAAAGTGCTGTCGCGCCTGCCCGGCGCCTGGGAAATCGCCCGTCGCACCGAAGAATACGCAAAAGGCATGTTGGTTCCAGGCACCCTGTTCGAAGAGCTGGGCTGGAACTACATTGGCCCGATCGACGGCCACGACCTGCCGACCCTGATCGCAACGCTGCGCAACATGCGTGACCTGAAGGGCCCGCAATTCCTGCACATCGTCACCAAGAAAGGCAAAGGCTTCGCCCCGGCGGAAGTCGACCCGATCGGTTACCACGCCATCACCAAGCTCGAGCCTGTCGACGCGCCGGCCACTGCGCCGAAGAAAACCGGCGGGCCAAAGTATTCGGCGGTGTTCGGCGAATGGCTGTGCGACATGGCCGCGGCTGATCCGCGTCTGGTCGGGATTACCCCGGCGATGAAGGAAGGCTCGGATCTGGTGGCATTCAGCGAGCGCTTCCCGCTGCGTTATTTCGACGTGGCGATTGCCGAGCAACACGCGGTGACGTTCGCCGCCGGCATGGCCTGCGAAGGCGCAAAACCGGTCGTGGCGATCTACTCGACGTTCCTCCAGCGCGGTTACGACCAACTCGTTCACGATGTGGCGGTGCAAAACCTCGACGTGCTATTTGCCATCGACCGCGCAGGCCTGGTCGGCGAAGACGGCCCGACCCACGCCGGCAGCTTCGACCTGTCCTACCTGCGCTGCATACCGGGCATGGTCATCATGACCCCGAGCGATGAAAACGAACTGCGCCAGATGCTCACCACCGGTCACCTGTACAACGGCCCGGCGGCAGTGCGTTACCCGCGCGGCAATGGCCCGAATGCGGCTATCGAGAAAGACCTCGAACCGATCGAAATCGGCAAAGGCATCGTCCGTCGTCAGGGCAGCAAAGTCGCCCTGCTGGTGTTCGGCGTGCAACTGGCCGAGGCGCTGAAAGTCGCCGAGAAGCTGGATGCGACAGTGGTCGACATGCGCTTCGTCAAACCACTGGACGAAGCTCTGGTACGCGAGATTGCCGGCAGTCACGAGTTGCTGGTGACCATCGAAGAGAACGCGATCATGGGCGGCGCCGGTGGCGCAGTCAGCGAATTTCTCGCCCGCGAGAATATCCTCAAGTCGATGCTGCATCTGGGCCTGCCCGATGTTTACGTCGAGCATGCAAAGCCTGCGCAGATGCTGGCCGAGTGCGGGCTGGATGAAGCGGGGATCGAAGCGTCGATTCGTGAGCGTCTGGAATTGCTTAACAAGTAAACGCAATACCCTTGTGGGAGCGAGCTTGCTCGCGAAAGCGGACTGTCAGTCAAATCATTTCTGACTGATACACCGCATTCGCGAGCAGGCTCGCTCCCACATTTGATTTGTGTATACCCGATACTCCCCGATGGATTGCCATGAAACTCTCGCGCCTCGCCCTGCCCTTTCTCCTGCTGCCATTCGCCAGCGCTGTCGCCGACACCTTCGAGCGGGATCAAGCGCTGAAGCTGCCGGACGTTTTGATCAGCGCCAACCGTCAGGTCGAAGCGCGCAATGACAGCAGCGCCGCCAACACCGTGTTCACCCGCGAAGACATCGATCGCCTGCAACCGAGCGATGTGTCAGACCTGCTGCGTCGCGTGCCGGGCGTGCAAGTGGCGCAGGCCGGTGGGCGCGGCAGCTTGCCCGGGGTCTATATCCGCGGCACGCAGTCGGCGCAAAGCCTGGTGCTGGTCGACGGCCAGCGCATCGGCAGCTCCACTTCCGGTGACAGCAATCTGCAGCATCTGAACATTGAGCAGATCGAACGCGTGGAAGTGCTGCGCGGTTCGCGCTCGGTGATTTACGGCAGCGATGCGATTGGCGGGGTGATTCATATTTTTACCCGTCGCGGGGCTGAGCAAGGCTTGCAACCACGCATGCATGTCGGCTTCGGCAGCCATCAAACCTGGGAGCGCAGCCTCGGCCTGTCCGGTGGCGACGACAAAACCCGCTTCAACCTCGGCGCCAGCCTGGATGAAACCGCCGGAATCGACCGTACTCATGAGTCATACCCGAGCGACGGCGATCACGACGCCTACCGCAACAAGTCAGTGAGCCTGAGCCTCAGCCATGCGCTGACTGATGACATCGAAGTCGGCGCCAACCTGCTGGATAACCGTGGCAAAAGCGAGTTCGACAATCCGTTCGGACGCTTCGACATGACCACGTTCGAATCGGTCCAGCAACAGCCCTACAGCGATTTTAACGTTAGTAGCGTCAGCAGTTACGTCGATGCCCGGGTCAACGATATCTGGAAAACCCGCATTGAATTCGGCCATACCGAAAACCGCGAAAAGACACTGGATAAGCTCAGCGACGAGCGCACGGTGTTCAACACTTACCGCGATTCGGTGAACTGGCAGAACGACTTGACCCTGGATGCACGCAACAGCCTGATCCTCGGCGGCGACTGGTACGAAGACCGGATCAATAGCAGCACCGCGTTCGACGAGGACAGCCGCTGGAACCGCGCCGCGTTCATCCAGCATCGTTATCAGGCTGACAGTTTCTCCACTGAACTCGGTTTGCGTCACGACGACAACCAGCAGTTCGGCGGTCAGAACACCTGGAGCGGCACATTCACCCTACCGCTCAATCCGGACAACGATCTGCTGCTCAGCTACAGCGAAGGCTTTCGTGCACCGACCTTCAACGACCTGTACTACCCGGATTTCAGCAACCCAAACCTGAAACCGGAAACCTCGAAAAGCTACGAACTGCAATGGCGCAGCCAGTTGAGTGAAAGCAGTCGTCTGGAAGCGTCGCTGTACCGCACGGATCTTGAAGACGCGATCATCTTCGGCAGCAACTCACGCCCGGAAAACGTGGCTTCAGCACGGATCAACGGCTTTGAAGCGGCGCTGAAGCAGGAATTGTTCGGCTGGCAGAGCAACCTTGGCGTGGCGATCATCGACCCGCGTGACCGTGATACCGGCCATACGTTGGCGCGGCGAGCACGGCGGACGTTGAGTTGGGATGTGGATCGGCAGTTTGATCGACTGAGCCTCGGCGCCAGTTGGCAGGCGGTGAGCAACAGCTATGACGACCTGACCAACAATCAAACACTAGGTGGTTACGCGTTGTTCGGTCTGCGCAGCAGTTGGGCGCTGAACCGGGAGATCAAACTGGATCTGAAGGTGGATAACTTGCTGGACAAGGGTTACAGCCGGGCGAACTACAGCTATGACGGCAACCAGTACGGTTATCGCGAGGAAGGCCGGGCGTGGATGTTCGGGGTGACCTGGACGCCTGAACTGCGCTGAAACCTCTGAAGTTGCTGATGCTCCCTGCGGCAGCTCCTGCAGGGGTTAATTGTCAGGCTGGATGAGGTGGCAGAGCTTGCCGGTGGCGTCGATCATCTGGCCACTCGGGCGTTCCAGACCTTTGTCGGTTACCAGCAGCAATGCCCCCTGCTTTACAGCCGCCACCTGCGGCCATGCCTTCCACGCATCCAGCTGCGCCTGATCACTGGCCAGAATCACCTCGGGATCTCGCTGCAATACTGCCTCAATGCTGACTTGCGGCGCCGGCAGGCTCAAGTCGCCGAACACATTGCGCGCGCCGCACACCTCAAGCGCATCGCTGATGATCTGCCCCCCGCCGACGGTATACAGCGGCTTGTCCCACACCTGATAGAACACCTTAAGTGGCGTGTCCCGATGATAACGCTGGCGCAGGTTGTCGAGTTTCTGGCGAAGATCCGCCGCCAGTTTCACCCCACGCTCGGGCCGGCCCAGTTGCCCGGCGATGGCTTCGATTTGCACAGAAAGCTGTTCAAGGCTGTGCGATTCAGCGACGTAAGTCGGGATGTTCAGCCGCTTGAGCTGATCGCGCTGCGCCGGCCCGACACTGCCGGGCCAGAGCAACAACAGATCAGGTTTGAGACTGAGCAAACGCTCCATGTCGAGTTGGCCGTAGCGACCCACCGAGGGAAGATTCGCAATCGCAGCAGGCCGCTCGCCCGCATCCAGCACGCCGACCAGCAGATCGGCGGAATCCAGTTCAACGACGATTTCAGAAAGCGACGGCGCGAGGCTGACTACGCGCAGAGCGGCGAATACAGGGCCATTGATGGCCAGCAGCAGAACCGCCAGCCAGAGACGGCGCATCAGCCGAGTTGACGCGGGATACGGTAGAGGTAAAACAGCACGACGGTGGACAGCGCCAGCAACATCAGTGGTATGGCTTCTAGGCCGACAAATACCGCCAGTGCACCGATCCACGCGGGCAATGCGGCCGCGAGAAATGCCGCTCGGCGGCTTGCTGCGAGGGCGATCCAGGCTGCCGGCTCATCCGCCGTATCGAGGGCTTTTTGCGTAGCGATCAGCGCATGTTTGTAGCGGCCAAAATACTTCAGGCTGACGAACATCGACGCGACACCGGCAATGAACAGCGGCATCGCCAGCACCGGCAGAATCGCCTCGCCCTGACCAAACACGGCATTCAGCACGAACAACGGCACCAGCGCTAACGCCAGGTATTTCCACCAGTCGACGCTGAGGCGACGCTTTACCTGACCGCGAGTCACGCCCTGTCTACCTCACCCTGATGCTCATTGCCCATCATGTGGTCGAGCTTGCTGGCCTTGGTCGCCAGATACAGTTTGTTGTGCGGGTTGTGGCCGGTGTGCAGCGGCACGCGCTCGGCGACGACGATGCCCATGTCGGTCAGGGCTTTGACCTTGCGCGGGTTGTTGGTCATCAGACGCAGGGCCTTCACGCCCAAATGTTCGAGCATCGGCAGGCACATGGCGTAGTCGCGCTGATCGGCGGCAAAACCCAGACGTTCGTTGGCTTCAACGGTATCGGCGCCGCCATCCTGCAATTCATAGGCGCGGATCTTGTTCAACAGACCGATGCCGCGACCTTCCTGACGCAGGTAGAGCAGCACGCCACGACCTTCGCGAGCGATGGCCTTGAGCGCGCCTTCCAGTTGCGAACCGCAGTCGCAGCGCTGGCTGAACAGGGCGTCGCCGGTCAGGCATTCAGAATGCAATCGGCCGAGTACCGGGGCACCGTCGGTGAAATCACCCAAGCTCAGTACGACGTGCTCGCGGCCGGTGGCTTCGTCGAGAAAACCGTGCATGGTGAATTGCGCAAAAGGCGTTGGCAGCTTGGAAGCGGCAACAAAAACGACAGGCACCGGTGTGCTCCTGATCTAAAAAAGTCTGAAGATTCGCTGGGCGGCATTGTAACAGCAGGTTCCTACAGACGCTTAGGCTGAATTATCGGGCATAACGATCAAAAAGTTTGATGACTTCCCCCACAAAATGAGTCCCTCTGGGAGCTGGCTTGCCAGCTCTCACAGGGTTCAGTGTCGAACCGACAGATCCGCGTCACGGCTGCTCGAACGGATACGGCTGCTTCCAGCGCTCGAATATCGGCTTCAGCTCGCCGCTTTTCACCAATTGCTCCATACGTTTGTCGAACAGTGCCATCAACGTGCGCGCCTTGGGGGTGTTGGCGAAGCACAGGTACAGCGGCAATTCGGCAACATGGGTCGTGCGAAATTGCGACGCATCCCTGGCCCGACCGACCACGTAATTGATTTCAGTCAGCGCGTCGATGTAATAGTCCGCACGGTTATGGGTCAGCATCGAGAGGATTCCGGTGCGCCGGATGACTTCGTTGAAGCTCTGCACATTGGGCAGGTAGTTCTGGTAATCGTAGCCGCGCACCCAGGCCAATCGATAGCTGCCCAACGTTTCCAGCGTTGGCGCCGGGTTGCTGGCAAGGCCCAGCGCATAGATGTGATCGATATCGAAATTCCAGCGCGGATAGAGCAGATCACTGAACTCTTCGTGATAGGAGCCCACGCAAGCATCGACTTCTGCACGCTGCGCCAGCCCTACAGAACGAGTATAGGGTTCGCTGCGAATATCGAGTTTTACCCCGACCGGTTCGAACACCTTACGCATCACATCCCAGGCAAGACCATGGCCATCGGCAGCGGTGTAGTCTTCCCAGACTTCGCTGGCCAGATGAATCACCGTGGGCATCGGCGCGGCTTCCTGCGCACTGGCGACAGTGCCCAGCACCGCCAAAAACACTCCTGCCAACCAGCGCCGAGACATCCTTAGTACCCTCTCTAACCTGACAACCCTCGAATCAGGCAAATACCCACACCAGCCCCTGCATCGCCAGCCAGGCGAACACGCCGGCCAGCACGTCGTCGAGCATGATGCCGACACCGCCATGAACATGCCGGTCGATCCAGCGGATCGGCCACGGCTTGAGAATGTCGAAGAAGCGGAACACCAGGAAACCCGCGAGCAACCAGTACCAGCCTTCCGGCACCAGCCACAGGGTAATCCACATCCCGACCATTTCGTCCCAGACGATGCCTTCGTGGTCGTGCACGCGCAGATCGTCGGCCACCTTGCCGCACAGCCAGAAGCCGAACAGCATGGTGATGCCGAGCATCAGCCAGTACCCCCAGTCAGGCAACATCTGCCACAACGGGATAAAGGGTAGCGCAACGAGCGAACCCCACGTGCCTGGTGCTTTGGGCAAGGTGCCCGAACCGAAGCCAAAGGCGAGGAAATGCCAGGGATTGCGCCAGACAGAAGGCGGAACGAATTCGGCCGGAACCTGTTTCGGGTGATCTGTCACGGTGACTCCTGAAAATGTTGATAGCCCCGGATTTGCGGGGTGATGTCGTGCCCTTCGCGGTCCAGTAGCGCCACGCCCTGCCCCTCTGCCACACGACCGATAACATGGATCGGCCAACCATCGGCCAACAGTGCCGGCAGCTCGACGGACGGTAACGTAAAGGCCAGCACGTAATCATCGCCACCGCTCAGCGCCGCACGCTCGGCACCGCGCTGACCAAGAAACGCCACTAGTGCATCCGACAGCGGTACACGCTCACGTTCAATTTGAAGTCGCACCTTCGACGCCAACGCGATGTGCCCGCAATCGGCGAGCAAACCGTCGGAGATATCCAGCGCTGACGTGGCTTTGCCGCGCAGCGCCTGACCGAGCGCGAGTTGCGGTTGCGGTGACCAGTAGTGATCGAGCAGCGGCCGGGCGATGTCCGGCGCGGCGTCGCGCTGGCGCAACACCAGCGGCAATGCACCAGCGGCATTGCCCAGTTCACCGCCGACACACAGCAAATCACCTGGCTGCGCGCCACTGCGGGTCAAGGCCAGTCCGGTGGGGACGCGGCCGAACACAGTGACGGTCAGGCTCAACGGCCCGCGCGTGGTGTCGCCACCGACCAGGGCCACGCCGCAGCTCTGCGACATGCGGTTCAAACCGCGGGCATAGGCTTGCAGCCAATCGGCGGTCACCGTCGGCACAGTCAGGGCAAGGGTAAAGGCAATGGGCGTAGCGCCCATGGCGGCCAGATCGCTGACCGCGACGGCCAGCGAGCGCTGACCGAGCAGATACGGATCGCAAGGATCGGCAAAATGCACGCCGGCCACTAGCGTATCGGTGGAGATTGCCAGCTGTTCCCCGGGGGGAACCGCCAGCAAGGCGCAGTCGTCGCCGATCCCGAGAGCAACGCCCTCGCCGCCCTGCGCACAAGGCGCGGCGGCGAAGAAATTGCGGATCAGCTCAAACTCGCCCATTGGATATCAAGCGCGTATCAGCGCTTGAACGCCTTCACTTCAGCTTCACGCAGACGCGGGGCCAGCTTGTCGAGCACACCGTTGACGAACTTGTGGCCGTCGGTCGAACCGTAGACTTTCGCCAGCTCGATGCCTTCGTTGATCACCACACGGTACGGCACGTCGACTCGCTTGAGCAGCTCCCAGGTGGACAGGCGCAGCACGCACAGCTCAACCGGGTCCAGCTCTTCGATGGTCAGGTCCAGGCACGGCGCCAACGCAGTGTCGATCTCGGTCTGGTTGGCCGGAACACCGTGCAGGATGTCGTGGAAGTAGCTGGCATCGGCAAAGGTAAAATCGTTGTCGACGCGAAACTGCGCTTCGATTTCGTTCAGCGAAGTGCCGGCCAGAAGCCGCTGGTACAAAGCCTGAGTCGCCAACTGACGGGCAGCGCGGCGCTTTTCGCTTTTCGAAGGCTTGCCGGCGTCCGCTGGACGTGGGTCGCGCGGGTTGAAACGATCGCTTTCGTCGCTAATCACTTGGCCTCCAACTGTGCCAGCAGGCTGACCATTTCCAGCGCGGACAGGGCAGCTTCAGCACCTTTGTTACCGGCCTTGGTGCCGGAACGTTCGATGGCTTGCTCGATGGAATCAACGGTCAGGACGCCGAACGCAACCGGAACGCCGAACTCCATGGACACCTGGGCCAGGCCCTTGGTGCACTCGCCTGCCACGTATTCGAAGTGCGGAGTACCGCCACGAATGACCGCGCCGAGGGCGATGATTGCTGCGAACTCGCCTTTCTGAGCGACTTTCTGCGCAACCAGCGGGATTTCGAAGGCGCCAGGAGCGCGGATGATGGTGATGTCGCTTTCGCTCACGCCGTGGCGAACCAGGGCATCAACTGCACCGCTGACCAGGCTTTCAACAACGAAGCTGTTGAAACGGCCCACTACCAAAGCGTAGCGGCCTTTAGGGGCGATGAAGGTACCTTCGATGGTCTTCAGGGTCATTCGTCAGTTCTCTTAAAGAGCCGGGACGCGTCTGCTACGCGTCCCTCAGTGATTTATTTGCCGCGAATTCAGGGCCGGAAACAACCGGTCATTATTCGGAGGGCACGTATTCTACAACTTCCAGATCGAAACCGGATATCGCATTAAATTTCATGGGTGCCGACATCAGGCGCATTTTGCGTACACCGAGGTCACGCAGGATCTGCGAACCGGCACCGACGATGCTGTAAGTGGTCGGTTTTTTCGCCGGCACCTGATCGCCGGTTTCACGAATATGCGCCAGCAACACGTCGCCATCCAGTGGGTGACCCAGCAACAGCACCACGCCGCTGCCGGCCTCGGAAACCGCAGCCATGGCTGCGCGCAGGCTCCAGCGACCAGGCTGCTTGACCATCAACAGATCGCGCAGCGGGTCCATGTTGTGCACGCGAACCAGGGTTGGCTCTTCAGCGCAAACAGTGCCCAGCGTGAGGGCCATGTGCACGTCGCCTTCCACCGAATCACGATAGGTCACCAGGTTGAATTGGCCCAGTTCGCTGTCCAGTGGCTGCTCGGCAATCCGCTGAACGGTACGTTCGTGGATCATCCGGTAGTGAATCAGGTCGGCAATGGTGCCGATCTTGATGTTGTGTTCAGCGGCGAACGCTTCCAGCTCAGTGCGACGGGACATGGTGCCGTCGTCGTTCATCACTTCGCAGATCACGCCGCTTGGCTCGAAACCGGCCATGCGCGCCAGATCGCAAGCGGCTTCAGTGTGGCCGGCGCGCGCCAGGGTGCCGCCAGCCTGAGCCATCAGCGGGAAGATGTGGCCAGGGCTGACGATGTCTTCAGCCTTGGCGTCTTTCGCGGCGGCAGCCTGCACGGTGCGTGCACGGTCAGCAGCGGAGATGCCGGTGGTCACGCCTTCGGCCGCTTCGATCGACACGGTGAACTTGGTGCCGAACCCGGAGCCGTTGCGTGGTGCCATCAGCGGCAGCTTCAACAGTTCGCAGCGCTCGCGGCTCATCGGCATGCAGATCAGGCCACGGGCGTGCTTGGCCATGAAGTTGATGTGTTCGGCCTTGCAGCACTCGGCGGCCATGATCAGGTCGCCTTCGTTCTCGCGGTCTTCATCATCCATAAGGATGACCATCTTGCCTTGGCGGATGTCTTCAACCAGTTCTTCGATGCTATTGAGCGCCACAAGGCACCCCCTTCAGTCAGGAATTGAGGTAGCCGTTGGCGGCCAGAAAGCTTTCGGTAATCGTGCCACCAGCGCTCGGCTCTGCGGCTTTGTCGCCCAACAGCAGGCGCTCCAGATAACGCGCCAGCAAGTCGACCTCCAGGTTCACCCGACGACCCGGCTTGTAGGAAGCCATGATGGTTTCGCTCAGGGTGTGCGGAATGATCGTGAGCATGAACTCGGCGCCATCGACTGCGTTCACGGTCAGGCTGGTGCCGTCGACGGTGATCGAGCCTTTATGGGCGATGTACTTGGCCAGTTCTTTCGGTGCGCGGATGCGAAACTCCACGGCACGGGCATTATCGGCGCGGGAGACGATTTCGCCGACACCGTCGACGTGACCGCTGACCAGGTGACCACCGAGACGGGTGGTCGGGGTCAGGGCTTTTTCCAGATTGACCGGGCTGCCGCTTTTCAGGTCATTCATGGCGGTGCAGTCCAGCGTTTCGCGGCTGACGTCGGCGGCAAAGCCATTGCCCGGCAGCTCGACAGCCGTCAGGCAGACGCCGTTGACCGCGATGCTGTCGCCGAGTTTGACGTCGCTCAGGTCGAGCTTGCCGGTTTCAACATGCACCCGTACATCGCCGCCCTTTGGGGTCATTGCACGGATGCTGCCGATGGATTCGATGATGCCGGTAAACATGGGGTTCTCCTTGAGAACGAAGCCAGCGCTAAAGCGATGGCCGGGAATTATACGCTCGCCGTAAGGACAGGGATGGCAGTGACTCGCCAGTCATCGCCCACCGCACGAATTTCAGTGATTTTCAGCTCCGGCGCATCCTTCATATAGGCCAGCGGCCAGTCCAGCAATGGACGCGCCGTGGAGCCAAGGAACTTGCCGGCGATAAAGATCACGAACTCATCGACCAGACCGAGCTGGGCAAACGCCCCCGCCAAACGCGGACCGGCCTCGACCAGCACCTCGTTGACGTCACGGCTGGCCAACTCGACCAGCAATTGATGCAGGTCGACCTGACCGTCATCACCCGGCACGATCAAACATTCCGGGCCGTTGGCGTATTGCTCTTCGACGGCCATGCAGGTCGCGACCAGCGCCGGGCCAGCCTTGAAGAACGGTGCATCAAGCGGCACCCGCAGACGCCCGTCGATCAAAACCCGCAGCGGCGGACGGCTCATGGCCAACGCGGTTTGTTCGGCATCCAGACCCAGTTCGTCGGCGCGAACCGTCAAGCGCGCGCCATCGGCCAGCACGGTATCGGCGCCGGTCAGCACCACGGCCGCCTGAGCACGCAAACGCTGCACCGCCGAACGCGCGGACGGGCCGGTGATCCACTGGCTCTCGCCGCTTTCCATCGCCGTGCGACCGTCCAGACTCATGGCCAACTTGACTCGCACGAACGGCAAGCCGTGCTCCATGCGCTTCAAAAATCCGTGATTGAGCTTGCGCGCTTCGGCTTCCAGCACGCCGCTTTCAGTCGCAATGCCGGCATCGGCCAGACGCTGCAAACCGCGCCCGGCCACTTGCGGATTCGGATCACGCATTGCCGCAACCACTCGGCCGACACCGGCAATGACCAGCGCATCGGCGCACGGCGGCGTGCGCCCATGGTGGCTGCAAGGCTCGAGGGTGACGTATGCCGTAGCGCCGCGGGCCAGCTCACCGGCGGCGCGCAAGGCGTGGACTTCGGCGTGAGGTTCGCCGGCGCGCTCGTGCCAGCCTTCGCCGACAATCTGCCCGTCCTTCACGATCACGCAGCCAACCCGAGGATTGGGGTGCGTGGTGTAGTGACCTTTGCGCGCCAGTTCCAGCGCACGCGCCATGAAATGGGCGTCGAGGATGGCCTGCTCGGCGACGGTGGTCATTCTTTCACCGGTTCGCGGGCGAGGCGGTCGATTTCTTCGCGGAACTCGTTGAGGTCCTGGAAGCGCTTGTACACCGAAGCGAAACGGATGTAGGCGACTTCATCAAGCTTTTGCAGCTCGGCCATGACCAGTTCGCCGACCACGAGGGATTTGACCTCGCGCTCGCCGGTGGCGCGCAGCTTGTGCTTGATGTGGACCAGAGAGGATTCGAGGCGCTCGACGCTCACCGGACGTTTCTCCAGAGCGCGTTGCATGCCCGCGCGCAGTTTTTCTTCGTCGAACGGTTGGCGGCTGCCGTCGGTTTTGATCAGGCGCGGCAACACCAGTTCGGCCGTCTCGAATGTCGTGAAACGTTCGCCGCAGGCCAGGCATTCACGCCGGCGGCGCACCTGTTCGCCCTCGGCGACCAGACGCGAGTCGATGACCTTGGTGTCGTTGGCACCGCAGAAGGGACAGTGCATGGTGGCTGGCAACAAAAAAAGGGAGGGCCATGGTAGCGCATCCCGGTGGCAAGACAAGACATAGGGTTTGCGGTATACAGACGGGCATGATCGTTTGATCCATGGATTTCATTTTGCCGGAGCTGCCAATGCCTTTACGTCCGCTCGTTTTGCTCAGTCTTTTCAGCCTGCTGGTGGCCTGTGGCAGCGATGCGCCCAAGCCTCAACCGCCTACACCAGGCCCGGCGCCGCAGCAGGCGCAGAAAAAAGCCAATCAGGCCGCTGCCCTCGGCCCGCTGCCAGCCCATCAACGCGAACTGAGCGGCACCCTGCAAGGTGTGCCGGCCGGTGCCGAAGTCGAACTGGCGCTGCTGGTGATCGATGCAAAGGATCGCCCGCAACAACTGCTCGCCAGTTCCAGCCTGATCGGCAACAACCAGATCCTGCCATTCCACGTGCGTTTCAATCCCGAGGCCTTTCCAGCGGGGGCGCGGGTTGAGCTGCGTGGTCGGGCGAGTCAGTCCGGCCAACTGATCCTGCATCTACCGTCGCAAACCATCACCCAGCCGACCACGCAGGCGTTGGGCCAGTTGCAATTCGTCAAAGCACCATGAATGCACCGCTCGACCTGCAACAGGCATTGGGTGAATTGCTCGGCGACGCCAGACTCAAGGCCTGCGCGTTGCCCGGGACTGATTTACAGCTCTGGCTGATCGACGGCGACAACATGGCGCGCGAATTCAGCCAGGAAGAAACCCAGCGAATCCTGCATGAGCCGCCGTACTGGAGCTTTTGCTGGGCCAGCGGTATGGCGGTGGCGCGCTATCTGGCTGAGTTTCCCGAATGGGTGCGCGGCAAGCGCGTGCTGGATTTCGGCGCCGGTTCCGGCATCGCCGGGATTGCGGCGGTGAAGGCCGGCGCGCTGGAAGTGGTGGCCTGTGATCTCGATCCGCTGGCGATTGCCGCCTGTCGGGCGAATGCCGCGCTCAATGATGTGCAAATGAGTTATTCGACGAACTTCTTTGCCGAGGCGGATCGCTTTGATCTGATCCTGGTCGCGGATGTGTTGTACGACCGGGCGAATCTGCCGTTGCTGGATGCGTTTCTCAGCCGTGGCCGCGAGGCATTGGTGGCGGATTCGCGGGTCCGGGATTTTCGCCATCCGTTGTATCAACGCATTGAGATGCTGGAGGCGATGACTTTGCCGGATCTGGCTGAGCCGGAAGAATTTCGGCATGTCAGCCTTTACCATGCGCGGCGTGACTAAAAGCTTCGCGAGCAGGCTCGCTCCCACAGGGGAATGCATTCCAGGGTGGGAGCGAGCCTGCTCGCGAAAGCGTCCTTGCAGGCGACACATATCTCAAAACCCACCCCGCTTCCGGCCACACCCCGCCAACCCGTATAGTTGCCCCATCCACGCTTTTACGAGATTCCCCATGAGTCAGCAAACGCCGTACATCTTCGACGCCACGACTGCCGATTTCGACCAGTCGGTGATCGAGGCTTCTTTCAACAAACCGGTGCTGGTGGATTTCTGGGCCGAGTGGTGTGCGCCGTGCAAGGCGTTGATGCCGATGCTGCAAGGCATTGCCGAGAGCTATCAGGGCGAGCTGCTGTTGGCCAAGGTCAATTGCGATATCGAGCAAGACATCGTCGCCCGTTTCGGCATTCGCAGCCTGCCGACCGTGGTGCTGTTCAAGGACGGTCAACCGGTGGACGGTTTTGCCGGCGCGCAACCGGAATCCGCCGTGCGCGCATTGCTCGAACCGCATGTGCAGATGCCGCCGCCAGCCGCAGCCGATCCGTTCGAACAGGCTCAGGCACTGTTCGATGACGGTCGCTACGCAGATGCCGAAGCGGCGTTGGTGGTGATGCTTAACGAGGACAACACCAACGCCAAGGCGCTGATTCTCTACGCGCGATGCCTGACTGAACGTGGTGAACTGGACGAAGCGCAAACCGTGCTTGATGCGGTCAAGAGCGATGAGCACAAAGCCGCACTGGCCGGGGCCAAGGCCCAGATCAAGTTCCTCGGCCTTGCCCGCGATCTGCCGGACGCCGCCGACCTGAAAGCACGTCTGGCGAAAGATCCGCAGGACGACGAAGCGGTGTATCAATTGTCGATCCAGCAACTGGCGCGTCAGCAATATGAAGCGGCGCTGGATGCCTTGCTCAAGTTGTTTATCCGCAATCGCAGCTATGGCGAGGGGTTGCCGCACAAGACGTTGTTGCAGGTTTTCGAGTTGTTGGGCAACGAGCATCCGCTGGTGACTGTTTACCGTCGCAAGATGTTTGCTGCGCTTTATTGAAGATCAAAAGATCGCAGCGTGCCGCAGCGCCTACAGGGGATCGCAGTTGCCACCCGTTTTGCGGGTGAACGCTGAACCTGCAGGAGCTGCCGCAGGCTGCGATCTTTTGCTTTTGCGCGCTACTCTACCCAGCTGTAAAGCGGCGTATCCCCGCCGCTCATCACCTTCACATCCGCACTGTGTCGCAGTCGCACCAGCAGGCGCTTGCCTGATACCGCGCTGCCGGTCAGCCCTTCGAGCTGCTCCAGCAAGTCCGGCCCGCTGAGTTGCCCGGCCTTGCGCAACAGATCCTTGGCGAGCTGCCACAAGGCATCGTCTTGGTTCAGCGGTTTCGCCGCTGGCGTCGTCGCAATGCCTTCAGGTTGAGCAATCGGCGCCTGCGCATTCAAGGCCGAACCGAGCCTGGCCCAATCGCTGTCATCCAGTTCCACCGTCAAATCCACCGGCAAGTCGCCGACGGTTCCGCGTATCCGCAACATTGAGTTAGCTCCCGCACATTTCTGACCTGCATGCTCCCACGGGACTTGTGTAACGCCAAGCGCACGGGCAAACTCTGCGCACTTTCGTTATAAGATTACATAACAAACTTTTCATTTTACTGTTCGGAGACCGCCATGCGTCGTCTGTTGCTCGCTTTGCCGTTTGCCCTGTTGCCGCTGGCCGTCGCCCATGCAGCCAATGAGCATGACCACGATCACGACCATGAACACGGTAGCCTCGGCGCGCATGAACATGGCGTTGGCCGCCTCAACGCTGCACTGGATGGCCAGACGCTGGAACTTGAGCTGGAAAGCCCGGCGATGAATCTGGTGGGCTTCGAACATGCCGCCACCACGGACGCCGACAAGGCCAAGGTTGCCGCCGCCCGTGCGCAGCTTGAAAAGCCATTGGCCCTGTTCAACCTGCCATCCGCTGCCGGTTGCAAAGTGGTCAGTCAGGAACTGGAAAGCCCACTGTTCGGCGACAAGCCGGATGCTGACGACCACGACGACGATGACGCGGGCAAGGACAGCCACGAGCATCACCACGACCACAGCGAAATCCACGCGCACTATCAGTTCAAGTGCGCAGCTCCGGGCGCACTGAAGACGCTGGATCTGGCGAATATCTTCAACACCTTCCCGGCGACTCAGAAAATTCAGGTACAACTGATCAGCGCAAGCGGCCAGCAAGGTTCGGAAGTGACGGCGAAGGCTGCCTCGCTGAAATTCTAAAAACAGCGAAAATCCCCTGTAGGAGCTGCCGAAGGCTGCGATCTTTTGATCCTGGGCTTTTGAAGCAAGATCAAAAGATCGCAGCCTTCGGCAGCTCCTACGGGGTTCCGTGTTCAACCATGAAATTGGTGTCATGACCCAAGCACTCATCGAACTGTCCGACCTGGGCTTCAGTTGGCCCGGTCACCCACTGCTGCTGGACATCCCGGCGTTTCGGCTGGAAGCGGGTGAAACCCTGTTCCTCAAAGGCCCCAGCGGCAGCGGCAAGACGACCCTGCTCGGCTTGCTTGGCGGCGTGCAGAAACCTGATCGCGGCAGCATTCGTCTGCTGGGCCAGGAGCTGACCGAACTCTCGGCCGGTGCCCGCGACACATTCCGCGTCGACCACACCGGCTACATATTCCAGCAGTTCAACCTGCTGCCGTTTCTCTCGGTGCGCGAGAACGTCGAGTTGCCCTGCCACTTCTCGAAATTGCGCGCTGAACGGGCGAAACAGCGTCACGGCAGTGTCGATCAAGCCGCCGCCACCCTGCTCGCGCATTTGGGGCTGAAGGACGAAAGCATCCTCAGTCGCCGCGCCGACTCGCTGTCCATTGGTCAGCAACAACGAGTCGCCGCCGCCCGTGCGTTGATCGGTCAGCCAGAACTGGTGATCGCCGACGAACCGACCTCGGCGCTGGACTACGACGCCCGGGAAAATTTCATTCGCCTGTTGTTCGCCGAATGCCGCGAGGCCGGTTCAAGCCTGCTGTTCGTCAGCCACGACCAGAGTCTGGCGCCGCTGTTCGACCGTCATCTGTCCCTGGCCGAGCTCAATCGCGCCGCCACGTCTGCCGAGGTCTGAGATGTATCTGTTTCGTCTGGCCATGGCCAGCCTGGCCAACCGCCGCTTCACCGCGTTGCTCACTGCATTCGCCATCGCCCTGTCGGTCTGCCTGCTGCTCGCCGTCGAGCGTGTGCGCACCGAAGCCAAAGCCAGTTTCGCCAGCACCATCAGCGGCACCGACCTGATTGTCGGCGCCCGTTCTGGTTCGGTGAACCTGCTGCTTTACTCGGTGTTTCGCATCGGCAACGCCACCAACAACATCCGTTGGGACAGCTTCGAACACTTCGCCAACAACCCGAAAGTGAAGTGGGCGATCCCGATGTCGCTGGGCGACTCCCACCGCGGCTACCGCGTGATGGGCACCACCGAAGCCTATTTCGAGCATTACCAATACGGCCGCCAGCAGCATCTGGCGCTGGCCGACGGTCGCGCCTTTGCCACCGATCCATTTGAAGTGGTGCTCGGCGCCGAAGTGGCCGACGCGCTGCATTACAAGCTCGGCGACAAACTGGTGCTGGCCCATGGCGTGGCCGCGATCAGCCTGGTCAAACACGACGACAAACCGTTCACCGTGGTCGGCGTTCTCAAGCGCACCGGTACGCCGGTGGATCGCACGCTGCACATCAGCCTTGGCGGCATGGAGGCGATTCACATCGACTGGCACAACGGCGTGCCGGCCCGTGGCAACGGGCGGGTCAGCGCGGATCAGGCGCGAAACATGGACCTGACGCCGCAAGCGATCACCGCATTCATGCTGGGCCTCAACAGCAAGATTTCCACCTTCGCCCTGCAACGCGAGATCAATGAATTCCGTGGCGAACCGATGCTGGCGATCCTGCCGGGCGTGGCCTTGCAGGAACTGTGGAGCCTGATGAGCACCGCCGAAAAAGCGCTGTTCGTGGTCTCGCTGTTCGTGGTGCTGACCGGGTTGATCGGCATGCTTACGGCGATTCTCACCAGCCTCAACGAGCGGCGCCGCGAGATGGCGATCCTGCGTTCGGTCGGTGCGCGACCGTGGCACATTGCGAGTCTGCTGGTGCTGGAAGCCTTTGCCCTGGCGTTGACCGGAGTGATCGCCGGACTGGCGTTGTTGTACATCGGCATTGCTGCTGCGCAGGGTTACGTGCAGGCCAATTACGGTTTGTTCCTGCCGCTGGCGTGGCCGAGCGAGTATGAATGGACCCTGCTCGGTGGCATTCTGGCGGCCGCGCTGCTGATGGGCAGCGTGCCGGCCTGGCGCGCCTATCGCCAATCTTTGGCCGATGGCCTGTCGATCCGTTTATGAGGATGTTCACCATGCCCCGCGCACTGCTCGCGCTGTTATTGCTGGTCGCCCTGCCCGTATGGGCAGCCGCGCCAAAAGACCTGACCTGGTCGGAAATGATCCCGCCGGACGCCGCGCCGGAAGTGCCGAACATGACGCCTCTGCACGACCTGTCGAAGATGAGCGATGCGCTGTCGGCTGAGTCGGCGCCAGCAGCCAAACAGGACTTGCCGAACGCCCCGGTGGTGCAAAGCCTCGACGGCCAGAACATTCGCCTGCCGGGTTATATCGTGCCGCTGGAAGTCAATGAAGAGGGGCGCACCACGGACTTTTTGCTGGTGCCGTATTTCGGTGCCTGCATCCACGTGCCGCCACCACCGTCGAACCAGATCGTGCATGTGAAAAGCGAACTCGGGGTGAAGCTCGATGAGCTGTATCAGCCTTACTGGATCGAGGGGCCGATGCAGGTCAAGGCGTCCAGCAGTGAACTGGCGGATGCCGGGTATCAGATGGAGGCAGACAAGATTTATGTGTATGAGCTGCCAGAGTGAATGCCGGTAATTTTGTGCTGATTGACCCATCGTTTTCGCGAGCAGGCTCGCTCCCACAGGAGATTACATTCCAAGGTGGGAGCGAGCCTGCTCGCGAAGAGGCCCTCCAAAACCCCACAAAAACCCGCCCCTTCACTGTTTCATTGAGCTGAGTCAAAAGACCGGATCAGACGGCTTCATACAATAGGACATCAGAAAATTTTAATGTCCTTTTGGAGCCCCCATGAACAAGTCCTTGCTCAGCGCTTCGCTGGTTGCCCTCGCGCTCGCAGCCCCGCTCGCCCACGCCCACGAAGCCGGCGACATCCTGATCCGTGCCGGTGCAATCACCGTCAACCCGAAGGCCGACAGCTCCAGCGTCAAGGTCGATCAGGGTCCGTTGAGTGGCGCCAATCTGGGCGGCAAGGCGACCATGAGCAGCGATACTCAACTGGGTTTGAACTTCGCTTACATGCTCACCAACCACGTCGGTATCGAGTTGCTTGCAGCCACGCCGTTCGAACATGACGTGAAGCTCAAAGGCACTGCCCTGCCAGCGGCCAACGGCAAACTCGGCACGCTGAAACACCTGCCACCGACCCTCAGCGTCGTCTACTACCCGCTCGATTCGAAGTCGGCTTTCCAGCCGTATGTCGGCGGCGGCATCAACTACACCTGGATCTACGACGAACACGTCGGCAGTGAAGCCAGCGCCAACGGCTTCAGCAACTTCAAGGCGAAAAACTCCTGGGGTCTGGCGTGGCAGGTCGGCGCGGATTACATGATCACCGACAACATCATGCTCAACGCCCAAGTGCGTTACATCGATATCGACACCCGCGCGACCGTTGAGAACAACGCTGTTGCACCGGGCACTCGGGCACGGGTGAATGTGGATGTGGATCCGTTCATCTACATGGTCGGTTTGGGCTATAAGTTCTAAGCCGGATGTACAGAACGTTCACGTGGTGGTGAATGAGGCTTGGTGGTGAGCAGGTTGAAACTGAAGACGACTGATGTGCAGTCGATCGGGGAATAAAATTCCCTTGCCACAGGGATTGAGACAAATCCCGGCCGTGAAAAAGGCGCCTGTTGAAGGGCGCCTTTTTCATGCCTGGGAGATTTGTGGAGTTAGCTAGATCCAGCCCCCTCACCCCAGCCCTCTCCCTCAGGGATAGGGGAAAGAGAGCAGATCTTCATGCTGTTCAAGACCTGGGTTCGACTCGAACTTTCACGTCGGCGTAGCTCGAACATCCACCTTGCCAGTCCCCTCTCCCTCTGAGAGAGGGTTAGGGTGAGGGGCTTTTCAGGCGCGCCCCAACAACCGTGCCAAACCAACATTCATCGGCGTCTGTGGCGGCAGTTTGAATCGCTCGAGCAACCGCCGATTGTTCGCCCGCGAATGACGGATGTCGCCCGAGCGCGCCGGGCCGTAGCTGACGGGAGGCAACTCGCCCACTACCGCTTGCAGCGCTTCAAGCATCTGCTTGAGGCTCATCGCCTGATTCCAGCCGACGTTCACCGCGCCGATTTCGACAACAGGCTTTTCGATTGCCTGCACCAGAATGTCGACCAGATCCTCGACATAGAGGAAGTCGCGCGTCTGCTCGCCATCGCCGAACACGGTGATCGGCAAGCCGTTCTGCGCGCGTTCGCTGAAGATGCTGATGACCCCCGAGTACGGTGAGGATGGATCCTGGCGTGGGCCGAAGATATTGAAGAAGCGGAAAATCGCTGGTTCAAGACCATGCTGGCGGCGGTAGAAATCGAAGTAGTACTCGCCGGCCAGTTTGTCCGACGCGTAGGGCGTCAACGGGGCTTTTGGCGTGTCTTCATCAATCGACTCGCCCTCGCCGTTGTTGCCGTACACCGCTGCGCTGGAGGCGTATAACACCCGCTTGACCCCGGCCAGCCGCATGGCCTCGCAGACATTCAAGGTGCCGATGAAATTGCTCTGGTGAGTCTTCACCGGATCATCCACCGACGCCTGCACCGAGGCCACCGCCGCCAAATGCGCGACCGCGCTGCAGCCCCGCATCGCCTGGGCAACCAACGCCGGATCGGCGACATCGCCAACAATCAGTTCCACCCGAGGATTGTCCAGCGGCAGGTTGCTGCGTTTGCCGGTCGACAGGTCATCCAGTATCCGCACCGAATGACCCTTGGCGAGCAACGCGTCAGTCAGGTGCGAGCCAATGAACCCCGCGCCGCCGGTGATTAAAACAGTGCCTTCAGCCATGGCGATAAAACCTATCCAGTAAGCCCGGGAGCGCGGCACGCCAGGCGCGCGGCTTGATCCCGAAGGTGTGCAGAATTTTCTTGCAGGCGAGCACCGCGTGTTGCGGTTCCTCGGCAGCGTCCGGCCGTGCGGCGTGAGCCTGGGCGGTCGGCGCTTCGATGGCCAGCGCGTGGAGGCTGCGGGCCTCGGTCAGAATCGCCTGACCCAGCGCCAGCGGTGTGGTCGCCTCATGCCCGGCGTAGTGATAAGTGCCCCACAGCGGCGCCGCGCAATCGAGCTGCTTGAGCACCGAGATGATCACCCGTGCGGCATCGTCGACCGGAGTCGGATTGCCTCGGCGATCATCGGCCATGAGCAATTCCTCCGGCAGTTCGGCGCGGGCGAGGAAACGCCCGAGCGTGCCTTGCGCGCTGTCATCGAGCAGCCAACCGAAACGCAGCAACACATGCTGCGGGCAGGTGGCGCGAACGCTTTGCTCGATCCGCCACAACGCCTGACCGCGCAGGCCCAGCGGCACCGGTTCGTCTTTTTCGCTGTACGCGGTGGCACGCGAGCCGTCGAACACCCGATAACTGGACGGTTGCACGAGGACGATATTGTGGTGCTGGCACAGTTCGGCCAGACGCTCGATGGCCCGTTCCTGCCCGGCCATGCGGCTTTCGCTGACCGTTTCGGCCTGAAACCAGTCGAAATAGTAGGCGAGGTTGATCAACGCATCCGGACGAGTGTCGTCAAGCAGTTGCGTCAGGCTCGCGGCATCCCAGCCGTCTTCTGGCGGGCGGGGGGCGAGGAAGCCGATGTCTTCTTCCGCACCGAGGCGAATCAGCGCCTGCCCAAGGGCATTTCCGCCGCCCAGTAACATAAGGCGCATTCGCATAAAGTCAACAGGCCCAGTCTGATTGGAACGATGGCTTTGGCGACGATGCCAGCGGCACCGTCGTCGATAATTGCCGGAATCGTTGCATTTTGCGGGTTTAGTGCGCAACCGTCACCCGTAAAGTGTAGATCCCCGGGATTTATCCCAACGCAACTGGCCCTATCGCTGGCAAACCAGCCCCACAGGTTTCGCGGTGCCTCCAAATCCTGTGGGAGCTGGCTTGCCAGCGATGAGGCCAGCAGCCTTAGTGAAAACCTGAGGTCAGCTGCGAGACGGGTGTGGCAAAACTACCGGCGACTGCTCCGGTGGCGTCTCCTGCACTAACTCTCCTTGCCGCTGCGGCAATACAACCTGCTGTGGATAAGTCTGCGCGAAGTGAACCGACGGGCTGTTATCCACAAGCTTCTTCAAACGCTGATTGAACGCCCTGCTCACCGCATATTGCCCGCCGGACACCGTGCGGAATTGCGCCGTGAGCACCACACCGTTGAGATCCATCTTGTCCACGCCAAACACATCCAGTGGCCCTTGCAGGTTGTATTTGAGGAAAGGGTCTTCGCGGATCGAATCGCCGGTCTCGCGAATCAACTCGATGGCCTTTTCAACATCCGTGTCATAGGTGAACTGCACCGAAAAGAACGCGAACGCAAACTGGCGCGATTGATTGGTCACAGCCTTTATTTGCCCGAACGGCACCGAGTGCACAAAACCCTTGCCGTCGCGCAGGCGCAACGTGCGGATCGTCAGCCCTTCAACCGTGCCGGCATGCCCGGAGTCGAGCACCACCCAGTCGCCGATCGACAGGGTATCTTCGATGATGATGAACAACCCGGTGATCACGTCCTGCACCAACTGCTGCGAGCCGAAACCGATGGCCAGACCGACCACCCCGGCACCGGCCAGCAGTGGCGCAACGTTGATACCCAGATTGGCCATGGTGGTAATTGCGCAAATCACCACGAGGATGATTTTGATCGCATTGCGCAACAGCGGCAGGATGGTTTTTACCCGGGTGCTGGGCTGGCGCGCCCCGCGCTTGCTGACCGGCGGTTTCAGCGCTTCTTGAATCGCCGTGTCGAGCACCACCCACAGCAGCCACGTCACCAGGAAGATCAGGCCAATGCTGCTCAAGGCATTGCTGATCGCCCGGCCGACTGTGCTGCTCTGGGCGAAATCAAGTAGCGACACGCCCCAGATCCGCCCGAGGATATCGATGAAGGCAATGGCGATGACGATCCGCAGCAACGCATGCAATAGGCTCAGGAAACGTTCTTTGTAAGCACTGCTGTGCTTGATCGTCTCAGCCTTTCGCGACTTGAACAGGTGCTGCAGGATGGTGCTCAAAAACACCGTGCCGATCAGCAGCACCGTGGTGAGCAACGCGCAGCGCAGGGCCTTTTGATTGTCCTCGCCGATGCCGATCAGATTGACCGCCGACACCAGCACCATCAGCACAATCGGCCAATACCACAACCCGGAAAAAATCCGCAGCGACTCCTGCAATGACGGCTGTTTCAGACGCTGACTCAGCGAACGATTGCGAATCAGATGCGCCACCGGGCGGCGCAGGCGAATCACCAATAAACCGAAGATGATCGAAGCGATCAATCCGGTGAACACTGCAATACTGCTGGTGATGTTGCCGCCCAATTGCCGGGCGATTTGCGGGCTGGTCAACGCATCGCTGAGCGCAGCGAGAAAGCCGATCAGGAACAGGGGTCGCGGACAGTAATCGCGGATGATTTTTGCCGCCGGGCGTTTGTGCCCGACATTGAACATCACCACCACGCACAACAGCATTGACGTGGAAAAGATGCCGCTGCTGGTTGCATAAGCAAAACACAGCGCCAGCGCACGTCCTGCCGACGCTTGCAGGAAATGGCTGACGTACAGCGTCAACGGCAGGCAGATCAGCGCCGGCAACGTGTAAGGCAACAGATAGCCGAGCAGATCCTGGCAGCGCGGGTGCGTGCGAAACCAGCGACCTTCGCGCAGACGTTTAGCCAACAGGCTGCCGAGCACGGTCAACAGGGCGAATGTGCCGAGCCACACCCCGGACAGCGTCAGGAAGTCCCCGGCGACGCTCCAGCCAGAGCGGTTCGACGGGTGATTGACCAGTTTGTCGACCTCATTCGCGGCACGGTCGGCGCGCAGGCGCCAGGCATCCACCAGATCTTCGTTGAGGTCGAGTTTTTCTTGTACGTCGTCGATGCTCGTACTGATGGCACCGAGCAACCCGCCCTGCACAATCGGTTCGGGCTTGGCCGGCTCTTCAGTGGCGGCCGGCAACCCCGGCAGTGTCGCGGCTTCGAGCTCGCTGGCACCGAGAAACAACAATGCTCCCAGCAGAATGGCGATCCTGAACTTCATCAAAACTCCGATCTCCCGTTGGCTGAACCTGTAAGGAACTGATCGGCAATTGGCTGGCAAGTTCAAGAGCCCCCTCACCCTGGCCCTCTCCCGAGGGAGAGGGAACTAACCGCGCTGGATGCTGGAGGTACGCCGACTTGCGAGTCTTCAGTCAAACTCAGGTTTGGAACATCCCCCGGTCAGTTCCCTTTCCCCCTCGCCCCCTCTGGGGGAGAGGGTTGGGGTGAGGGGGAGGCTTTTGATCTTTGCTCCCGCAGGTAATTAATGGCATTTACACAAATGCACCGTCCGTAACACCGCCGAAACTTTCCCGAACAGCCAACAGTCATGAACAGACAGAGGCTGTACGAGGACTTTCAACAGGAGGGCGGCATGGCAACGATTCACATCGGTATTTCAGGCTGGCGCTACGCCCCGTGGCGCGGGGATTTCTACCCCGATGGACTGGCGCAGAAGCGCGAATTGCAGTTCGCCTCGCGAGCGGTCAACAGCATAGAGATCAATGGATCGTTCTACGCCCTGCAACGACCCGAACGCTATGCCCAGTGGTACGCCGAAACGCCCGACGACTTCGTCTTCAGTGTGAAGGCGCCGCGTTTCATCACACACATCCGCCGCTTGCGCGAGATAGAAAAGCCATTGGCAAATTTCCTCGCGTCAGGTGTGCTGGAGCTCAAGGAAAAGCTGGGGCCGATCCTTTGGCAGTTCCCACCGAACTTCAGATTCGACGCCGAACGTTTCGAGCATTTTCTCGCCCTATTACCCCACGACACCGAAGCCGCCGCCGTCCTCGCCCGTCAGCACGACTCGCACCTGCATGGCCACGCCAGCATGAAAGCCTGGCGCAAAAAACCGTTGCGCCATGCTGTCGAAATTCGTCATGACAGCTTCATCGATGTCGACTTCGTGCGCCTGTTGAAACGCCACAACATCGCACTGGTGATTGCCGACACCGGCGGTAAATGGCCGTATCGCGAAGACGTGACCAGTGACTTCGTCTACCTGCGCCTGCACGGTGCCGAAGAACTCTACGCCAGCGGTTACAGCGCACCGGCGCTCAAACGCTGGGCGGATCGGATCGAAGCCTGGCATCACGGAAAACAACCGGCAGATGCCCATCTGATTGCCCCGCGCCTGAAACCTCGAGTGCGCAAATCACGCGAAGTGTTCTGCTATTTCGACAACGACATCAAAGTCCGCGCGCCCTACGATGCGCGCAACTTGCTGCAGCGTTTCGACCTCGACCACGACTTGGCCACCACGCCCGGTGAGCCTGCTGGCGAAGGAGTGCTGGCATGAGTGTTTCAGAGCCGGTCGGTTTCACCGACGAAGGGGCCGAGGTCGAGTCATCCGTGCGCAGCTTCACCGTGCTGACGGTCAACACCCACAAGGGCTTCACCGCGCTCAACCGGCGTTTCATCCTGCCGGAACTGCGCGAAGCGGTGCGCAGCGTCGCCGCCGACGTGGTGTTTCTGCAGGAGGTGCACGGCACCCACGAGCACCATCATCAGCGCTACGACAACTGGCCGGCGATGCCGCAATACGAATTCCTCGCCGACAGCCTCTGGCCGCAGTTCGCCTACGGGCGCAACGCGGTGTATCCGGAGGGCGATCACGGCAATGCGCTGCTGTCGAAATTCCAGATCATCCGCCACGACAATCTCGACGTATCCATCAGCGGTCACGAAAACCGTGGCCTGCTGCATTGCGTGCTGCGCCTGCCCGGCGACGGCAAAGAGCTGCATGCGATCTGCGTGCATCTGGGCTTGCGCGAGAGCCATCGCAACGAGCAACTGGGCTTGCTGATGCAACGCCTTGCAGAACTGCCGGACGATGCTTCGGTGATTGTCGCTGGCGACTTCAACGACTGGCGCCAGCGAGCTGATGCGCTGCTCAAACCCTGCGGTCTGCGTGAAGTGTTCGCCGAGCATCACGGCAAACCGGCACGCAGTTTTCCGGCACGTTTGCCGACGCTGCGCCTCGACCGCATCTATGTACGCAACCTCAAGGCCAGCCAGCCAAAAGTGCTGGCGAACCGGCCTTGGTCACACCTTTCCGACCACGCCCCGTTATCGGTGGAGATCGAACTATGAGCAGCGCATCGATGGAAAAATCCGCTGTGGAACCGATAAGCATCAACCCGCCTGTGCGCCAGCCGGGTCAAGTCGATGTCGAGTACCACTGGCAGGGCGGCAACCGCGTGGAACTGCTGGAAAACGGCGAGGAATATTTCCCCCGCGTGTTTGCCGCGATGCGGGCGGCGAAGAGTGAAATCCTGCTGGAGACCTTCATCGTCTTTGAAGACAAGGTCGGCGCCGAATTGCAGGAGATTCTGATCGACGCCGCCAAGCGCGGTGTGCGCACCACCGTCAGCCTCGATGGCTTCGGTTGCGGCGAGTTAACCACCGGTTATCTCTCGGCCCTCAGCGATGCCGGCGTGCATCTGCAAATCTTCGACCCGGCCCCCAAACACCTCGGAGTTCGCACCAACTGGTTCCGCCGCTTGCACCGCAAAATCGTTGTAGTCGACGGCCTGGTTGCGTTCATCGGCGGGATCAATTTTTCCGGGGATCACCTCGCCGATTTCGGCCCTGAAGCCAAGCAGGATTACTCAGTGCAGGTGCAGGGTCCGGCGGTAGCCGACATCCATCACTTTGCCCTGCTGCAAAGCGGTCGCCCGGGCCGGGCCAGGTTTTGGTGGCAACGTCGACGCCAGCGCCGTGCAGAGATGGCTTTCACCGATCACGACGGCCAGGTGCGCCTGGTGTTTCGCGATAACGACCAACACAGCACCGATATCGAAGATGTGTACATGCAGGTGCTGCGCCGCGCCAAACATCGCGTGGTAATCGCCAACGCCTACTTTTTCCCCGGCTATCGCTTGCTGCGCGAGATACGTAATGCTGCGCGGCGCGGGGTTGATGTCAGGCTGATTCTTCAAGGCCAGCCAGACATGCTGGTGGCCAAACTCGCGGCCCGGATGACCTATGACTATCTGCTCAGGGCCGGCGTGCAAATTCACGAATATTGCCAGCGCCCGCTGCACGGCAAAGTCGCGCTGGTAGACGAAGAATGGAGCACCGTCGGCTCGAGCAATCTCGACCCGCTGAGCCTGTCGCTGAATCTGGAAGCCAACGTGTTGATCCGCGACCGCGCGTTCAATCAGATGCTGTTCGAGCGTCTCGAAGACCTCAGCCAAAACCACTGCAAAGCCATGGATGCCGCCAAGTCGCCGCGCGGACGCATCTGGCACATGACCGTGGGCTTTCTGGTATTCCACTTCCTGCGGCACTTTCCGGCCATGGCCGGTTGGTTGCCCGCGCACAAACCCCGGCTCAAGCCATTTCGAGGTGATCGCTCATGAGCCATTCCGACGCGCCATCCGCCAGCCATTCGGCGCCAGCAACCCACTCGCGCTGGAGCAAATGGAAACGTCCGCTGACGGTGGTGTTCTTTCTCGCGCTGATCGTGCTATTGACGATGTTCGCCACACGCATCGAATGGGCCGAGGTGCTGCAAACCCTTGCCGACTTTAAGGTGCGCACGCTGATCATCGCGGCCGGCATCACCCTCGTGAGTTTTCTGACCTACGCCAGCTTCGACCTGATCGGTCGCACTTACATTCGCCAGGACCTGACCTGGAAACAGATTCTGCCGGTGGGCATCATCAGCTACGCGTTCAACCTCAACCTCAGCGCCTGGGTTGGCGGGATCGCCATGCGTTATCGCCTGTATTCACGGCTCGGCGTGAGCAAAGGCAACATCGCCAAGATTCTCGGCCTGAGCCTGGCGACCAATTGGTTCGGCTACATGACCATTGCCGGCGTGGTGTTCAGCAGCGGACTGGTGAGCATGCCGCCGGGCTGGAAAATCAGCAGCTCGGCGTTGCAGGGGATCGGCGTGTTGTTGCTGTTGATCAGTGCCGGGTATCTCGCGGCGTGCCAGTTCTCCAAGCGCCGCGAGTGGTCGATTCGCGGGGTGGAGATCAACCTGCCATCGCTGCGCATGGCAGTGCTGCAACTGCTGCTCGGCGCGCTGAACTGGTCGCTGATGGCCGCAGTGATCTTCACACTGCTGCCGAGCAAACTGGATTATCCGTTAGTGCTTGGCGTGCTATTGATTAGCGCGATTGCCGGGGTCATCACGCACATTCCGGCGGGGCTCGGGGTGCTGGAAGCCGTGTTCGTGGCGCTCCTGCAACACGAGGCCTCGCGAGGCAGCCTGGTGGCGGGGCTGCTGGCGTATCGAGCGATTTACTTCCTGTTGCCGCTGCTGATTACGCTGGTGATGTACCTGGTTGTGGAGGCGAAGGCCAAGTCGCTGCGGATCGAGAAAACACCGTCCTGACTCTGTTTTGCAGCTGCCGGCCTCTTCGCGAGCAGGCTTGCTCCCACATTTGAAATGCGCCCCTGTGGAAGCTGGCTTGCCAGCGATGGCGCCGGAAAGAACGCCACAGTCTATGAAGACTGAATAATGCTCAACCGCTCGCCAACGACCATCTCGGTAATCCAGTCCACCAGAATCGACGTGTATGCCTGCTGAGAAACCGGTTCGCTCAGCGCATGATCCGCGCCATCAATGATCCGGTGCGTCAGCGAATGCGTCTGCTGACACGCGGCGCGGTAACTCATGATCGTCGCGTGCGGCACGAAATCGTCGGTTTCCGATTCCACCAACAACACATCTCCAGTGAATTGCGAACACGCATGCAGTGCACGGTTGTTGTCGGCGCGAACCAGTGCGCCGCGATAATCGCGCAGGTCAGCCTTGTCCAAATCGCGTTTCGGCGTGTGCCATTGCTCATCGCGGTACAGCGCCGGCACCCGCAGCGCCAGCCAGCGCACCGGGCGCAACGAGGTAAGGATCGACGCGAGGTAGCCGCCGTAACTGGTGCCCACCACGGCGATGGCCGATGTGTCGAGCGCCGGGTGGGAGAGCAAGCGGTCGTACGCCGCCAGCAGATCGCGCAGATTATCTTCGCGGGTAACCCGACTCAGCGAAATTCCGCTACCGCCAGTGTGGCCGCGCAAGTCAAAGGTCAGACACACGCAGCCGAGGCCGGCGATCCCTTTCGCCCGCTCCAGGTCACGCTCTTGGCTGCCGCCCCAACCGTGGACAAACAACACCCCCGGCACCTTCGATTTAGGACTGAGAAACGTCCCGCTCATTTGTTCATCATCAATGTCGATTTGAATGCTTTCGCTTCTAGCCGTCATAAGATTTGACCATTACGTATTTGAGGAGAAATTCGCTGTTCTCAGCCGGGCCGCGATACACCTCGATGGCGTCCGCCGGCAGCGGCTGATCAATATAGGTTTCCACTGAAGATACGCGGATTGCGCGCATTGCGGGGTCGTTGACGAAACTTTGCAGTGCCGCCACTTCTGCGCTGCTGGCGCCGCCCATGCGCCAGGATTGTTCCAGTACGCCGCTGCGGGTTTTGCCGCTGCTGTCCAACCCTTGGGCGATGTCGTAGTTGCGGCGCGACGCGTAGAAACGCGGGTAGGCCTCATCGGCGGCGCTGTCGAACACTTGCGCCTGCTCGATGGCCAAACGCACGTCATCGGGCAATTCCAGCGCCAGCAAATCCTCATAGCCGCCCTGCACCACCAGCAGATTCGAGCCGCCGTAGACGTCTTCGCCATGAGCATCTTTGGTCAAGTATTGATCACCGCAGTAACTCAGCACGCTGTCGCCAATGAATGACTGGCCGACACTGTGGGTGATGACCTCGCTCAGGTCTTGCTCCAGCACTACGCCTTCGCTGAACAGCTCGTGTGCTTCAGGTCGGGCGAGAATTTCGTCGAAGGCGTCGAGGCTTTTGATGACTTCCTGACCGCGACCGGCGCAAGCGTGAATCGGCTTCAGACGGATCGGCCCGCTGTACAACAAATGCTCGGCGGCAGGCCGCGCATCGTCGAAGGCGAACACGCTGAGGCCATCAAGCACCACGCTGCGCACGCGTTCAGAGAACAGCGGCGACCAGCCTTGCGGCGCGCGGGCCAGATGACTGCGCAGGCCATGGCTGATGGCTTTGGTGCAGATGAAGTCGTATTCGACATAGCCGCCCCACAAGTCATCGGGACCTTTTACCCCAAGTGCCTGGGCGCTGGCGGCGCCAACAAGGGTTTGCGTCGGCAACAGATAGAGGTCACTGCCGCGATGTTTCGCGGGGTCATAAGCGCCGCCGAATTTTAAACCGAGAATCTGCGCCAGCCAGCGCGCCAGGGCCTTGTTGGTTTCCACCTCGTGCTGCGGCGCTTCGGCGCGAACGGAGTGGGCAACCACGATTTTCTTGCGGGGTGTCGGGGTCATGCGTCCCCCTTCAGGCAGGCTAATGAATGTAGACAGGAAAGGTGCAGAGATCAGGCCAACGGTAACCCTGTGGAAAGCGCTGGTGAATCAACCGCTTGGCGAAACCGTAATGGCATCGCGCCTGTTTCAATCTGCACGACGACTCACTAATCCCCGGCAAATTGCACGATCCAACGCTTCACAGATAACCCTGTGGGAGCTGGCTTGCCAGCGATAGTGGTGGGTCAGCCACCGACTTGGCCAACTGTAAGACCGAATCGCCAGCAAGCCCGCCCCCACAGGGATTAAGACAGTCTCTGATCAACCGGCCAAACCAAAACGCCCCCGATATTCACTCGGCGCCAACCCAGTGATCTTCTTGAAAATCGCGCGAAATGCCCCCGGATCCTGATAGCCCACCGTCCACGCAATATGGTCGATCGTGTCATTGGTGAACTCGAGCAACTCCCGCGCCTTGCCCACCCGCAGGTGCTGACAATACTCGGTCGGCTTCAACCCGGTCGCCGCACGAAACCGACGTAGAAACGTGCGCTCCTCCAGCCCTGCCCGCTCGGCCATCGCGGCCAGCGAAACATCCGTCGCGCCGGTGCCTTGCAACCAGTGCTGCACCTTGAGAATCGCTGCATCGCCATGACTGAGGATCGGCGCGAAATTACTTCCGCACTCGCTGGCGCTGTCGCTGTGTTCCACCACCAGAAACCGCGCCGTGGCGGTGGCGATACCAGGTCCGAGCAGACGATCGACAAGCCGCAATCCCAGCTCCGACCACGCCATCAAACCGGCCGTGGTGATCAGGTCGCCGTCATCGACAATCGGTGTATCGGCCTTGAGCCTGATCTTCGGATAACGCTCGGCGAATGCCTTGGTCGAGGTCCAGTGGGTAGTAGCGCTGCGGCCATCGAGCAGACCGCTTTCGGCGAGCATCAGTGAGCCTACGCAAACCCCGCCGAGCGTCGCACCACGGGCGTGTTGCTCGCGCAGCCACGGTGCCAGAGCGGCGGGCATTTGTGACGCAGAAAATCCGCCGATCGAAGGCGGTATCAGCACCGCCAGCAAATGGCTTTCGGTGCCGGGAAGACTGTCGTAAACCCGCGCCGGTGGCTGATCACCTTCGACCTGCCAGTGACTGACGCGCAACAGCGGTAATTGCGCAGCCTGATGTTCGCCAGCGATCCGGTTGGCCACCGCGAACAGATCAGTCAACCCATGCACCGCCGCCATCTGCGCGCCGGGATAAATCAGCACGCCCAATTCAGCCACGGCGGCCCTTTCTGCGCCCATTGTCAGTTTTCCCCTGTCTATTGTCGGTGGGGCCAATACTCGAATCACCGGCCAGCGCCGATACTGAAGCCACTTTCAGCCAATACCTCAAGGACACACCCATGGCCAAGCAAGCGCTCATCGTAGTCGATATCCAGAACGACTACTTCCCCCAAGGCAAGTGGCCGCTGGTCGGTGCCGACGCCGCTGCCGACAACGCCGTCCAACTGATCGCCGCATTCCGTGATGCGGGGGACTCGGTGATCCATATCCGCCACGAATTCACCTCACCCGAGGCCCCGTTTTTCACGCCAGGTTCCGACGGCGCGAAGCTGCATCCGAAAGTACTCAACCGCGCCGACGAACCCGTGGTGCTCAAGCATTTCGTCAACTCGTTCCGCGAAACCGAACTGCAATCGATTCTGGAAGAAAAAGGCATCAAGGAATTGGTGGTGGTCGGCAGCATGAGTCACATGTGCGTCGACGGCATCACCCGTGCTGCGGCTGATATGGGTTACAGCGTCACGGTGATCCACGACGCCTGCGCCAGCCGTGATCTGGAGTTCAACGGTCTTACCGTACCGGCGGCGCACGTCCACGCCGCGTTCATGTCGGCGCTGGGTTTTGCGTACGCCAGTGTGGTGTCGACCGACGAATTCCTCGCCGCCAATCGTTAAAACCCTGCCGCTCGATACTTTCTAATCACCAAGGCCCGCCTCGCTGCGGGCCTTTTTTCGCTTGTCATGAAAATCTCACGCGTGAGTCATTGATGGCATTTTGAATTGGTTGTAGTGTGGCTCACGCGTGAGACATTCATAACCGGGTCACTGCCATGAAAAGCCGCTCCTCCACTATTGCATCAGAAAGCCCAAAGGGAGAGCGCTCGAAACCGTCCGCAAAAAAACCGTCGAGTTTCTACATGAAACAGATGCGCGCGGGCCTGGCTGCCGCCGGTTATGTGAAACACGAAACTTGGGTGCTTCCCGAAAACCGAAGCTTGCTCAAGCAGATGGAGCAACAGCTACGCCAACCGATTCTGGCTGGCTCATTCATGTCGGAGAATTACATGAGCGCAGGCAACAACTGGAACATCGATAGCCTCTTCAACGCCCTCAAGGCACTGGACGAGGTGGCTTCGCAAGAGATCACGCTGTCTCTGATCCAGAGCTCCGAGCCCAGCATCAAGCTGGAAATGAACGATTTCGGCGGCCTGCCGATTCACATCGCCCTGGCCGGTCAGCAGATCATCGTCGACACCGTGCTGGTGGACATCGATTCGATCACTGACGTCCATGCCTTCAACGACGCCGTATTGCGCAGCCGGGAAATGTTCCCGCTGTCGTCGATCGGTATCGAGTCGATGCCTAACGGCCAGACCGTTTACAACATGTTTGGCGCACTGAGCGCCGATTCGAGCCTGACCAACGTGGTCACCGAGGTGAAAACCCTGGTCGACAACGTCCAGCGCGCGAGCGAAGCCTTCGAACACTTCTTCAAGTAATCAACAGGGAATATCCAATGACTCAGTCCATCTGGAGCAAGTTGTTCACCGCACTGCGCGGCGGCGCCAGTGAAGTCGGCGAAAGCATCGTCGACCAACAGGCCTTGCGCATCCTCGATCAGGAAATCCGCGACGCCGATACCGCGCTGTCGAACGCCCGCCGTGAACTGGTCACCATCATGGCCAAACACAAACTGGCTGCTGACCGCGTGAGCGAGTACGACGCCAAGATCAAGGATCTGGAAGCCAAGGCTGTCTCGGCCCTGAACGCCGGCCGTGAAGACCTGGCACTGGAAGTGGCCGAAGCGATTTCGACCCTGACCAACGACCTGGATGTCGAGAAGAAACAAAGCGACGAGTTCGGCACCTACGCCGCCAACATGCGCAAAGACATCAACAAGGCCGAATCGCGGATCAAAAGCCTGCGCCAGCAAGTGGACATGGCCAAGGCCCGTGACAGCGTGCAGAAAGCCCAGGTCAGCGCGTCCATCGCCAGCGGCGGTGCCAACGGCAAACTGGAAACCGCAGTCGGCACCTTGAACCGCCTGCAAGCCAAACAGCAGCAGCGTGCTGCCGAACTGAGCGCTGCGGACGAACTGGCTGATGCCGCGACCGGCAACGATCTGGACCGCAAACTGCGCGACGCCGGTATCACGCCGAACGAGGGCAGCGCCAATGCGATCCTCGAGCGCCTGAAGCAGAAATCCGCGCAGTAAAAACTGCGCCAAACCTGTGGGAGCGAGCCTGCTCGCGAAAGCGGTGCACCCGTCGACATCCATGTTGACTGACACGCACCATTCGCGAGCAGGCTCGCTCCCACATGGTTTACCGGCTTCAAATCCTTCTGCTCGTTCACCACGCAGCCCGGTACACTAGCGACGTTTTTTTGCCAACGAACACCTCCACCCGCTTCAAGGAACGTACCCATGGGATGGTTTAAAGATTTGCTGGGCACCAGCAACTGGCAGACCGCTGCGCCAACGCCAACCGTTGCCGGCGGCCCACTCGGCATGGCGCAAGGCAAGGGTGTCAGGTTCGATTCGACCCTTTCGTTGCTGCTCGACGGTTCGACTTCGGTGCGTGTGCCCTTCGATCAGGCAGTCTGGAGCGCAGGCTGGGTCGATCTCGGCCAGTCCAACAAACTGCACCGCTATTACATGAATGACGAGGATTTCTGGGTGCAGATCCACGTCACCGGCGATGACCAGATCGAATCGGTCACGCTGTTCAACTACCTCACGTACGTGACCGTCAACAGCGATGCCGAGCTGCAGCGCCTGGCCGGCCCCAACAGCCTGATCGGCCTGCCGACCTACACCCACGAAGGTGTCGAATACACCCGCGAGTGGGGCACCGAACAAGGCCAGACCGAACTGGTACCGATGACCGAACACGTGGTCAATGTGGACGAAAGCTACACCATCAACCATCACTCGATGCTCTACGCACGCGAGACCGGCCTGACCGATCGCCGCGAACTGTTGCTGTTCTCCGTCGAACAGGATGAAGAAGGCACCGTCAGTCTGAGCACCTCGCTGGGCATCTCGTTGTACACGACTGACCTGAGCACCATTTAAATAAGGAAGTTTTCCATGCTGGAAGTGCTGGCCGTATCCCTTAACAAGACCGCGTTGACCGGTTTCATCGTCTACCTGATCGGCGCCGTGCTGCTGTTCATGCTGTTTCAATTCGTCTACACCCGCGTCACTCCGCACAAAGAGTTCGAGCTGATTCGTTCAGGCAACGCGGCCGCTGCCGTCGCGCTGGCCGGTGCAATCATCGGTTTCGCCATTCCCGCCAGCAACGTGATTGCCTTTTCGGTCAACGTTGTCGACTTCGTGGTTTGGGCGGTGATCGCCGCAGTGGTGCAACTGCTGGCGTTCCTTGGCACGACCCTGGTGCTCAAAGGTACTTCGCAGCGCATCGCCAACGGTGAAATGGCCGCTGGCATCTACGTCGCCGCCGTAGCGATTAGCGTCGGCATGCTCAACGCTGCGTGCATGACGCCGTCCAACTGATCGGCAGGAAGCCTTAGATGAAACGAAGTAAATACGTTCAGTTGTCCCTCGCAGCGTCGGTGGCCATGGCCATCTCTGGCGAAGCGGCGGCAGTCGATCAGCCCCGCAACTTCCAGAGCGTGGAACAGTGCGTCGATGCCGAAGTCGCCGCTGATGTTTGCTCGAATGCTTACGTTGCGGCCCTGACCGAGCACCGACGCATCGCTCCGGCGTACGACGACAAAGCCAAATGCGATGCGGATTTTGCCGCCGACTGGTGTCAGAAAAATTCCGATGGCCGCTTCGTGCCGAAACTCGGTGGCTTCAAAGTGCCGCAGCCCGGTGAAGCCCCGCAAAATCTCGATGCCATCGCCGACGCGCAGATGCCGGCGGGTGACACAACATCCAGCAACGCGACCCAGAGCACTTCGCACTACTCCGGTGGTGGGGGCGGCGGCAATGGCATGTTGACCGGATGGCTGATCGGCAATGCGATGAGCAACAACTCCAACCGCACGGTTTACCGCGACCGCGATACACGCCAGACCTACAACACTTCGACGCAGTACCGCAAAATCGAATCGGCACCGCGCAGCCAACCGGACTACGAGAGCACCAGAAGCAAACCGGTGAACGTCGCCTCTTCGACTTCCCGTGGCGGTTTCGGCAGCCAGTCCAGCGCGCGCAGCGGGTGGGGTGGCTGGGGTAGCAGTTCCGGTCGTTCGAGCAGCTGACCATGAAAAAGATCCACTGCGCCGAGCGCCCCGACTGGAAACAGACAGCCGAGAGCCTCGGTTTCATGTTCCACACCATCGACGACGAGCCCTACTGGGACGAAAGCGCGTACTACCAGTTCACGCTCGCGCAGATCGAAAATGATCTGGAAGACCCGACCACCGAACTGCACGAGATGTGCATGGACCTGGTCGACCGCGTAGTGCGTAGCGAAGAGTTGCTTGATCGACTGAGCATCCCGCCTGCGTACTACGACATGATCCGCACGTCCTGGCTGGAAGGTCATCCGCATCTGTACGGACGCATGGACTTTTCCTACAGTGGAAACGGTCCGGCAAAACTGCTGGAGCTCAACTACGACACGCCAACCAGCCTCTACGAAGCGGCGGCGTTCCAGTGGGGCTGGCTGGAGCAATGCATCGAGCGCGGCACGCTGCCGAGCCATGCCGACCAGTTCAACAGCATCGACACCAAACTGCACCAAGCCTTCGCCGAGTTGCAGCTCAAGCGGCCGTTCTACTTCGCCTCGATGAAAGACTCGGTTGAAGACAAGGGCACCACGGACTACCTGCGCCTGATCGCGGAAAAAGTCGGCATCGAATCACGGCACATCGACATCGAGGACATTGGCCTCAGTGCCGACGGCCGTTTCGTCGACCTGCAGGATCGCTGGATCCCGCACCTGTTCAAGTTGCACGCCTGGGAGTTCATCTTCCACGAGCCGTTCGGCGCGGCAATTGCCGCGTGCGATACGCAGTTTTTCGAGCCTGCGTGGAAGGCGATCCTGTCAAACAAAGGCGCGCTGCCGTTGCTGTGGGAGTTGCACAAGGGCCATCCGAATCTGCTCGCGGCGCATCTCGATCCGAATCCGGCCAGCGCCGTACCCAGGGGCTGGGTGCGCAAGCCGTACTTTTCCCGGGAAGGCGCCAACATCGAGCTGCAAACCGCGGACGGTCTGATCGTCAAAGAAGACGGGCCTTACACCGATGCGCCGTTCATCCTGCAGGAGTTTGCGCCATTGCCGAAGTTTGACGACAGCTACACGCTGATCGGCTCCTGGGTAATTGGTGATCAAGCGGCGGGGATTGGTGTGCGTGAGGACAACAGTCTGATTACCAAGGATTCGAGCCGGTTCTTGCCGCACCTGATCCTGGACTGAGCTGTTAAAGAGCAAATTTTCAGCAACAAAAAACCCGTAGCGTGGAAGCGCTACGGGTTTTTTGTTTCTGGCGGTTATGAAAGCTCGGTAGAGCGAGCCGGCGTTTCCGCCAGAGGCTTTTCTTTGGGCGCCTCGTGGGTGCCGATGCCGGCCATTCTGCGGCGCGAGATTTCCGCCCCCCGACGGCGCAGTGGCGTCTCGACGAAGCGGTAGTTCAACTCACTGCACACGGCCATGATCGCCAATGCGGTGAGTACCATTTCCACCGTGAACTCTGGGCCCAGCACCACGCCCCGCTCGCTGGCCACGCGGCTCCAGATTTCAGTGCTCAAGTGGTAGGCGAACATGTGAATGACGTACAACGCATAGGAGCGCGACCCCAGCCATTGTCCGAACCCGCTCAAAATCGCCGGACAGTAGATGTAGCCTTTTTGATAACTGGAGAGCCAGACCAGGATCAATGCATTCAGCGCAATCAGCCCGACAGCGATCGGCATCGAGATCATCTGGCCGGCAATGGCGCCGAGCATGTAAAGCAGAAACAGCGTGATGCCCAGTCGTTTGAACACGCTATCACCCAGCGCCACAGGCTCGATTTGCTTGTACAAGGACGTGCGCGTGAACAGGCACAACAGAATGCCCCACATCATCGCGTCCAGCCGGAACGAGAAAAGCATCGGGGCGGGTGGGGCGCCAAAGCCATTGCGATCCAGAGGAAACTGCACGGCAATCAGCGCGATCAAGGCGATTACCCGCCAGCGCGTAGAGGTGATCAGCAACAGGAACAGCGGGAAGATAAAGTAGAACTGCTCTTCCAGCGCCAGGCTCCAGTACACCGAATTCGGCCCCAGCAGCACGCCATACTGGTTTGCCAGATTGCCCGAGAATGTAGCGACTGCGGTAAAGCTGCGCAGGTTCTCGAACCACGACTGGAATGCATTCGACTGGTTGAAGAAGATCGAGAACGCCAGCGGTATCAGCACCCATAGCCACGCGGTGGGCAGCAGACGATAAGCGCGACGGATCCAGAAAGAAGTAGCGGCGACGCCGAACCGGTTCTGTTCGCGATTCTTGTCAAAGTAATCGAGATAGGCCTTGCTGACCACGTAACCGGAAATACAGAAAAACAGATCCACCCCTGACCAGGGTGAGTACACATTCAGCAAATTCCCAAAGAACCCCGCATGGAACGGCAACATCAGAGTGATATGAGCCAAAACCGTCATCAGGATCGCCACGCCGCGCAGGTACTCGATTTCCTTGTTCTTGCTACTGCTCATGGGTTTCTCTTGTTGTTATGGAACAGCCCCTACACCGGGGGACCTGTTCTTGCAGAAAATCGACTGGATCGCCAGTCGCCGGGACGGATCATGGATCGGCTTGGCCCCGCCTTCAAGGCTCAGTACAAAACTTTACTGCCGCAATCGCCGGGACTGTTCAGTCATCTCATGGAGCGCCCGCCAATTTCAGCCCTGCCAAAACCACAAAACCCCCGCAATGCGGGGGTTCTGAGGCTAAATCCGGAGCGATTCAGGACACGAATCAGAACGGGATATCGTCATCAAAGCTGTCGAAATCCGGAGCCGGTTGCGGCGCGGCTTGCTGTGGAGCCGGGGCCGAACGCTGTTGCGGAGCCGACTGCTGCGGGCGTGGAGCCTGCTGACGTGGCGCTGGAGCGGACTGCTGATAGTTGTTGCCGCCGCCTTGTTGCTCGCCCTGTTGTGGACGGCCGCCGAGCAGTTGCATGGTGCCTTGCATGTCGACCACGATTTCGGTGGTGTAACGCTTGATACCGTCTTTTTCCCACTCACGGGTCTGCAGCTTGCCTTCGATGTAAACCTGCGAGCCTTTACGCAGGTATTCGCCAGCGATTTCTGCAACCTTGCCAAACATCGAAACACGGTGCCATTCGGTCTTCTCGACCTTCTGACCAGTTTGCTTGTCGGTCCACTGTTCGCTGGTTGCCAGACTCAGGTTGGTCACGGCGTTACCGTTAGGCAGGTAGCGAACTTCGGGATCCTGGCCGCAAGTGCCGACCAATATGACTTTGTTAACCCCACGGGCCATAACGTTCTCCTAGGCTTCGCAAGCAGCCCCGGCCGGGTTGTTCACCAGGCGTTCGAGGGTGTCGCGATCCACTAATTCTTTGTCCAGTTTGATGTAAACAGCCGCTTCATCAGCAACTATCACTGCATCGGTTACCCCTACGAGGGCCTTGAGGCGCTCGACCAGACCCGCTTCGCGGATCGCCTCGGGCGACAACGGCAAGCGCAGGCTCGTCACGTAGGGAGGTTCGCGCATGGTAACAGCAAAGGCCAGCCATATGGCAGCCAGCCCGGCACATCCAAGGAACACAACCGACAGACCGCCATGCTGAAACAACCAGCCGCCGAGTATCCCGCCGAGAGCCGAACCGAGGAACTGGCTGGTGGAATACACGCCCATGGCCGTGCCCTTCCCGCCCGCCGGTGAAACCTTGCTGATCAGCGACGGCAATGAAGCCTCCAGCAGATTGAACGCGGTGAAAAACACCACCGTGCCCATCACCAGAGCCCGCAAGCTGTCACCGAACTGCCAGAAGAATAGCTCAGTCAGCATCAGCGTCAGGACGGCGCCGAGCAAAACTCGTTTCATTTTGCGTTTCTTCTCGCCATAGATGATGAACGGGATCATGGCGAAGAACGAAATCAGCAGTGCCGTCAGGTAGACCCACCAGTGCTGCTCCTTGGGCAAACCGGCTTTTTCCACCAGTGCCAGGGGCAACGCGACGAAGCTCGACATCAACATGGCATGTAACACAAAGATGCCCAGATCCAGGCGCAACAGATCCGGATGCTTGAGCGTCGGCAGCAACGCCTGCCGCGCCACGCCCGACTCCCGATGCTGCAATGGCCCGGTGGACTTGGGCACCATGAACATGACGATCACGATTCCGACCAGCGCCATCGCGCCAGTGGCGAGAAACAATCCGGACAAGCCGAAGGCACTGGTCAGCAGCGGCCCGACCACCATGGCCACGGCGAATGACAGGCCAATGGTCATGCCGATCATTGCCATCGCTTTGGTGCGGTGCTGTTCACGGGTCAGGTCAGACAGTAACGCCATGACCGCAGCGGAAATCGCCCCGGCGCCTTGCAGGATCCGCCCGGCGATCACGCCCCAGATCGAGTCGGCCTGAGAGGCCAGCACACTGCCGAGGGCGAAAACGATCAGCCCCAGATAAATCACTGGCCGGCGGCCGATGCGGTCGGAAATGAACCCGAACGGAATCTGGAAAATCGCCTGTGTCAGGCCGTAAGCGCCGATAGCCAACCCAATCAGGGCCGGGGTCGCCCCTGCCAGATCCATGCCGTAGGTCGCCAGCACCGGCAACACCATGAACATGCCAAGCATACGGAAGGCGAACACCAGGGCCAGACCGCTCGCTGCGCGGGTCTCGCTGCCACTCATGCGTTCGCTGTGGGGATCGTGCATGGAAAAACCTCGTGTGAACCGGCGGCGATTCTACCAGTCCCATCGAAAGACGGGGTATATCGCGACGCTTTGCCACGCATAGATGAAACTCTCTTCATACAAGGCAAAAAACGCTTGGTTTGATAGTGTGCATCCATCCAGTATTTGCCCGTATACTCCTACGTTTTCGACGCCCGCCGAGCGAGGCCACTTTGGACAAGATCCTGATACGTGGGGCCCGTACCCACAACCTGAAGAACATCGACCTGACCCTGCCACGGGACAAACTGATCGTCATCACCGGCCTGTCCGGATCCGGCAAGTCTTCCCTGGCCTTCGACACCCTGTACGCCGAAGGTCAGCGCCGCTATGTCGAATCCCTGTCGGCCTACGCCCGGCAGTTCCTGTCGATGATGGAAAAACCTGACGTCGACACCATTGAAGGCCTGTCGCCGGCAATCTCCATCGAACAGAAGTCGACCTCCCACAACCCGCGCTCCACGGTCGGCACCATCACCGAAATCTACGACTACCTGCGCCTGCTCTATGCGCGCGTCGGTACGCCGCGCTGCCCGGATCACGATATTCCGCTGGAAGCGCAGACCGTCAGCCAAATGGTCGACCTGGTGCTGGCGCAACCGGAAGGCAGCAAACTGATGCTGCTGGCACCGGTGATTCGCGAACGCAAAGGCGAGCACCTGTCGGTTTTTGAAGAACTGCGTGCGCAAGGTTTCGTCCGCGCCCGGGTCAATGGCCGGATCTGCGAGCTCGACGAGCTGCCGAAACTGGATAAACAGAAGAAGCACTCGATCGATGTAATCGTCGACCGCTTCAAGGTTCGCGCCGATCTGCAGCAACGTCTGGCCGAGTCTTTCGAGACCGCACTGAAACTGGCGGACGGTATTGCCCTCGTGGCGCCGATGGACGACGAACCGGGCGAAGAGATGATCTTCTCGGCACGCTTTGCCTGCCCGATCTGCGGCCATGCGATCAGCGAACTCGAGCCCAAGCTGTTCTCCTTCAACAACCCGGCCGGCGCCTGCCCGACCTGCGATGGCCTGGGCGTTAAGCAATTCTTCGACATCAAGCGACTGGTCAACGGCGAACTGACGCTGGCCGAAGGCGCGATCCGCGGCTGGGACAGGCGTAACGTCTATTACTTCCAGATGCTCGGCTCGCTGGCCTCGCACTATGGTTTCAGTCTGGAGAAGCCATTCAACGAACTGCCGGCCGATCAGCAAAAGTCTATCCTGCACGGCAGCGGCTCGCAGAACGTCGACTTCAAATACCTCAACGACCGTGGCGATATCGTCAAACGTTCGCACCCGTTCGAAGGCATCGTGCCGAACCTGGAGCGACGTTACCGCGAGACCGAATCGGCGAGCGTGCGTGAAGAGCTGGCCAAGTTCCTCAGTACCCAGTCCTGCCCGGATTGCCGGGGCACCCGCCTGCGTCGCGAGGCGCGGCACGTCTGGGTCGGCGAGAAGACTCTGCCGGCGGTGACCAACCTGCCAATCGGCGATGCCTGCGAGTATTTCGGCACGCTGAAGCTGACCGGTCGTCGTGGCGAAATTGCCGACAAGATCCTCAAGGAAATCCGCGAGCGTCTGCAGTTCCTGGTTAACGTCGGGCTGGACTACCTGTCGCTGGACCGCAGCGCGGACACCCTTTCCGGCGGTGAAGCCCAGCGAATTCGTCTGGCCAGCCAGATCGGTGCTGGCCTGGTGGGCGTGTTGTACATCCTCGACGAACCGTCGATCGGCCTGCACCAGCGCGATAACGACCGACTGCTCGGTACGCTCAAACATCTGCGCGATATCGGCAACACGGTGATCGTCGTCGAACACGACGAAGACGCCATCCGTTTGGCCGATTACGTGGTCGATATCGGTCCGGGCGCTGGCGTGCATGGCGGCCATATCGTCGCCGAAGGTACGCCCGCCGAAGTCATGGCGCACCCGGACTCGCTCACCGGCAAGTATCTATCGGGCCGGGTGAAGATCGCAGTGCCAGCCAAGCGCACGCCACGCAACAAGAAGCTGACCCTGTCACTCAAGGGCGCGCGCGGCAACAACTTGAGCAATGTCGATCTGGAAATCCCGATCGGCCTGCTGACGTGCGTGACCGGTGTGTCCGGTTCGGGCAAATCGACGCTGATCAACAACACGCTGTTCCCGCTGAGCGCCACGGCACTCAACGGTGCGACCACGCTGGAAGCTGCAGCACACGACAGCATCAAAGGCCTGGAACACCTCGACAAGGTCGTCGATATCGACCAGAGCCCCATCGGCCGTACGCCGCGCTCCAACCCGGCGACTTACACCGGGCTGTTCACGCCAATCCGCGAACTGTTCGCCGGCGTACCGGAATCACGCTCGCGCGGTTACGGGCCTGGGCGTTTCTCGTTCAACGTCAAGGGCGGTCGCTGCGAAGCGTGCCAGGGCGACGGTCTGATCAAGGTGGAAATGCACTTCCTGCCGGACATCTATGTGCCGTGCGACGTGTGCAAGAGCAAGCGCTACAACCGCGAAACCCTTGAGATCAAGTACAAGGGCAAGAACATCCACGAAACTCTCGAGATGACGATCGAGGAAGCACGGGTGTTCTTCGATGCGGTGCCGGCGCTGGCGCGCAAGCTGCAAACGTTGATGGATGTGGGGCTGTCGTACATCAAGCTCGGGCAATCTGCGACTACGCTGTCCGGCGGTGAAGCGCAGCGGGTCAAGCTGTCACGCGAGTTATCCAAACGCGACACCGGCAAGACCCTGTACATCCTCGATGAGCCGACCACAGGACTGCACTTCGCGGATATCCAGCAATTGCTCGACGTGCTGCATCGCCTGCGCGATCACGGCAACACCGTGGTGGTGATAGAACACAACCTGGACGTGATCAAGACAGCTGACTGGCTGGTTGATCTCGGGCCTGAAGGCGGTTCCAAGGGTGGACAGATCATAGCCACCGGCACACCGGAGGAAGTGGCCGAGATGAAGCAATCTCACACCGGTTACTACCTCAAGCCGTTGCTGATCCGTGATCGTGCCTAAAGACCGGGCATGAAAAAGCCCCTGTCACTTCATCTGTGACAGGGGCTTTTTTATATGTTTGCAATCAGGAAGTATGCGACTGCAGATAGTTCTCGAGACCGATGAGCTTGATCAGGCCCAACTGCTTTTCCAGCCAGTAGGTGTGATCTTCTTCGGTGTCGTTCAGCTGAATCCGCAGGATCTCACGACTGACGTAGTCTTTGTGTTGCTCGCAGAGCTCGATGCCTTTGCACAGCGCAGCGCGCACTTTGTACTCAAGGCGCAGATCCGCTTCGAGCATTTCCGGCACCGTGGTGCCAACATCCAGATCATCCGGACGCATACGCGGTGTGCCTTCAAGCATCAGAATCCGGCGCATCAACGCATCGGCGTGACCAGCCTCTTCTTCCATCTCATGGTTGATTCGCTCGTAGAGCTTGGTGAACCCCCAGTCCTCATACATCCGCGAATGAACGAAATATTGGTCACGCGCAGCCAGTTCGCCGGTCAGCAACGTGTTGAGGTAATCGATTACGTCTGGGTGGCCTTGCATCGCCCTACATCTCCCTGCTTGAAAGGCTGTAGTTTGAACCAACCGGACCGGGAGGTCACCCTTTCTACGCAATAAAAGCGAAGATATTCTGAGAAATGAGGCCTAAATAACGCAAAAACCGCCCAAATGAGGGCGGTTCTGCTTCTCGTTTAGACTTCGTTAAGCTGTACGTTGAGCAGCTTTGCGATTGCTTCTCCATACGCCGGATCGGCTTTGTAAAAGTGCTGCAACTGGCGGTCTACGACGTCAGGCGAAACCCCGCTCATTGCCCCGGCAATGTTGCTGACCAACAGAGCTTTTTGCTCGTCACTCATCAAGCGGAACAGCGCACCGGCGTGGCTGTAGTAGTCGGTGTCTTCGCGGTGATCGTAACGATCAGCAGCACCGCTCAAGCTCAGGGCAGGTTCAGCATAATGTGGCGCTTGCTTTGGCGACTCGATGTGGCTGTTCGGCTCGTAGTTGGGCGCCGCACCACCGTTGCTGCCAAAAGCCATCGAGCCATCACGCTGATAGGTATTCACCGGACTGCGCGGAGCATTTACCGGCAATTGCTGGTGGTTGGTGCCGACACGGTAGCGATGGGCATCAGCGTAAGCGAACACACGACCTTGCAGCATGCGGTCAGGCGAGAGACCGACGCCTGGAACCATGTTGCTTGGGCCGAATGCGGCTTGCTCGACTTCGGCAAAGTAATTCAGCGGATTGCGGTTCAATTCCAGCTCACCCACTTCGATCAGCGGGAATTCTTTCTGCGACCAGGTCTTGGTGACATCGAACGGGTTCTCGAAATGCGCCGCAGCTTGAGCCTCGGTCATGATCTGGATACACACGCGCCATTTCGGGAAGTCACCGCGCTCGATCGCCTCGAACAGGTCACGCTGGGCGTAATCCGGATCGGTGCCCGCCAGACGCGCAGCATCTGCCGGTGTGAGGTTTTTGATCCCTTGCTTGGTCTTGTAGTGCCACTTCACCCAGTGACGCTCGCCCTGCGCGCTGATCAGGCTGTACGTGTGGCTGCCGAAGCCATGCATGTGACGGTAGCCGTCGGGAATACCGCGATCAGAGAACAGAATCGTGACCTGGTGCAGCGCTTCGGGTGAATGCGACCAGAAGTCCCACATCATTTGCGCACTTTTCAGGTTGCTTTGTGGCATACGCTTTTGAGTGTGGATGAAGTCTGGAAACTTCAGGGGATCACGAATAAAGAACACTGGCGTGTTGTTGCCAACGATGTCCCAGTTGCCTTCTTCGGTATAAAACTTCAAAGCGAAACCACGGGGATCGCGCTCGGTATCAGCCGATCCACGCTCGCCACCGACAGTGGAGAATCGCAGAAAGGTCGGAGTTTGCTTGCCCACAGACTCGAACAGCTTGGCGCTGGTGTACTGGGTGATATCGCCAGTAACAGTGAACGTACCGTAAGCACCTGAGCCCTTGGCATGTACGCGGCGCTCAGGAATGTTCTCACGGTTGAAGTGGGCGAGCTTCTCGATCAAGTGAAAATCGTCGAGCAGAAGCGGGCCGCGCGGGCCGGCAGAGCGAGAATTCTGGTTATCAGCGACTGGAGCGCCACTGGCGGTCGTAAGCGTTTTCATCTGGCTCATACGGTCTTCTTCCTCTTTCAGTCTTCAAACTGCCGGCTAATCGGCTTGGTGGGAAGTATTGATCATTAACGTGACACCTACAAATTCATTGCCTTGCAGACATCGATAGAAAATTACTAATGATCATTTCCCGCACACGATGACAAAAGAGGGGAGCCGCAAGCTTGTACAAATCAAGCATTTTCTTACAGGCACAAAAAACCGGGCACTAGGCCCGGTTCTTCGTTTCAGACTGACGTCTTACTCAGCGGATACAGCTTCACCGCCGGTAGCACGATCAACCAACTCGACGTACGCCATAGGCGCGTTGTCGCCAGTGCGGAAGCCGCACTTGAGGATGCGCAGGTAGCCACCCTCACGGGTAGCGTAACGCTTGCCCAGGTCGTTGAAGAGCTTACCAACGATAGCTTTCGAACGAGTACGGTCGAAAACCAAACGGCGGTTAGCCAGGCTGTCTGTCTTGGCCAAAGTGATCAGCGGCTCAGCAACGCGACGCAGTTCTTTAGCTTTCGGCAGTGTAGTTTTGATCAGCTCGTGCTCGAACAGCGACACCGCCATGTTTTGGAACATGGCCTTGCGGTGCGAGCTGGTGCGGCTCAGGTGACGACCACTTTTACGATGACGCATGGTTCATTCCTTACCAAACACTACGTTCGGTGATTACGACGATCAGGCAGTCGCCTTGTCGTCCTTCTTAAGACTTGCAGGCGGCCAGTTGTCGAGGCGCATGCCGAGGGACAGACCGCGGGAGGCCAGAACGTCCTTGATTTCTGTCAAGGATTTCTTACCCAGGTTCGGAGTCTTCAACAGCTCTACTTCGGTACGCTGAATCAGGTCACCGATGTAGTAGATGTTTTCCGCCTTAAGGCAGTTAGCCGAACGTACAGTCAGTTCCAGATCGTCAACCGGGCGAAGCAGGATCGGATCGATCTCGTCTTCCTGTTCGACAACCACTGGCTCACTGTCACCTTTGAGGTCGACGAACGCAGCCAACTGCTGTTGCAGAATGGTTGCAGCGCGGCGAATTGCCTCTTCAGGATCCAGAGTACCGTTGGTTTCCAGATCAATAACCAGCTTGTCCAGGTTAGTACGCTGCTCGACACGGGCGTTTTCCACCACGTATGCGATACGGCGAACCGGGCTGAACGAAGAGTCAAGCTGCAAGCGACCGATGCTGCGGCTTTCGTCTTCATCGCTCTGACGCGAGTCGGCTGGTTCATAACCACGACCACGAGCTACAGTGAGCTTCATGTTCAGGGCGCCGTTAGACGCCAGGTTAGCGATTACGTGATCGGGATTAACGATCTCGACATCATGATCCAGCTGAATATCGGCAGCGGTAACCACCCCCGAACCCTTCTTCGACAAGGTCAGCGTAACTTCGTCACGACCGTGCAGCTTGATGGCCAGACCTTTAAGGTTCAACAGGATTTCAATTACGTCTTCCTGTACACCTTCGATGGCGCTGTACTCGTGGAGCACACCGTCAATCTCGGCCTCGACTACTGCGCAGCCGGGCATTGAGGACAACAGGATGCGTCGCAGCGCGTTGCCCAGGGTGTGGCCAAAACCACGCTCGAGAGGCTCGAGAGTGATCTTGGCGCGGGTTGGACTGACAACCTGCACATCAATATGGCGGGGTGTCAGGAACTCATTTACCGAAATCTGCATGGATGCACCTATTTTCTAGCCCTTACTTGGAGTAGAGCTCGACAATCAGGCTTTCGTTGATGTCGGCGGACAGATCACTGCGAGCAGGAACGTTCTTGAAAACGCCCGACTTCTTCTCAGTGTCTACTTCTACCCATTCTACGCGGCCACGTTGGGCACACAGATCGAGAGCTTGGACAATGCGAAGCTGGTTTTTTGCTTTCTCGCGAACTGCAACCACGTCACCAGCACGAACCTGATACGACGGAACGTTTACGGTCTGACCGTTAACGCTGATCGACTTGTGCGATACCAGCTGGCGGGATTCGGCACGAGTCGAACCAAAGCCCATACGGTATACAACGTTGTCCAGACGGCATTCGAGCAGTTGCAGCAGGTTTTCACCGGTTGCACCTTTCTTGCCAGCAGCTTCTTTGTAGTAGCCGCTGAACTGACGCTCGAGAACGCCGTAAATACGACGGACCTTCTGCTTTTCACGCAGTTGGGTGCCGTAGTCGGACTGGCGACCGCGGCGTTGGCCGTGGATACCAGGTGCTGCTTCAATGTTGCACTTCGATTCGATCGCGCGCACGCCGCTCTTCAGGAAGAGATCGGTGCCTTCGCGACGAGCGAGTTTGCATTTTGGACCAATGTAACGAGCCATTCTTTACAATCTCCTGGATTACACGCGGCGCTTCTTCGGCGGACGGCACCCGTTGTGCGGGATTGGCGTCACGTCGGTGATGCTGGCGATCTTATAGCCACAGCCGTTCAATGCACGGACAGCAGACTCACGACCTGGACCTGGACCTTTGACGTTAACGTCGAGGTTTTTCAGGCCATATTCCAGCGCAGCTTGACCAGCACGTTCAGCAGCTACTTGAGCAGCAAACGGGGTGGACTTGCGGGAACCGCGGAAACCCGAACCACCAGAGGTAGCCCAAGAAAGCGCGTTACCTTGACGGTCGGTGATGGTCACGATTGTGTTGTTAAAAGAAGCATGGATGTGGGCGATGCCATCAACCACTGTCTTTTTAACTTTTTTACGAGGACGAGCAGCAGGTTTTGCCATGATTAATTTCCTGTCGATTCGCGTGGGCGATTACTTGCGGATCGGCTTACGCGGACCTTTACGGGTACGCGCGTTAGTCTTGGTACGCTGACCGCGCACTGGAAGACCACGACGATGACGCAGACCACGGTAGCAACCGAGGTCCATCAAACGCTTGATTTTCATGTTGATTTCGCGACGCAGGTCACCTTCAGTGGTGAACTTCGCCACTTCGCCACGCAACTGTTCAATCTGCTCGTCGCTCAGATCTTTGATCTTTGCGGCTGGGTTTACCCCAGTCTCTGCGCAAATTTTCTGCGCAGTAGTGCGACCAACACCATAGATGTAGGTCAGCGAGATAACAGTGTGCTTGTTATCTGGAATGTTAACGCCTGCAATACGGGCCATTCAGTGGGACTCCAATTGACAGCTACCTACGCCCCGGAAGCCAAGAAATAGGGCGCGAGATAATATCGCTGTAATAACAAATAATCAACCCGGCAGCGCACTAGCTGCCGGGCTTCAAGCGGATCACACTCAGCCTTGGCGCTGTTTGTGACGCGGTTCCGCGCTGCAAATTACTCGAACAACACCTTCGCGGCGAATAATTTTGCAGTTACGGCACAGCTTTTTCACCGATGCACGAACTTTCATCACCAACTCCTCGAACCTTATGGGTACTCAGCGCAACATGCCGCTGCCGTAACCCTTCAGGTTGGCTTTCTTCATCAGGGATTCGTACTGGTGCGAAACGAGGTGCGATTGTACTTGGGACATGAAGTCCATCACAACCACGACCACGATCAGCAACGAGGTCCCGCCAAGGTAGAACGGAACGTTTGCCGCAACCACCAGGAACTGGGGCAACAGACATACGGCCGTCATATATAGAGCACCGAACAGGGTCAAACGAGTCAGAACGCCATCAATGTAGCGCGCCGACTGCTCGCCCGGACGGATGCCCGGAATAAAGGCACCGGACTTCTTCAGGTTTTCCGCTACGTCTTTCGGATTGAACATCAACGCCGTATAGAAGAAGCAGAAGAAAATAATCCCTGCACTAAACAGCAGAATATTCAACGGCTGACCAGGAGCGATCGACTGCGAGATGTCCTGCAACCAGCCCAAACCTTCAGACTGACCGAACCAGGTACCCAACGAAGCCGGGAACAGCAAAATGCTGCTCGCGAAAATAGCCGGAATAACACCGGCCATGTTCACCTTCAGCGGCAAGTGGCTAGTCTGCGCAGCGAAGACCTTACGGCCTTGCTGACGCTTGGCGTAGTGAACAGCAATACGACGCTGACCACGCTCAATGAACACCACAAAACCGATAATCGCTACTGCCAGCAAACCGATCGCAACAAGGGCAAAAATGTTGATGTCACCCTGACGCGCAGACTCGAAAGACTGCCCGATCGCTCTCGGAAGACCGGCGACGATACCTGCGAAAATCAACATCGAGATACCGTTGCCAACACCACGCTCAGTAATCTGCTCACCCAGCCACATCATGAACATCGCACCAGCCACAAAAGTGGATACCGCGACGAAATGGAAGCCAAAGTCACCAGTGAACGATACGCCCTGCCCCGCCAGACCAATGGACATGCCAATAGCCTGAACGAGAGCGAGAACGACAGTGCCGTAGCGGGTGTACTGAGCAATCTTGCGACGCCCAGCTTCACCTTCCTTCTTCAACTGTTCCAACTGCGGGCTGACGGCTGTCATCAGTTGCATGATGATCGATGCCGAAATGTACGGCATGATCCCCAGTGCAAAGATGCTCATCCTTTCCAGCGCGCCGCCGGAGAACATGTTGAACAAGCTAAGAATGGTCCCCTCATTCTGTCGAAACAGTTCTGCGAGTCGGTCCGGGTTGATACCTGGAACCGGGATGTGTGCGCCTATTCGGTAGACGATAATCGCCAGGAACAGAAAACGCAGACGAGCCCAGAGTTCAGACATACCGCCTTTGCCGAGCGCAGAGAGAGCACCTTGCTTAGCCATTTATTCCTCGAACTTGCCGCCAGCTGCTTCGATAGCCGAACGCGCACCTTTGGTGGCGCCGATTCCCTTGCCGATAGTGACAGCGCGAGTCACTTCACCGGACAGCATGATTTTCACACGCTGTACGTTGACGTTAATCACGTTGGCATCTTTCAGGGACTGCACGGTGACGATGTCGCCTTCCACTTTAGCCAGCTCGGACAGACGCACTTCTGCGCGATCCATAGCCTTCAGGGAAACGAAACCGAACTTCGGCAGGCGACGATGCAGCGGCTGTTGACCGCCTTCAAAGCCTGGAGCAATGGTGCCACCGGAGCGGGAGGTCTGACCTTTGTGGCCGCGGCCACCAGTCTTACCCAAACCGCTACCGATACCACGGCCCGGACGATGCTTTTCACGACGGGAACCCGGCGCTGGACTCAGATCATTGAGTTTCATCGATTAACCCTCGACACGCAGCATGTAGTAAGCCTTGTTGATCATCCCGCGATTCTCGGGAGTATCCTGGACTTCTACAGTGTGACCGATGCGACGCAGACCGAGACCCTTAACGCACAATTTGTGGTTAGGGATGCGGCCGGTCATGCTTTTGATCAGCGTTACTTTAACGGTAGCCATGATCAGAAGATCTCCTTGACGGTCAAGCCACGCTTGGCGGCAATAGACTCAGGAGATTGCATGGCTTTCAGACCCTTGAAAGTGGCGTGAACCACGTTTACCGGGTTAGTCGAGCCGTAGCACTTGGCCAGAACGTTCTGAACGCCAGCAACTTCGAGGACAGCACGCATAGCGCCACCAGCGATGATACCGGTACCTTCAGAAGCAGGCTGCATGTACACCTTCGAAGCGCCGTGAGCGGACTTCATTGCGTACTGCAGAGTGGTGCCGTTCAGGTCAACTTGAATCATGTTGCGGCGAGCAGCTTCCATTGCCTTCTGGATCGCAGCAGGCACTTCACGTGACTTGCCACGGCCGAAGCCAACACGCCCTTTACCATCACCAACCACGGTCAACGCGGTGAAAGTGAAGATACGGCCGCCTTTAACGGTTTTGGCTACGCGGTTAACTTGAACCAGCTTCTCAATGTAGCCTTCGTCGCGCTTTTGGTCGTTATTTGACATAACTTAGAACTCCAGCCCAGCTTCACGAGCAGCATCAGCCAGCGCTTTAACGCGGCCGTGATACTTGAAGCCAGAGCGGTCGAAAGCCACTTGCGAGACGCCAGCGGCCTTAGCACGCGTAGCGACCAGCTGGCCAACCTTTGTGGCCGCGTCGATGTTGCCAGTGGCACCATCACGCAGTTCTTTATCCAAAGTCGAGGCGCTTGCCAGGACTTTGTTGCCGTCGGCCGAGATGACCTGGGCGTAGATGTGCTGCGACGAGCGGAACACGCAGAGACGCACGACTTCGAGTTCGTGCATTTTCAGGCGTGCTTTGCGAGCGCGACGCAGTCGAGTAACTTTTTTGTCGGTCATTTGCTATGCCCTACTTCTTCTTGGCTTCTTTACGACGGACGACTTCGTCCGCGTAGCGCACACCTTTGCCTTTGTACGGCTCTGGTGGACGGAAGTCGCGGATCTCAGCGGCCACTTGACCTACCAGCTGCTTATCGATGCCCTTGATCAGGATATCGGTCTGGCTAGGAGTCTCAGCGGTAATGCCTTCCGGCAGTTCGTAATCCACTGGGTGCGAGAAGCCAAGGGCAAGGTTCAAAACCGTGCCTTTTGCTTGCGCTTTGTAACCAACACCGACCAGCTGGAGCTTACGCTCGAAGCCTTGGCTTACGCCTTGGACCATGTTGTTTACCAACGCACGCGTGGTACCGGCCATTGCGCGAGTTTGTTGATCGCCATTGCGAGCAGCGAAACGCAGCTCACCAGCTTCTTCAACAATCTCAACGGACGAATGGATGTTCAGTTCAAGAGTGCCCTTGGCACCCTTCACCGAAAGCTGTTGGCCTGCGAATTTTACTTCGACACCGGCTGGCAGCTTAACGGGGTTCTTAGCGACGCGAGACATGCTTATCCCCCCTTAGAACACAGTGCAAAGAACTTCGCCGCCGACACCGGCAGCGCGCGCAGCACGATCCGTCATCACACCTTTGTTGGTGGAGACGATAGACACGCCAAGACCGCCACGAACTTTCGGCAGATCTTCAACGGACTTGTACTGACGCAGGCCTGGACGACTAACGCGCTTCACTTCTTCGATAACCGGACGGCCTTCGAAGTACTTCAGCGAGATGGACAACGACGGCTTAGCGTCGGTGGTGATCTGAAAATCCGCGATGTAACCTTCGTCCTTCAGGACTTTTGCTACAGCCACCTTCAGCGTGGAAGACGGCATGCTTACGACAGACTTTTCAGCCATCTGGGCATTACGGATTCGAGTTAGCATGTCCGCTAACGGGTCCTGCATACTCATGGGCTAGACGCTCCTAATACAGAAAAATTAGCCTTGCGGCTACTACTTGTCGCCGAGAACTTCCGGGCATGAAAAACACGGGCTCAGGCGAGCCGGTCATTCTAGACACACCCCAGAAATGAATCAAGCCCCAAAAGGGGCTTGATTCAAATTCAAGGCCACCGGTAGTCAGATTCTTGCGGACCCGACCATCGAGGCTTTGACAGCGATTACCAGCTGGCTTTAACCAGACCTGGAACGTCACCACGCATTGCAGCTTCACGCAACTTGTTACGGCCAAGGCCGAACTTGCGGTAAACGCCGTGCGGACGACCAGTCAGGCGGCAACGGTTACGCATGCGCGAAGCGCTTGCGTCACGTGGTTGCTTCTGCAGAGCTACGGTAGCTTCCCAACGTGCTTCTGGACTTGCGTTCAGATCAACGATGATAGCTTTCAGCGCTGCACGCTTGGTGGCGTACTTGGCAACAGTGAGCTGACGCTTCAGCTCACGGTTTTTCATGCTCTTCTTGGCCATTTTCCTACTCCAATCAGTTGCGGAACGGGAATTTGAAAGCACGCAGCAGAGCGCGGCCTTCATCATCGTTCTTGGCAGTGGTGGTCAGGGTAATGTCCAGACCGCGGAGAGCATCGATCTTGTCGTAGTCGATTTCCGGGAAAATGATCTGCTCTTTTACGCCCATGCTGTAGTTACCACGACCATCGAAGGACTTGGCATTCAGGCCGCGGAAGTCGCGAACCCGAGGCAGGGAGATCGACAGCAGACGATCCAGGAACTCATACATACGCTCACGGCGCAGAGTCACCTTGACACCGATCGGCCATCCTTCGCGGACTTTAAAGCCAGCGATGGATTTACGAGCGTAGGTCACAACGACTTTTTGGCCGGTGATCTTTTCCAGGTCAGCAACAGCGTGCTCGATGACTTTTTTGTCACCGATCGCTTCGCCCAGACCCATGTTCAGGGTGATTTTGGTAACGCGCGGAACTTCCATCACGTTCGAAAGCTTAAGTTCTTCCTTAAGTTTCGGAGCGATTTCCTTCCGGTAAATCTCTTTTAGTCGTGCCATGGTCTTCTACCTAGCAGTGTTCAAGCATCAACCGCTTTTTGGGTCGACTTGAAGACACGAATTTTCTTACCTTCTTCTACTTTGAAACCAACGCGGTCAGCCTTGTTGGTTTCGCCATTGAAGATGGCTACGTTAGAAGCGTGCAGTGGCGCTTCTTTCTCGACGATACCGCCTTGTACGCCCGACATAGGGTTAGGCTTGGTATGACGCTTGACCAGGTTCAGACCACCAACAACCAGACGGTTGTCAGCAAGAACCTTCAGCACCTTACCGCGCTTACCTTTGTCTTTGCCGGCGATCACGATGATCTCGTCGTCACGACGAATCTTTTGCATGTCGGATCTCCTTACAGCACTTCTGGGGCGAGCGAGACGATCTTCATGAACTTCTCAGTACGAAGTTCACGGGTCACTGGCCCAAAGATACGGGTGCCGATCGGCTCTTGCTTGTTGTTCAGAAGAACAGCAGCGTTGCCATCAAAGCGGATAATGGAGCCATCAGCACGACGTACGCCGTGACGAGTGCGGACTACAACAGCAGTCATCACTTGGCCTTTTTTCACCTTACCGCGAGGAATTGCTTCCTTCACGGTAACTTTGATGATGTCACCGATACCAGCGTAACGACGATGGGAGCCACCCAGCACCTTGATGCACATAACACGGCGAGCGCCGCTGTTATCGGCCACATCGAGCATGGATTGAGTCTGAATCATATAATTTCTCCGACCCCTAGTCCTTAGACTTCCACAGCGCGTTCGAGAACATCAACCAGTGCCCAAGACTTAGTCTTGGCCATCGGACGAGTTTCACGAATAGTGACTTTGTCGCCGATATGGCACTGATTGGTTTCGTCGTGCGCGTGCAGCTTAGTCGAACGCTTAACATATTTACCGTAGATCGGGTGCTTAACGCGACGCTCGATCAGAACGGTGATGGTTTTGTCCATCTTGTCGCTGACAACACGGCCAGTCAGCGTACGGACAGTTTTTTCGGCTTCAGCCATGATCACTTACCTGCCTGCTGGTTAAGCACAGTCTTCACGCGAGCGATGTCACGCTTAACTTGCGAGAGCAGATGAGACTGCCCCAACTGGCCAGTTGCTTTCTGCATACGCAGATTGAACTGGTCGCGCAGCAAGCCGAGCAGTTGCTCGTTCAGCTGCTGTGCGGATTTTTCACGAAGTTCATTCGCTTTCATCACATCACCGTCCGTTTAACAAAGGCGGTGGCGAGCGGCAGCTTTGCAGCAGCCAGGGCAAAAGCCTCACGCGCCAGCTCTTCAGTTACACCCTCGATTTCATACAGGACTTTGCCTGGCTGAATCTGGGCTACCCAGTATTCCACGTTACCCTTACCTTTACCCATCCGAACTTCGAGGGGCTTTTTGGAAATCGGCTTGTCCGGGAATACACGGATCCAGATCTTGCCGCCACGTTTAACGTGACGGGTCAGAGCACGACGCGCTGACTCGATCTGACGAGCGGTGAGACGACCACGAGCTACAGACTTCAGCGCGAACTCGCCGAAGCTGACTTTGCTACCGCGCTGAGCCAGGCCACGGTTGTGACCTGTCATCTGCTTGCGGAACTTCGTACGCTTAGGTTGCAACATTTGGCGTACCCCTTACTTAGCAGCTTTTTTACGAGGCGCTGGTGCTTGTGGTTTCAGTTCTTCTTGGCGACCACCAATTACTTCGCCTTTGAAGATCCAAACCTTTACACCGATCACACCGTAAGTGGTGTGAGCTTCGTAGTTGGCATAGTCGATGTCGGCACGCAGGGTGTGCAATGGCACACGCCCTTCGCGATACCATTCAGTACGTGCGATTTCAGCACCGCCGAGACGACCGCTCACTTGGATTTTGATGCCTTTGGCACCAATGCGCATGGCGTTCTGAACAGCGCGCTTCATAGCGCGACGGAACATTACGCGACGCTCCAGCTGCTGAGCTACGCTCTGCGCAACCAGCATACCGTCGAGCTCCGGCTTGCGGATCTCTTCGATATTGATGTGCACAGGCACACCCATTTGCTTGGTCAGGTCCTGACGCAGTTTCTCAACATCTTCACCTTTCTTCCCGATAACGATACCTGGACGAGCAGTGTGGATGGTGATACGTGCAGTTTGCGCCGGACGATGGATATCGATACGGCTTACGGACGCGCTTTTTAGTTTGTCTTGGAGATACTCACGCACCTTCAGATCAGCGAACAAATAGTCCGCATAAGTCCGACCGTCTGCGTACCAGACGGAGGTGTGCTCCTTGACGATTCCCAGGCGAATGCCAATGGGATGTACTTTCTGACCCATCTCTTCGACTCCGTTACTTGTCAGCAACCTTGACAGTGATATGGCAAGACCGCTTGACGATGCGATCAGCACGGCCTTTGGCACGTGGCATGATGCGCTTCAGCGAACGCCCTTCGTTGACGAAAACGGTGCTGACCTTCAGGTCATCAACGTCTGCGCCTTCGTTATGCTCGGCGTTGGCTACGGCCGACTCCAGCACTTTCTTCATGATCTCGGCGGCTTTCTTACTGCTGAAAGCCAACAAGTTGAGCGCTTCGCCCACCTTCTTCCCGCGAATCTGGTCGGCGACCAAGCGGGCTTTCTGGGCGGAGATTCGAGCGCCCGACAACTTAGCGGCTACTTCCATTTCCTAACCCCTTAACGCTTGGCTTTCTTGTCTGCCACGTGCCCACGATAAGTGCGGGTACCGGCAAACTCGCCCAGTTTGTGGCCGACCATGTCTTCGTTAACGAGAACTGGGACGTGTTGACGACCGTTGTGTACTGCGATGGTCAGACCGACCATTTGTGGCAGGATCATCGAACGACGCGACCAAGTCTTAATTGGTTTGCGATCGTTCTTTTCCGCCGCCACTTCGATCTTCTTCAGTAGGTGAAGATCAATAAAAGGACCTTTTTTCAGAGAACGTGGCACTGTCGTATCCCTCTATTTACTTGCGACGACGGACGATCATTTTGTCGGTACGCTTATTACCACGAGTCTTCGCGCCCTTAGTCGGGAAGCCCCATGGCGATACCGGATGACGACCACCAGAGGTACGACCTTCACCACCACCATGTGGGTGGTCAACCGGGTTCATGGCAACACCACGAACGGTTGGGCGAACGCCACGCCAGCGTTTGGCACCAGCTTTACCCAGCGAACGCAGGCTGTGCTCGGAGTTCGAGACTTCACCCAGGGTCGCACGGCATTCAGCCAGGACTTTACGCATTTCACCGGAGCGAAGACGCAGGGTAACGTACACACCTTCACGAGCGATCAGCTGAGCCGAGGCACCAGCGGAACGAGCGATCTGTGCGCCTTTACCTGGCTTCAATTCGATGCCGTGTACGGTGCTACCAACTGGAATGCTGCGCAGTTGCAACTGGTTGCCTGGCTTGATCGGAGCCAAAGCACCCGAAATCAGCTGGTCGCCAGCACTCACGCCTTTAGGGGCGATGATGTAACGGCGTTCGCCGTCTGCGTACAACATAAGAGCAATGTGAGCAGTACGGTTTGGATCGTATTCAATACGCTCAACAGTGGCTGGAATGCCATCTTTGTCGTTGCGACGAAAATCGACCATACGATAATGCTGCTTATGACCACCACCGATGTGACGGGTAGTAATACGGCCATTGTTGTTACGACCACCAGTCTTCGATTTTTTCTCGAGCAGCGGTGCGTGAGGAGCGCCTTTATGCAGCTCCTGGTTGACCACCTTGACCACAAAACGGCGGCCAGGGGAAGTCGGTTTGCATTTAACGATTGCCATGATGCACCCCTTCCTTACTCAGCACTGCTGCTGAAATCGAGATCTTGGCCTGGCTGAAGGGAGATAACTGCCTTCTTCCAGTCATTGCGCTTGCCCAGACCGCGAGCCGTGCGCTTGCTCTTACCCAGAACGTTCAGGGTAGTAACACGCTCAACTTTCACGCTGAACAGGCTTTCGACGGCCTTCTTGATTTCCAGCTTGGTTGCGTCAGTTGCAACCTTGAAAACGAACTGGCCCTTCTTGTCAGCCAGAACCGTAGCCTTTTCGGAAACGTGCGGGCCAAGCAGAACTTTAAATACGCGTTCCTGGTTCATCCCAGCAGCTCCTCGAATTTCTTCACGGCCGACACGGTGATCAACACCTTGTCGTATGCGATCAGACTAACTGGATCGGAACCTTGAACGTCACGTACATCTACGTGCGGCAGGTTACGAGCAGCCAGGTACAGGTTCTGATCAACAGCGTCCGACACGATGAGAACATCGGTCAGGCTCATGTTGTTCAGCTTGCCCAGCAGATCTTTGGTTTTCGGAGTTTCAACAGCGAAATCCTGAACCACGACCAGACGATCAGTACGCACCAGCTCAGCAAGGATGGAACGCATTGCTGCGCGATACATCTTCTTGTTCAGCTTCTGGGAGTGATCCTGCGGACGAGCTGCGAAAGTGGTACCGCCGCCACGCCAGATTGGGCTACGGATAGTACCGGCACGAGCACGGCCAGTACCTTTCTGACGCCATGGGCGCTTACCGCCACCACGAACGTCGGAACGGGTCTTTTGCTGCTTGCTACCTTGACGGCCGCCGGCCATGTAGGCCACGACTGCTTGGTGAACCAGCGTCTCGTTGAATTCGCCGCCAAATGTCAGTTCGGAAACTTCGATCGCTTGAGCGTCATTTACATTTAATTGCATGTCAGCTTCCCCTTAACCGCGAGCCTTGGCTGCTGGACGTACAACCAGGTTGCCGCCAGTAGCGCCAGGAACAGCACCCTTGACCAACAACAGATTGCGTTCAGCGTCCACGCGCACTACTTCCAGGGACTGCACGGTCACGCGCTCAGCGCCCATATGACCGGACATTTTTTTGCCCTTGAATACACGACCAGGAGTCTGGCACTGGCCGATAGAGCCTGGGACGCGGTGGGATACGGAGTTACCGTGGGTGTTATCTTGCCCGCGGAAATTCCAACGCTTGATCGTACCCTGGAAGCCCTTACCCTTGGACTGACCGGTTACATCAACCAGTTGACCAGCGGCGAAGATTTCAGCGTTGATCAGATCGCCAGCCTGGTAGTCGCCTTCTTCAAGACGGAACTCCATGACAGTGCGACCAGCGGCAACGTTCGCCTTAGCGAAGTGGCCAGCCTGAGCAGCTGTAACACGCGAAGCACGACGCTCGCCTACAGTGACTTGCACTGCACGATAGCCATCGGTCTCTTCAGTTTTGAACTGGGTGACGCGATTCGGTTCGATCTCAATGACCGTGACCGGAATGGAGACACCTTCTTCGGTGAAAATACGGGTCATACCGCATTTACGACCGACTACACCAATAGTCATGTTGTAAACCTCATGAGTGTACGGGGCTTTCACCCGCTATGGCCGCCCATTTCAGAGCGTTACACGACTAAGACCGAGTCTTAGCCGAGGCTGATCTGCACTTCCACACCGGCCGCAAGATCAAGCTTCATAAGTGCATCAACGGTTTTATCCGTTGGCTGGACGATGTCCAGAACGCGCTTATGAGTACGGATCTCGTACTGGTCACGCGCGTCTTTGTTGACGTGCGGGGAGACCAGAACGGTGAACCGCTCTTTACGGGTAGGCAGTGGAATTGGACCACGCACTTGAGCACCAGTACGTTTCGCGGTTTCCACGATTTCCTGGGTGGATTGGTCGATCAGGCGATGGTCAAAAGCCTTCAACCTGATACGGATTTGCTGATTTTGCATTGGATTTCAGACTCCGGCTGCTATTCCCACCGAGCGCAATACGCCCGTTAAAAGGAGGCGCAATTCTATAGACGCCCCAGATTGGTGTCAACCCAATAAAAAAAGCCCCCGCTAAGCGGAGGCTTTCTTCAATTCATCATTTAACTCAAAAGAGTTAGGCGATGATTTTGGCTACGACGCCAGCGCCGACGGTACGACCGCCTTCACGGATAGCGAAACGCAGACCGTCTTCCATTGCGATGGTCTTGATCAGGGTGACAACCATTTTGATGTTGTCGCCCGGCATTACCATTTCAACGCCTTCCGGCAGTTCGCAGTTACCGGTCACGTCAGTGGTCCGGAAGTAGAACTGTGGACGGTAGCCTTTGAAGAACGGAGTGTGACGACCGCCTTCTTCTTTGCTCAACACGTACACTTCAGCTTCGAAGGTAGTGTGCGGCTTAACCGAACCCGGCTTAACCAGAACCTGACCACGCTCTACGTCGTCACGCTTGGTGCCGCGCAGCAGCACGCCACAGTTCTCGCCAGCACGACCTTCGTCGAGCAGCTTACGGAACATTTCAACACCGGTGCAGGTGGTGACAGTAGTGTCACGCAGACCAACGATTTCCAATGGATCCTGAACGCGAACGATACCGCGCTCGATACGGCCAGTTACAACAGTACCGCGACCCGAGATCGAGAATACGTCTTCGATTGGCATCAGGAACGGCTTGTCGATTACGCGAACTGGATCCGGAATGTAGGTATCCAGAGTTTCCACCAGCTTACGAACGGCAGTGGTGCCCATTTCGTTGTCGTCTTTGCCTTCCAGAGCCATACGAGCCGAACCGATGATGATCGGAGTGTCGTCGCCTGGGAAGTCATAGGTGGACAGCAGGTCGCGAA
>NZ_JACOPU010000007.1:0-439651 GCF_017973755.1 Pseudomonas sp. P42 | reverse complement strand
AGGCCACTTGGTCACGACTCAGTACCCGAATTTCTTGACGACCATAGAGCGTTGGAACCACCTGATCCCATCCCGAACTCAGCAGTGAAACGATGCATCGCCGATGGTAGTGTGGGGTTTCCCCATGCGAGAGTAGGTCATCGTCAAGATTAAATTCCGAAACCCCAATTGCGAAAGCAGTTGGGGTTTTGTTTTGCCCGCAGGAAAGTTCTTACAGCATTCACGGACCTCGTCCGGCTGTCATAGCGTGCCGACAATGCTAAGGTTCTGACCTGGTTTTCGTACTTTTCCAAGGAAGTCTTTATGCCGGACGCCCAGTCCCTCAACGCTGCATTCATGGTGGTTCAGAGCAATAGCCTGGACGAACTGCGCAGCTTGGTGGTCAGCATCATGCGGCGCTATCCGCTGGCTCCCCTGGAGAACGAAATTGCGTTGGTGCAGAGTAACGGCATCGCCCAATGGCTAAAGCTGGCCTTGGCTGAAGATCCAGAAGAAGACGACCTCGGTGGTTGCGGCATCGCCGCAGCGATTGATGTGCAACTGCCCGGTAGCTTTATGTGGCAGCTCTATCGCATGGTTTTGGGGCGAGAAGAAATTCCGGCCAAATCCCTGCTCGATAAAGCACCACTAACCTGGCGCCTCATGCGTTTGCTACCCCAGGTCATCGACCGTGCGCATTTCGAGCCGCTGCAACGCTTCCTCACCCACGACACTGACTTGCGCAAGCGCTATCAATTGTCTGAGCGTCTAGCGGATCTTTTCGACCAATATCAGGTGTATCGGGCTGACTGGCTTGAGGATTGGGCCGAAGGGCGGCATCAATTACGAAATGTCAGAGGCGAGGTAAAATCTTTGCCCGCTACCAGCTGCTGGCAAGCCGAATTGTGGCGTGCACTACTGAATGACGTGGGTGAACAAGGCATGGCGCAGAGTCGTGCCGGCGTTCACCAGCGATTCATCGAGCGGATCAACAACCTTGCGATAGCTCCAGCAGGACTGCCATCGCGAGTGATTGTTTTCGGGATTTCGTCGTTACCGGCCCAGGTCCTTGAAGCGCTGGCCGGACTCGCGCGTTTCAGCCAGGTCCTGTTGTGTGTACATAACCCTTGCCGTCACCATTGGGCCGATATCGTTGCCGACAAGGATTTGCTGCGTCACCAATACAAGCGACAGTCCCGCAAGAGCGGAATGCCCGTCGTGCTGGACCCCGAAACACTGCACCAGCATGCCCATCCATTACTGGCAGCATGGGGTAAGCAAGGTCGTGACTACATCAACCTGCTCGACAGTTACGACGATCCCAACAGCTACCGCGCCGTATTTCGCGACGGTCGCATTGACCTGTTTAGTGAATCTGAGCCACACAATCTGCTGAATCAACTTCAGGACGATATCCTGGAGCTGCGTCCACTCAACGAGACCCGCGAGCACTGGCCTGCTGTTGATCTGAATGAAGACGATTCGATCCGTTTTCACATTGCCCACAGCGCTCAGCGCGAAGTGGAAATCCTGCATGACCAGCTACTCGCGCGCTTCAGTGCCAATCCGAATCTGCGCCCTCGCGATGTGATCGTAATGGTGCCGGATGTCGACAGTTATGCACCGCATATACGCGCGGTGTTTGGTCAACTCGACCGGTATGACCCACGCTTCATTCCCTTCACATTGGCGGATCAGGGGCAGCGTGGCCGCGACCCGTTACTGATCGCGGTCGAGCACCTGCTCAAGCTGCCGGACAGTCGTTTCCCCGTCAGCGAAATCCTCGACCTGCTCGACGTTCCGGCATTACGTGCCCGGTTCGGCGTAGAAGAGCGGGACCTGCCAACACTGCATCGCTGGATCGAAGGGGCGGGCGTCCGTTGGGGTATGAACGCCGAGCAGCGTGCCGGGCTCGGGCTGCCGGACAAACTTGAACAGAACAGCTGGCATTTTGGCCTGCGCCGAATGCTCTTGGGTTACGCCGTCGGTACCGCCAATGCCTGCTCAGGGATTGAACCGTATGATGAAATTGGCGGCCTGGATGCCGCATTGATCGGGCCGTTGGTAGCGTTGCTCGATGCGCTGGAGCTCGCCCATCAGCAGCTCACACAACCGGCTCAGCCCAAAGAGTGGGGGCAGCGACTACAAGCGCTGATGCAGCTGTTCTTCAAAGCCAGTAATGAACATGACGACTACTTGCTAACCCAACTGGAAGAGCTTCGCGAAACCTGGCTGGAGACCTGTGAGACGGTAGGTCTGGTAGATGAGCTGCCGCTGACTGTCGTCCGTGAAGCCTGGCTCGCCGGACTGGATCAGGGGCGTTTGTCTCAGCGCTTCCTGGCCGGTGCGGTGAACTTTTGTACGTTGATGCCGATGCGCGCCATTCCCTTTAAGTTGGTTTGTTTGTTGGGGATGAACGACGGCGATTACCCCCGTGCGCAACCCCCGCTGGATTTCGATCTGATGGGCAGCGACTACCGCCCTGGAGACCGCTCGCGGCGTGAAGATGACCGCTATCTGTTGCTCGAGGCGCTCCTCTCGGCACGTGATCAGCTTTATATCAGTTGGGTCGGCCGCAGCATTCGCGACAACAGTGAGCGACCGGCGTCGGTGTTGATTGGCCAGTTACGTGATCACCTCGCCAGCGGCTGGCGATTGATCGACGAAAGCCAGGATCTGTTAGGCGCCATGACCGAAGAGCATCCGCTGCAGCCGTTCAGTGCGCGCTATTTCCATGAAGGCGATCCACTGTTCAGCTATGCCAGTGAGTGGCAGGTGTTGCATCAACAGCATGCGCCCCAGATCCACGCAGAATTGCTCACGCCTTATGTTCAGGAAGAACCTCTGAGCCTGGCCCTGCTACAGGATTTCCTGCGTAACCCGACACGACATTTTTTTACCCAACGACTCAAGGTGTATTTCGAAGCCGCCGAAGCTCCGCTGGCCGATGAAGAACCTTTTGTGCTGGACGCATTGCAGCGCTATACGCTCAGCGACAGCCTGCTCGAAGCTGCCCTCAGACAACCGGACAATATCGATCAGGCACTTGAGGCTCAGGCTCGACGCCTGCAAAACAGCGGATTGTTGCCCATGGCCGGTTTTGGCGAATGCCTGCAGCGGGAACTGATCGAACCGCTCCCCGACCTGTTGCAACGTTATCAACAGCTACTGACGTTGTGGCCGACACCGGTGACCAGCGCCATCCCGGTCAATCTCGATTTTCAGGGTTTGCGGCTTGAAGGCTGGCTCGCAGGCCTGCATCAGCGCGCTGATGGTGGCCTGTTAGCAGTTACGACCATTCCCAACAGCATCGGCTCAATCAAAAGTCGTAAGTGGCATCGGCTGACCAAACCGTGGGTGAATCATCTTGCCGCCTGCGCCAGCGGACTTTCACTGACCACGGCATTGGTCGCCAGTGACGACACATTGCTGCTGGAGCCGATGGAGCAAGCCCGCGCGATTAGCCTCCTAGACGATTTACTCCTCGCCTGGCAGGCCGGCATGCGCCAACCATTGCCGGTTGCGGTAAAGACCGCATTCTCCTGGCTGTCGCAGACCGATCCGGTCAAAGCTGACGCTGCGGCCCGTAAAGCCTACGAAGGTGACGGGCAGACCAGCGAAGGTGAACGCCGTGAGAGTCCGGCATTGTCCCGACAATTTGCCGACTTCGACGCATTACTCGCGGATGAGACGTTCTCCGGCTGGTGCGACACCCTGTACCGCCCCCTTCATGAAGCCCCTTGGCGTTCATTGTCCAGCGAAGGTCCACGCTCATGAGCACGAAGACACCGCTGGCCCTGGCATTTCCGCTGCGTGGCAGCCAGTTAATCGAAGCGAGTGCCGGTACCGGAAAAACCTTCACCATTTCTGCGCTCTATCTGCGGCTCATCCTCGGGCACGGCGGTGAGTTGAGCGGGTTTGCCCGCGAGTTGTTGCCTCCGCAGATCCTCGTGGTGACGTTCACCGACGCGGCGACCAAAGAGCTGCGCGAGCGAATTCGTACGCGGTTGGCCGAGGCTGCGAGGTTTTTTCGCGACGAGACCCCGGCCCCTGACGGATTGATCGCTGACCTGCGCGATCAGTTCGATCCTCAGCAATGGCCCGGCTGTGCCAATCGCCTCGATATCGCTGCGCAATGGATGGATGAAGCCGCGGTCTCGACCATCCACAGCTGGTGTCAGCGCATGCTGCGCGAGCATGCGTTCGACAGCGGCAGCCTGTTCACTCAATCCCTGGAAACCGATCACAGCGATTTGCTCGGTGAAGTGCTGCGCGATTACTGGCGGCTGTTCTGTTACCCGATGCAGGGTGATGCGCTGAATTGGGTTCGTAGCAACTGGGGTGGACCTGCAGCGTTGCTACCCCGAGTACGAGGACTGTTCGCCAGCGAGCGCGACAGCGACAAAGGCAAGGCACCCGCTGAGCTTATCGAGGAGTGTTTGCAGGAGCGCCGCTCGGCATTGATCGAGTTGAAGATGCCTTGGCGTCAATGGGCGGACGAGTTGCTCGCCATCTGTCATCAAGGCGTTGCCAGCAAGACTGTCGATGGTCGCAAGATGCAGGCGCGTTACTTTGAACCCTGGTTCGAGAAGCTCAAGGCCTGGGCCGAAGACGAGTCTTTGGAGCAACTGGACATCGGCACCGGCTTTACCCGCCTGACCCCCGACGGCATGGCCGAAGCGTGGAAGGGGGCGGCCCCAAGTCACCCGGGGTTCGATGCTATGTCCGGGCTAAGATCGAGTCTTGATGCACTGCCAACGCCTGATGCCGCTGTCCTGCAACACGCCGCCAATTGGGTGGGCGCGCGCTTTGAAGAAGAGAAGCGCCGTCGTGCCGAAATGGGTTTTGACGACATGCTGCTACGCCTGGATGCTGCGCTGCAATCCGACGGCGGCGAACGTCTGGCAACGTTGATCCGTGAGCAATTCCCGGTCGCGCTGATTGACGAGTTCCAGGATACCGACCCGGTGCAATACCGCATCTTCGAAAGCATCTATCGCATCGAAGACAACAACCTCGATACCGGTTTGTTTTTGATCGGCGATCCCAAGCAAGCGATTTACGCTTTTCGCGGTGCGGACATCTACACCTATTTACGTGCCCGTCAGGCCACCACCGGCCGACTGCATACGCTGGGCACCAATTTCCGCTCCAGTCACGGCATGGTCAAAGCGGTCAACCATGTATTCGAACGCGCCGAGTCCCGAGAGCTGGGACGCGGCGCGTTTTTGTTCCGGGAGAAAAACGGCGAGAACCCCGTGCCGTTTCAACCGGTGGAATCGCAAGGTCGTAAAGAGAAACTGCAGATTTCCGGACAAGACATTGGCGCATTGAATGTCTGGCACTTGTCCACAGACCAACCGCTGTCGGGAGCGGTTTATCGGCAACAGTTGGCGGCCGCCTGTGCTAGCCAAATAACGGCATTGCTCAATGGCGGGCAAACCGGCAGTGCGGGGTTTGTTGAGGACGGTGAAGATTTCAGAGGGCTGCGGCCTTCGGACATCGCGATCCTCGTCCGCGACGGTAAAGAGGCTCAAGCGGTTCGCGGCGAGCTTGCCGCCCGCGGTGTGCGTAGCGTTTATCTGTCGGACAAGGATTCGGTGTTTGCGGCCCAAGAGGCCCACGACCTGCTGTCCTGGCTCAAAGCCTGCGCCGAGCCGGATGTCGAACGTTCGCTGAAAGCTGCGCTGGCCTGTATCACTCTGAACTTGCCACTGGCTGAACTGGAGCGGCTGAATCAGGACGAACTGGTTTGGGAAGCTCGAGTCATGCAGTTTCGTGGCTATCGCGAACTCTGGCGCAAGCAAGGCGTGCTGCCGATGCTGCGTCGCCTGCTTCACGACTTCCATTTGCCACAGACCTTGATGACACGCAGCGATGGCGAGCGGGTGCTGACCAACCTTCTTCACCTGTCCGAACTGATGCAGCAGGCCGCTGCGGAGCTGGACGGTGAGCAAGCGCTGATCCGCCATTTGGCCGAGCTTCTGGCATTGTCGGGTCAGGCCGGTGAAGAGCAGATCCTGCGCCTGGAAAGTGACGAGCAACTGGTCAAGGTCGTGACCATCCACAAGTCCAAAGGCCTTGAGTATCCGCTGGTGTTCCTGCCGTTCATCTGCTCGGCGAAACCCGTGGACGGTAGTCGATTGCCGCTGCATTACCACGACGCTACGGGCAAGGCTCAGGTGAGTCTCAGGCCGACCGTCGAGTTGATTGCGCAAGCGGACGAAGAGCGTCTCGCCGAAGATCTGCGTTTGCTCTATGTCGCCCTGACTCGTGCGCAACATGCCTGCTGGTTAGGCGTGACGGATCTCAAACGGGGCAATAACAACAGCTCGGTGCTGCACCTTTCTGCGCTGGGCTATCTGCTGGGGGGCGGTGCTTCTCTGGGTGAATCCAGTGGACTCAACCGGTGGTTGCAAGACCTGCAACAAGACTGCCCGGCTATCGACATCGGCGAAATGCCGCAACCCACCGACGAGCATTACCAACCACCGCGCAATGAAGCCGTCCTCAGTGCCACTTTGCTGCCCAAGCGCAAGGCCAGTGAGAACTGGTGGATCGCGTCGTATAGCGCGCTGCGCATCAGTGATGTGCTGAGTGTCGGCAGCGATGAAGCACCGGACAGCCCGCAAGCACAAAAGCTTTTCGATGACGAACGCCTCGACCCGGATGCGCCGCGAGAAATCATAACCGGCGGCGCCGATATCCATCGCTTCCCCCGTGGTCCCAATCCGGGAACGTTTCTTCACGGTTTGCTGGAGTGGGCGGGTGATGACGGTTTCGCCGTTTCCCGCGAGGCGCTGGAGGACGCGATTGGCCGGCGCTGCAACCTGCGTGGCTGGGAAGGCTGGATCACCACCCTCAGTGACTGGTTGCAACACCTGCTCAAGTCGCCACTGCCAATCGCTGATGGGCGGCCACCGGTGATTCTCGAACAGCTGACACAGTACCGTGTCGAGATGGAGTTCTGGTTCGCCAGCCATAAAGTCGACGTGCTGAAACTCGACGAACTGGTACGCCAGTTCACCCACAATGGTGTGGCCCGGGTTGGTGCAGAGCCAGTGCAACTCAACGGCATGTTCAAAGGCTTCATCGACCTGACCTTTGAACACGATGGCCGCTATTACGTGGCCGACTACAAGTCCAACTGGCTGGGTGTGGACGATCTGGCCTACACCGAGCACGCCATGGAACAATCGATTCTCGACAACCGCTACGACCTGCAATACGTGTTGTATCTGTTGGCGTTGCATCGTCAGCTCAAGGCACGTTTGCCCGACTACGATTACGACCGGCATGTTGGCGGGGCGCTGTACCTGTTCTTGCGCGGCACTCGCTCAGACAGCCGCGGTGTGTACTTTGCCCGACCGCCTCGTGAGTTGATCGAGCGTCTCGACCGGATGTTCCAGGGCAAACCCGAACCCAAGGCCGAACCCGCATGGGAACAGGGAGTCCTGCTATGAGCCGCACGTTTGCCGATCTGTTGCCGACACCGCTGGCAGCCGACAGCCTTTCGAGACTTTCGCCGCTGACAAGCGCCGATGACTTGCTGCTGTTGCTCACCCGTTGGGTCGAGCGTGGCTGGCTGCGTGCGCTGGACAAGGCATTCGTTGCATTCCTTCACGAGCTTGAGCCCGATACCGATCCGTTGGTGCTGCTCGCTGCAGCGCTGACCAGTCATCAACTCGGCCACGGTCATGTTTGTCTGGATTTGTTCGAAACCCTTAAAGCCCCTGACTTTGCCTTGTCGCTGCCACCCGAAGGCGACGTGCAAGGGGGCGTGTTGTTGCTGCCTTCACAATTGCTTGAAGCGCTCGATGGCGCGCATTGGTGCAAGGCGTTGGCGGGCAGTGGCCTGGTCGCGCTGGCAGCCGATACCCGCGAAGCCGCGCAGAATCGCCCACTGGTGCTGTCCGGAAAACGTTTATACCTGCGGCGCTACTGGGCTTACGAACGCCGCATCGATACGGCGTTGCGCCAGCGTCTCGCCCAGGGCGAGGCGACGCCGGATGACCTGCCGCAACGGCTCAATGAACTGTTCGGGTCGGCCAAAACCGATGAGGTGATCGACTGGCAGAAACTCGCCTGTGCCCTCGCTACCCGCGGTGCATTCAGTATCGTCACCGGTGGCCCGGGTACCGGCAAAACCACCACAGTGGTGCGCTTGCTTGCGTTGCTGCAATCGCCAGCGGTGGAGGCTGGTCATCCGCTGCGAATTCGCTTGGCTGCACCGACAGGCAAAGCGGCTGCGCGATTGACCGAATCCATCAGCCAACAAGTGCAATCGCTGAAAGTCGCCGAAGGCGTACGCGCAAAAATCCCCTGCGACGTGACCACTGTGCACCGCTTGCTGGGCAGTCGTCCCGGTACGCGACACTTCCGCCACCATGCCGGCAACCGTTTACCGCTGGATGTGCTGGTGGTCGATGAAGCGTCGATGATCGACCTGGAAATGATGGCCAACCTGCTCGACGCCCTGCCGGCCCATGCACGTCTGGTGCTGCTGGGTGACAAGGATCAGTTGGCCTCGGTAGAGGCCGGCGCCGTGTTGGGGGATTTGTGCCGTGACGCCGAAAGCGGTTGGTACAGCCCGCAGACTCGGCAATGGCTGGAGTCGGTCAGCGGTGAATCGTTGCAGGCCAGCGGCTTGCATGAGGACCTCGACGGCTCCCATCCGCTGGCGCAACAAGTGGTGATGCTGCGTCACTCCCGGCGCTTTGGCGAAGGGAGCGGTATCGGCCAGCTAGCACGCCGGGTCAATCAACAGTTGCCGGATGAGGCGCGTCAGTTGCTGGTGGCGGGGCAGTATGAGGATGTGTATTCGTTGCCGCTCAAGGGCGAGCACGATCTGCACCTCGAGCGACTCTTGCTTGAGGGTCATGGCGACGGACCGCAAGGCTATCGGCATTACCTGAATGTATTGCGTGATCAGCGTCCACCGCTGGGCAGGCCGCTCGAACATCCGGACTGGATCAACTGGGCTCGGGAGGTCCTGCAGGCATTCGACACCTTCCAGTTGTTGTGTGCGGTGCGCAAGGGGCCGTGGGGTGTGGAAGGTTTGAACCAGCGCATCACCGCTGCATTGCTCAAGGCGAGACTGATCGATAACGACCAGCAATGGTACGAAGGTCGGCCAGTGCTGATGACCCGCAATGACTACGGTCTGGGCCTGATGAACGGTGACATTGGCATTGCCCTCAAACTGCCCGAGCGCGAAGGTCCTGACGCCGGTAAACCGGTGCTGCGCGTGGCTTTTCCGCGCAACGACGGCCAGGGTGGTGTGCGCTTTGTGTTGCCAAGTCGTTTAAATGATGTCGAAACCGTCTACGCGATGACCGTACACAAGTCTCAAGGGTCGGAGTTCGCCCACACCGCATTGATCCTGCCGGACGCCTTGAACCCCGTGCTGACCAAGGAGCTGATCTATACCGGCATCACCCGGGCCAAGCACTGGTTCACCTTGATCGAACCGCGTGCCGGAGTTTTTGAAGAGGCCGTGCAGCGCAAGGTAAAACGCTTGAGCGGGTTGATGCTGGAACTGGAGGAGGGCACCGAGCCCCGGGGATGAAGGTTTCGTTGAATGAGGCTGACTACTGACCATCCGGTCAGGAGTCCGCGCCTCGCTGGTGATTCAGCGCTGTGCTATCGTTGCGGCATCATTCCGTTACGATCCAAGAGAATCCCTGCATGAAGGTGGCTGTCTGGGCGACAGAGCGCGTATTTCGCTGCAAGCACGCAGTGCTTGTCGGTCTGCTCTGTTTGCTGGCGGGCGCTGCCGTCGCGCAACCGCAAACGCCGCCCGGCATGGCCGAACAGCGGGCGCAGGCGGTCACCCAGGTTGTGCTGGGTATTCTCAGCTACGCACGCTGGCCGGTAGAGCCTGCGCAACTGCGCCTGTGCATCGTCGGCCCCACTGAATACACCGATGATCTGGTCAAGGGCACTACTCAGGCCACCGGCAGGCCAGTTGTCGTGCATCGTCTGCTGGCCGACAACCCGGCCATCGTCACCGAATGCGATGCGGTGTATATCGGCAAACTCACCGCAGATGAACGCAGTCGACTGTTCGCTTCGCTGACAGGGCACCCGGTGCTGAGCATCAGCGAGGGCGACGATCAGTGCACGGTCGGCAGTCTGTTCTGTCTGCGCGTCGGCGATGAGCAGGTGTCCTTCGAAGTCAATCTTGACTCTGTTGCCCGCAGTGGCGTGCGCATTCATCCAAGCGTGCTGCAGTTGTCACGCCGCAAATCGGCGGCACAATGAGACTGTTCAGATCCAATACGCGCCCAACGTTAGGCTCGGTTCTCGGCCGTGGGCACCTGACGGTCGCACTGCTGGCAGTGGCGATGGCCAGTGTCTCGCTGACCCTGCTGGGCGTTTTGGCGTTGCGGGTATATGCCGATCACAACCTGCATTTGATCGCCCGGTCGATCAGCTACACCGTGGAAGCGGCGGTCGTGTTCAACGACAAGGCTGCCGCCACTGAATCGCTGGCAATGATCGCATCGGCCGAAGAAGTGGCAGACGCTCAGGTGCTGGATGCCCGAGGTCAACTGCTCGCGCGATGGCGGCGACCAGAAACCGGTTTGATCTCTGAGTTGGAAATGCAACTCGCCCGGGCGATTCTGGAAAAGCCGATCGACTTGCCGATCACCCATCAGAATCGCGAGATCGGACGTGTTCTGCTCACCGGTCACGGCGGCAGTCTGATGCGTTTTCTGCTCAGCGGTCTGGCGGGGATCATTCTCTGTACTGCCATCAGCGCCTGGGTGGCGATCTATCTGGCGCGGCGACAATTGCGCGAGATCATCGGCCCGTTGCGCAGCCTGGCGACCGTGGCCCACGCCGCCCGTAGCGAACGAGCGCTGGATCGGCGCGTGCCGCCAGCGCAGATCGCTGAACTCGACAACCTCGGCAATGACTTCAACGCCTTGCTCGACGAACTGGAATCGTGGCAAACCCATCTGAAAAGCGAAAACGAGACCCTGGCCCACCAGGCCAGTCACGACAGTCTTACCGGGTTGCCGAACCGCGCCTATTTCGAGGGCCGCTTGATTCGGGCCCTGCGCAATGCCGGCAAACTCAAGGAGCGCGTGGCTGTACTGTTTTTGGACAGCGACCGTTTCAAAGGCATCAACGATAACTTTGGCCATGCGGCCGGTGACGCGGTACTGGTGGCGGTAGCCAATCGGGTGCGCGCGCAATTGCGTGAAGGAGATTTGGTCGCGCGACTGGGCGGGGACGAATTCGCCGTACTGCTCGCGCCTCTGCACAAGGTCGAAGACGCCGAACGCATCGCTGACAAGATTCTCGCGAGCATGGACATGCCGATCGCCCTGCCGGGTGATGCCAGTGTTGTGACGTCGCTCAGTATCGGCATCGCGGTTTACCCCGATCATGGCGTCACCCCCGGTGCGCTGCTCAACGCTGCCGACGCGGCGATGTATCAAGCCAAGCGCCTGTCGCGTGGCGCTCAATCCACGGCCGGGTCGGAGTACCCGGTCAATCCCGTTCAAACCAGGAGCTAATTTCCGTGTTCACTTTTCCTTCTCGACTGTTTTCCACGCTGATGTTGATGGCCATATTGGCGCTGACCGGTTGCCAGACCGCCCCGCAAAAAGGCCTCTCTGCGGCGCAGGTTGCCGTGCTCAAGCAACAAGGCTTCGAGCTGACTGACGATGGCTGGGAGTTCGGCCTGTCCGGCAAAGTGCTGTTCGGCAGCGATGTCGAGAGCCTCAATACACAGAGCACCGAGATCGTCTCGCGCATCGGCAAAGCCCTGTTGGGCGTGGGCATTGAGCGGGTACGGGTCGACGGCCACACCGATGCGTCGGGCAAGGAAACTTACAACCAGCAACTGTCATTGCGCCGGGCCAAGAGCGTCGCCAACGTATTGGGCACGGTTGGCATGAAGCAAGAAAACATACAGCTGCGCGGGCTGGGCAGCAGCGAGCCGGTGGCATCCAACGACACCGCCGCGGGCCGCACGGAAAACCGTCGGGTTTCGATTGTGGTCAGCGCCGATTAATCGGCGAACTGCATCTCACGGGTCTGCCCCATCAGCAGACCCTGATTACGCTCGGTCACCTCCCTGATGTAATCCCACAACAAGGTGATCCGCTTCAACTTGCGCAGATCCTCCCGGCAGTACATCCAGAACTGCCGGGTAATGTCGATTTCTTCCGGCAGCACCGGCAACAAACGCGGGTCCTGTGCGGCGAGGAAACACGGCAGAATCGCCAGTGAGCGACCTTGCTGCGCCGCGACGAATTGCGCGATCACGCTGGTGCTGCGCAAGTTCGCGCTGGCACCCGGTAGCGCATTCGCCAGGTAAAGCAGCTCCGAGCTGAACGCCAGGTCATCCACATAACTGATGAATTGATGCTTGCCCAAGTCTGCCGGGCGGCGGATCGGTGGGTGTTTGTCGAGGTAGTCCTGGGTCGCATAGAGCTGCAAGCGGTAGTCGCAGAGTTTGCAGCAGACGTACGGCCCGTGCTCCGGGCGTTCCAGCGCGATGACGATGTCGGCCTCACGCTTGGACAGGCTGATGAAGTGCGGCAGCGGCAGGATGTCTACCGAAATTGCCGGGTAGGCGTCGACGAAATGGCTCAGTTGCGGCGTGATGAAAAAACTGCCGAAACCTTCAGTGCAGCCCATGCGCACATGCCCGGACAGCGCCACGCCAGAGCCTGAAACCTGCTCGCAGGCCATGTGCAATGTGCTTTCAATCGATTCGGCGTATCCCAGCAAACGCTGGCCTTCGGTGGTGAGTACGAAGCCGCTGGTCCGCGATTTCTCGAACAGCAACGTGCCTAACGCCGCTTCCAGCGAACTGATCCGCCGCGACACGGTGGTGTAGTCGACCGCCAGCCGTTTAGCCGCGGTGCTGGCTTTGCGGGTGCGGGCAACTTCGAGGAAAAACTTGAGGTCGTCCCAGTTCAGCGAACCTAGAGAGGTGATGTTTTTTTGCATGATGGACGGGCTTTTATGTGCGTTCTTATTAGAAGTTTGCACATCTATACTCCAAAAACAGTCCGACAACCAACTCGTGACACAGGCCTCATCTCAAGGCGAACCTTTCGCCTTGGCTCCTACGATAAAAACAAGTTTCGGAGACCAGCATGAACGCATCGCTTACGCCCAACGAAACCACACTGCAGAAGGTCAAGCTGCTGATCGACGGCGAGTGGGTCGAGTCGCAAACCACCGAGTGGCACGACATCGTCAACCCGGCGACCCAGCAAGTGCTGGCCAAAGTCCCGTTCGCTACCGCCGCTGAAGTCGATGCCGCCGTCAGCGCCGCCCAGCGTGCCTTCCAGACCTGGAAACTGACTCCGATCGGCGCGCGGATGCGCATCATGCTCAAGCTGCAAGCGCTGATCCGCGAGCACTCCAAGCGTATCGCCGTGGTGCTGAGCGCCGAGCAGGGCAAAACCATTGCCGACGCCGAGGGCGATATTTTCCGTGGCCTGGAAGTGGTCGAGCACGCCTGCTCCATCGGCAGCCTGCAAATGGGCGAGTTCGCCGAGAACGTCGCGGGTGGCGTCGATACTTACACCCTGCGCCAGCCGATCGGCGTTTGTGCCGGCATCACGCCGTTCAACTTCCCGGCGATGATTCCGCTGTGGATGTTCCCGATGGCCATTGCTTGCGGCAACACTTTCGTATTGAAGCCTTCGGAACAGGATCCGATGTCGACCATGTTGCTGGTGGAGTTGGCGGTTGAGGCCGGTGTGCCAGCGGGCGTGCTCAACGTGGTTCACGGTGGCAAAGACGTGGTTGATGGCCTGTGCACCCACAAGGACATCAAAGCCGTGTCCTTCGTCGGCTCGACCGCTGTCGGCACTCACGTTTATGACCTGGCCGGCAAACACGGCAAACGCGTGCAATCGATGATGGGTGCGAAAAACCACGCCGTGGTGCTGGCGGACGCCAATCGCGAGCAAGCGCTGAATGCGCTGGTCGGTGCCGGTTTCGGTGCGGCGGGACAACGTTGCATGGCCACTTCGGTAGTGGTGCTGGTGGGCGCGGCGAAACAATGGCTGCCGGACCTGAAAGCGCTGGCGCAGAAACTCACCGTCAACGCCGGTAACGAGCCGGGCACCGATGTCGGCCCGGTGATCTCGAAAAAGGCCAAGGCGCGGATTCTCGAGCTGATCGAAAGCGGCATCAAGGAAGGCGCCAAGCTTGAGCTGGACGGTCGCGACATCAGCGTGCCGGGTTACGAGCAAGGCAACTTCGTCGGCCCGACCCTGTTCTCGGGCGTGACCACCGACATGCAGATCTACACCCAGGAAATCTTCGGCCCGGTGCTGGTGGTGCTGGAAGTCGATACGCTTGATCAGGCGATTGCGCTGGTCAACGCCAACCCGTTCGGTAACGGCACAGGTCTGTTCACCCAGAGCGGTGCGGCGGCGCGTAAATTCCAGACGGAAATCGATGTCGGTCAGGTTGGCATCAACATCCCGATTCCGGTGCCGGTGCCGTTCTTCAGCTTCACCGGTTCGCGCGGTTCGAAACTCGGCGACCTCGGCCCGTACGGCAAGCAAGTGGTGCAGTTTTACACGCAGACCAAAACGGTCACGGCGCGCTGGTTCGATGACGACAGCGTCAACGACGGCGTGAACACCACCATCAACCTGCGCTGAGGAACATGCCATGAAAATCGCATTTATCGGTCTGGGCAACATGGGTGCGCCGATGGCGCGCAACCTGATCAAGGCTGGCCATTCGCTGAATCTGGTCGACTTGAACAAAACCGTGTTGGCGGAGTTGGAGCAGATGGGCGGCACCATCCGCGCTTCGGCCCGCGAGGCTGCCGAGGACGCCGAACTGGTGATCACCATGCTCCCGGCCGCCGTGCACGTGCGCAGCGTCTGGCTCGGCGAAGACGGTGTTCTCGCCGGCATCGGCAAAGGCGTGCCGGCGGTGGATTGCAGCACCATCGATCCGCAGACTGCTCGTGACGTCGCTGCGGCTGCCGCCAAACAAGGCGTGGCCATGGCCGATGCACCGGTGTCCGGCGGTACGGGCGGTGCGACTGCCGGGACCCTGACCTTCATGGTCGGCGCCACGCCGGAACTGTTCGCCACCCTGCAACCGGTGCTGGCGCAGATGGGCCGCAACATCGTTCATTGTGGTGAAGTGGGCACCGGGCAGATCGCCAAAATCTGCAACAACCTGCTGCTGGCGATTTCGATGGTCGGCGTCAGTGAAGCGATGGCGCTAGGCGATGCGCTGGGGATCGATACGTCGGTGCTGGCCGGGATCATCAACAGTTCGACCGGGCGTTGCTGGAGTTCGGAAATGTACAACCCGTGGCCGGGCATCGTCGAAACAGCGCCGGCTTCTCGTGGGTACATCGGTGGTTTCGGTGCGGAATTGATGCTCAAGGATCTGGGCCTTGCGACTGAAGCGGCGCGTCAGGCACATCAGCCAGTTGTACTGGGCGCGGTGGCGCAGCAGCTGTATCAGGCAATGAGCCAGCGCGGGGACGGCGGGAAAGATTTCTCGGCGATTATCAACAGCTATCGCAAGCCTGCAATTGAAGGGCAGCGCTGAAAAAACTGTGGGAGCGGCCTGCTCGCGATGACGGCGGTCGCTTCAACAAGGAAGTGACTGACCGTCCGCTTTCGCGAGCAGGCTCGCTCCCACAAGAGAATTGCGTGTATCTGATATTGTTTGCCGGGAAACCACGTCGGGTGGTTTCCCGGCTTTTTTGCATCAGGCAAACACGAAATATTTGCGCACCGTCTCGACCACTTCCCATGTGCCTTTCATCCCCGGCTCAACCACGAAGATGTCGCCGGCGCGCAGGTGGATGGGTTCCATGCCGTCGGGGGTGATCACGCAGTAGCCTTCCTGAAAATGGCAGTACTCCCACTTCACATAATCGACTCGCCACTTGCCCGGCGTGCAGATCCAGGTGCCCATGATCTTGCTGCCGTCTTCGCTGGTGTAGGCATTGAGGTTGACGGTGTGCGGGTCGCCTTCGAGTTTTTCCCATTTGCAGGCGTCGAGTACCGGCAGCGGATGGGTATCGCGCAGAACGGTGATAGGGGCGGTCGCGGTCATGAGAACTCCGGGCTGTGGGCTGTGAACTGAAGTCGCACCCTATAGCGCCCGGTCGCCGGTCAGTTGTCTGTACTCGACATCAAGCTGCTCAGAAACGCGCAGATCGTTAGAGTTTCTCCAGCGGGCATTCGACTCTGGCTCGCTCCAGCTCGACTTCGAACCCTTCGAGTTGCGCGTACTGGCGCGTGAGTTCGGCCATGGTGCGGTTGATCTCGCTTTTTTTCGCTTCTATGGCTTGTTGCGCCAACGCCCACGGCATCGCCTCACCGTGATGTTCGCAGAAGATCGCCTGCAACTCCTTGAGCCGAAAACCCATGTCTTTGGCGCACTTGATGAAGATCAGCAGTTCGACACTCTGCTGATCGTAGAGGCGGTAGTTCCCCTGTCGCCGGGGTGTGGGCAACAGGCCGATCGACTCGTAGTGGCGAATGCTTTTGATGGTGGTGCCGGAACGTTGCGCGGCTTGGCCGATGTACATATAAGTCCTTTTTTCAACAAGTAACAGCGCAGCGCATTATCGGCAGACTCAGCGACTGGCGATAGCCTGCACCTGTCCCAACCAGGCTTGCCGTTGCTGATCGCTTGAGCCGAGCACCGGCCCGAAAGTCAGCGTGCGCAAGGGTTTGATCCCACAGAAATCGAGGGTCGTCTTGCGCACCTGATGCAGCCCGGGCATGCGATAGATCCAGCGGTAATACCAGGGCGGAGTATCCATGGTCACCAGTAAATCAGCGGTGCGTCCGGCCAACAGTTTTTCGGGAAACGCTTTGCCCGAGCGATATTTGAAGGCAAAACCCGGGAGAAACACCCGATCAAAAAAACCTTTGAGCAACGCCGGAATACCGCCCCACCAGATCGGGTAAACCAGTGTCAGATGTTCGGCCCAGAGGATGTCGGATTGTGCCGCGTTCAAGTCATCTTCCAGCGGCTGGATCTGTTGATAACTGTCGCGCAGCACCGGGTCGAAAACCATCTCGCCAAGACGCAACTGGCGCACCTCGTGTCCGGCATCGAGTGCTGATTGTGCGTAGCGCTCAGCGAGTGCAGCGCAAAAACTCTTGGTAGAAGGATGGCCGAGAATCAGCAGAATGCGTTTGCCCATGGTCATCGTCCCTGCTGTAAAAAAGCCAAGGATGAAGTCTGCCCCTTAGGGGAGAGTCAAGGCTTTCAGCAGCGCGTTGGCGTAACTCGGCAGAGCGCTGAAATCCTTCGCGCACAGCAGCAACGTGCGGCGCGCCCAAGGCTCGTCGAGGGCAACGCTTTTGAATGAGCGTGGCGTTGCGCGCTCGACGGCAGCCAGCGGCACGATCGCCAGTCCGGCCCCGTGGCCGACCATGCGCATCACGCCATCGAAACCGTCGGCGCGAATGCGGATCTGCATGCGCGAGCCGCTGTGCAACGCCTGTTCTTCAAGATAGATCGCCAGTGCGCTGTCGGCGCCCAGTGCTACGAAGTCGTAGCGCAAGGCATCGCTGAAACTGACCTCGACGGCGTCAGACAATGGGTGATCCAGCGGCAGAATCAGTACCAGTGGATCGTCACGAAAGGACTGGGTTTGTAGGTCGCTGGTGTCGACCGCGTCGGAAACGATCCCAAGATCCGCCGCCCCCTGACGCAAGGCGTGGGTGATGCGGGCGCTGGGCAGCTCTTGCAGGTCGATGTCGAGATTGGGATGGCTGCGCAGGAAGTCCGCGAGCACTTCCGGCAGGTACTCGGTGATTGCGGTGGTGTTGCACAACAACCGCACCTGACCTTTGACGCCTTGTGCGTATTCGGCGAGATCCTGCTGCATGCGTTCGGCTTGTTGCAGGAGGACGCGTGCGTGGTGGGCCAACGCTTTGCCGGCCGGTGTCGGGATGACGCCACGACGACCGCGCTGGAGAAAGTCGGTGCCCAGTGAGGCTTCCATCGCGCGGATTCTTGCGCTGGCGGCGGCGAGGGAGAGATGGCTGCGGGCAGCGCCGGCGGTGATGTTGCCGGTGTCGAGGATGTGCAGGTAGAGGCGCAGATCGGTGAGGTCGAAGTGCATGGGCAGCCTCTGGTTTTGTGGTTTATGGATAGACCCCATCGCTGGCAAGCCAGCTCCCACAGGGTTTTGTGTGTACTCAGGTTTTGAATGCAACCGATAAACCTGTGGGAGCTGGCTTGCCAGCGATGGGGCCAGTTGCCTTAATGAATTTCCAAGCCTCTTGCATTGGCAGAGGCTGTCTCAGTATATGGCAGATTTTCAGTCAGTCCCGACTGGCGCACAGTAGCGCCATGAACACACTCGCAGATTTCTACCAAAACCTCGGTCTGGTCCTGTCCCTGCTGGTCATCGCCACCTTCATGCTCGCCGGTCTGATCAAAGGCGTCATTGGCCTTGGTCTGCCCACCGTCGCCATGGGGCTGCTCGGTCTGGCTATGGCCCCATCACAGGCTGCTGCGTTGCTGATCATCCCGGCAACATTGACCAACGTCTGGCAACTGGCGTTTGGCGGTCACTTGGAAGGATTGATCAAACGCCTCTGGCCGATGTTTTTGATGATTTTCCTCGGCACCGGTATCGGCACGTTATCGATCGGCATGGTCGGCGGACATTGGGTGGTACGCGGACTGGGCGCGGCGCTTTTGCTGTATGCGTTGAGCGGGTTGTTCCTGCCGACGCTGCACATACATCCGCGCCATGAGCCATGGCTTGGCCCGGTCTGCGGGGCGATCACCGGCATCATCACTTCAGCCACCGGAGTCTTCGTGATTCCCGCAGTGCCATACCTGCAAGCGCTGGGTTTGAATCGCGATGAACTGGTGCAGGCGCTCGGGCTGTCGTTTACCGTCTCGACCCTGGCGTTGGCCGGCGGCTTGCTCTGGCGTGGCGCGTTGGGTGGCGGTGAATTGAGCGCCTCGCTGCTGGCGCTGGTTCCGGCAGTGCTTGGCATGTTGCTCGGCCAATGGCTGCGTCAGCGAATCAGCGCGGTGCTGTTCAAGCGCGTGTTCTTCATCGGTCTGGGCGCGCTCGGCGCCCACTTGCTGATCAGCGGCTAGCCGACGATTCACTGAGCATGTCGATCGAGCGAATGTCGAAATCTCGCTCCAGAAACTCCATGCGCTGCTCGAAAAACTGCTTCATGTGCGGCAGGTTCGAGTGCACATCGAGATGCGCCTGGGATGCCCAGATCTCGTAGAAGATGAACAGTGTCGGATCTTCTTTGTCGCGCAGCATGTGATATTCGATGCAGCCCGGCTCGGCGCGGCTTGGCTCGACATAGGCACGGAACAGCGCTTCGAAAGCCGCGGCTTTTTCCGGACGGGTCTTGGCGTGCAGGATGAAACCCAGACGTTCACTCATCGGAACAACTCCTCAAATTCAGATGGCTGCGAATGCTACGGCAACAATCAGCTATCGATTCGTGCTTTTTAATCAAATGTATTTTGCGCGACCGTGGCTTATTTCGCGCGAGGCTGATCGTTAACCTGCCGCCATTCAATTTTCCCTTCTTCACCCAGCCCGATGGCTGCGCCGAGGCTTTCTCATGAAAAAAGTGTTGTTGCTCAATGGCGGTAAAAAATTCGCTCACTCCGACGGTCGCTACAACACCACCCTGCACGAAACCGCGCTGAGCGTGCTGGATCGCGGCGGTGTCGACGTCAAGACGACCTTCATCGACGAGGGGTATGACGTCGCTGAAGAAGTCGCCAAATTCCTCTGGGCCGACGTGATCATTTATCAGATGCCGGGCTGGTGGATGGGCGCGCCGTGGACGGTAAAAAAGTACATTGACGAAGTCTTCACCGAAGGCCACGGCAGCCTCTACGCCAGCGATGGTCGCACCCGTTCCGATGCGTCGCAGAAGTACGGCAGTGGTGGTCTGGTCCAGGGCAAGCAATACATGCTCTCGCTGACGTGGAACGCGCCGCAGCAAGCGTTTGATGACCCGACTGATTTCTTCGAAGCCAAGGGTGTGGACGCGGTGTACTTCCCGTTTCACAAGGCCAATGAGTTTCTGGGCATGACCGGGTTGCCGACGTTTCTGTGTGTCGACGTGATGAAGCGTCCGAACATCGAGAATGATGTGGCGCGCTACGAGCAGCATTTGAGCGAGGTGTTTGGCCTCAAGGCTTGAGTGGTTTCGGGCTACTATCGGTTGTAACAGCAAAAGATCGCAGCCTTCGGCAGCGCCTGCAGGGGAACGCATTTCACTGTAGGCGCTGCCGAAGGCTGCGATCTTGGCGATTTCAAAGAGGACACCCGTGAAAGCCAGATCCGATGAGTTGCAGATTTTCGTCTGTGTGATCGAGTGCGGTTCGATTTCCGCCGCTGCCGAGCAGGTCGGGCAGACGCCGTCGGCCGTCAGCCGCACGTTGTCGCGGCTGGAAGCCAAGCTTGATACCACGCTGATCAACCGCACCACGCGGCGCATGGACCTGACCGAGGAGGGCAAGTATTTCTTTGAGCAGGCCAAGCTGATTCTCGATCAGATGGAGCAACTCGAAGAACGCCTGTCCTCACGCCAGCAAACCCCGTCCGGACGCCTGCGGATCAACGCCGCGTCGCCGTTCATGCTGCACGCCGTCGTGCCCTACATCGACGAATTCCGTCAGCTCTACCCGGACATCCAGCTCGAACTCAACAGCAATGACCTGATCATTGACCTGCTGGAACAAAGCACCGACGTCGCCATCCGCATCGGCACTCTCGCCGATTCGACATTGCATGCGCGGTCGCTGGGTTGCAGTCCGCTGCTGATCGTCGCCAGCCCTGCCTATCTGAAAACCCACGGCACGCCGCTGCAAGTGGCCGACCTCAGCGAACACGCCTTGCTCGGTTTTACCCAGAACGAAGGCCTCAATCAGTGGCCGTTGCGTTATGTGCACGGTGACCGCTGGCCCATCACCCCGGCCATCAGCGCCTCCAGCGGCGAAACCGTTCGGCACTTGGCGCTGGAAGGGCAGGGCATCGCGTGCCTGTCGCACTTCATGACCATCGACGACATCCGCGCCGGGCGTTTGAAGGTCGTGCTGGCGGAATTCAACAGTGGTTATCGCCAACCGATCAACGCCGTTTACTACCGTAACTCGCAACTGGCGCTGCGGATTCAGTGCTTCCTCGACTTCATCCAGAGCAAACTCGCGGCTTACGCCAGCGCCGATTTCAAGGGTTGATTCGTGACCTCTGCGCAACAGTGATTTGGGCGAGCGCGGGTTTTTCGACCGCCGTCGTCGGTCAATACTCGTCCCATCACTTACTCACGCAGGGAGTTTCTCCATGAACGTATTCGTCACCGGCGCTGCCGGTTTTATCGGCGGCTCCATCGCTACCGGTCTGGCTCAGGCCGGCCACAATGTTACGGGTCTGGTGCGCAGCGCCGAACAAGCCGATGAACTCAAAGCACTGGGCATCACCCCGGTGATCGGCACCCTCGACGACAAAACACTGCTCGCCGAACAGGCCCGCGCTGCCGACGCAGTGATCAACGCCGCCAGCAGCGACCACCGCGCCGCGGTCGAAGCTTTGCTCGACGCTTTGCGCGGCTCCAACAAAGTGTTCCTGCACACCAGCGGTTCGAGCATCGTCGGCGATGCATCCGGCGGCAAGTCCAGTGACGTCATCTACTACGAAGACAACCTTCCCGAGCCGACCGTCGACAAAGCCGCACGCGTGGCCATCGACAACCTGATCCTCGATGCCGCGAAGGATGGCGTGAATTCGGCCGTCATCTGCAACACCCTGATCTACGGCCACAGCCTGGGCGTCAACCGCGACAGCGTGCAATTGCCGCGCTTGCTGAAACAGGCGCGCAAAAGCGCTGTGGTTCGCCACGTCGGCACGGGTCAGAACATCTGGTCCAACGTACACATCGAGGACGTCGTCGCCCTGTACCTGCTGGCGCTGACCAAAAACGTCCCCGGCACGTTCTACTTTGTCGAAAGCGGCGAAGCGTCGTTCATCGACATGACCACCGCCATGGCCGAAGCCCTCAACCTGGGCCAGCCACAAGACTGGCCACTTCCGGATGCCGAAGCCGAGTGGGGCTATGAAATGGCCAACTACGGCCTCGGCTCCAACAGCCGGGTACGCGGCAAACACGCCCGCGAACTGCTGGGCTGGACGCCGAAACGCACCTCGGTGGTTGAATGGATTCTTAACGAAATGGTGTGATTGGCGTTTAGGCCCCGCCATGCTTTGTCATCAACCTTTAGAACGGCTGCCATCGGGCAGCCGTTTTTGTTTCAGGCTTTGCTCTTGTATTACGTCAGTCCTATGGTGCTCTGAACATTGCAGTTCAGCAGGTACAGGGATGATTAATCGTTAAGACGCAGAAGGGGCTCAGAGCAGCTTTCAGGCCGGTTCGAATGAGCAAGTGCTGAGCAATAAGCTGGGAATTACCGATCCTGAAGACATGGATGATGCAGAACTTATTCTGCTAGAAAAGCTTTACCAATCTGTACTCATAGAGCATTTGCCTGATCGGCCAATAACTGTCCAGGATTTGAAAGATTGGCATCGACACTGGCTGGGCAATATCTATCCATGGGCTGGCGATATCCGCGCGGTAAATTTGGGCAAGGATGGCTTCTTCTTCGCCGCTGCGCCGCAGATCGCTCGATTGCTCGATGGATTTGAAAAGGACTGTCTTACCAAATACACACCGTGTAGACCTGATCTGGATGAAAATCTGATTCGGGCCATCGCTGTAACGCACGTGGAGTTCATCCTGATTCATCCTTTTCGCGAAGGTAATGGGCGCCTCTCGCGATTATTGGCGGATGTCATGGCCGTGCAGGCGGGCTACGTGCCGCTTGACTACAGCAGTTGGGAACGAAACAGGGAGGCTTATTTTGCAGCAATCAATCAGGGGCTGAACTGCAACTACGAACCCATGGAGTATTGGGTGCGGCAGGCGTTGTGGACTTGAGATAAAAGGCTATTTGGCCAGGGAAAGGTGCAGAAACTTGCTGGATCTGACTTTGAGCTTGCGCTCGATTGTCTCGACACTTTGACCGGTCTCTATGGCTGTCGAGCTGGCGATCGCGCGGATCAACGTTTCGGCAGTCAGCTTTTTTCTGGTGCGGCGCGCAGTTGTCATGGCGAGGGCTCGATAGAGAACGTCAGGCGAGTATAGCGCTTGCCTCAATTTTCAGAATACCCCTTAAACCTGTGGGAGCTGGCTTGCCAGCGATAGCGGCCGGCCAGCATCGATGTTGAATGTGCAGCCGTCATCGCTGGCAAGCCAGCTCTCACAGGGTTTTGTGTTTGCCGCAAAGCCATGAAAATCCCGCCCCCAATTTTCATTAATCACGACAAGACATATCCATCCGCGACACCTTTTGCCTCTCCGCGAAAATTACTTTCATGCGGTTTGAAATCTCGATCTCGAAATGATTTATGAGTTTCACGACCTATTCGAACGTGACCCTTTCGAGGAGTACCGCATGACGCCTTCTTTCGGCTATTGGCTGCTGGTGTATGCCGCCGTGGCCATCATCGCTTTGATCGTGTTGATCGCCCGTTATCGGCTCAATCCGTTCATTGTCATCACGCTGATTTCCATTGGTCTGGCACTGGTGGCGGGCATGCCGCCGTCGGGTGTGGTGGGTGCGTATGAGGCCGGGGTCGGCAAGACGCTCGGGCACATTGCGCTGGTGGTGGCGCTGGGGACGATGCTCGGCAAGATGATGGCCGAGTCTGGTGGCGCGGATCAGATGGCGCGCACGTTGATCGATAAGTTCGGCGAGAAGAACGCGCACTGGGCGATGGTCTGCATCGCGTTTCTGGTCGGGCTGCCGCTGTTCTTCGAAGTCGGTTTTGTGTTGCTGGTGCCGATTGCGTTTACCGTGGCGCGACGGGTGGGTGTCTCGATCCTGATGGTTGGTTTGCCCATGGTTGCCGGCCTCTCGGTGGTGCATGCATTGGTGCCGCCGCACCCGGCGGCAATGCTGGCGGTGCAGGCGTATCAGGCGTCGGTCGGGCAGACCTTGTTGTATGCAATCGCGATCGGTATTCCTACGGCGATCATCGCCGGCCCGCTGTACGCCAAATTCATTGTGCCGCGCATTCAGTTGCCGGCGGATAACCCGCTGGAAAAACAATTCCTCGACCGCGAACCACGCGACAAACTGCCGAGCTTCGGCATCACCATGGCGACCATTCTGTTGCCGGTGGTGCTGATGCTGATCGGCGGTTGGGCCAACCTGATTTCGACGCCGGGCAGCGGTTTCAATCAGTTCCTGTTGTTCATCGGCAACTCGGTGATTGCGCTGTTGCTGGCGACGTTGCTGAGCTTCTGGACGCTTGGGATTGCCCAGGGTTTCAACCGCGAATCGATCCTCAAATTCACCAATGAATGCCTGGCACCAACCGCCAGCATCACCTTGCTGGTAGGGGCGGGCGGTGGTTTGAACCGGATACTGGTCGACGCCGGCGTGACCGATCAGATCGTCGGTCTCGCTCACGAATTTCATCTGTCGCCGCTGCTCATGGGTTGGCTATTTGCCGCTCTGATGCGTATCGCTACCGGTTCGGCGACTGTGGCGATGACCACCGCGTCCGGTGTGGTCGCGCCTGTGGCCATTGGTCTGGGATATCCACACCCCGAACTGTTGGTGCTGGCGACCGGGGCCGGGTCGGTTATCTTTTCCCACGTCAACGACGGCGGCTTCTGGTTGATCAAGGAATACTTCAACATGACGGTCGCGCAGACGTTCAAGACCTGGACCGTGCTTGAGACGTTGATCTCGCTGGTCGCTTTCGGTCTGACCGTCGGCCTTTCTTACCTGCTGTAACCGGAGCCCGCCGCCATGGACATCCTCTACCAGATCCGCGCCCGTCAGGATTCCTTCAGCGCCGGCGAGGGCCGCATCGCCCGTTTGATGCTCGACGACGTCGGCTTTGCCGCCTCCGCCAGCCTCGAAGAGCTGGCGCAACGAGCGGAAGTCAGCACCGCCACGCTGTCGCGATTTGCCCGTACCGTCGGTTGCCGCGACCTGCGTGATCTGCGCCTGCAACTGGCCCAGGCCAGCGGCGTGGGCAGTCGTTTTCTCGACCCGGCGGGCACGCCTGAACAGTCGGCGTTTTACGGGCAGATTGTCGGCGACATCGAGACAACGTTGCGTCAGCACTTGGCCGGGTTCGATGAGTCGCGTTTCGCTGATGCGGTAAAACTGCTCGGCCAGGCGCGGATGATCCACGCCTTCGGCATGGGCGGCTGCTCGACCCTGTGCAGCGATGAATTGCAGGTGCGCCTGGTACGGCTCGGCTATCCGATTGCGGTCTGCCATGACGCGGTGATGATGCGCGTCACCGCCGCCAGCCTCAACGCCGAACAGGTAGTCATCGTCTGCTCGCTGACCGGCATCACCCCGGAATTGCTGGAGACCGTCGAACTGGCGCGCAACTACGGCGCGCGCATCCTCGCTATCACTCGTGCCGACTCGCCGCTGGCGGAACTGGCCGACATCGTCCTGCCGCTGCAAGGCGCAGAAACATCGTTCATCTACAAACCGACGGCGGCGCGTTACGGCATGTTGCTTGCCATCGACGTGCTCGCGACCGAGCTGGCGCTGGCCAGTCCTGAAGACAATCAAGAACGTCTGCGGCGCATCAAACTCGCTCTCGACGAATACCGTGGCGGCGACGATCACCTGCCGCTGGGAGACTGACATGCTGTACGACACCCTGATTCGCAACGCCCTGATCATCGATGGCAGCAACACACCCGGTTATAGCGCTGACGTGGCGATTCTCAACGGTCGAATCGAGCGCATCGGCGACCTGCGCGATGCCCAGGCCACCGAAGCAATCGACGCTGCCGGCCGCGTGCTGGCGCCGGGTTTTATCGACGTGCACACCCACGACGACACCGTGGTCATCCGTCAGCCAGAGATGCTGCCAAAACTCAGTCAAGGCGTGACCACGGTGATTGTCGGCAACTGCGGGATCAGCGCTTCGCCGGTCAGTTTGAAAGGCAATCCGCCGGACCCGATGAACCTGCTCGGCAGCGCAGCGGCGTTTGTTTATCCACGGTTCAGCGATTACCGCGCGGCGGTCGAAGCGGCCAACACCACGTTGAACGTTGCCGCGTTGGTCGGTCACACGGCGCTGCGCAGCAATCACCTCGACGACCTGTTTCGCACCGCAACCCCTGCCGAAATCACCGCGATGCGCGAGCAGTTGCGCGAAAGTCTTGAGGCTGGCGCACTTGGATTATCCACAGGTCTGGCCTACGCCAGCGCCTATAACGCTTCCACCGATGAAGTCATGCAACTGACCGAAGAACTGACGGCATTTGGCGCGGTGTACACCACTCATCTACGCAGCGAATTTGCCCCGGTGCTGGAGGCGATGGATGAGGCGTTTCAGATCGGGCGCCACGCCAAATCGCCAGTGATCATTTCCCACCTCAAGTGTGCCGGTGTCGGCAACTGGGGGCGCAGTCCGCAGTTGCTCGCGTCGCTGGAAGAGGCAGCGAAAACCCATCCGGTCGGCTGCGATTGCTATCCGTATGCGGCGAGTTCCTCGACGCTGGATCTGAAACAAGTCACCGACGCCCACCGCATCACCATCACCTGGTCGACGCCGCACCCGCAAGTCAGTGGCCGCGACCTGATCGATATCGCCGCCGAATGGAACGTGCCGCTGCTCGACGCCGCCAAACGCCTGCAACCGGCGGGCGCGGTGTACTACGGCATGGACGAGGCGGATGTACGAAGAATCCTCGCGCATCCGCTGTCGATGGTGGGCTCTGACGGACTGCCGGAAGATCCGTTCCCGCATCCACGCCTGTGGGGCGCTTTCCCACGGGTACTTGGACATTTCAGTCGTGACGTCGGACTGTTTCCGCTGCACACGGCGGTGCACAAGATGACCGGTCTGTCGGCGGCGCGGTTTGGCTTGAAGGAAAGAGGCGAGATTCGTGAAGGAAACTGGGCGGATCTGGTGATGTTCGATCCGGCGACCGTGCGCGATGTTGCGGATTTCCATGATCCGCAACGGGCGGCGCAGGGGATTGACGGGGTGTGGATCAACGGTGTTTTGAGTTACAGCGATGGTCAGGCAAATGGTCGAAGGGAAGGGCGGTTTCTTGCGCGCCAGGGCGATTTGCGCGACGGCTTTAGTTGATGTTTCGCGCAGTGCGTCACAGTAGTGGCAAATTGCGACTAAAGAAAACCATCAACAAGCCGAAGTGCTGACATCCAGCCCGGCTACACTCTTGGGCCAACCAGTCAGGGAGCAACCCATGAGCTTCGGCAAAACCACCCCGATCCTGCGGATTTTCGATGAAGCCAAAGCCGTAGAGTTCTACGTCGACTTCCTCGGTTTCAAGATCGACTGGCAGCATCGTTTCGAAGCGAACTTCCCGTTATATCTGCAGGTGTCGCGTGGCGAATGCGTGCTGCATTTATCCGAGCATCATGGCGATGCCTCGCCGGGTTCGGCGTTGCGCATCGAGACCGATGAGCTTGAGGCGTTTCAGCAGCAATTAGTGGCCAAGGAATACAAGTTCTCGCATCCGCAGATTCAGGCGACGCCGTGGGGCAGTCAGGACATGACCATTGCCGATCCGTTTGGGAATCGGTTGGTGTTTACCAATGCGATTAGTGTTTGAGCCTGGAAGCCCCTCATCGGAACGCCGCCCGCCTAACCCTCTCCCAGAGGGAGAGGGGACTGACCGAGGTGTCATGCGCTGTACATCGACCTGAAAGACTTGCAGCGATTATGGATTCACAGCGGTGTTTGCAGGTCGGCGTAACTCGCCAGCATCCCTCGGTCGGCCCCCTCTCCCCCGGGAGAGGGCTGGGGTGAGGGTAAAAAATCGCAAGCTAACCAAAAAGCCCGCTGCCCAACCACTACGGTCTGCCAGCGGGCTTTTTCGCTACTCAGTCGGCACTAATCTGTCCAGCACCCGGTTAACCGCCAGCTCTGCCAGCATCACCACTTGCGCGATGCCTTGCAGGGTTTTGCGGTGGGTGCCTTCCACCATTGCTACGTGGTTGTTAAGCATGACGGTGGCCGAGCCGAGCGTTTCACTGGCATCTGCCAGCAGGGATTCGTTATCGGACTCGGGGCTGGCCATGTACAGCGCGTTGGGTTTGTAAGGCGCGGCCATGATCTCGGCGGTTGGCGGGCCGAGGTAGTGGTCGAGGGCGCGCTCGGCGGCTTCGTGGAATTTCTTTGAATCAGGGGATTCGTAGGGCGAGGCCGGGTCGGTGACCGGCGGATTTGGCGTGATTTTGAACATAGCTGTGTTCCCGTTGTTGAGCGGCAACCCTTTTGCTACTAAACGAAAGGGTGGCAGCTGTACGCAGGTTAGTAGACCGGGGAACTCAGCTTAAGCCGGCGCGCCGAAGCGCCCTACGTACAGCCACCATGAAGCTCAGGTACGAAAGCACCTGTGATGAATGTACGACCAGCCGAGTTACCTAGGGCTACTAAACCCGATCACTGGAAATCAGTGACGGATCCAAGTTACGCAGCAAAGCCAGGGCGCACAAGCCGGCGGATTCTGGCTTAGGCGTAGGCCGCGGCGCAAGGATTTGTGGGTGGTTTCGCGTAACGCTGAGTGTCTTTAAACGTCTGCGCTAAAAGATGTTTATTGCGATCGGAAATTGGGGATTTGCCTGTCGGGTTTTTGGTGCGGCCACTGACGCCATCGCTGGCAAGCCAGCTCCCACAGTGACCGAGTCGTACACGGAGTTTGTGGTTCACTGAGAAACCTGTGATAGCCAGCTCCCACTGTAACCGAGTCGTACACAGAATTTGTGGTTCACCGAGAAACCTGTGGGAGCTGGCTTGCCAGCGATGAGGCCCGCGCAATCACCCCCGATGCGTCTGCCGAAACTCCCCGGGCGGCATCCCCCGCCGGCTCTTGAATGTGCGATGAAACGACCTCGGTTCGGTAAACCCCAAATACTGCGCAATGTCCTGAATCGGCAACGTGCTGTTCAACAGATAGTGCTCAGCCAACTCCTGCCGCAGATCATCCAGAATTTGCTGATAAGACGTGCCCGCCTGATGCAACTGCCGCTGCAACGTACGCACCGACACAGCAAGATGCTCGGCCACCTGCTCCTTGCGCGGCAGGCCCTCCTTGAGCAACTGACGCAAAATGCTCTTCACCTGTTGCGCAAGCGACGCATCCTCCAGTGTCGCCATCAAACCCATCGCATGCTCTTCCAGCGTGCGCAGCAATTGCGCATCGGCCTGACGCAGCGGCAACTGCAAATACGCCGGCGGCACAATCAACGCCGAATACGGCTGATCGAACAGCACCGGGCAATCGAAAAACGCTTCGTACTGCGCCAGCGTCACCTCGTCAGGACACGAATGTTCCAGCCAGACTGCCGCTGGCGACATCTGCGTATCAGCGATCCAGCGCGCATATTGCAGCCACGAACCGAGGACGTTTTCCACCAGATGCCGACGAATCCGTGGGCGCTGATAACGGCAGGTCCAGATCAGGTGTACTTGGCCATCCTGCACCTCGGCGCGGCTGACGCCCATGTCGCCTACCAGCTTCTCGAACGGCATGATGCGGCTCATCGCATCGCCCAGGGTCGCGCAGTTCATGGTGATGTAACCGAGCACACTCCATGAATTGGGCAGCACAAAATTCGCGGCGTTGAGCCCGAACAGCGGATCGCCCGAGTGCTCGCAGAAATAATCGAGCAACTTTTCATGCGCCTCACCCGGCAAGCGCAGGGTGTTGTCGCTCAGCTGCTGCGCCTGCAATCCGGCCGCCGCCAACGCAGGCTCGATGGCCATGCCCAGTTGCTCGGCATGGCGCAGGTACTTGAGCAGCGGCGGAACGGAGGTGAAGCCGAGCGATTGCATGATCGTATTCCCTTGATCAAAGCGTGCATGAGCGGATGAATGCCTGAAAGGTAATTTGAAACCACGGCTAAAGTAAATGGCTGACGCTTGCGCGACGTTTGACTCAATTGGCTACACGAACTGGCCGGATGCGACCGTGACACTTTTTGGCCGCCGACTAGTATGGACGCCTGAAATATCGCTGATAAGAACCGAAAAAGGACACACGCATGCGACGCTGGAACGGCTGGGGAGATGCAACCACGGTGGTCGAACTGCCGGCCCAGGGCGCGAGTTTTCTCGCCGAACGGTTGGGCGACGGTCGAGCGCTGCCCGATGCGACGCTGGAAACGGCGCTGGCCCGCGTGCCTGAATCGCGGTTGCGGGCTCACACGTTGTACAGCGTCGATGCTCATGACCGGTTATTGCACGCTCGCGGCCAGAGCCTGCCGGATTGGCTGGCGTTACGCGAAGGCACATTGGGCCATTATCCCGATGCGGTGGCATTCCCCGAGACAGCCGAGCAGATTCGCCAATTGCTGGGGCTCGCCCATGAACAAGACCTGTGCCTGATTCCTTACGGCGGCGGCACGTCGGTGGCCGGGCACATCAATCCGCCGGATTCCGCGCGGCCGGTGGTGACGGTGTCGCTGGCGCGGATGAATCGTCTGATCGACCTTGATGAACACAGCTTGTTGGCGACTTTCGGCCCCGGTGCCAGTGGTCCGCAGGTGGAAAGTCAGTTGCGGGCGCGGGGTTACACGTTGGGGCATTTTCCGCAGTCGTGGGAGCTGTCGACGTTGGGCGGTTGGGTTGCCAGCCGTTCCAGCGGCCAGCAATCGCTGCGTTATGGGCGGATCGAGCAATTGTTCGCCGGGGGCACGCTGGAAACGTTCGCCGGCCCTCTGCAAATCCCCACGTTCCCGGCCTCGGCCGCCGGCCCCGATCTGCGTGAAGTAGTGCTGGGCTGCGAGGGGCGTTTCGGGATCATTTCCGAGGTCAAGGTGCGGGTCAGCGCACTGCCCGCCGATGAACGTTTCTACGGCGTATTCCTGCCGAGTTGGAGCAAGGCGCTGCAAGCCATCCGCCAATTGGCTCAGGCGCGGGTGCCGCTGTCAATGTTGCGCCTGTCCAACGCGGTGGAGACCGAAACGCAACTGGCGTTGGCCGGCCATCCGCAGCAGATCGCCTGGCTGGAAAAGTACCTGAGCTTGCGTGGAGCAGGCGAGGGCAAGTGCCTGCTGACCTTCGGCGTGACCGGCAATCGTCGGCAAAATGCGCTGTCGCTCAGGCAAGCGCGGCAGCATCTCAAAGCTTTTGGCGGCGTATTCACCGGCACCTTGCTCGGCAAGAAATGGGCACAGAATCGCTTCCGTTTTCCTTACCTGCGCGAGAACCTGTGGAACGCCGGTTATGTGGTCGACACCCTCGAAACCGCCACCGACTGGAGCAACGTCGACAACCTGCTCACCCTCATCGAAAACAGCCTGCGCGATGCCTTGGCCGCTGAGGGCGAGCGGGTGCATGTGTTCACTCACCTGTCCCACGTCTACGGCGAGGGTTCGAGCATCTACACCACCTACGTGTTTCGCCCGGCGGCGGATTACCCCGCGACGCTGGCGCGCTGGCAGGCGCTCAAGCACGCGGCCAGCCAGACCATCGTCGACAACCACGGCACCATCAGTCACCAGCACGGCGTGGGCAAGGATCATGCGCCGTACCTGCTGCGCGAGAAAGGTGCGCTGGCGATGGACACCTTGCAGGCGCTGAGCCGGCACTTCGATCCGGCCGGGCGCCTCAACCCCGGCACGCTGTTGCCGGAGTGACGACCATGACTGCGCACTGGAACGCCGCGTGGCGCCAGCAGGTTTTGCCGACGCTGGCCGATGAAACCTGGGATCTGATCGTCATCGGTGGCGGCATCAGCGGCGCCGGAATCCTGCGTGAAGCCGCGCGCCGTGGCTGGCGCTGCCTGCTGTTGGAGCAGCGCGATTTTGCCTGGGGCACGTCCAGCCGGTCGTCGAAAATGGTCCATGGCGGTTTGCGTTACATCGCCAAGGGGCAATGGCGGTTGACCCGCGATTCGGTGCGCGAACGTCAGCGCCTGCTCGACGAAGCGCCGGGGCTGGTCGAGCCGATGAGTTTCATGATGCCGCACTATCGCGGCGGCTTTCCCGGGCCACGGGTTTTGGGTGGTTTGCTTTCGGTGTACGACGCTCTGGCCGGGCGGCGCAGCCATCGTTTTCATGACGCGCAGCAACTGCGATATCTGGCGCCGGGGGTGAAGGAAACCGAACTGCTCGGCGGCACCTGTTTTGTCGATGCGCTGACCGATGATGCGCGGCTGGTGATGCGTGTGTTGAGCGAGGCGCGGGCCGACGGCGCGGTGGTGCTAAACGGTGTGCGCGTTGAGCATTTGCTGCGTGAGGACGGGCACGTGCGCGGGGTTCAGGTTGAGGACCGCGAGGCTGGCGCGTCCCTGCAATTGCGCTGCGGCGTGCTGGCCGTGGCCACCGGCGCCTGGGCTGAACGCCTACGACCAGCCGAGGCACCACGGCAGTTGCGCCCCTTGCGCGGCAGTCATTTGTTGTTGCCGGGCTGGCGTCTGCCGGTGGCGCAGGCGTTCACCTTTTTGCACGAGCGTGATCGGCGACCGGTGTTCGTTTTTCCGTGGGAGGGCGCGACAGTGGTCGGCACCACGGATTTGGATCATCACGAAAATCTGGATCAAAGCGCGAGCATCAGTGCTGAAGAACTCGACTACTTGCTGGCGGCTTGCACGCAACAGTTCCCCGGCGCAGAAGTGATCGCAGCCGATGTGCTGTCGACCTGGTCGGGCGTGCGTCCGGTGGTCGGTGGCGCGGGGGCGAATCAAGACAAACCCTCTAACGAAACCCGTGAGCACGTGCTGTGGCAGGAGCCGGGTTGCGTGACCCTGGCCGGCGGCAAACTGACGACGTTTCGCCCGCAAGCCATCGAAGTACTCAAGGCTTGCGCGGCGATGCTTGATCGGCCGTTTGATGATGACGCCGCGCCGGTATTCGCCGCCGTGCCGCCGCTGGCGATCCCCGGACTGGGCGCGCAGCAGTGGCGGCGTCTGGCCGGGCGGCATGGCCGGGACCTGCCAAGGCTGGCGCAATTGCTCACGGAACTGGGCCACGACACGGTCGGCAACACCGACACCTTGTGGGCTGAACTGGTCTTCGCCTGCGAAGCAGAAATGGTCCTGCACCTGGATGACCTGCTGCTGCGCCGCACCCGATTGGGCCTGTTGCTGCCACGCGGTGGCGAAGATTATTTCGCCGCCATCCGCCAGCTCTGTCAGCCGCGATTGGGTTGGAGCGACGAATACTGGCAGCATGAGTTACAGCGTTATCAGGCGTTGTGGCAACGCCATCACGGTTTGCCGGATGCCACGCCTTGATGCCCCTTGAAGAGAGCTCCATGGATAACCACCCGAACAAGCGCTACCTGTTGGCTATCGACAACGGCACCCAAAGCGTGCGCGCGCTGCTCTTCGATCTGCAGGGTAATTTGCTCGGTAAGGGCAAAGTCGAGTTGCAGGCCTATTACTCGACACAGCCGGGCTGGGCCGAGCAGGACCCGGAATATTACTGGGCGAAACTCGGCGAGGCCTGCCAGCAAGTATGGGCACAAACCGGCATTGATCGCTCAGAGATTGCCGGCGTTTCCCTGACCACACAGCGCGGCACCGTGATCAATGTCGATGCCGAAGGTAAACCGTTGCGCCCGGCGATCCTGTGGCTCGATCAACGCCAGAGTGAGGTCGAAGGTGGAATAAAAGGGCCGTGGGGCTGGCTGTTCAAACTGGTCGGCGCGCAGGCCACCGTGGACCATTTTCGCGCCCAGGCCGAGGCCAACTGGATCGCTCGCCATCAGCCCGAAGTGTGGGCGGCGACCGACAAGTTTTTGCTGCTCTCGGGGTTTCTCACCCATCGCTTGTGCGGGCGTTTTGTCGATTCGGTGGGGTGTTGCGTCGGCTACTTGCCGTTCGACTTCAAACGCCTGAAGTGGGCCGCGCCGAGTGACTGGAAATGGCAGGCCCTGGCCGTGCGCCCCGAGCAACTGCCGACCCTGCACAAACCCGGTGAAACCCTCGGCTACATCACCGCGCAAGCCAGCCGCCATACCGGAATTCCCGAAGGGCTGCCGCTGATTGCGGCGGGGGCCGACAAGGCTTGCGAGGTGGTCGGTTCCGGCGTGGTCGATGAGAGCACGGTGTGCCTGTCCTACGGCACCACGGCGACGATCACCAGCACCCGCTCGCGCTATCTGGAAATCGTCCCGCTGATCCCGCCTTATCCGTCGGCGGTGCCGGATCAATTCAACTGCGAGGTGATGATTTATCGCGGTTACTGGATGGTCAGCTGGTTCAAGAACGAGTTCGGTTTGCGCGAGATGCAGCAGGCGAAGGAGCAGGGCATCGAGCCCGAGCAATTGTTCGATGCATTGGTGGATGCGGTGCCACCGGGATCGATGGGGTTGATGCTGCAACCCTACTGGTCGCCAGGCATTCGCGAGCCGGGCGTGGAAGCGAAAGGCGCGATGATCGGCTTCGGCGATGTGCACACCCGCGCGCACATTTACCGGGCGATTCTGGAAGGGCTGGCGTATGCCTTGCGCCAGGGCCTGGAGAATATCGAGCGGCGTTCGAAGGTATCGGTCAAACGGCTGCGTGTTGCTGGCGGCGGTTCGCAAAGCGATGCGGCGATGCAGCTGACGGCGAACATTTTTGGCCTGCCCGCCGAGCGTCCGCATGTGTACGAAGCGTCCGGCCTGGGCGCGGCGATTTGCTGCGCGGTGGGGTTGGGACTGCATGCGGATTTCCCCACGGCAATTGCGGCGATGACCCGGGTGGGCGCGGTGTTTATGCCGCAACCGGAGGCGCAAAAAATCTACGAGCAATTGTACAAAGAGGTCTACCTGCGCATGTATCGCCAGCTCAAACCGCTGTACCAAAGCATTCGGAAAATCACCGGTTACCCCGCCTGAAAAAACACCGCAACCCCCCCTGTAGGAGCTGCCGAAGGCTGCGATCTTTTGATGTTGATCTTAAAAAACAAGATCAGAAGATCGCAGCCTTCGGCAGCTCCTACAGGGGAGAGGGGCAAATTGCGACGACGCTCATATGGCGCTATCGGAGACCTTTTCTGGTGAGATTGGACAGTGTCAGCGGCGGGGTCGGTTGTTAGGCTCATCCCCCACGGCATCTCCAATAAGAATCACAAGCAATGAAGCTGACATTCCTCCTGTTGCTGCTTTTTGCAACGGCCCCGAGCGCTTGGGGCTGGTCGAACCATACGGTGGGCAGCTACCTGTCGTTGCAGGATTTGCCCGCGCTGCGGGATGCGCCGCAGGTCGAAGTCGAGCCGCTGGAGCAGTTTCTCGCGCAGCAATATCCGGCCGTGGTTGCGCTGCTCGAGCAACAGGAACGCTTCGCCCGCGAGCACTTCGCCCAATACCCTCCGCGCCCCGACAATCTGCAATTGCCCGCTGTGCCGGGGGACAACCTGCGCCACGATTTCCTCACCGCGCTGCGCATCAATCCACAGATACATCTGGCGATGGTGATCCAGCCTTTGCCGGGCAAGGATCTGCCCGAACGCGAACACCTCGGCGCCGGGCAAGTCATGGTCGAGCAGACGCTCTCGCCATGGAATCGCCAGCGCTTCATCGTTGTCGCTGACGGCGAAAAAGTCGCGCCGCTTGCGGTGCTGGCCAGCGCTGCCGACGAACCGGATTACGGTCACGACATCAATCTGTTCAGCGACAACCCGGGCGAAGTCGGCGCGGTATACGGCTTCGGCCCGCAGCCTTTTGGCGATGCGCGGTTTCAGTACAGTTCCCAGGCTCCTTTCCACATGGGGTTCTTCCACGAGAGCCCGGTGGTGTATGCCGCTGCCGGTTTTCTTGAGCGCAGTTGGCCGCACTGGCGCGCGTATCAATACATGGGCCTGGCGCGACTGGCGTTTGCCAGCGGCCATCCCTATTGGGGCTATCGCTTTCTCGGCTGGGGCCTGCACCACGTCCAGGACCTGACCCAGCCGTATCACGCCAAGCCGTTGCCCGGCGTCGATCTTGCCAGCCTTCTGCTGCTGGAAGGTAAGGCGCTGGCCGGTTTTGCGGGCGACAAACAGGCGTCAATCGAGCGTGTTGCGACGCGGCATATGGAGGTCGAGAAATACCAGACGACCTGGCTGCGACGCTTGCTGCGCGCCGGGCAAGCGCATCCGATGCTCGACGCTTACACCGATTTTTCCCAGGACAAACAGTATCCACCGTACTCCGTGGACTACCTGCGCGAGGTGGTCAGCGCCGAGTCTGTTGATGACTCCGCCGCGTTCGATGAAGCCATCGGTCAGTGGCTGGAGACGGCGCCGGTCACCAATGATTTCAGCAGCGGCAATCAGTTGCGCCGGGAAGATTTCGATCATCCGGCACTCAATCAACAGCTGTTCAGACTGCTCGGCCATTTCGGCGCGCACAGCCGGATTTATGTCAGTGCGGGACTAGCGCCCTAGCCATCGCGGCAGGACCAAAAACAATAAAAAAACAGGGAAGGAGGAAGAGATGATCAACACTCGATTGCGCCTGTCTGGTGCGGTGCTACCCGGTGTCGGCCTGGCAGGGCTGCTGCAACTCTGCGCGATCGACGGGGTGCAGGCCGCCGAGTTCAGTGTGCTGGATAAACAGGTCACCGGTTCGTTTGACACGACCTTGTCTTATGGTCGCTTGTGGCGGGTGCAGGGGCGCGACAAAACCAACGATGACGTCAATACCAACGACGGCAATCGCAACTTCGACACCGGGCTGGTTTCCGAGGTGTACAAAATCACCTCGGAGCTTGAGGCCAACTATCAGAACTACGGCCTGTTCGTGCGCGGCACCGCGTTCTACGACACCCAACTGATGGATAAACGCAACGATTACTACCGCAACAACAATCCGTCACAACCGAGCCAGAGCTACCCGCAGGACGACCGCTTCACCAGCCAGACCCGCGACATCGCCGGCACCCGGATCGAGATGCTCGACGCTTACGTCCACGGCAGTTGGGACGTCGCGCAGATGCCGGTGACGGCGCGCGTCGGCCGTCAGGTGTTCAACTGGGGCGAGGGGATTTTCTATCGCGGCGGCATCAACACCACCAATCCGGTGGACGCGGCCAAGTACCGTTTGCCCGGCGCCGAGGTCAAGGAAGTGCTGGTGCCGGTGGAGGCGCTGAGCTTCAACATCGGCCTGACTGACAGCCTGACCCTGGAGAGTTTCTACCAGACCAACTGGAAGGAAACCCGCATCGATCCGGTCGGCACGTTCTACTCGCAAACCGATCTGTTCGCCGACGGTGGCAACACCGGCTACAACGATTTCAGCGGCACCGCTCTCGACACACCCGTGCCAGGATTCGGCAATGTCATCGGTCTGTACAGCGCATTGGGCAACAACCCTTTGCTCGGCCCGGTCCTGCAATCCACCGGGCTGTACGCCAACGGCGTGACCCCGGCATACGGCAATACGCTCAAAGTGGCGTCCGTCGGCAAGGACTACAACGCGCGCAACGACGGCCAGTTTGGTTTTGCCTTTCGCTACATCGCCGAACAGCTCAACAGCACTGAGTTTGGCCTGTACCTGGTTAATTACCACGCCAAGGAGCCGACCATTGCGGCGGATCTGGGTGGGTACAACGGCATCGACATGAACGCCCTGACCAACCTGTTGGCCGGTGTCGCCGGCAGTCAGGCCGGGGCACTCGCCGATGGTCTGGCCACGGCGGATGTGATGGGCAACATCCAGGCGCATCGGCGCTATGCCGAAGACATCCGCATGTACGGTTTCAGCTTCAACACCACGTTGAGCGAGGCCTCGGTGTTCGGTGAAGTGGCCTATCGGCCGAACCTGCCCATCGGCGTTGCGGCCACCAACGACCTGATCGGCGATCTGGCCAACGGTGCGGCTGCGGCGGTAACGGGCCAGTCGATCAATGTCGGCGGGCAAATGGTCACCCTCGACAGCCAGATCAACAACGCCGAGCGCGTTGAAGCGTTCAATACCTCGCTTGGCACCATCTACAACTTCGGTCCGACCGGGTCGTTCGACTCGTTGTTCGGCATCTTCGAACTGGCCTCCGAGCATTTGCGCGGCAGCAACCTGCAATACACCGCTTTCGACGGCAGCAATCGTTATTACGCCGGCACCGGTAACTATTCCTATGTGTCCGGCGGTGAGCGTGACGATCAGGTCAACCGCGATTCCTACAGCTACACGGCGATGCTCAACGGCACGTGGAACGACGTCTACGCCGGGGTCAACGTCTCGCCGTACGTCGTCTACAAGGACGACTTCAAGGGCAACAGCTATCAGGCCGGCAACACCATCGAAGGTCGCAAGGCCTACACGCTGGGGATCAAGGCCAACTACCAGAACAAGCTCGAGGCCGAGTTGCAGTACACCGAGTTCTACGGCGGCGGGCAGAACAACGGCATTCGCGATCGCGACAACGTCGGGTTCAACCTCAAGTATTTCCTTTGAGTTTCAGACGCAGTTTCTGGGGCACTCATTTTCCCTGTGGGAGCGGGCTTGCCCGCGATGACGGCAGCACATTCGACATCAATGGTGGCTGACCCACCGCTATCGCTGGCAAGCCAGCTCCCACAGCTTTCTGCATTCTGGAGAAGATCATGTTTCACACTTCAAGGCTGACAAAAACATCACTCGCGTTGTGGCTAAGTTTGGCCGCCGGCACTGCACTGGCCGCCATCACCCCCCAGCAAGCCGAACAACTGAAAACCACCCTGACTCCACTCGGCGCCGAGCGCGCCGGCAACGCAGCGGGCACTATCCCGGCCTGGACCGGCGGCATCACCCAGGCCCCGGCAGGCTACAAACCGGGCCAGCATCACCCCGATCCGTTTGCAGCGGACAAACCGTTGTTCACCATAACCAAAGCCAATCTCGATCAGTACAAATCCCATCTCAGCCCGGGCCAGATTGCGCTTTTCAACAGCTACCCCGACACCTTCCAGATGCCGGTCTATCCTTCGCGTCGATCAGGTTCGGCGCCGCAATGGCTGTACGACAACACCCTGAAAAATGCGACCTCGGCCAAGCTGCTCGAAGGTGGCAGCGGGTTCTCCGATGCCTATGGCGGCGTGCCGTTCCCGGTGCCCAAGGATGGCGTCGAAGTGCTGTGGAATCACATCACCCGTTATCGCGGCATCTACGTCGTACGCCGTGCCTCCGAGGCGCCGGTCCAGCGCAACGGCAGCTTCGCGCTGGTGACCTCGCAGCAGGAAGCGCTGTTCAACTATTACCGTCCCGGTGGACAGTTCGCCGACCTGAAAAACATCCTCTTCTACTACGTGGCATTTGTGAAAAGTCCGGCACGGCTGGCGGGCGGTGCAGCACTGGTGCACGAAACCCTCGACCAGCTCAAGGATGCGCGCCAGGCCTGGATCTACGACGCCGGCCAACGTCGCGTGCGCCGCGCGCCGAACCTTGCGTACGACACGCCGATCGCCTCATCCGATGGCCTGCGCACTGCCGACGACACCGACCTGTTCAACGGTTCGCCGGATCGCTACGACTGGAAGCTCAAGGGCAAGCAGGAAATCTACATCCCCTACAACAACTACAAAGTCGCCAGCCCCGACGTGAAGTACGCGCAACTGCTTACCCCGGGCCACCTCAACCCGCAATTCACCCGCTATGAGCTGCACCGCGTGTGGGTGGTGGAAGGCAACCTCAAACCCGGTTCGCGGCACATCTATTCCAAGCGCGTGCTGTTTCTGGATGAGGACAGTTGGGGGGCTGCGCTGGTCGATCAATACGACGGGCGAGGGGAGTTGTGGCGCGTGTCGATGGCCTACCTGAAAAACTTCTACGACCTGCCCACCACCTGGAGCGCGCTCGACGTTTTCCACGACTTGCAGGCACGCCGTTACTACGTGCAGAACCTCGACAACGAAGAATCGGAAACCGTGGACTTCGCCCAACCTGCGCCTGAGGACGCGTACTTCATGCCGTCGGCATTGCGCCAACGCGGCACCCGATAAAGCGCCACACAACATCCCCTGTAGGAGCTGCCGAAGGCTGCGATCTTTTGATCTTGTTTTTAAAACCAGGATCAAAAGATCGCAGCCTTCGGCAGCTCCTACATAAGGCGGGGAAATTCTGAGGTGTCTGTTCTAACGCAATCGCGGGCAAGCCCGCTCCCACACGTTCTGAGTCGAACACAACATCTGTGAACGACTCAGAACCCTGTGGGAGCGGGCTTGCCCGCGATTGGTTTTTGGCATCAGCGCGAAATCAGGATCAAACGCGGAAGTGGCTCACCATCTGCTGCAGCTGACCACCCAACCGTGCCAGTTCAACGCTGGACTTGGCGGTTTCATCACTCGCCGCGGCGGTCTGCTCAGACACGTCGCGAACGTTGATGATGCTGCGGCTGATCTCTTCGGCCACGGCGCTTTGCTGTTCGGCAGCGGCGGCGATCTGCTGGTTCATCGACTGGATGTTCGACACCGTGCGGGTGATGTTTTCCAGCGATGCACCGGCCTTGCGGGTCAGGGCGACGCTGCTGTCGGTCAGGGCGCGGCTGTTGTTCATCACTGTCGAGACCTGCTGGGTGCCGTTCTGCAAACCGGCGACCAGGCCTTCGATTTCTTCGGTGGATTTCTGCGTGCGCTGGGCCAGGCCACGGACTTCGTCGGCGACCACGGCGAAACCACGACCGGCTTCACCGGCACGTGCCGCTTCAATCGCGGCGTTGAGCGCCAGCAGGTTGGTCTGTTCGGCGACGGCTTTGATCACGTCCATGACGCTGCCAATCTTGTCGCTTTCCTGTTGCAGCACGCTCATGGCTTCAGTGGAACGCGCCACTTCGCTGGCCAGACGCTCAATCTGTGTGATGGCCTCGTTCACGACCTTGTCGCCTTCACGTGCTTCGCCGTCAGCTGCAGCGGCTGCTTGCGAAGCCTCTTCGGCGTTGCGCGCGACTTCCTGCACGGTGGCAGTCATTTCGTGCATGGCGGTGGCGACTTGATCGGTTTCGATCTTCTGGCTGTTTACACCGGCACTGGTCTGCTCGGTAACGGCCGACAACTCTTCGGCAGCACTGGCGATCTGGGTCACGCCGTCGCGGATGCCGCTGATCAAGTCGCGCAGGGTGACGCCCATGCGCGCGATGCCTTGTTGCAGCACACCGAGTTCGTCGCGGCGGGTGACGGTGACGTTCTGGGTCAGATCGCCGCTTGCGATGCGCTCGACCACGGCCAGGGTTTCTCGCAGTGGGCGGGTGATCTGACGGGTGATGATGACCGCGGCAATCACGCCAACCAGCAGGGCCAGCAGGGTGCTGATCAACTGGAAGGTACGCGCCTGAGCGCTTTCGGTGTCGCGACGATCAAGCTGAATCTGATACAGCTGCTCGCTCAGGGTCACGATGGTGGCGCCCTGATCGGTCATTTCCTTGCGTGCCTGCACGGCTTCGCTGTTGGCGTTTTTATAGGCCATCAACGCGCTGCGATAATTGGTCAACGCTGTTTCCAGCTGACGCAGGGCATCTTGCTGAGTATCGGCGAAATGCACGTTCAGAGGTTTGAGGCTGGCGATCGCCACGTCGATTTGGCCGATGGCTTTCTGCTCGGTTTCGGCGTTGGTGGTGGCGGTGTAGCCGCGCACTTCGTAACGGGCGAGGATGAACGCTTCCTTGGCCGCACTGATTGCCTGGAACTGCTCGAAACGCTGCTCGCTCATGTCCATTTGCTGAACGCGCTTACCGATCGACTCGATCAGGTTGTACGCGCTCGCGGCGTTGACGCTCATGGTGTCGCGCGCGGTGTTGCCGGTGCGATAAGCGTTACGCATTTTGTTCAGGGACGTCTGGTATTCGGCGATGGTCGCCGCCTGCTCCTTGAGCAGTTTGACGTTTTCCGGGCTCTTGAAGCTGCTGATGAGCTTTTGCTGTTGCGCGGCGAAGCCGTCGAGGGTGGTCTGTACATTCTGCGCGGCGGTTTCGTCGCCGTTGGTCAGCATGTATTGCAGGCGCACCACTCGCAGTTTGGTCAGGCTGGAGTTGAGCTGGGTGATGTCGCTCATCCAGTTACTGCGGTCAATCAGGCCGCCCAGGCTGGTCCAGCCGGTCAGGGCCAAAACGCAGGTCAGTGCCAGGACAAGGCCGAAGCCCAGGCCCAGTTTCATGTTCACGCTGATGTTGCCGAACCAGCTATTCATCACAATATCCTCCAGAAACTTGTGTTTCTTGATCGTCGGTAAGCTGGAAGATTGTTGTTTTTTGAGCCAGCAAGGGTGTTAGCAGGTCTGTATCGGCAGCAAACGCGAGAGCTGAAAGGTTTTTTGTCTGACAGAATTTGTAACAAGCTATCCCAAGACTTTTTTCACATGGGTTTCACTGGCTGCCCACGCGGGCGTCGGTAGCTTTGTCGCATCGAATGACAAGTGATGCATGCTAGCGAGGCGGCTTTTGTGGAGTTGAGACTGAATCTGTTTGGCGTCAATCGCTCGTTTGATCTGAGTGGTCTGGCCCGTTTTCGGAACACCTGGGTGGTGTTGGCGGCATCGGTGCTGGTGATTCCGTTGACCCTGTGGCTGCTCGCACCGGCTGCGGTGCCGGATCTTGCCCACGGCAACATCGCCGGCGCGCAGGCGTTGGCGCGGGGATGGGCAGAGGGCGACATGATCGTGCTGGTGCGCCACGTCGAGCGCTGCGATCACTCCAGAGCGCCGTGTCTGAGTGGCCGTGATGGCATCACCGACCGCTCGCGCACTGCAGCTGTTAGCGTCGGTGCGCAGTTCGAGCAGTTGGGCCTGACTAACGCCGATATCTACAACAGCCCGACCATGCGTACCGTGCAGACCGCCGGTTACATGTTCAACCATGCCGCCACTGGCGACGACTGGCTGATCAACTGCAAGGGTCGCATGTTGCGCGATGCGCTTGCCCACAAGATCGCCGGTCGCAACCTTATTCTGGTGACGCACAGCGAATGCATGGAACAACTGGAAAAAGATCTGAAAGTAGCGGGCTCCGCCCTCGGTTACGGCGCTTCGTTGTTCGTTTCCGCTGCCAACCCGGCGGCTCCACAGATGCTCGGGTTTATCGAAGCCTCCGACTGGCGCACGGTGACCAACCGATGAACGCTCGTTTTTACGCTTATAACTTCGGCATCCCGCTGGCCTGCGCGGCGCTGGTGTTTTTACTGTTCGACATGACCCGCATCGACATCGCCTTCAGCAACCTTCTGTTCGATCCGCTGACCCAGACCTTTCCGCTCGACAAGATTCACTTGTTCGAAAAAATCACCCACAAATGGGCGCGGATCATCCCCAACTGGACCGCCGAAATTGCCCTGATCGGCGCCATGCTGTCGGTGGTCTGGCCGCTGGTCAATCCGCAGAAGCATCAGCGACTTGGCGCCTTTCTGGAACGCAGCAAAGTCGCTCCCGTGTTGCGATTTGCCGCTGATCACCGTAGGGATTTTCTGTTTGTGGTGGTCGCGTTTGCGGTCTGCACGGGCGTAATCCATTTCCTCAAATCCCACACCAGCGTTTACTGCCCGATCGAGACGACGTTGTACGGCGGCAAAATGGCCCACATCGAGTGGTACAGCAATTTTCAGCTGTTCCATGAAGCCGGTAGCGGCCGCTGCTGGCCGGGCGGGCACGCCTCTGGCGGCTTCACTATGCAGGCGCTGTACTTTGTGGGGCGCCGGTATCAATGGCGCTTTTCCAGCGCGCTGTTGTGGGGCTCGTTGTTGCTTGGTTTCATCTACGGCACGACGCGAGTTCTGCAGGGCTGGCACTACATGTCCCACACGTTCTGGGCCGCAATCTTTGTCTGGTTCGCGTGTTTGCTGACGGCGCTGGCGTTTTATGGGCGGGCGCGGTTGGAGAGACCTGTGTTGCAGAAACATGAACAATGTCTGCCCGCCCAAACCCCGTCAGGTCTGGAAATGCCGTTCAATTGACCAACGGATAAGCGATGGCGAGGGAGCTTGCTCCCTCGCCACACTGATTCAGTCGCTGACGAATCAGCGCGCCGCCCGACCATAAGCCGCCAATGCTGAACAAATTGTGAATCTCACCCCAGCCGCCGTGACCAGCGCTGATCCGGTGCTTCGAAGCCCGGATTGACCAGCGCAGTCAGCACATGATCCTGCCAACGTCCGGCAATGTTCAGATACGCCTTGGCGTAGCCTTCCTGCTCGAAGCCCAGTCGCTCCAACAAACGCGCACTGCGCTCGTTGCCGGGGATGTAATTGGCCATGATTCGGTGCAGGTTCTGGGTCTCGAACATGTAACCGATACCGGTCTCCAGCGCTTCTTGCATCAGGCCCTGGCCTTGCTGAGTTGCGTCGATGTGGTACCCCAGATAACACGCCTGAAACGCCCCGCGAATGATGCCGCTGAAATTGCAGGCGCCGATCATCTGCTGGCCGTCCGCGCTCAGCAGCGCGAAATGCATCGCCAACCCGGCTTCGAAGGCGCTGGCCTGGATCTCGAGACGGCGGCGAATCTGTGCAGTGGAAAAATAGTCGGTCGTACGAATAGGCGACCACGGCGCGAGGTGGCGCTGGTTGCGTTGATAGAAATCGCTTTCCAGTTCGGCCTGATCCGGGGCCAGGATGGCGAGCGTCAGGCGTTGGCAGGGCAGGGTCAACAACGGCATCGGTCGCTCCGGGCAGGGGTGTCAAAGGACAGAATTGCCCGGGGCGCCCGAAAATACAAACGGGTTGTGAATTGCCTGCTCCTGCACGGGAAGTTGCGGGGGTATCTGAGGTGAGTCGGTTTACTGAAGGCAGCCAGACAACAGGCAAAAAAAAGCCCGCGGGAGAGCCGCGGGCGAACCGTAGTTTCTTGAATGAGCGAGCGGACTTTACAACGTTGGCTAAGTCGCAGCAGTGAAGAAAAATTCATCTCGATGAGCTGCCCTGACCCGGTCTGATCAGCGGTCGGTCTGCGCCTACTTCAGCGATCAATGGCGCACTTCAGGTGGCGGTGAAGCGGGCGATCCCTGCTGCACAACTTGATCTCGTGCCCGGCAAACCACAATCTCGGCCAATGCGCTCAATTGCTTGATGGCCACCGCAATATGGCGCTGGGAGCCGTCGCACTCATCGGCAAAGTTTGCGCTGATGAGCGCGAGGGATTCGAGAAGATCACTGGCATGCGTGAGCAGGGTCATCGTGTCGACATCTTCGCGCACGCTGAACATTTGCTTGAGCGGCACGGTACGGCGGGGTTTTCTTTGGTTTGAGCCTGTGACGCTGGCGTGGGTTTTCTGGCTGGGCGTTTGCGCGTCGGCCGGGACCGGACCGACAAGCGTAAGTCGGGTGATTTTTTTCATGACGTAGCTCCGTGGAGTGAACGATCTCGGCGGCTGCGGCCTGGCAAACCGCCCGCTGGATGGCAGCGAAGCGTGGAGGGTAGCGCCGTGGAAATTGGTGCACCAGTTCATGAAAGTCGACGCGTGTTGAGGGAAGTTTCCTAGGACGTGAAATGTAGGAAGTGAGACCAATGAATGGATAACTGCCGGGGGGCTGTGGGTTTAGAAACGCTCGTTGCGGCGAGCTCTTTCTTGTCGACTGGAAAGAGCGTCTGGCTCAATACTCCGTCACCTTGTCCTCACGCAAAATCCACCCTGCCTCACCCGCCACCAACTTGTACTGAACCTGCCGCATCTTCCCCGTCCGGCCCGCACCCGCGTCGGCGCTGTTGTAAACCGGGAAGCGCTGCACCAGCGCGTTCTCCACTACGGCAAATGAATCTTCACCCTGATATCCATCGGCGATTTTCGGGTTTTCGCTGATGGGCGGCAGATAGATTTCGCTCAGGGATTTTTTGTTGTTGGCGGAATAGGCGATCAGTTCGCCCGGCATACTGCGTCCAGGCGTACGGGTGAAAATGTAGATCTCAGGTGAGCCGTCGTTATTCAGGTCGCCAATCTCGGCGCGGACGATGTTGCCGTTGAGCGGACGGGTTTGCACCGTGTTATCGATTTCCAGGCCCTTGGGTTCGATACGCACGATGGATTTGCCATCGACCTGATCCGCTTTTACATGAAAGTGGATGTCCTGCAGTTCCAGGTTCTGGTCGAATGCCGCGTTGTTATCCACAGCGTCGCCGTTGGCGAGGCTCAGTGAAATCGCGTAATCGGCCACTTCATTGCGCCGGGCAGCATTGCGCATCAGATAGACCTGCACCGTGTACTCGCCATCGGCGGGCAGCGAGCCGAGAAAGTGATTGCCCATCATTGAGCCGTTGAACAGGGCGTAATCGGAGTTTTTGGCGGTGATGTTGAAGTAGGCAGACGTGTTGGTGGGCTTGAAGTCCACGGTCAGTATCTGCCCAGCCTTGGCGTTGAGTTTGTACTCAGCCGTTTTATAGCCCTTGATCGACTGCTTGAACTGCACACTGCCATAGCCGCTTTTGTAGGTGACCTGCTGGATTCTTGGCGAGATGTCGGTAGTCGCGGCGTGGGCAGACAGTGAAAGTAGGGCCGCCAGTGCGGCGCCGAGCCAGATGTTCATGAGATTCCTTGGGTTATTGCCTAGGTATCCCGAAGCATAGAGCCGGGGTGGCACGCCCGTCCAATCGAGCTGGCGATCAAATCCCGATCTCCAGATGCGACAAAGCCCGCACTGGGCGGGCTTTGTCGTTGAGTTGGTGGAGCCGGGGGGATTTGAACCCCCGTCCGCCAGTACTCCGCTGTCGGTACTACATGCGTAGCCGTTTCTATTAAGTTAACCCTCAGCGACCCGAAGGGCAGGGTGCTTTGGGCGAGTTGTGTAAGTTTTAGCCGCTTCGTCCACAACGTACTGCACGGCGATTCTGTTCTATATGACAATCATTTTGGGTTTACAGACATCCCCTGATGATTGCTGGACCCGAAGGTACCAGAAGGGAAGGCTAAGGCTGCTTACGCAGCGAGAGCGTATTCCCCGTAGGTTTCGTCATTGGCAACTATAAGAAGTTGCAACAGTGGATTAACGAGTTCTGTTACCAACTCGGCATGCACCTAAAGTTTCGCAACCGGCGTCGAATCCTAAACGGCCCCGAACTCATTGCTCTGTACATCTTGGTGAGCAACAAGCCTGCGCAGTGTACGCCAATCGGCGGACAAGGCCAACCCGAAGGTTGGCCTTCTGGTACGTCATTTATTTTCAGGATTACGAGTTTGTATTTTGGTGACTACGTTGGAAGTGATCGCAACGCATTCCTTGTCATTCCCGGCTTTTTGAGCCATTTCGGCTTTCTCCCGGGCGGCTTTGATGTTGTCGTCGGCATTTTCCGAAAGAGCCGGCTGGCTGGTCTCGAAGTCCTTGATAATTTGAAGATTCCCGGCACAAAGGTCTTTGTCTGCCGCAAATACCGGCGACGTTAGCAGGGCACCGGCGATGAACAATCCAGCAATTGCAGAATGCTTCATAGGTATCTCCTAGAACGGTTGGTCTCGGTGCTGCCGGGCGGTCTGGCGGCTATTCCGAGGTCGCTACAAGCCTCGTTTGCTTGGGGCTTGATCAATCGACTATAGCTGCGCTCAGGAATTCGGTTTTTTTTTACACATGGTATGAAAAGGTTGGTTCACCAAAACATGTCGATGAGGCCGACCCAGTCGGTCCGTGATCATTTCTTGGTGTCACCCGTAGACTTCTGGATTTCCAGAAGGGTTTGCTGGGTTTCAACAAGGCACTCGTCTGTTTTGCCTTGGGCCTTGAGAGCCTGTGCTTTGCTGACACTCGCCGAGACGCGCGCATTCAGATCCGGTGACGTCTGGTATTGGGCCTTGGAGTTGTCGATTGTCTGCAAATTCGCATCGCACAAGCTGGACGGTTTGCTATCGGCGAACGAAGTGGACGCCATCATCGAGGCAGTAACGAATAGACCGAACAGTACAGAACGCTTCATGGGAATCTCCTTGCACTGAGGAATCCGGACTTCGCTGGCCGTGAGTAGGGTCAACGAAAGAAGGACAGGCCCCGACTGTTCGAGGCCTGTTCTGTGGACTACCGTCCCGCTCAAGGGTTCTGATTTTCTTCAGCAGGCCTTCGCCCGGGTGACCCGATCCACCAGATAAACCAGGCCGTGATAGTCGATCCCGCCATGTTGCGTCAGTCCGATTTCGCACGTCCGGCTCGTGGAAATCCCCTCACTGCAATGCTGCACCGCGTCCTTGAGCGTGCGCAGCGAGTGGCTGTTCAGTTCCGGCGTGGTAAAGCCCTTGTCCCCCGCGAAACCGCAGCAATGAATGCCTTCCGGAATCACCACGTTCCTACTGCACTTGCGCGCCAGATCAATCAACGCCTGGCTCTCGCCCAAATGCTGAGTGCTGCACGTCACATGGACGGCGATCGGTGCTTCCTGTGGCGTGAAATCCAGCCGATCGAGCAGATGCGTACGAATGAAACGCACCGGGTCGTACAGATCCAGGCGAACATCTCCCACGTCCTGCACCAACCGCAGCGTGCACGGACTGGTGTCGCAATAAATCGGATCGAGCCCGCCGCGACTGGCGTGGAGCAGCGCGCTGATCAGCTCCTGACGCTTATGCTCGGCCTGTTCGGCATAGCCTTTGGAGGCGAATGGTTGGCCGCAGCAAAGGTTGTCCTGATTGTCGGGGAAGACCACTTGGTAACCGGCCTTTTCCAGCAGTCCACGGGTTTTGTCGTATAGCGACATCTGCTCTTTGTCACCCGCCGCCGGCCCCATGACCCGCGAGACGCACGCAGCCAGATAAACCACTCGAGGGCGTTCGTCCGACACATTCGGACTGAAGCGAATGGCTCTTTCCGGTTGTGGCATCGCGTTCGTCCACAACGGCACTTGGCCCTTGGACAAGCGGGTCAGCGTTGCCGATAACTTCGCCAGACGCGGCGCCCCCAGCAACATCCGCGCTCCATTCGCCACATGCAGCGTGAAGCGCGCGCCTTGCAGCGTCTTGGCGAAATTTCCTTCGATCCAGTCAGCGGTTTTCTTGTGCGTTGCGTGTCGGCCGCGAAGCTTTTTCACCAGCTCGCCGGTATTGATGCCTACAGGACAGCGTTGTGCGCAGAGACCCGTTGCGGCGCAGGTTTCGATGCCTTGGTACTCGTAGGCTTTTTCCAGTTCAGTGGTGTCGATCCCTGCGCGTTTTTTCGCCTGAATGTCGCGCCAGATCACGATGCGCTGGCGCGGGCTCAGGGTCAGGCCTTTCGACGGGCAGACCGGTTCGCAGAAGCCGCACTCGATGCACTTATCGATAATTTCGTCAGCCGCCGGCAGCGGTTTCAAGTGCTTGAGGTGGATCTGCGGATCTTCGCTGAGCACCACGTCCGGGTTGAGAATACCGTTAGGGTCGAGCAGACGTTTGAGCTGCCACATCAGTTGGTAGGCGTCGCTGCCCCATTCCAGCTCAACAAACGGCGCCATGTTGCGCCCGGTGCCGTGTTCGGCCTTGAGGGAGCCGCCGAACTCCACCGCCACCAGTTGCGCGACGTCGTCCATGAACGCTTGATAGCGTGCGACTTCTTCCGGGTTGTTGAAGCCTTGGGTGAAGACGAAGTGAAGATTGCCTTCCAGCGCATGTCCGAAAAGGATCGCCTCGTCGTAGGAATGTTTTTCGAACAGTTCGATCAAGCGGTTTACGCCGATCGCCAGTTGTTCAACGGGGAAGGTCACGTCCTCGATGATCACCGTGGTGCCGGTTTTACGCACGGCGCCGACGGCGGGGAAGGTGTCCTTGCGGATCGCCCAGAGGCGTGCGTTTTCAACGGGGTCTTCGCTGAAGTCGACCTGCTTTTCTACCGGGAAACTGCTGATCGACGCCATGATCTGCGCCAGTTGTTCCTGCAGCAACGTGGAAGAGGCGGCGCGGGATTCGATCAGCAGGGCGCAGGCATTGTTCGACAGCAGCTGTACGAAAGCGGGCATGCCCGGTTTGTCCTGCACCGAGCGCAGGCTGCGTCGATCCAGCAGTTCTACCGCTGACACAGGCTGGCTTTTCAGCACGGTGACTGCGTTGCAGCAGGTTTCCACATCCGGGAATACGATCAGCGCTGAAGCCTTGTGCGGATGGTCGATGACGGTGTCGTAAGTCACCGCGCTGATAAAACCGAGTGTGCCTTCGGAGCCGACCAGCAAGTGGCTCAAGATATCCACAGGCTCGTCGAAATCCACCAGGGCGTTGAGCGACAGGCCGGTGGTATTTTTCAGACGATATTTGTGGCGGATTCTGGCAGCCAGTTCGGCATTGGAGCGGGTCTCGCGGCTCAACGTCGCCAAGCGATCAAGCAGATCACCATGGCTTGCACGAAACGCCGCGATGCTGGCGGCGTCTTCAGTATCAAGTCGCGTGCCGTCGGCCAGGACCAAGCGAATGCCTGCCAGCGTGTGATAAGTGTTTTGTGCGGTGCCACAGCACATGCCGCTGGCGTTGTTGGCGACGATGCCGCCGATTTTGCAGGCGTTGATCGAGGCCGGGTCCGGGCCGATCTTGCGTCCGAATGGCGCCAGCCACGCGTTGGCCTGCGCGCCGATCACCCCCGGCTGCAGACGGATTTGTGTGCCTTGGCCACGTATTTCGCGAGCGTTCCAGTTATCCCCAAGCACGATCAGCACCGAATCGCTGATCGCCTGACCGGAGAGACTGGTGCCGGCCGCGCGAAAGGTCACCGGCACATGATCGCGCTGTGCCAATTGCAGCAGCTTCACCACTTCATCTTCGGATTCAACGCGGATCACCAGTTGCGGAATCAGTCGATAAAAACTGGCGTCGGTGCCGAAGGCCAATGTCGACAGCGGATCGTCGAAGCGGCGATCCGCCGGAATCAGTTGTTGCGCATCACGCAGGAAATTCGCCGGAAGCGTCATTGGTCCTCCAGGATCAGCACGACGAGGTCTTTCGGGCCGTGGGCGCCGTAGGCCAGCACTTGCTCGATGTCAGCGGTTTTCGACGGGCCGGACACCAGCAACGCGTTGGTCGGCATGCCTTGGGCCCATTGGAGTTCATGTTGCACCTGGTAGAAGTTGTCGCGGATTTCGCTGGCCTTGAGCAGGGCGAAATGTACGGGCGGCACCAGACTCATCAGGCGCGGTTCTTCGCGGGTTGGCCAGAGAATCAGGCTGCCCGTGGCGGCAATGGCCCCCAGGGTGCCGGTGAGACTGGCCGGGGTATCGTTGAACAGTTCGGCTTTCCATTCTTCCATCGGCCGGACGTAGGATTTCAGCGCCGGCAGATCAGGATTGTTCGCCCAGTGTTGAGTGATTTTTGCCCCGTGAGGTGTCGTCGGTGCGATCAACAGACTCGGCAACTGACGGTCGTGCAGCAATTGTGCGAGCAGTGCAGGCCATTCCTCATCGCACGTCAGATGGATCTCGGTATGGACCGCTTCCATCAATTTGCGCAATTGCGGAATGCGCTGTTCGGCGCTGTAGGTGTACGGCTGAGTTACCAGTTCTACGTCGAAATCGTCGGCAATCGGCGTGGCGCCGATCAGACTTTTGCGCAGTTTGCCGAGGATATTTTGCTTGGCGCTCATCAGCGGTCTCCCTGTTTGGCCAAGTGCTCGCGGGCCATGTCGTGCAGTGAGCGGGCGGCGGGTTTGGGGGCGCTGTGATTCTGCGTCCATGGGCCAACATTGTTGGGCGTGAGGGCGCGCAAGCGCGTGGCGAAAAAGCCGAATAGCCGATACAGCGTTGGCGAGCTATTGAGCTTGGCCCAGGCGTTCCAGATAAAGCGTTCCTTGCGCGAATACTTGCTGCCCTGACCGCGCATCACTTGATGAGGACTGTCCGGGGCTTTGACGTTTTCTTCGCGTAGGCGACGTAGCAGCGCGGGGATAGGAATTTTTACCGGACACACTTCACCGCAGGCACCGCACAGCGAAGACGCACTCGGATGATCCGGCACCTTGGCCAGGCCGACCAAGTGTGGGGTGATGATTTTTCCTATAGGGCCGGGGTAAACCTCCCCATAGGCGTGGCCGCCGATTCGCGTGTAGACCGGGCAATGATTCATACAGGCGCCGCAGCGAATGCAGTTCAGGGTCTGGCGCAATTCGCTGTCGGCAAAGGCCTGGCTGCGACCGTTGTCGAGAAGCACCAGGTGCACTTCTTGCGGGCCGTCGAGTTCATGCTCCTTGCGCGGGCCGGAGATCATGTTGACGTAAGTGGTGATCGGAATGCCCAGCGCCGAGCGGGTCAGCAGCGATAGCAGCGGCACCACGTCGCGCAGATTTTCGACGACTTTTTCGATGCCGGTGACGGCGATGTGCACCGGCGGCACGGTAGTAGTCATCCGGCCGTTGCCTTCGTTTTCCACCAGCAGCAGGGTGCCGGTTTCGGCCACGGCGAAGTTGACGCCGGAAACGCCGATGTCCGCTTCGAAGAATTTCTGCCGCAGGACTCTGCGACCGATCTGAATGAGTTGGTCAACGTCCTTGGTGTATTCCACGCCAAGTTTGTCGTGGAACAAGGACGCGACCTGACCGGCATTCTTGTGGATCGCCGGCATAATAATGTGTGAAGGCTTCTCGTGGTCGAGCTGGACGATGTATTCCCCCATGTCGGACTCCAGACATTCAATGTCTTGAGCCTCGAGGAAATGGTTCATCTCCATCTCTTCGCTGACCATCGATTTGCCCTTGATCACTTGCCGCGCCTCGTGAGCACGGATGATCGATAAGACGATACCATTGGCCTCGTCCACCGTTTCCGCCCAGTGCACTGTCACACCGTTGCGGGTCAGGTTCTGTTCCAGTTGCTCGAGCAGGTCGGGCAACTTGGAGAGCGCGCGGGCTCTGATCGAGTTGCCCAGTGCGCGCAAATGTTCTCTTTCGTGGGCATCGCCAAAAGCCGCTGCCCGCTTGGTCATCAGTGAATCCATGGCAGTGCGGAAATTGTTCCGTAACTGCGGGTCACCCAAAGCGTTGTGCGCCCGGGTGCGGAAATCTTCTTCTACGGCGACCGTAGGAATAATCGCGGAAGTGCTCATTGCGCACCTCCGGTTCGTTGCCACAGGAAACTGGCCAGATGTTGGCCGCGCAACGCTTCCTGTTGTTTCTCCAGCGAGCCGTTGATGTTCATCAAGCAGCCGCAATCGGCACTCAAAATCCTGTGTGCGCCGGATTCCTTCAACGCCCGGGTCTTGTCAGCCACCATCGCGCCGGAAATGTCTGGCATTCGGACGCTGAATGTCCCGCCGAAGCCACAGCATTCGCTTTCGTGGTCGTGGTTGACCCGTTCCACATTGCTCAACTGCGCCAACAACTCGCGGCCGTGCAGGTGGGTGTTCATCTCGCGACGCGCAGAGCACGACGTGTGCAGCGCGACTTTTACCGGCTCGCCGCTGTCCTTGAGCTGCACTTTGCAGACGAACAGCAGAAACTCTGCCAATTCGTAGGTTCGTGCCGCGAGGGCCTGAACCTGTTTCAAGGTTTCTGGCTCATCCTTGAACAAGTCGGCGTAGTGCTCGCGCAACATGCCAGCGCAGGAGCCCGATGGCACCACCACCGGATAATCCCCGGCGAACAGTGCCAGTTGCGAGCGCGCCACCGTCCGCGCTTGCTCGGTGTAACCGGAGGTGTAGGCCGGTTGTCCGCAGCAACTTTGCCCTTGCGGGTACTCGACCCGAATCCCTTCGCGCTTCAGCAAATGGATCGCGTCCATCCCGGCTTCGGGGTAGAACAGATCAACCACGCACGTCCCGAACAGATAGACCCGCGACGGTTTCTCGCTGGGGTATTGCCGAGGTTCGGGCAGTGGCGGTGCCACGCGGGTCGCGTTCGGCACGGCGTTGTAAAAAAGCTCGCTCATCAGGCGTGTCTCCGGGTTGTCCCGGTTATCCGTCCGCTGAGGCTGCTGAATATAAAGAGTGTTGCTTTCAGCAGCCTTACAGACCGGGTTGTGAATTGCTGACGCCGGAATCACGAACCGGCGTCGGTTATTTCAATGTCGTTTGCAATCTTCTTTTAGGTTTAGTGCACCAGCATGCCGGTGAGCCAGTAGGCCTGAGCCAGCGTGATCAGACCGACGATCGTTGCAAAGAATAGGCTGTGCTTGAGGGTGAAGCGGAACAGATCCGATTCCTTGCCGACCAGACCGGTCGCAGCGCAGGCCACGGCGATCGATTGTGGCGAGATCATCTTGCCGGTGACGCCACCGCTGGTGTTTGCCGCGACCAGCAGGGTGTCGTTGACGCCGATCTGGTGCGCGGTGGTGGCTTGCAGCGAACTGAAGAGGGCGTTGGACGAGGTGTCGGAACCGGTGAGGAATACGCCCAGCCAGCCCAGGAACGGTGAGAAGAACGGGAACGCTGCGCCAGTACCCGCCAGCACCAGAGCCATGGTCGAGGACATGCCGGAATAGTTAGTGACGAACGCGAACGCCAACACCATGCCAATCGACAGAATAGGCCAGCGCAGTTCGTAGAAGGTCTCTTTCAAAGTGGTCAGACCAGTTTTGAAATTGATCTTCAGCACCAGCATCGAGATCAGTGCGGAGAAGAAAATCGCCGTGCCGGTCGCGGAAATCGGATCAAGTTTGAACACGGCTGGAATGGCGGTTGGCGCGGCCACGATCGGTGCAGTCTTGATCACCAATTGATCAAGGTGCGGAATCGCGAAGTTGAACACCCACGCGTACATCGAGCCGCCGGCAGCGAACATTGCTTTGAAAGGCTTGAGCGTCCAGATCGTCACCAGCACGGTGAGGATCAGGAACGGCGACCAGGCGATGAAAATTTCCCAGAGGCTGTAAGGCGAAACCGCGGTGGCGCGCTTCTGGCCGAAACCGCCGACGCTGCCGATGATGGCGGTGCTGGAAGTCGCGCCGGCGATTTGCGCGCCAGCGGTACGTTTTGGCTGCCAGATTTTCAGGAACAGTGTCAGGGAGATCAGGCTCGCCAGGGCCGAGGTGATGTCCGGCAGTTCCGGGCCGATGAAGTTCGAAGTGAAGTACTGAGTGATGGCAAAGCTCAGGCCCGCCACCAGCGCGGCCGGCCAGGTTTCACGCACGCCGCGCATGCCGTCCATCATGAACACTAGCCAGAACGGCACGAATAGCGACAGCAGCGGTAGCTGGCGACCGGTCATGGCGCCGATTTTGAAGGCGTCGATACCGGTGACTTGGCCGGCCACGATGATCGGAATCCCCAGAGCGCCAAACGCAACCGGCGCGGTGTTGGCGATCAGGCACAGGCCTGCGGCGTACAGCGGGTTGAAGCCCAGGCCTACAAGGAGTGCCGCGGTAATCGCGACCGGCGCACCGAAACCGGCGGCACCTTCCAGGAATGCACCGAAGCAGAAACCGATCAGCAGCACCTGCAGGCGCTGGTCATCAGTAATCGACAGTACGGAGCTGCGAATAACTTCGAACTGACCACTTTTGACTGTCAGCTTGTACAGGAACACCGCCGCGACAATGATCCAGGCTATCGGCCACAAACCATAGGCGAAGCCATACCCGGCAGCGGCAAACGCCATGTCGACCGGCATCTGGAAGGCGAAAATAGCCACAGCGATGGACAAGGCAAGCGTGATGCTGCCGGCCACATGACCTTTGAGGCGGAACACCGCCAACGCGAGGAAGAAGAAAACGATGGGAATGACGGCCGCGAGAGCGGAAACGCCAAGACTGCCGAGCGGGCTGTAGATCTGTTGCCAGGTTTGCATATGGGGTGGCCCCTAATTGTTGTTGGTCAGGCACTGTCAGCGTCCTTGGTTAATTGGTAAGACCAATTTACAATCGCTGTTGGCTAGGGTAAAAGCCTTGATGCGGGTGTGTCAATTTGTCGCCCTGAAACTTTTGTCTAATGAGCGGTGCAGACGTCATCTGATTCGGTTCGGGCGGTGTCGTCTGGTAGGTGTCGTGATGGCGCCGATAGGCCAGAATAGAGAGCCCGGCGAGCGGTCGGGCTCGTGGAGAAGTGAGTTATGGGGTTTGATCAGATACGTCAGCGCCGTTTGTCTGACGATATTGTCGAGCGGCTCGAGGGGATGATCCTTGAAGGTACGCTGAAGTCCGGTGAACGGCTGCCGGCTGAGCGCGCACTGGCTGAGCAGTTCGGGGTTTCACGTCCATCGTTGCGCGAAGCGATTCAGAAACTGGCGGCCAAGGGATTGCTGGTCAGCAAGCAGGGCGGTGGCAACTACGTGGTGGAATCGCTGGGTTCGACGTTCAGCGATCCACTGCTGCAACTGCTCGAAAGCAATCCTGAGGCGCAGCGCGATTTGCTGGAATTTCGGCATACCCTGGAGGCATCGTGTGCCTATTACGCTGCATTGCGCGCGACCGATGTGGATCGCGAGCGACTGACTGCGGCGTTCGAAGAGTTACAGGACTGCTATTCGCGTCATGACGAAGTGAGTCGGGTGGAAGAGGGCGCGGCGGATGCGAAGTTTCATCTGGCGATTGCCGAGGCCAGTCATAACGCGGTGTTGTTGCACACGATTCGCGGGTTGTTTGATTTGCTCAAGCGTAACGTCGTGACCAACATCGGCGGCATGTACAAACAACGCACGGAAACCCGCGACATGCTGATCACCCAGCATCGGGAATTGTATCTGGCGATTATTGAGGGGCGTGCGGAGCAGGCGCGGGAAGTTTCCAGTCGACACATCTTGTATGTGCAGGAAGTGCTGGAAGAGGTGCGGCAGGAAGTTCAGCGCATGGCTCGGGCGGAGCGGCGCAAGGGGATGTGATTTTTAAAGCAAAAGATCGTCCGGTCACGGCCCGAGCCTGCGGCGGCCGCGATCGGACGATCTTTGCTTTTTGGGGGGAAGACTAGTCTTCCTTGCCCTTGTTACGCACAGCACGCTGCAACTCACGACCGGCGTCGCGTTCGCGCTCGGTGTCACGCTTGTCGTATTCCTTCTTGCCCTTGCCCAGAGCAATCTCGCACTTGACCATGTGCTTGCTCCAATACCAGGACAGGCATACGCAGGCGTAACCCTTTTGCTGCACTGCCGCGGCGAGCTTTTCCAGCTCTCGGCGGTTAAGCAGCAACTTGCGCGTGCGCGTCGGGTCAGCGATGACGTGGGTGCTGGCGGTCATCAGAGGCGTGATATGACTGCCGAGCAGCCATGCTTCGCCATCCTTGAGCAGCACGTAACTGTCGACCAGTTGCAGCTTGCTTGCCCGCAGACTTTTTACTTCCCAGCCGGCCAGGACCAGACCAGCCTCGAACTTATGCTCGATGAAGTAATCGTGTCGCGCCTTTTTGTTCTGCGCGATGGTCCCTGTTGGGTGTTTCTTCTGTTTAGCCATAGGGGCGGCATTATATGGAGATAAACGGCTGTCGGCTACGGTGATGCTGCGTGCTTGAGCAGGTTGAGTGAATCCCGGACAATGCGGCCTCTTTTTCTAACGCTTGGGCGTGATAAACGATGTCGACAGACAAGGTTTCTGTCCACGGCAGTTGGGCTAGCCGCTGGGTATTCATACTCGCCGCGACCGGTTCGGCCGTGGGACTGGGTAGTATCTGGAAGTTCCCGTACATGGTCGGGGTCTACGGCGGCGGTGCCTTTGTGCTGATGTTTCTGGCATGTATCGCGTTGATCGGGATCCCGGTCATGTTGGCTGAAACCCTGATCGGGCGGCGTGCGCGGCAGAGTCCGGCCAACGCTTTGAAGGTGCTGGCGGTAGAAGCCGGGCATTCGGGCAAGTGGTCGTGGGGCGCGTTCGCCGGGATGATCACGGCGTTGTTGATCCTGTCTTTCTACAGTGTGGTCGGCGGCTGGTCGCTGGATTACATCATCGATATGGGGCGTGGCGACTTTCAAGGTGCCACGGCCGCTCAGGTCGGTGCCTACTTCGGTAATGTGATCGCTGATCCATGGCGCCTGACACTTTGGCACACGATTTTTATGCTGCTTTCAGCGCTGGTGATCGCCAAAGGCGTGGTCGCCGGGCTTGAACGCAGCTTGCGAATCATGATGCCGTTGCTGTTTGTGATGATTCTGGTGCTGCTCGGCTACAGCATGACCACCGGGCATTTCATGGAAGGCGTGCATTTCATGTTCGACTTCCACCCGGAAAAAGTCCTCGACGGATTACTCCCGGCGATGGGCCACGCATTCTTTTCGCTGAGCGTGGGCGTCGGATCGATCATGATCTACGGCGCTTACATGCCGAAGAATTCGTCGCTATCTGGCACGGTCGTCGGTGTGGCGCTGCTCGATACGTTTGTATCGCTGGTGGCCGGTCTGGCCTTGTTCCCTATCGTGTTTGCCGCGGGCCTGAACCCGAGCGAAGGCCCTGGCCTGATGTTCGTCAGTCTGCCATTTGCCTTTGGTAACGTAGCGTTCGGCCAGTTGATGGGGGTAGTGTTCTTCGTGCTGGTGGCGGTTGCCGCCTGGAGTTCGGCGATTTCCCTGCTGGAGCCGATGGTCGCGTACCTGGTTGAACGCACGAAAATCAGCCGCGCCTGGGTGACATTCTGGTTGGCTTTTACCTGCTGGTTCGTCGGTCTGGGCACGGTGTTTTCCTTCAATATCTGGAAGGAAGCCAAGTTTTTCGTGAACGAAGGCGGGATGTTCCACCTCTATCAATGGGGTGCGGCAAGCGGTCTGGACTTCTTCGGCGTGATCGATTTCTTCACCTCGCGGATCATGTTGCCACTCGGTGGTTTGTGTTTCGTGTTGTTTGCAGGCTGGGTGATGGGCCGTGAAGCAGTGCGCGACGAGTTGTCGATCCGCAATCCGGCGCTGTTCGCCCTGTCCCTGTTCTTGATGCGCTATGTGGCGCCCATCGGCATTCTTGTAGTGTTTGCCGCTCAGCTCTGGAAGTAACGCTTACATGACGACACATATTCAACGATCGGCGCTGCTGCCTTACCCGGCGCAATTTCTCTACGACCTGGTCAATGACGTGGCGCGTTATCCGGAATTTCTGCCGTGGTGCTCGTCTGCCGAGGTGTTGGAGAGCTCGCCTGAGCATATGCGTGCAAGTGTCGGCGTGGCCAAGGGTGGCCTCAGTCAGCATTTCGTGACGCGCAATACGCTGGTGCCGGGGCAATCCATCGAGATGAACCTTGAAGAAGGCCCGTTCAATCAGTTGCACGGCGTCTGGGTATTCAAGGTACTGAACGAGAAGGCCTGCAAGATCAGCCTGGACCTGTCGTTCGACTATGCCGGGCCGTTGGTGCGAGCCACGCTGGGGCCGCTGTTCAATCAGGCTGCGAACACGCTGGTGGATGCATTCTGTCAGCGTGCCAAACAGATGCATGGTTGAGTCGGTGATCGAGATAGAGGTCGTGTATGCGGCCGTTGATCGTCAGGTCTTGCGCGCGGTCAGTGTCCCCGAAGGGGCGACTGTGCGTGATGCCTTGTTCAAGTCCGGGATTGGCGATGAATTCCCTGAGCTTGATCTGGCCGAATGCCCGGTAGGGATCTTCGGCAAAGTAATCGTTGATCCAGAGGTTCGCCTGATTCAGGCGGGGGATCGCATCGAAATTTATCGGCCGTTGCTCGCCGATCCGAAAGAGGTGCGGCGTTTGCGTGCTGCCAAGGCAGCTGAGGCGAAAGCTCGAAATCAGTAAGAAGCCAAACGGCAGGCAATAAAAAACCCGGAATTTCCGGGTTTTTTATTGCGTCGCAAATTATTGCGGCGAGGTGTCCAGCGGCTCTGGCGTCGGAACCGGAACGGTTTCTACACCATCGACGTCCTTCTGGATCTGATCCAGCAAGGAACCTGGTTTCACCGGTTTTTCCGGTGTTGGCTTCTCGGCGTTTTCAGCAGGAGCGGTCACGTTGGTGCCACTGTCCTTGCCGAGAATGGCTTCGTCACGGCTCACGCCCGGCATAAAGTCACCGGACAGGCTGACGAGCTGGTCGTTTGAGTTGAAAATAACACTCATGCGTTCCTGCTGACGTTCACCGCCACCAGGTTGCAGGCTATACAGATAATCCCAGCGATCGGCATGGAACGTGTCGGCAAGCAGAGGGTTGCCCATGATAAACCGTACTTGCGGCCGGGTCATTCCCGGGCGTAACTGGTCTATCATGTCCTGCGTGACGACATTGCCCTGCTGGATGTCGATTTTGTAAACCCCGGGGAATGAACAACCGGCGAGTGCGAGCAGTCCCACAAAGGTGAAACTGGTTAGCAAGAGCTTGGTGTTTTGCATCGGTGGGCGACTTCCACTATCTTGGCTGGGACAACGTAAACGCCGATCATACCCGTATTAAGAGAAGCTGCGAAGCAGCATCGCGAGAAAGCTGACCATGGTTGAAAATAGCGAACTACGCAAAGCTGGCCTCAAAGTGACCCTGCCACGGGTCAAGATCCTGCAAATGCTCGACTCTACAGAGCAGCGTCACATGAGTGCCGAGGACGTCTACAAGGCGTTGATGGAAGCGGGCGAGGACGTCGGTCTGGCCACGGTTTACCGTGTTCTGACCCAGTTCGAAGCCGCTGGCCTGGTGGTCCGTCACAACTTCGACGGCGGCCACGCTGTGTTTGAATTGGCCGACGGTGGCCACCACGACCATATGGTCAACGTGGAGTCCGGTGAAGTGATCGAGTTCTTCGACGAAGAAATCGAAAAGCTTCAGAAGTCGATCGTCGAGAAGCATGGCTTTGAGATGGTTGATCACAATCTGGTGCTGTACGTACGCAAGAAAAAGTAAGCATGTCGCGCGAATTTCAGGTTCGCGAAACGAGCGAAGGCGACCCAAGGGTCGCCTTCGTGCTTTTTGCCATTGTTAAACTTTCGCGGTGACGACCATCTTCTTCGCGTGTGCCAAAGACTCTTTGGTCAGATCGATACCGCCCAGCATCCTTGCGACTTCTTCTATACGGTCGTTCTTGCTCAGCTTGGAGACGGCGGTGTGTGTTGCCTCTTCCCCGCGTACTTTGTGTACGAACAGATGCTGATGCCCCTGAGCTGCCACTTGCGGCAAGTGCGTGACGGTCAATACCTGACCGCGCTCACCGAGTCGGCGCAGTAACTGGCCGACAATTTCAGCCGTCGGGCCGCCAATGCCCACGTCGACTTCGTCGAACACCAGGGTTGGAACGCGAGAGGTCTGTGCGGTGATCACCTGGATTGCCAGGCTGATTCTTGATAGTTCACCGCCAGATGCTACTTTCGCCAGCGCCTTCAGCGGTTGGCCTGGGTTGGCGCTCACCAGCAATTCGACTTGTTCGAGGCCGTTAGGCAAGAGTTCGTCGCTGCTGTTGGCGCGCAGTTCGATGGTGAATCGACCGCCCGGCATGCCCAGCCGTTGAATCTCCTGTTCCACCGCACTGGCCAGGTTGTCAGCGGCCTGATGGCGCAAATCGCTCAGCTCCCGTGCCTTTTCCTGGTAGTGGCGGGCATAGGAGGCCAACTCTTCGCCCAATCGCTCAATGGATTCGTCATTGGCATTGAGCGTTTCGATTTCATCCAGCAGTTTTTGCTGCATTTCACTGACTTCGGTCGGCTGGATCCGATGCTTGCGCGCCAGCGTGTAAATGGCGTCGAGGCGCTCTTCCAGATATTGCAGGCGTGCCGGGTCGGCATCGAAGTTATCGAGGAAGCGATTAAGTTCACCGACAGCCTCTTCGACCTGAATCTGCGCGCTGGTCAACAAACTGCTGGCCTCGCCGAGGGCGCCAACGGAGTTGTTCACGCTCGACAGGCGATTAAGGCTGGCTGTCAACGCATTCAACACATTCCCGGAATCACTTTCGCTGCATTGTTCGACCACTTGTCGGCAAATGCCGAGCAGGGTTTCAGCATTGGTCAGGTTCTTGTGTTCCTGCTCCAGCTGTTCGAGTTCGTTATCGCCAAGCCCGAGGTTTTCGAGTTCTTCGAGTTGGTAGCTGAGCAGTTGATGACGAGCGCGCTGTTCGTCGCCGGAGTTGGAGAGACGCTCCAGCTCCTGGCGAGTCTGACGCCAGCGCTGCGCCGCCAGTTGTACCTGGCGGGCGAGGTCGGTCGCCCCTGCGTATTCGTCCAGCAGGCGACGATGGGTATCGGTTTTCAGAAGAGACTGGTGTTCGTGCTGGCTGTGGATATCGATCAGCAATTCGCCAAGGGACTTTAAATCGCCAAGCGGGCAGGGCGTACCGTTGATATAGCCACGAGAGCGTCCTTCCGAAGTGATGACGCGGCGCAGGATGCACGGCCCGTCGATGTCCAGATCGCGCTCGGCCAGCCAGGCGCTGGCTTCGGGGATATCGGCCAGGTCGAAGGTTGCCAGGATATCGGCCTTGTCGGCGCCCGGGCGGACTACGCCGCTGTCGGCACGATCGCCAAGGGTCAGGCCCAGGGCGTCAAGCATGATCGACTTGCCGGCGCCGGTTTCCCCTGTGATCACGCTCATCCCGCGATCAAGTTCAAGATCGAGATGTTCAACGATGGCGTAGTTATGTACGGACAGGTGCACCAGCATAAAGGCCGCTCCCAGGCTTTAGGTCTGGTTATTTATACAGTGTTTTGTTCGGGGCTGACAATGCCCTCACTTAGGTCGTTTCGCTTGAGCAATGCAAATGCTTAGCTCATCGAGGAATGAAAAAAAGCAGCACTTTTTTGTAGGGTTAATGCTTGAGCCCCTTGAAGACTGATTTTGCGGCCCCATATATCGGGGCAGAAGCGCGAGTCGAACTCGCGGACGATATTGAAAGGAGAATTCTATGGCTGACGAACAGACAGTAGATAAGCAAAACCCAGAAGCCAATCAGGCGCCCGAGGGTTCGGGTGACGACCTGGCGACCCGTGTACAAGTGCTCGAAGAGCAATTGGCCGCCGCGCAGGATCAGTCTCTGCGTGTTGCTGCCGATCTGCAGAACGTCCGTCGTCGTGCCGAGCAGGACGTGGAGAAGGCGCACAAGTTTGCGCTGGAAAAATTCGCCAGCGACCTGCTGCCGATCGTCGACAGCCTGGAGCGCGGCCTCGAGTTGTCGAACCCGGACGACGAAAGCATCCGTCCGATGCGCGAAGGTATCGAGCTGACCCTGAAAATGTTCCACGACACCCTCAAGCGTTATCAGCTTGAAGCGATCGATCCGCATGGCGAACCGTTCAACGCCGTTCAGCATCAGGCAATGGCCATGCAGGAAAGCGCAGACGTCGAGCCGAACAGTGTCCTGAAGGTGTTCCAGAAGGGCTATCAGCTCAACGGTCGCCTGCTGCGCCCGGCCATGGTCGTGGTCAGCAAGGCGCCGGCGCCAGTTTCGCCTTCTATTGATGAGCAGGCTTGAAATTAGCCGCAAGGCCCCCATTTAGAAGTCAAGCGTTTAAGTGCTACCGCAGTCAGCCACCACTGCTGCGGCATCCAAATCCAAAGTTTCGGGAGAGTTAACATGGGCAAAATTATCGGTATCGACCTGGGGACTACCAACTCCTGCGTCTCCGTGCTGGAAAACGGCAAAGCAAAAGTTATTGAAAACGCTGAAGGCGCGCGTACCACGCCGTCGATCATCGCTTACGCCAACGATGGCGAAATTCTGGTTGGTCAGTCTGCCAAGCGTCAGGCAGTCACCAATCCGCACAACACTCTGTACGCAGTAAAGCGTCTGATCGGTCGTCGTTTCGACGAAGAAGTTGTGCAGAAAGACATCCAGATGGTTCCTTACAAGATCGCCAAGGCTGACAACGGCGACGCTTGGGTTGAGGTGAACGGCCAGAAAATGGCACCGCCACAAATCTCGGCTGAAATCCTGAAAAAGATGAAAAAGACCGCCGAAGATTATCTCGGCGAAGAAGTCACCGAAGCAGTGATCACTGTTCCGGCCTACTTCAACGACAGCCAGCGTCAGGCAACCAAAGACGCCGGCCGCATCGCGGGTCTGGACGTTAAACGTATCATCAACGAACCAACCGCAGCTGCTCTGGCTTACGGTATGGACAAGGCCAAGGGCGATCACACCGTGATCGTTTACGACCTGGGTGGTGGTACTTTCGACGTCTCCGTAATCGAGATCGCTGAAGTTGACGGCGAGCACCAGTTCGAAGTGTTGGCCACCAACGGTGACACGTTCCTGGGCGGTGAAGACTTCGACATTCGTCTGATCGACTACCTCGTTGACGAATTCAAGAAAGAAAGCGGCATGAACCTTAAAGGTGACCCGCTGGCCATGCAGCGCCTGAAAGAAGCCGCTGAGAAAGCCAAGATCGAGTTGTCGTCCGCTCAGTCGACCGACGTCAACCTGCCGTACATCACTGCAGATGCCACCGGTCCTAAGCACTTGAACGTGAAAATTTCGCGTTCCAAGCTCGAAGCACTGGTTGAAGACCTGGTTCAGCGCACCATCGAACCTTGCCGCATCGCAATGAAAGACGCAGGTCTGGACGTTGGCGCGATCAACGACGTGATTCTGGTCGGTGGTCAGACCCGTATGCCGCTGGTACAGAAGCTGGTTACCGATTTCTTCGGTAAAGAAGCGCGTAAAGACGTTAACCCGGACGAAGCTGTTGCCATGGGTGCTGCCATCCAGGGCGCCGTTCTGGCTGGTGACGTGAAAGACGTTCTGCTGCTCGACGTCAGCCCGCTGACCCTGGGTATTGAAACCATGGGTGGCGTGATGACCGCGCTGATCGAGAAAAACACCACGATTCCTACCAAGAAATCGCAAGTGTTCTCGACTGCCGACGACAACCAGGGCGCCGTGACCATCCACGTCCTGCAAGGCGAGCGTAAGCAAGCCACGCAGAACAAGTCCTTGGGCAAGTTCGACCTGGCCGACATTCCACCTGCACCACGTGGCGTGCCGCAGATCGAAGTAACCTTCGACATCGACGCAAACGGCATCCTGCACGTTGGCGCGAAAGACAAGGCGACCGGCAAGACTCAGTCGATCGTGATCAAGGCCAACTCCGGCCTGTCCGACGAAGAAATCGAGCGCATGGTGCGTGACGCCGAGGCGAATGCCGAGGAAGACCGCAAGTTCGAAGAGCTGGCTGGCGCCCGTAACCAGGGTGATGCACTGGTTCACTCGACTCGCAAAATGATCGCTGACGCGGGTGACAAAGTTACCGCCGAAGAGAAGACCGCGATCGAAGCTGCCGTGGTTGCTCTGGAAGCCGCTGTGAAAGGCGACGACAAGGCTGCCATCGAAGCGAAAGTCGAAGAGCTGTCGAAAGTATCTGCTCCGGTTGCTCAGAAGATGTATGCCGAACAGGCTCAGCCTGCTGAAGGCGCAGCACCGCAGGACGGTAAAGCTGAAAAAGCCGACGATGTTGTCGATGCTGAGTTCGAAGAAGTTAAAGACCACAAGTAAGTTGTTGGTCGGCCGGTTGACTGCCTTCAGGCGGTGACTGGTAGGATGTCGCCGCGCGGGAGCTTGCTCCCGCGTTGGCGTATCTGGAATACGCGAATTTTTACAGCATGCGACAAGGTTCGCGTGTTGGTGGTATGGCCGGGAATGCTCCTGCTTTTCGCGCCGAAAGTACCGCATGAATCAAAGACCAGGATCGTTGAATTGACGTGAGTTGGGTCCGGGCCTGTATTGGGGCTCAACGAGTTTGGCCACCTCAGGAGGGGTTTGCCGAACGTCCTCAAGAGTGCGAAGAACTTATGGCAAAGCGTGATTATTACGAAGTGTTGGGTGTTGAGCGTGGCTCAACCGATGCGGACCTGAAAAAGGCCTATCGTCGTCTGGCGATGAAGCATCACCCGGACCGTAATCCCGATGACAAAGCATCGGAAGAACTGTTCAAAGAGGCCAACGAGGCCTACGAAGTGCTGTCCGATTCGAGCAAACGCGCGGCGTACGACCAATACGGTCATGCTGGGATTGATCCGAGCATGGGTGGCGGCGGTGCCGGTTTCGGCGGTCAGAACTTCTCTGACATCTTTGGCGATGTCTTCAGTGATTTCTTCGGCGGTGGTCGCGGCGGTTCTCGTGGCGGCGCCCAGCGTGGCAGCGATTTGCGCTACACCCTGGAGCTGAATCTGGAAGAAGCGGTGCGCGGCACCTCGGTGAATATCCGCGTGCCGACACTGGTCAATTGCAAGCCGTGCGATGGTTCGGGCGCCAAGAAAGGCTCGTCGCCTTCGACATGCCCGACGTGCGGCGGCATCGGTCAGGTGCGCATGCAGCAGGGTTTCTTTTCGGTTCAGCAGACCTGTCCGCGCTGCCATGGCCAAGGCAAGATCATTTCCGATCCGTGCGATTCCTGCCATGGCGACGGTCGTGTCGAAGAGTACAAAACCCTGTCGGTCAAAGTACCGGCCGGCGTTGATACTGGCGACCGCATCCGTCTGTCTGGTGAAGGCGAGGCGGGGACTCAGGGTGGCCCGACTGGCGACCTGTACGTGGTCATCAATGTCCGCGAACACGACATCTTCCAGCGTGACGGCAAGCATCTGTTCTGCGAAGTACCGATCAGCTTTGTCGATGCAGCGTTGGGTGGTGAGCTGGAGATTCCGACCCTCGACGGTCGCGTCAAACTGAAAATCCCCGAAGGCACGCAGACCGGCAAACAATTTCGCGTCCGCGGTAAAGGCGTGGCGCCAGTGCGTGGCGGTGGTGCGGGCGACCTGATGTGTCGTGTGGCCGTCGAGACCCCGGTCAATCTGAACCGTCGTCAGCGTGAATTGCTGGAAGAGTTCCGCAGCTCGTTGGCCGATGACAACAGTCATTCGCCGAAAACCACCGGTTGGTTCGACGGTGTAAAGCGCTTCTTCGGCGATTTGTAAGGAGTCGGCATGCGACGTATTGCAGTGATGGGCGCCGCCGGGCGCATGGGTAAGATTCTGGTCGAGGCCGTGCAGCAGCGCGCGCCGCTGACCGGGCTGACTGCTGCGATCGTTCGCCCTGGCAGCACGCTGATCGGCGTCGATGCTGGTGAGTTGGCATCGCTGGGGCGAATCGGCGTGCCGTTGTCTGGTCATGTCGAATCAGTAGCCGATGAGTTCGATGTGCTGATCGATTTCACGCTGCCTGAAGTCATGCTGAAAAACCTGGCCTTCTGTCGTAAGGCAGGCAAGGCCATGGTCATCGGCACGACCGGGCTGGATGCCGCGCAGAAACATCTGTTGGCCGAGGCGGGCAAGGATATTCCCATCGTGTTCGCTGCCAACTTCAGTGTTGGGGTCAATCTGTCGCTGAAGCTGCTTGATATGGCTGCGCGTGTGCTGGGTGATGATGCGGATATCGAAATCATCGAAGCGCATCACCGGCACAAGATCGATGCGCCGTCAGGTACGGCGTTGCGCATGGGCGAAGTGATTGCCAGCGCGCTGGATCGTGATCTGCAGAAGGTTGCGGTCTATGGGCGTGAAGGTCACACCGGTGTACGCGAGCGTGAAACCATTGGTTTTGCCACGGTGCGCGGTGGGGATGTGGTCGGTGATCACACGGTGCTGTTCGCCTGTGAAGGTGAGCGGCTCGAGATCACGCACAAGGCTTCCAGTCGGATGACGTTCGCCAAGGGAGCGGTACGCGCTGCGTTGTGGCTGGATGGTCGCACGCCGGGTCTTTACGACATGCAAGACGTGCTCGACCTGCATTAAGTGCTACAGAAACCGGGTTCAAACCACCTGTTTGAGCCCGGTTTTATCCGCCAAGCGACGCCCTGTCGCATTCTCTGCCCTTTCGGGCTCATTGGCGGTAGACCAAAAAAGCCTTTTTCTGTAAGCTACAGCTTTAGTGTGTCCACTAAAAGCGCGCAGAATAATTCAGTGAACAAGCGGGGTGACGTGTCCATACGTCATTCCGCTTTTTTACAACCTGCGATCGCCCTTTCATGCGTTATTTACGGGAGGTCTTCTTGACTAAGCCAGCCATACTTGCCCTTGCTGATGGCAGCATTTTTCGCGGCGAAGCCATTGGTGCCGACGGTCAAACCGTTGGTGAGGTGGTGTTCAACACCGCAATGACCGGCTATCAGGAAATCCTTACCGATCCTTCCTACGCCCAACAGATCGTTACCCTGACCTACCCGCACATTGGCAACACCGGCACCACGCCGGAAGATGCCGAGTCGGATCGCGTCTGGTCTGCCGGTCTGGTCATCCGCGACCTGCCGCTCGTGGCGAGCAACTGGCGTAACACGATGTCCCTGGACGATTACCTGAAAGCCAACAATGTTGTGGCAATCGCCGGTATCGACACCCGTCGCCTGACCCGCATCCTGCGGGAAAAAGGCGCCCAGAACGGCTGCATCATGGCTGGCGACAACATCTCCGAAGAAGCCGCCATTGCCGCAGCGCAAGGCTTCCCGGGTCTGAAGGGCATGGATCTGGCGAAAGTCGTCAGCACCAAGAAGCAATACGAATGGCGCTCGACAGTCTGGGATCTGAAAACCGACAGCCACGCGACCATCGAAGCCTCCGAGCTGCCATACCACGTGGTTGCCTACGACTACGGCGTCAAGGTCAACATCCTGCGCATGCTGGTCGAGCGCGGCTGCCGCGTCACCGTCGTGCCGGCGCAAACGCCTGCTGCCGACGTACTGGCGCTGAAACCGGATGGCGTGTTCCTGTCCAACGGCCCTGGTGACCCGGAGCCATGCGACTACGCCATCGAGGCGATCAAGGAAGTGCTGGAAACCGAAATCCCGGTATTCGGCATCTGCCTCGGTCACCAGCTGCTGGCTTTGGCCTCCGGCGCCAAGACCCTGAAAATGGGCCACGGCCACCACGGTGCCAACCACCCGGTACAGGATCTGGACACTGGCGTCGTGATGATCACCAGCCAGAACCACGGTTTTGCGGTAGACGAAGAAACCCTGCCAGCCAACGTTCGCGCGATCCACAAATCGCTGTTCGACGGCACCCTGCAAGGTATCGAGCGCACCGACAAGAGCGCGTTCAGCTTCCAGGGTCACCCTGAAGCGAGCCCGGGCCCGAACGATGTGGCGCCACTGTTCGACCGCTTCATCAACGAGATGGCCAAGCGACGCTAAGCGTTCGCCTTGAGACTGTAGAGAGAAGCCCCTCGAGGGTGGCCCCGCTACCGGCGGCCCCTTCGAGGCTTCAGAAATCGATCAAGACGGCTTGCCGACTGACCTGCGGATTTGAGTGACAAACCCATGCCAAAACGTACAGACATTAAAAGCATCCTGATTCTCGGCGCTGGCCCGATCGTTATCGGCCAGGCCTGCGAATTCGACTACTCCGGTGCCCAGGCTTGCAAAGCCCTGCGCGAAGAGGGTTACCGCGTCATCCTGGTGAACTCCAACCCTGCCACCATCATGACCGACCCGTCGATGGCCGACGCGACCTACATCGAACCGATCAAATGGCAGACCGTTGCCAAGATCATCGAGAAAGAGCGTCCAGACGCACTGCTGCCGACCATGGGCGGCCAGACCGCTCTGAACTGCGCCCTCGACCTGGAGCGCGAAGGCGTTCTGGAGAAGTTCGGTGTGGAAATGATCGGCGCCAACGCCGACACCATCGACAAGGCTGAAGACCGTTCGCGTTTCGACAAGGCGATGAAATCCATCGGCCTGGCTTGCCCGCGCTCCGGTATCGCCCACAGCATGGAAGAAGCCAACGCGGTTCTCGAAACCCTGGGCTTCCCGTGCATCATCCGTCCGTCGTTCACCATGGGTGGCACCGGCGGCGGTATTGCTTACAACCGTGAAGAGTTCGAAGAAATCTGCGCCCGTGGTCTGGACCTGTCGCCGACCAAAGAGCTGCTGATCGACGAGTCGCTGATCGGCTGGAAAGAATATGAAATGGAAGTTGTCCGCGACAAAAAGGACAACTGCATCATCGTCTGCTCGATCGAAAACTTCGACCCGATGGGCGTGCACACCGGTGACTCGATCACTGTTGCCCCGGCTCAGACCCTGACCGACAAGGAATACCAGATCCTGCGTAACGCCTCTCTGGCGGTACTGCGCGAGATCGGCGTCGAGACTGGCGGTTCCAACGTGCAGTTCGGTATCTGCCCGAACACTGGCCGTATGGTCGTGATCGAGATGAACCCGCGTGTATCGCGTTCCTCGGCTCTGGCCTCGAAAGCCACCGGTTTCCCGATCGCCAAAGTCGCCGCCAAACTGGCTGTGGGCTACACCCTCGACGAACTGTCGAACGACATCACCGGCGGCAAGACCCCGGCGTCCTTTGAGCCGTCGATCGACTACGTCGTCACCAAGCTGCCACGCTTCGCCTTCGAGAAATTCCCGAAAGCCGACGCACGCCTGACCACGCAAATGAAGTCGGTGGGTGAGGTTATGGCCATCGGCCGGACTTTCCAGGAATCCCTGCAGAAAGCTCTGCGTGGTCTGGAAGTGGGCGTTTGCGGCCTGGACGAGAAGCTCGACCTGAGCAACCCGGAAAGCATGAGCATCCTCAAGCGCGAACTGACCGTGCCAGGAGCCGAGCGCATCTGGTACGTGGCTGACGCGTTCCGCGCCGGCCTGTCGGTCGAAGACATCTTCGGCATGAACATGATCGACCCGTGGTTCCTGGTGCAGATCGAAGATCTGATCAAGGAAGAAGAGAAGGTCAAGACCCTCGGTCTGTCCTCGATCGACCGCGACCTGATGTTCAAGCTCAAGCGCAAAGGCTTCTCCGATCAGCGTCTGGCCAAGCTGCTGGGTGTTACCGAGAAGAACCTGCGGACTCATCGTCACAAGCTGGAAGTGTTCCCGGTCTACAAGCGCGTTGACACTTGCGCTGCCGAGTTCGCCACTGATACCGCCTATATGTATTCGACCTACGAGGAAGAATGCGAAGCAGCGCCGTCGGGTCGCGACAAGATCATCATCCTCGGTGGTGGTCCAAACCGTATCGGTCAGGGCATCGAGTTCGACTACTGCTGCGTACACGCCGCCCTCGCTCTGCGCGAAGACGGGTACGAGACCATCATGGTCAACTGCAACCCGGAAACCGTTTCCACTGACTACGACACTTCCGACCGTCTGTACTTCGAATCGGTAACCCTGGAAGACGTGTTGGAAATCTGCCGCGTCGAGAAGCCGAAAGGCGTCATCGTCCAGTACGGCGGCCAGACCCCGCTGAAACTGGCTCGCGCCCTGGAAGCCGCTGGCGTGCCGATCATCGGCACCAGCCCTGACGCCATCGACCGTGCCGAAGACCGTGAGCGCTTCCAGCAAATGGTTGAGCGCCTGAACCTGCGTCAGCCGCCAAATGCTACCGTGCGCAGCGAAGACGAAGCCATTCGCGCTGCGGCCAAGATCGGTTATCCGCTGGTGGTTCGCCCGTCCTACGTGTTGGGCGGCCGTGCGATGGAAATCGTCTACGAAGAAGAAGAGCTCAAGCGCTATCTGCGTGATGCAGTGAAAGTGTCCAACGACAGCCCGGTGCTGCTCGACCACTTCCTCAACTGCGCCATCGAGATGGACGTGGATGCGGTCTGCGACGGCAAAGACGTGGTCATCGGCGCGATCATGCAGCACATCGAACAGGCTGGCGTTCACTCCGGTGACTCCGCTTGCTCGCTGCCGCCGTACTCGCTGCCGGCGCACATCCAGGACGAAATGCGTGAACAGGTCAAGAAAATGGCCCTGGAGCTGGGCGTTGTCGGCCTGATGAACGTGCAATTGGCGCTGCAAGGCGAAGACATCTACGTCATCGAAGTCAACCCGCGCGCTTCCCGTACCGTGCCGTTCGTATCCAAGTGCATCGGCGTTTCCCTGGCCATGATCGCGGCTCGCGTGATGGCGGGTAAAACCCTGAAAGAAATCGGCTTCACCAAAGAAATCATCCCGAACTTCTACAGCGTGAAGGAAGCGGTGTTCCCATTCGCCAAATTCCCTGGCGTTGACCCGATCCTCGGCCCTGAAATGAAGTCGACCGGTGAAGTGATGGGCGTCGGCGACACCTTCGGTGAAGCATTCGCCAAAGCCCAGATGGGCGCGAGCGAAGTGCTGCCAACCGGTGGCACTGCATTCATCAGTGTGCGTGACGATGACAAACCACTGGTTGCAGGCGTGGCCCGTGATCTGATCAACTTGGGCTTCGAAGTGGTTGCCACTGCCGGTACTGCCAAGCTGATCGAAGCCGCAGGCCTGAAAGTGCGTCGTGTGAACAAGGTGACCGAGGGTCGTCCGCACGTGGTCGACATGATCAAGAATGACGAAGTCACGCTGATCATCAACACCACCGAAGGTCGCCAGTCGATCGCCGATTCCTACTCCATTCGTCGTAATGCCTTGCAGCACAAGATTTACTGCACCACCACCATTGCTGCTGGCGAAGCTATCTGTGAAGCGCTGAAATTCGGTCCGGAAAAGACCGTGCGTCGCTTGCAGGATCTACACGCAGGATTGAAGGCATGAGCATAACCAAGTACCCAATGACAGTTCAGGGCGCGAAAGCCCTGGAAGAAGAACACACTCACCTGACCAAGGTCGTCCGTCCGAAGCTCAGCCAGGACATCGGGACGGCTCGCGAGTTGGGTGACCTGAAAGAGAACGCGGAATACCATGCCGCCCGCGAACAGCAGGGCATGGTCGAGGCGCGGATTCGTGACATCGAAGGCCGGATTCAGAATCAGGTCATCATTGATGTCACGACCATTCCTCATACCGGCAAAGTGATCTTCGGTACCACCGTCGAAATCGCCAATGTCGAGACGGATGAAAGCGTCACTTACCACATCGTGGGTGAGGATGAGGCTGACTTCAAACTCGGCAAGATTTCGGTCGGTTCGCCTCTGGCCCGCGCCTTGATCGGCAAGGAAGAGGGCGATACGGTCGCCGTGAAAACGCCAGGCGGCGTTATCGAGTACGAGATTGTCGAAGTCCGTCACATTTGAAACCGGGCGCCCGCTGCATGCGGGCGCCATGCTTTGGCAGCTGACCCAGATGTTGTGGGTTGGCGGTCTCTGGCTGATTCATTTCGGTTTGCAGCCGGCGTTGGTCAAGATTGGTCTGGCGCCGCTGTTGATCGACGAAGTTGCCAGTGCATTTGAAGTGCTGGTGGTGGGTTTTTCCGCTGCATGCGTGATATTTCAGGCTTTGGTGCTTTTACAGGCCGAGGGTCTTGCCAGTCTATGGCGGGATTTTCGCGGGCAGGTGCTGTTGATGGCGTTGTACGCGTGTGCGATGTATGTCGCAGTGCGTGTTGGCTGGCCGGATGCGCAGCGCTGGCAGGTGTTCAGTTATCTGGTGCTGGGGTTTTCCGGGCTGGTGCTGGTGATGCAACCGGTACCGGGATGGAGTGGCAGGGTGCGCGAAGCACACCCTTGACCCTTGTCATCACTTGAAGCGATGAACGTTCGACAGCTGCTTGTTGACGCTGAAGTTCTTGCGGTAAAGCAGTGCCATCTTGCCGATGACCTGAACCAGATCCGCCTTGCCGACCTTGCACAGTTCTGCAATGGACGCCAGGCGCGACTCGCGATCGAGGATGTTGAGCTTGATTTTGATCAGCTCGTGATCCGCCAAAGCGCGTTCAAGTTCGGCTAACACACCTTCAGTCAAACCGTTGTCAGCCACAGTCAGAACTGGTTTCAGATGGTGGCCAATGGATTTGTACTGTTTCTTCTGCTCTGGAGTGAGCGGCATAATCTGACCCTTTCGTCTGGATTCTGTAAAATGGCGGCCATTTTACCCGAGGGTTCGTGGATCCGCCCAACTAATCACGACCCTTATCATCGAGGTGCCCAATGGCGCGTTCCAAGACAAGCCTTGGTTGGCTGAAAAGACATGTCAATGATCCCTATGTGAAGCAGGCACAGAAGGATGGCTACCGTTCGCGTGCGAGTTACAAACTTCTGGAGGTCCAGGAGAAATACAAGCTGATCCGTCCTGGCATGAGTGTTGTCGACCTGGGTGCGGCGCCTGGTGGCTGGTCTCAGGTCACTAGCCGACTGATCGGTGGTCAGGGGCGTCTGATCGCCTCGGACATCCTGGAGATGGACAGTATTCCTGACGTGACTTTCATTCAGGGGGACTTCACCGAGGATGCAGTGCTCGCGCGCATCCTTGAAGCCGTGGGTAATTCGCAGGTGGACCTTGTGATTTCCGATATGGCCCCCAATATGAGTGGTACGCCTGAAGTGGATATGCCCAAAGCCATGTTCCTTTGCGAGTTGGCTCTTGATTTGGCGGAGCGGATACTCAAGCCGGGTGGTAATTTTGTTATCAAGATCTTTCAGGGTGAAGGTTTCGATGTTTACCTGAAGGACGCTCGCAAGAAGTTCGACAAGATCCAGATGATCAAGCCGGACTCGTCACGGGGTAGCTCCAGAGAGCAATACATGCTGGCTTGGGGGTATCGCGGCCGCAGCGAGTAAAGTGACGTAATTCGACCAGGGCGATAGGTTTTTCGCATTTCGCTCCGGACGCATTAACGAATATTGTGTAGAAAGTGTTTCACAAAGGGTTACAGACGGCGCCTGCCAGAGTTGTAGGTAATGTAGTAAGTTAGGCCGGTGAATATCATGCGAAGCGCGCGCCAGTAGCGGAGCTTGCTTCAGAGGGTAGTTAATTGAACGATATGGCAAAGAATCTGATCCTGTGGTTGATCATCGCGGCTGTCTTGGTGACGGTGATGAACAACTTCTCCAGCCCTAACGAGCCGCAGACCCTCAACTATTCCGACTTCATCCAGCAGGTCAAGGATGGCAAGGTCGAGCGCGTAGCCGTTGATGGCTATGTGATTACCGGCAAACGCAGCGATGGCGACAGCTTCAAGACCATTCGTCCGGCTATTCAGGACAATGGCCTGATCGGCGATCTGGTCGACAACCACGTTGTGGTTGAAGGCAAGCAGCCTGAGCAGCAAAGCATCTGGACCCAGCTTCTGGTGGCCAGCTTCCCGATCCTGGTGATCATCGCGGTGTTCATGTTCTTCATGCGCCAGATGCAGGGCGGTGCCGGTGGCAAGGGCGGACCGATGAGCTTTGGCAAGAGCAAGGCGCGCCTGCTGTCCGAAGATCAGGTGAAAACCACTTTGGCTGACGTTGCCGGTTGCGATGAAGCCAAGGAAGAAGTTGGCGAATTGGTTGAGTTCCTCCGTGACCCGGGCAAGTTCCAGCGTCTGGGCGGTCGAATTCCTCGCGGTGTACTGATGGTCGGTCCTCCGGGTACCGGTAAAACCCTGCTGGCCAAGGCAATTGCCGGCGAGGCCAAGGTGCCGTTCTTCACCATTTCCGGTTCCGACTTTGTCGAGATGTTCGTTGGTGTCGGTGCGAGCCGCGTCCGTGACATGTTCGAGCAAGCCAAGAAGCACGCTCCTTGCATCATCTTCATTGATGAAATCGACGCCGTCGGTCGCCACCGTGGCGCCGGCATGGGCGGTGGTCACGATGAGCGTGAGCAGACTCTCAACCAGTTGCTGGTTGAGATGGACGGCTTTGAAATGAATGACGGCATCATCGTGATCGCTGCAACCAACCGTCCTGACGTACTCGACCCTGCGCTGCTGCGTCCGGGCCGTTTCGACCGTCAGGTTGTGGTCGGTCTGCCGGATATCCGTGGTCGCGAACAGATTCTCAAGGTTCACATGCGTAAAGTGCCAATGGGTGACGACGTCGCTCCAGGTGTTATCGCGCGTGGTACCCCGGGCTTCTCCGGTGCCGATCTGGCCAACCTGGTAAACGAAGCTTCGCTTTTCGCTGCTCGCAGCGGCAAGCGCATCGTAGAGATGAAGGAATTCGAGCTGGCCAAAGACAAGATCATGATGGGCGCTGAGCGCAAATCGATGGTCATGTCCGAAAAAGAAAAGCAGAACACCGCTTATCACGAAGCTGGCCACGCCATTGTTGGTCGCGTCGTGCCTGAGCATGATCCGGTCTACAAAGTTTCGATCATTCCGCGCGGTCGTGCACTGGGTGTGACGATGTTCCTGCCGGAAGAAGATCGCTATAGCCTGTCCAAGCGTGCGTTGATCAGTCAGATCTGCTCGCTGTACGGCGGCCGTATCGCTGAAGAAATGACCCTTGGCTTCGACGGTGTCACCACTGGTGCTTCCAACGACATCATGCGTGCAAGTCAGATTGCGCGAAACATGGTGACCAAGTGGGGCCTGTCGGAAAAACTTGGTCCGCTGATGTATGCCGAAGAAGAGGGAGAAGTGTTCCTCGGTCGCGGCGGTGGTGGCCAGGCTGCCAGCTTCTCTGGTGATACCGCCAAGCTGATCGACTCCGAAGTACGCAGCATCATTGATCAGTGCTACGGCACGGCCAAGCAGATCCTCACGGACAACCGTGACAAGCTCGATGCGATGGCTGATGCTTTGATGAAGTACGAGACAATCGACGCGGAACAGATCGACGACATCATGGCTGGCCGTACGCCTCGCGAGCCTCGCGATTGGTCGGGTGGTACCGGTACACCGCCGCCTCCAGTTGTCCAGGATGAGCGTCCGGAAACACCGATCGGCGGCCCGGCTGCTGACGTTTAAGGTTTGAAATGACTTCTGTTCAGTCCCTGACCCGGTTGCCTTGCGGCAACCGGGTTCTTGATTTGGCCCAGACGCATGTCATGGGCATTCTCAATGTCACTCCCGATTCCTTTTCCGATGGCGGCCGATATAACCAGCTCGACGAGGCCTTGCGTCACGCCGAAGCCATGGTTGCGGCTGGCGCGACGTTAATTGATGTTGGCGGCGAATCCACTCGCCCTGGCGCGCGCGCGGTGTCACCGCTGGAAGAGCTCGAGCGCGTGGCGCCTATTGTCGAGCTGATCAATCGCGAACTCGACGTGATCATCTCGGTCGATACGTCGACACCTGCCGTGATGCGCGAAACCGCGCGGCTGGGAGCAGGGTTGATCAATGATGTGCGATCGCTACGGCGTGATGGGGCACTGGATGCGGCAGCGGCAACCGGTTTGCCGGTCTGCCTGATGCATATGCTCGGAGAGCCGGGTGATATGCAGGATAATCCTCAATACGATGATGTCACTCGGGAAGTGAGCGAGTTTCTCGCCGAGCGCATGGCGCGATGTGCATTGGCAGGTATTCCGGCTGATCGAATCATCCTTGATCCCGGCTTTGGCTTCGCCAAAACCCTGCAGCACAATCTAAGCTTGTTCAAGCATATGGAAGCCCTGCATGCGCTGGGCCGCCCCTTGCTGGTGGGTGTTTCGCGCAAGAGCATGATCGGGCATGCATTGAATCGTCCTGTGGGCGAACGTTTGTATGGTGGTCTGGCTCTGGCTGCACTGGCGTCGTTCAAGGGTGCGCGTATATTGCGTGTCCATGATGTGGCGCAAACGATAGATGTCGTGCGAATGATCGCGGCCGTCGAATCAGCCGAATAAGAATGATGGAGCACTTATGAGCAAGAAATATTTTGGTACTGACGGCATTCGTGGTCGAGTCGGTGAATATCCGATTACTCCTGACTTCATGCTCAAGCTTGGCTGGGCTGCCGGCATGGCGTTCCGCAAGATGGGCACCTGCAAGGTGCTGGTCGGCAAAGACACTCGAATTTCCGGCTACATGTTCGAGTCGGCGCTCGAGGCTGGTCTGACATCGGCAGGTGCCGATGTCATGTTGCTCGGTCCAATGCCGACGCCCGCCATCGCTTACCTGGCGCGCACGTTCCAGGCTGAGGCCGGTATTGTGATCAGTGCTTCGCACAACCCGCATGATGATAACGGCATCAAATTCTTCTCCGGAAAAGGCACCAAGCTTCCGGACGAGCTGGAGTTGATGATCGAAGAGCTGCTCGACACCCCGATGACTGTGGTCGAGTCGAGCAAGATCGGCAAGGTGTCGCGGATCAACGATGCGTCAGGCCGTTACATTGAATTCTGCAAGAGCAGTGTGCCTACTGGTACCACTTTTTCCGGGCTGAAAATTGTCATCGACTGCGCCCACGGCGCCACCTATAAGGTTGCTCCAAGCGTTTTCCGTGAGCTTGGTGCAGACGTTGTCGTTCTATCGGCCCAACCCAATGGCCTGAATATCAATGACAACTGCGGTTCGACCCATATGGGTCAGCTGCAGGCGGCAGTATTGTCAGAGCACGCTGACCTGGGCATCGCCTTTGATGGTGATGGCGATCGAGTATTGATGGTCGATCACACCGGCGCCATCGTCGATGGCGACGAGTTGCTGTTCATCATTGCGCGTGATTTGCATGAGCGTGGAAAGCTGCAGGGCGGCGTAGTCGGCACCCTGATGAGTAACCTTGGACTGGAATTGGCGCTCGCCGATCTTTCGATTCCATTCATTCGTGCCAATGTCGGCGATCGCTATGTGATCGCTGAATTGCTGGAGCGTAATTGGCTGGTCGGTGGTGAAAACTCTGGACATGTCGTTTGCTTCAATCACACCACGACGGGCGACGCGATCATTGCGGCTCTGCAAGTGCTGATGGCGCTCAAAACGCGTAACGAAGGCCTGGCGCTAGCTCGCCAAGCGTTGCGCAAGTGTCCTCAGGTGCTGATCAATGTGCGTTTCGGCGGTGGCGAAAGCCCGCTGGAGCATCCGGCAGTCAAAGAAGCCAGTGCGCGCGTAACCCAGGCAATGGCGGGGCGTGGACGTGTGCTCCTGCGCAAGTCCGGCACAGAGCCTCTGGTGCGCGTGATGGTTGAAGGCGAGGACGAAACCCTTGTTCGCGGCTATGCCGAAGAACTGGCGAAACTGGTAACTGAAGTTTCTGCCTGATACGGCTTGCAAGCCATGATTGTGTTGGGTAACATCTGCGCCCACTTTGACCGACGAGGTACAGCATGCGTCGCCCTATGGTAGCTGGTAACTGGAAGATGCACGGTACCCGCGCCAGCGTCGCTGAGCTGATCAATGGCCTTCGTCATCTGGCCTTGCCAAGCGGTGTTGATGTCGCAGTATTCCCGCCTTGTTTGCATATCAATCAAGTGATTGATGGCTTGAAAGGCAAGTCGATTTCGGTCGGCGCGCAGAATTCTGCGGTGGAATCCATGCAAGGTGCGTTGACCGGTGAGATTGCACCGAGTCAGTTGGTGGATGCAGGTTGTTCCCTGGTGCTTGTCGGGCACTCCGAACGCCGTCAGATAATGGGCGAGCGAGACGGAATGCTGAATCGCAAGTTCGCAGCGGCACAGGCATGTGGCTTGATTCCGGTGTTGTGTATAGGGGAAACCCTTGAGCAGCGCGAAGCGGGTAAAACTCTTGAGGTTGTCGGGCGTCAGCTGGGCAGCATTATTGAGGAGCTGGGTGTAGGTGCTTTTGCCAAGGCGGTAATAGCTTACGAGCCGGTCTGGGCCATTGGTACCGGGCTGACCGCAACGCCGCAGCAGGCTCAGGATGTGCATAAAGCCATTCGTGAGCAGTTGGCGGCAGAGAATTCTGAAGTCACACGAGGTGTGCGGCTTCTATACGGCGGCAGCGTGAAGGCGGCCAATGCGGTCGAACTGTTCGGCATGCCGGATATCGATGGGGGGCTCATTGGTGGAGCTTCCCTGAATGCAGATGAGTTCGGTGCGATCTGTCGCGCCGCGGGAAACTGAAAAAATGCTGGAAACAGTCGTAGTCGTTTTTCATCTGCTGGGTGCATTGGGCGTAGTTGCTCTGGTTTTGCTGCAGCAGGGTAAGGGTGCGGACGCTGGCGCGTCTTTCGGAGCAGGTGCTTCAAATACTGTCTTCGGAAGCCAAGGTTCCTCTACCTTTCTTAGTAAGTTTACTGCTATACTTGCCGCCGGTTTCTTCATAACCAGCTTGGGGTTAGGTTACTTTGCTAAAGAGAAAGCTCATCAGCTGACTCAAGCAGGTTTGCCAGATCCAGCAGTGTTGGAAGTACCTAAGCAACAACAACCGGCTTCTGATGATGTCCCGGTGCTTCAAGAGCAAAAGTCGGCTTCTCCAGCGACTGACGTACCTCCAGCTCAAGAGCAAAAGTAAGAAGGGTTTCAATGTAGTTTTGCCGAGGTGGTGGAATTGGTAGACACGCAACCTTGAGGTGGTTGTGCCCATAGGGTGTAGGGGTTCGAGTCCCCTTCTCGGTACCAATTAGTCAGGATAGCCCGCTGTTGCGGGCTTTCTTGCAGGTGGAAGGTAGATTGACCCTATAAGGGATCAGTCGTATACTTCCGCCCCAGCTTTGTCGCGGGGTGGAGCAGTCTGGTAGCTCGTCGGGCTCATAACCCGAAGGTCGTCGGTTCAAATCCGGCCCCCGCAACCAGTTTAAAGAGCCCCTTTTAAGGGGCTTTTTGTTAGCTGGACACTTTCAACGCCGCTGTTCGACGGCGTTTCAAGGATGGGCGTTTCGCCCATTTTTTTATTCTGCATAGCATGCACATACATGCACTAGGGGGTTCAGGTGTCGAGCAAGCTAGAAGAGTTGCAGGCCTTGCTGGCCCCGGTGGTCGTGGCCCTAGGCTATGAATGCTGGGGTATTGAGTTTTCGGCTCAAGGTCGTCACTCGATGTTGCGCGTTTATATCGATAAAGAGGGCGGTGTGCTGGTGGACGATTGCGCCATTGTCAGCCGTCAGATCAGCGGTGTCCTGGATGTTGAAGATCCAATCACCGTTGAATACACCCTCGAAGTTTCCTCGCCTGGCATGGAGCGCCCACTGTTCACTATCGAGCAGTTCGCCCAGTTTGTCGGTGCACAAGTGAAGATCAAGCTGCGCTCGCCTTTTGAAGGTCGACGCAACTTTCAGGGCCTTCTGCGCGGTGTAGAAGAACAGGATGTCGTGGTGCAGGTAGATGACCATGAGTTTCTGTTGCCGATCGATATGATCGACAAGGCCAACATTATTCCCAGTTTTGACTGAGACGCGGATCCCGCGGATCCAATGGCTTGCGAAAGGCGAGGCGTACGATGAGCAAAGAAGTACTGCTGGTTGTTGAGTCGGTATCCAATGAAAAGGGCGTACCGGCAAGCGTAATTTTTGAAGCGCTGGAGCTGGCTCTGGCCACTGCTACCAAAAAGCGTTTTGAAGACGAAGTTGACCTGCGTGTGGAAATTAACCGCCACACCGGGGCATACGAAACTTTCCGTCGCTGGACGGTCGTCGAAGAGAATGATCTTGACGATCCGGCTATCGAAACCTGGCCGAGCAAGGTTGCCGAAACGCATCCTGGTGCCAACGTTGGCGACGTCGTTGAAGAAAAAATCGATTCCATCGAGTTCGGCCGCATTGCTGCACAGACTGCCAAGCAAGTCATTGTGCAGAAAGTGCGTGAAGCCGAGCGCGCTCAAGTGGTCGACGCCTATCGCGAACGCCTTGGAGAAATCATCTCCGGCACCGTGAAGAAAGTGACCCGCGACAACGTGATCGTTGATCTGGGCAACAACGCCGAGGCGTTGCTGGCTCGTGAAGACATCATTTCTCGCGAAACCTTCCGTGTCGGCGTGCGTCTGCGTGCGCTGCTCAAGGAAATCCGCACCGAGAACCGCGGCCCGCAGCTGATCCTGTCGCGTACCGCGCCGGAAATGCTGATCGAGCTGTTCCGCATCGAAGTGCCGGAAATTGCTGAAGGTCTGATCGAAGTAATGGCTGCGTCCCGTGACCCGGGTTCGCGTGCCAAGATCGCCGTCCGCTCCAAGGACAAACGCATCGACCCGCAAGGCGCTTGCATCGGTATGCGCGGTTCGCGCGTCCAGGCAGTGTCGGGTGAGTTGGGCGGTGAGCGTGTTGATATCGTCCTGTGGGACGACAACCCGGCTCAGTTCGTGATCAACGCCATGTCCCCGGCCGAGGTTGCGGCAATTATCGTTGACGAAGATGCCCATGCAATGGACATCGCCGTTGGCGCAGACAATCTGGCTCAGGCCATCGGTCGTGGTGGTCAGAACGTGCGTCTGGCAAGCCAGTTGACTGGCTGGACCCTGAACGTGATGACCGAATCGGACATCCAGGCTAAGCAGCAAGCAGAAACCGGCGACATCCTGCGCAACTTCATCGACGAGCTGGAAGTCGACGAAGACCTGGCGCAGGTGCTGGTAGATGAAGGCTTCACCAGCCTGGAAGAGATTGCCTACGTACCGTTGGAAGAAATGCTCAACATCGACGGCTTTGACGAAGATACCGTCAACGAGCTTCGCGCTCGTGCCAAGGATCGTTTGTTGACCAAAGCCATCGCTACTGAGGAAAAGCTGGCAGACGCCCATCCGGCCGAAGACCTGCTCTCGCTTGAGGGTATGGACAAGGATTTGGCGATGGAACTGGCGGTGCGCGGCGTAATTACCCGCGAAGACCTGGCCGAGCAGTCTATTGACGACCTGCTCGACATCGACGGCATTGACGATGATCGTGCCGGCAAGTTGATCATGGCCGCCCGAGCCCATTGGTTCGAGTAATTAGGCGCGGCCTGAGGAGAGAAGTGCATGACGCAAGTCACGGTGAAACAACTGGCCGATGAGGTCAAAACACCGGTAGAGCGCCTGTTGCAGCAGATGCGTGAGGCAGGTCTGCCGCACACCGCCGCCGAAGAAAATGTGACTGACAGTGAGAAGCAATCTTTGCTGACTCACTTGAAAAGCAGCCACAAGGCGAAAGTGGAAGAACCACGCAAGATCACGCTGCAGCGTAAAACCACCAGCACCCTGCGTGTGGCTGGTAGCAAGAGCATCAGCGTTGAAGTTCGCAAAAAGAAAGTTTTCGTACAGCGCAGCCCGGAAGAAATCGAAGCCGAGCGCAAGCGTGAACTGGATGAGCGTCGCGCAGTAGAAAATGCTGCCCGCCAGAAGACTGAGCAAGAAGCCAAGCAGCGCGCCGAAGAAGAAGCACGCCGCAATCCTGGCTCTGCGCAAACCGCTACTAGCGCCGCCGTTGCAGCTCCTGCTGCAGTTGCTGAGCCGGTACGTGAAAGCGCGCCGGTGGTTGCCGCTGCTCCAGCGCCGTCTGCTGACGTTCGTAACAAGCAGAACGAACAGCGCCGTCCGGACAAACCACGTGCCGACGACAACAATCGTCGCAGTGGCGGTGGTGATGGCGAGCGCAAAAACGCTCCGCATCGCGCATCGGTCAAAGAGAAAGCGCCAGCACCACGTGTTGCGCCACGTACTACCGACGAAGAAAGCGATGGCTTCCGTCGTGGTGGTCGCGGCAAGGCCAAGCTGAAGAAGCGCAACGCTCACGGTTTCCAGAGCCCAACCGGCCCTGTCGTGCGTGATGTGCAGATCGGCGAGACCATCACTGTTGGCGATCTCGCCAATCAGATGTCGGTCAAGGCCGCTGAAATCATCAAGTTCATGTTCAAACTGGGCACTCCAGCGACCATCAACCAGGTGCTTGATCAGGAAACTGCTCAACTGGTAGCCGAAGAACTGGGCCACAAAGTGACCCTGGTCAGCGACACCGCCCTGGAAGATTCCCTGGCCGAGTCCCTGAAGTTTGAAGGTGAGTCGTTCTCCCGTGCGCCAGTTGTGACCGTAATGGGCCACGTTGACCACGGTAAGACGTCGCTGCTCGACTACATCCGTCGTGCCAAGGTAGCTGCTGGCGAAGCCGGCGGTATCACCCAGCACATCGGTGCGTACCACGTTGAAACCGAACGCGGCATGGTTACCTTCCTCGACACCCCTGGTCACGCCGCGTTTACCGCAATGCGTGCCCGTGGTGCCAAGGCGACCGACATCGTGATCCTGGTAGTTGCAGCGGACGACGGCGTGATGCCGCAGACCATTGAAGCTGTTCAGCACGCGGTAGCCGCTGGCGTTCCACTGGTTGTTGCAGTGAACAAGATCGACAAGCCGGGCGCTGATCTCGATCGCATCCGCAGTGAACTGTCGGTTCACGGCGTGACGTCGGAAGAGTGGGGCGGTGAAACGCCGTTCGTATCGGTTTCGGCGAAACTCGGTACTGGCGTGGACGACTTGCTTGAAGCCGTTCTGCTGCAAGCTGAAGTGCTCGAACTGAAAGCAACTCCGTCGGCTCCAGGTCGTGGTGTTGTGGTTGAATCGCGTCTCGACAAAGGTCGTGGCCCGGTTGCAACCGTTCTGGTGCAAGACGGTACCCTGCGCCAAGGCGACATGGTTCTGGTCGGTTCGAACTATGGCCGCGTGCGTGCCATGCTCGACGAGAACGGCAAGCCAATCAAGGAAGCCGGTCCTTCCATCCCTGTCGAGATTCTCGGCCTGGACGGTACCCCGGACGCTGGCGACGAGATGAGTGTGGTTGCCGACGAGAAGAAAGCCCGTGAAGTGGCTCTGTTCCGTCAAGGCAAGTTCCGCGAAGTCAAACTGGCTCGCGCTCACGCCGGCAAGCTGGAAAACATCTTCGAAAACATGGGGCAGGCAGAGAAGAAGACGCTCAACATCGTCCTCAAATCTGACGTCCGTGGTTCGTTGGAAGCTCTGCAGGGCGCTCTGAATGGCCTGGGTAACGACGAAGTGCAAGTGCGCGTAGTCGGCGGCGGTGTCGGTGGTATCACCGAGTCCGATGCCAACCTGGCACTGGCTTCGAGCGCTGTACTGTTCGGCTTCAACGTGCGTGCCGATGCTGGCGCACGGAAGATCGTCGAGCAGGAAGGTCTGGATATGCGTTACTACAACGTGATCTACGACATCATCGAAGACGTCAAGAAAGCCCTGACCGGTATGCTCGGCAGCGATGTTCGCGAGAACATTCTGGGTGTCGCCGAAGTGCGTGACGTGTTCCGTTCGCCGAAGTTTGGCGCGATCGCAGGCTGCATGGTGATCGAAGGTGTTGTGCACCGTAACCGTCCGATCCGTGTACTGCGTGAAGACATCGTTATCTTCGAAGGCGAGCTGGAATCCCTGCGCCGCTTCAAGGATGACGCTTCCGAAGTACGTGCCGGCATGGAATGCGGTATCGGCGTGAAGAGCTACAACGACGTCAAAGTCGGCGACAAGATCGAAGTCTTCGAGAAGGTTCAGGTTGCTCGCAGCCTCTAACTCGCGCACTTCAAGGGCCACGTCGGGCCGTCGCATGAAAATGCGCGGCACGGCGTCAGGACTCTAAACGCAACGCCCGGTCTGGCTTTTGTCAGGCCGGGCGTTTGCCGCTTTCAGACCTTGCGGGTTTCACCGTGGGGCAGTAACAGGTAACAAATCATGGCAAAAGAATACAGCCGTACCCAACGTATCGGCGATCAGATGCAGCGTGAGCTGGCCCAGCTGATCCGTCGTGAAGTCAAAGATCCGCGCGTCGGCCTGGTGACTATTACCGCAGTGGAAGTCAGCCGTGACGTCGGTCACGCCAAGATTTTCATCACCGTGATGGGGCAGGACAACGCAGAAGACATCGCGCAAAGCATCAAGGTACTGAATGCCGCCGCAGGTTTCCTGCGTATGCAACTGGCCCGCGAAATGAAGCTGCGCAGCGTGCCGCAATTGCACTTCCACTACGACGAATCCGTTGTCCGTGGTGCGCACCTGTCGGCGCTGATCGAGCGCGCTGTTGCTGAAGACAATCAGCACGTTGTCGTTCCAGCACCTGAAGACACCAAGGAGTAACTCGGTGGCTCAGGTCAAACGTATCCGTCGTAACGTCAGCGGTATCATCCTGCTCGACAAGCCGCTGGGGTTCACCTCAAACGCTGCGCTGCAGAAGGTTCGCTGGCTGCTCAACGCCGAGAAAGCCGGGCATACTGGCAGTCTCGACCCACTGGCCACCGGCGTACTGCCGCTGTGCTTCGGTGAGGCCACCAAGTTCTCGCAGTACCTGCTCGATTCCGACAAGGGTTATGAAACCCTGGCGCAGTTGGGCAAGACCACCACCACGGCGGATGCCGAAGGTGAGGTTTTGCAGGAGCGCCCGGTGACCGTTGGTCGCGCCGATGTCGAGGCTGCGTTGCCGAATTTTCGCGGCCAAATCAGTCAGATACCACCGATGTACTCAGCGCTCAAGCGTGATGGTCAGCCGCTGTACAAGCTGGCACGTGCAGGCGAAGTAGTGGAGCGTGAACCGCGTTCTGTTACTATTGCGCGCTTGGAATTACTGGCCTTCGAAGGCGATACTGCGCGGCTTGCGGTGGATTGCAGCAAGGGCACCTATATTCGCACCTTGGTGGAGGATATTGGTGAGCAGCTCGGTTGTGGTGCGTACGTCGCAGAATTGCGCCGTACCCAGGCCGGGCCTTTCACCCTGGCGCAGACCGTTACCCTCGAAGAGCTTGAAGCGGTACATGCCGAAGGCGGCAACGAAGCGGTTGACCGCTTCCTGATGCCATCGGACAGCGGCTTGCTGGATTGGCCGCTGCTGCACTTTTCGGAAGCGAGCTCGTTCTACTGGCTCAACGGCCAGCCGGTACGTGCCCCGGATGCTCCGAAGTTCGGCATGGTTCGGGTACAGGATCACAATGGTCGCTTCATCGGCATCGGTGAAGTGAGCGAAGACGGGCGCATCGCGCCACGTCGTTTGATTCGGTCAGAATGACCGAAACCAGCCTGTGTAACAGCAGGCTGGCGAGTGTGGCTGTTAACAGGCACGGTCACGACTCATTTATAGATACAGGGATTTGTCCCTGGCCTGTTGAAGCTGTTTCCCTGAAACAGTTTCCTGATAAAAGGATTGCCTCATGGCTCTCGACGTTCAAGAAAAAGCTCAAATCGTTGCTGACTACCAGCAAGCTGTTGGTGACACTGGTTCGCCAGAAGTGCAAGTTGCACTGCTGACCCACAACATCAACAAGCTGCAGGGTCACTTCAAGGCCAACGGTAAAGATCACCACTCCCGTCGTGGTCTGATCCGCATGGTAAACCAGCGTCGCAAGCTGCTGGACTACCTGAAAGGCAAGGATCTGGGTCGTTATCAGACTCTGATCGGTCGCCTGGGTCTGCGTCGCTAATAAGCGATTGCGCTCTGAGGTTGGTTGTTTGTCAGACGTCCGCGGTTTTCCGCGGGCTTCGGGCAGGCTCCCAGCCTCAAGTTTTATCTGGATACACGTTTTACCCTGGACAGGCGTCGGGCCGATTCCCGGCATTGCCCAAGAATTTCGCAAGAAACCAGTTCCCCAAGAGCCACAAAGAAGGTAGGACACCGTGAACCCGGTAATCAAAAAATTCCAGTTCGGTCAGTCGACCGTTACCCTCGAGACAGGCCGTATTGCCCGTCAAGCCTCCGGCGCAGTGCTGGTTACTGTTGATGACGACGTGACCGTACTGGTGACCGTTGTTGGCGCCAAGCACGCAGACCCAAGCAAAGGCTTCTTTCCTCTTTCCGTTCACTACCAGGAAAAGACTTACGCTGCCGGTAAGATCCCTGGCGGTTTCTTCAAGCGCGAAGGCCGTCCTTCCGAGAAAGAAACCCTGACTTCCCGACTGATCGACCGTCCGATCCGTCCGCTGTTCCCAGAAGGTTTCATGAACGAAGTGCAGGTTGTCTGCACCGTCGTTTCCACCAGCAAAAAGACCGATCCGGACGTCGCTGCGATGATCGGTACTTCGGCTGCCCTGGCCATCTCGGGCATCCCGTTCGACGGTCCGATCGGCGCCGCTCGCGTTGCTTTCCACGAAAGCACCGGCTACCTGCTGAACCCGACTTACGAGCAACAGAAAGCATCGAGCCTGGACATGGTCGTTGCCGGTACTTCGGAAGCCGTGTTGATGGTTGAATCGGAAGCCAAAGAGCTGACCGAAGACCAGATGCTGGGCGCTGTACTGTTTGCTCACGACGAGTTCCAGGTTGTGATCAACGCTGTTAAAGAACTGGCTGCTGAAGCTGCCAAGCCTACCTGGGCCTGGGCTCCACAAGCCGAAGCGACTGAACTGCTGGGCGCTATCCGCTCCGAGTTCGGCGCTGCGATCTCCGACGCCTACACCATCACAGTCAAGGCCGACCGTTATGCTCGCCTGGGCGAGTTGAAGGATCAGGTTGTGGCCAAGCTGTCCGGTGAAGAAGGCCAGCCTTCGTCCAGCGACGTCAAAGCTGCTTTCGGCGAAATCGAATACCGCACCGTTCGCGAAAACATCGTAAACGGCAAGCCACGTATCGACGGTCGCGACACCAAAACCGTACGTCCGCTGAACATCGAAGTCGGCGTTCTGCCGAAGACTCACGGTTCGGCTTTGTTCACCCGTGGTGAAACCCAGGCTCTGGTAGTCGCGACTCTGGGTACTGCCCGTGACGCACAACTGCTGGACACCCTGGAAGGCGAGAAAAAAGACCCGTTCATGCTGCACTACAACTTCCCTCCGTTCTCGGTGGGCGAGTGTGGTCGCATGGGTGGTGCTGGTCGTCGCGAAATCGGTCACGGCCGTCTGGCCCGTCGTTCGATTGCCGCCATGCTGCCTGCCGCTGACGTGTTCCCGTACACCATCCGTGTTGTCTCGGAAATCACCGAATCGAACGGTTCGAGCTCGATGGCTTCCGTTTGCGGTGCTTCCCTGGCATTGATGGACGCTGGTGTGCCGATGAAGGCGCCGGTTGCCGGTATCGCCATGGGTCTGGTTAAAGAAGGCGAGAAGTTCGCCATTCTTACCGATATCCTCGGTGACGAAGACCACCTGGGCGACATGGACTTCAAAGTAGCGGGTACTGCCAAAGGTGTGACCGCGCTGCAGATGGACATCAAGATCAAGGGCATCACCGAAGAGATCATGGAAATCGCTCTGGGCCAAGCCCTGGAAGCGCGCCTGAACATCCTCGGCCAGATGAACCAGATCATTGGCCAGTCGCGTAACGAGCTGTCGGAAAATGCTCCGACCATGATCGCGATGAAAATCGACACTGACAAGATCCGTGATGTTATCGGTAAAGGTGGCGCGACCATCCGTGCGATCTGCGAAGAAACCAAGGCTTCGATCGACATCGAAGACGACGGTTCGATCAAGATCTTCGGCGAAACCAAGGAAGCTGCTGAAGCTGCACGTCAGCGCGTTCTGGGCATCACCGCTGAAGCCGAGATCGGCAAGATCTACGTCGGCAAGGTTGAGCGCATCGTCGACTTCGGCGCATTCGTCAACATCCTCCCGGGCAAGGACGGTCTGGTTCACATCTCGATGCTGAGCGACGCTCGCGTTGAGAAAGTGACTGACATCCTGAAAGAAGGCCAGGAAGTGGAAGTGCTGGTACTGGACGTGGACAACCGCGGCCGTATCAAGCTGTCCATCAAAGATGTGGCAGCGGCCAAGGCTTCGGGCGTTTAATCACCCCCAAGTTTTAGCGCAATAAAAATGCCCCGCCGTGAAAACGGCGGGGCATTTTTTTGTCTGTGGAAAACCATAAAACATCGCAGCCTGCGGTGAGCCATGCAGGCGCTGCGAACTTTGCGTTTGTGAAAACCGGTGCTAGGTTTACTCCACCGCCCGTGTAGCTCAGCCGGTAGAGCAGCGCACTCGTAACGCGAAGGTCGCAGGTTCGATTCCTGTCTCGGGCACGATCCCCTTTATTTCACCTTGCGGCTCAGATCCTCGACGGTACGTTTGAGCTGGTCCATCGCTCGGTCCTGATCGTTGATCTTCTGCTTCAGGTTTGAAATCTCACCGCTGCTCGAATTGGAGCTTGAGCCACTGTTGCGCTTGAGCTCTTCAACCTGGCGGCCGAGAGTATCCAATTCACGATCCTGTTCTTTGACCTTGTTCTTCAACTCGTCGAGTTCCTTGCCGCTGGAGCTGGAACTGGAGCCGCTGCTGCGCTTGAGTTCTTCGATCTGGCGCGATTGATCGCTGACGGTGTCACGCATCTTTTTCAATTCATCGATGCTGATGTCACTTCGGATGACGACGTCTTTGCCGTAATCGTTGTGAATCAGAGGAACCTTGTCGCCATAGGACGGGCTGCTGTTGCTCAACTCAACAGCCATTGCGCTTGCCGGCAACGCCAGAGCGGCGATCAGAGCAGTCGTGGACACAACAGAAGAAACTTTCAAAAAGCTGCGCATCACTGGTTTTCCTTGTGAACAGCGGATGAGTGCCGAAGTGGCACATCGCTATGACTTGGAATCGGCATTTATGTTCCGCAGGTCAGCTTTTTGTGAGAGAGATGTAAAGAGCCGTGTAATTCCTCATGCAAACGTCCTATATTCGGTGCCTGCATGAGCATCGCCCTGCAGTTTTCAGATGATCCCGAATGGTTCCGAAGGCCGGACAATCCGCGTCAGAGAGATCCTTGATGATCCAGATCCATCTTCCATTCCTATGATCAGCGAGAACGACATGACCGAATTAACTCAAGAGCAACGCCACGAACAAGCGCTGGAAAAGTACATTCTGGACGTGCCCGATCTGAAGGAGGAGATCAAGGACTTGAGTGCCGATGATCAGAAAGATCAGATCCAGTGGGCGTTCGAAGACGAAGCTGAATCCCAGGGCTTGCAGCCGTGGGAGCTGACGCTCAAGTACACAAGCACGCCGGAGGAGTTCGAGGCCCAGCGCCTTGTTCTGCACAAGGAGGCGGCTGAAGTGCTTGGCGTCGAGTGGGAAGAGTATTGCGAGATGAACAATCTCGTCGTTTGACGAGAACTACCAGCTCCAAGCCGCAAGCGACAAGTCAAAGCGCAACAGCTTTGGCTTGCAGCTTGCACCTCTGGAGTTGCCGCTACTGTTTAAAGGCTGAGACGCATCGACAGGTCCACCGCCTTCACATCCTTGGTCATCGCGCCAATCGAGATGTAATCCACCCCGGTTTCGGCGATCGGCAGCAGCGTGTTTTCGTTGATGCCGCCGCTGGCCTCCAGTTTTGCCTTGCCGCCGTTCAGGCGCACGGCTTCGCGCATGTCGTCCAGGCTCAGTTCGTCGAGCATGATGATGTCGGCACCGGCCTCCAGCGCTTCCTTCAGCTCTTGCAGACTTTCCACTTCAATTTCCACAGGTTTGCCCGGGGCAATCTTGTGCGCGGCGGCAATGGCTTGTGCGATCCCACCGCTGGCAGCGATGTGGTTTTCCTTGATCAGAAACGCGTCGTACAGGCCGATGCGGTGGTTGTGGCAACCACCACAGGTCACGGCGTATTTCTGCGCCAGACGCAGGCCTGGCAGGGTCTTGCGGGTGTCGAGCAGCTTGACCTGAGTCTCGCCCACGAAGTCTGCCAAATATTGCGCGCGAGTCGCCACACCGGAAAGCAATTGCAGGAAGTTCAAGGCGCTGCGTTCACCGGTCAATAGCGAACGGGCCGGGCCCTCCAGATGAAACAGTGGCTGATTGGGTTTGACCCGCTCGCCATCGATTACCTGCCAATGCACCGCCACCCGTGGATCGAGCTGGCGAAACACCGCATCGACCCATGCCGTGCCGCAGATAACGGCGTCGTCGCGGGTGATGATGGTGGCTTTGGCCAGGCGTTCGGCCGGGATCAGTTGCGCGGTGATGTCGCCGCTGCCGATGTCTTCGAGCAACGCACGGCGCACGTTGGCTTCGATTTCGGCGGTCAAATCGGCGAGACGTAGATTCGGCATAACGGGCTCCACAAACAAAGTGATTCGATTATAGGGGCATGGCGCGAGCCAACCCAAGGCAAGAACTTGCGTGCCTGGCCGCAGCTGGTCGATTTCTTTGAGTAAACCCCAGTGGGGCGTGGTCAGTTGAGGGTGACTGGGCGGGCATAGGGGAAACCCTGACGCCTATGGCGCTGGGGACATCTTTTGCAAGATAATCCGCCTTGTATTTGACGTCATAGGGTTGACGTCTTTTTTTGCTGAAGGGTTGAACCCTGTGGGAGCGAGCTTGCTCGCGAATGTGGGGTATTACTCGCCCGCGATGTCACCGACGGATCGCCTTCGCGAGCAAGCTCGCTCTCACAGGGGCGGTGTCCTGACTCACCGAAAGAACCACCGTTTCAGGAGGCTTGGATGCACAACGACGGGAAAGTGGTGCCTTTGTACAAGGCGTCTGCCGATCAGGCGAATCACTCGCCGCTCGCCCGCCTGCCTGTGATTCTGCTTCAGGTTCGCGACAAGGCTGCCCAGCAACTGCGCCACGGGTTGCAGGAGCTGTTCGACAATGCCGACGACACCCTGTTCGAAATGGCTGACCGGGCACGCAACGACGTTGAGCAGAACATCTTTTTTGAAGCGATGCGCGACTTGCGCCTCAAACGCAAAAACATCGAGCGCGGCTTTCTCGAGCAGTTCTTCGAAGCCTTTGTCGGCCTCACTCAATACCAGCCCGCGCACAACACGCTGCCGCACCCGTTGCTGTTCGAAGACTGCGCGCCTCGCACCGACGACATGGAACGCACCGTCGCCGTGGAGACCATGGTCGGCCGCGTGCTCAAGCGTGATGGCTTCGCCTTGGGGCAACTGACCGCGCGCCTCAACGCATTGCTGGATAATTCCTTTGCCGATCAACACAACCCCCTCGGCCCGGCGTTGCTCTGTGAGTTCTTTTTGCAGGCCGGCCGTAATCTGGGCGTTGAGATCAAGGTCAAGCTGATCCTGCTCAAGCTGTTCGAGCGCTATGTACTGGCCGATACCGAACAGTTATATGCCGAAGCCAATCAGTTGCTCAGCGCCACCGGCGTGTTGCCCGAGCTGAAACCGGCCCCGGCGCGACGCGCGATTGATCGTGCGGCGGCCAGTATCAGTCGCGAAGAAAGCGCCGAGCCCGTAGCGGCGGACGAGAGTGTCCAGGAAGTTTTCGCTGCGTTGCAGGAGTTGCTGTTGAACGTGCGCGGCAGTGTTGCGCCGAGCCTCGAATCAGGCGCCTCTGCCCAGCCGATCAGCACGCGCGACCTGCTGCGCCTGCTCTCGCATTTGCAGCAATATGTACCGGCGCTGGCGGCGCAGGACGATTTCGACCTGCGTAACCAGCTCGAACAACTGCTGACGCGGGTCAGCGTCAGAACTGGCAAATCGCGGATCGTCGGAGGCGCTGATGAGGATGTGATCAACCTGATCGCCATGGTCTTCGACTGCATCCTCGAAGACCGCAATCTGCCCGACTCGCTCAAGGCCTTGATCGCCCGATTGCAGATTCCGATGCTCAAGGTCGCGGTACTCGACAAGAGTTTCTTCAGTCGCAGCAGCCACCCGGCGCGGCGTCTGCTCAATGAAATCGCCGATGCGGCCATGGGCTGGGGGGATTGCGACAGCGAGGCGCGCGACAGTCTGTATCTGCGCATCGAACAAGTGGTGCAGCGCCTGCTGACCGATTTTGTCGATGATCCGGCGATATTCTCCGAACTGTTGGCTGACTTCCTCGCTTTCACCAGTGATCAGCGTCGGCGCAGCGAACTCCTCGAGCAACGTCTGCGCGATGCGGAAGAGGGGCGGGCGAAAACCGAGCTGGCGCGGCGACGCGTCGAGCATGCGTTGAATCTGGCACTGTTGGGCAAAGTCTTGCCGCCGTCGGTGGTGACCTTCGTGCAGGACGCCTGGAGCAAGGTATTGCTGCTGACCTGCCTCAAACATGGCGACCAGTCCGCCGAATGGCAAGCTGATGTGCAGACCATGGAGCAACTCATCTGGAGTGTTCAGCGCCACGACGATGCTGAGGCTGGCATGCATCTGCTGGCGCTGGTGCCGGGGTTGCTCAAGTCGCTGCGCGATGGCCTGACCCGCTGCGCATTCGATCCGTTTGCCACCAGCGAATTTTTCTCTGAGCTGGAAACGCTGCATGTGCGCGTGCTCGAGCGTACCGGTGGATCTGCTCAGGCCGAAGCGCCGGCGATGATCGAGGTGTCGCAGCAGATCGTCTTGCCAATGGCGCAAGAGGGTGAAACGACGCTAGCCTCGGCACGTCTGTCCCATCACGACGTAGGCCTGCAGCAGGTGGCTCAATTGCACCTGGGCAGTTGGGTTGCGTTTCAGGAAGACGATGAAAACACCCTGCGCTGCAAGCTCGCGGCAATCATAGAAGCGACGGGCAAGTACGTGTTTGTCGACCGTACCGGCATGAAAGTGCTGGAGCGCAGTCGCATCGGCCTGGCTCTTGAGTTCCAGCGTGGTGCGGTGCGTGCGTTGGACGACACCTTGTTGTTCGATCGGGCGCTGGAGTCGGTGTTGGGCAATCTGCGGCGACTCAATCGCGCCAAGTGATCGCGCGCCGGGGGCCGATCACGGCATACTGGGCGCCAACACAGTCGGCGTTGAAGGAATCGGTATGCAGTTGGATCCCGCTAGCGGGTGGTGTCACGGGGTGCAGACTTGCCCATCGCCCAACTTCAATGAGCGCCCTGCGGGCGAAATCTCCTTGTTGGTTATCCACAACATCAGCCTGCCGCCTGCGCAGTTCGCCACCGGCAAGGTGCAGGAATTTTTCCAGAATCGTCTGGATGTCACCGAACATCCCTACTTTGCAGGGATTGCCGACTTACGGGTCTCGGCGCATTTTCTGATTGAACGTGACGGCAAGGTCACCCAGTTTGTCTCCTGTCTTGAGCGGGCGTGGCATGCCGGCGTGTCGATTTTTGAAGGGCGCGAAACCTGTAATGATTTTTCCGTGGGCATTGAGCTCGAAGGCACCGATGATCTGCCGTTCACCGATGCGCAGTATCAGGCGTTGACGGCGCTGACCCGTCAGTTGCAGACGGCATTTCCGGCTATCACCGGCGCCCGCATTTGCGGGCACAGCGACATTGCACCCGGGCGCAAGACCGATCCTGGCCCGGCATTCGACTGGGCGCGTTACCGCGCGGCCCTGGCACAAGAGGAAGGACAATGAGTTTTCTGGTGTTACTGCTGGCGCTCTGGATCGAGAAATTCTCGGCCCTGCGCCATCGGGTTCAACGCGATGGCGGATGGATTCGCGAACTGAACAAACTCGAAACCAGCGAGCGACTGGCCAAACAGCCATGGCTGGTACTGACGATTCTGGTGCTGCTGCCGGTGGCGTTGCTGGCCCTGTTGCTGGTGGTGCTGGAGCCGGTGGCGTACGGCTTGCTGGCCCTGCCGGTGCATTTGCTGGTGGTGATTTATAGCCTGGGGCGCGGCGACCTGCTCGGCGGTCTCGGGCCGTTTCGCGATGCCTGGCGGCGCGAGGATCTGCAAGCCGCGGCGCATGTGGCCAAGCGCGATCTGAATATCTGTGCCGACAGCGGCGAGCAATTGCTCGATCGGGTGCAGGAGCATTTGTTGTGGCAGGCCTATCAAAGCTTCTTCGCCGTGATCTTCTGGTATTTCCTGCTCGGTCCGGTGGCGGCATTGGCCTATCGCTTGTTGGCGCTGGCCCAGGAGCACGGTCAGAACCCGGCGCTGGTCGAACGTGCCGCGCAACTGCGCCATGCCTTTGACTGGGTGCCGGTGCGTCTGTTGGCGGCGAGTTTTGCCTTGGTCGGCAACTTCGTTGCGGTCAGCCGGGTGATGCTGCATGAGTTGCTGAACTGGAACATCAGCACTGCGCAACTGATCAACAAGGTCGGGTTGGCGGCGGGGGAGATTCCGCCGCCGACGGTCGGCCCGGAAGGCGTCAACACCCTCGATTGCCTGTGGGAATTGCTGCTGCGGGCGGCGGTGTTGTGGTATGCCGGGTTCGCCTTGTGGACGGTATTGATTCACTGACTCTCAATCCAGAGCTAAAGATCGTAGCCTTAGGCCTCCTGGGAAGGCTGCGATCTTTTCGCTGTTAACCTTAAGTTACAAAACCTCCCTTCGATTTGAGCTATACAGAGATGGCGCCCGATAGTGGCTATCTGCTGTACCCGCGCGCCTGCCAATAAAAACAAGAAAAACCAAGGGAGACTTCCAGTGAAGAGCTTGCTCTATCCCGCCGTCTCGCTGATGAATCGTCTGAGCTTCGGCATGAAGTTCAGCCTGATCAGCGTGCTGTTTCTGGTGCCGATGCTGGTGACCAATTTCTATCTGGTGCGCGATTCCTATCGTGAATTCCAAGGCACCCGGGTCGAGCTGCAAAGCCTTGATCTGCTCGGCAGCAGCCTGAGCCTGCGCCGCGATCTGGAAACCCTGAACAATCTGGTGCAGATCAACGTCACCCTCGGCCAGTCCGGCAAGGCTGGCAATGTCGAATCGCAAATCACCACTCTCGAACAAGCCGTACTGGCACGCCTGGAAGGCTTGGCGGCAATGACCGATGACCCCGAACAGATCAAGGTGTTCGACGGCAAGCGCGATGAAATGATTGCGGCGTTCAAGGCCCAGCAAGCGGAAAACTCCCTGCAAAGCAAAAGTGCGTTGATCGGCAAATTGTTGGCCAGTGCGCAGATTTTCAGCCAGATCATCACCAGTCAGGCCGGTCTGAGCCGCGACAATCAGGGCGACATCCGTCAACTCAGCGAACTCGTCACCCTGATCACGCCCACTGTGACCCAAACCCTCGGTGAAGGCCGGGCCATGGGATCGTATTCACTGGGGCAGGGTTTCCTCAACAGTTCGTCGAGCACCCGTTTTGACGAGTTGCTGGTGCAGATCGAAAAGCTCCAGGCCGAATACGCCTTGAAACTGCAGGACGCCCTCGGCTCTAGCAAAGCCGCGCACGAAACGCTCAGCGCTTCGGCTGACATTAGTAAGACCTCGTTGAAGCAGGCGAGCGAACTGTTCGAAGAACAAGTGGTGATGGCCGACACGCTCGATGCACCGTGGCAGGCGTTTTACGACCAGACTACTGCGCTCATCGACAAGACCTACCAGCTCAACGAAGCCACCCTGAAATTCCTCGACACGCAATTACAGCAGCGCCTGACGCAAAACCGCACTCACATGGTCTTGCAGGCTGTGGCGCTGTCAGTGGTGTTTGTGCTGATTTTCTATCTGTATGGCGGCTTTTACGCGTCGACCCGCACCACACTCAAACGCCTCGGCGCGATGATGGACAAGGTCGCGGCTGGCGACATGACCGTCAACTTCAAGGCCAGCAGCCGCGATGAATTAGGCGAGTTGGGCGAAGTGTTCAACGGCACGGTAAAGAAGATTCACGACTTGATTGAACGGGTCGGGCAAACCGTTGGCGAAGTTGAACGCCAGGCCGGGCAAGTGGAAAGTGTGTCGGCGCAAAGCAATCTGGCCGTTGCCGGGCAACGCTCGCAGATCGAACAAGTGGCCACGGCGATGAACCAGATGTCGGCGACATCCCTTGAGGTGGCGCGCAGCGCCGCAGCGGCGGTGAGCAGCGCCCACAGCGTGAATGACGAAACCATCAGCGGTCGTGGTCTGGTCGAGTCGCAGCAGGGCAGCATTGCTGCGTTGGCCAGCGAGATCGATCAGTCAGTGCTGGTGATCAACCAATTGGCCAGTGACAGCCAGGCGATCAGCCGCGTTCTGGAAGTGATCAAGAGTATTGCCGAGCAGACCAACCTGCTGGCGCTCAACGCGGCGATTGAAGCGGCGCGTGCGGGTGAGCAGGGACGCGGTTTTGCGGTGGTGGCGGACGAAGTGCGCACGCTGGCCAAACGCACCCAGCAATCGACCGAAGAAATTGAACAGATGATCGCCAAACTGCACGGCGGCGTGGGTGCGGCGGTCAAGGCGATGGGTGTCAGCCATCAAATGGCCAGCGGCACGGTCGGGCAGTCGGAAAAGGTTCAGCAGGCGCTGGAAAACATCCTTGGCGCCGTCGGAATGATCGTCGATCAGAACCAGCAAATCGCCGCTGCGGTGGAGCAGCAGACGGCGGTGGCCCATGACATTGACCAGAACATTGTCGAGATCAACCGGGCAGGTGAGCGCACGGCGCAAGGTGCGCACCAGACTGAAGACGCCAGCCGCGCACTGTCCGCCCAGGTCGTGGAGCTCAAACAGCTGATCAGCGCTTTTCGCGTTTGAGATGCTCGAATACCTGTGGGAGCGAGCCTGCTCGCGAATGCAATCTGTCGGCGGGATTGTTGTCGTCTGACACACCGACTTCGCGAGCAGGCTCGCTCTCACAAGGGAAAGTGTTTCCAGCTACCAGCCGAACACGGCGCAGCTATTGGCGGTGCTGGCCGCGGCAAGTTGTTGAGGGGAGATATTCATCAGGTCGGCGAGCGCTGAGCAAATCGCCGGCAAGTGCGCCGGGCTGTTGCGCACGCCGGGAAACATTGCAGGCGCCATGTCCGGTGAATCGGTTTCCAGCACAATCGAATCCAGTGGCAAATCCGCCAGGACCCGATGCATGCGCAACGCCTGTGGCCAGGTCGGGGCGCCACCGAGGCCGAGTTTGAAACCGAGTTTGATGTATTCCCGTGCTTCCTCACGGCTGCCGGCGAACGCGTGGATGATCCCGGCCCGCTTCAAACGAAAACGCTTGAGCGTGGCAATTACCGCCGCGTGACTGCGCCGCACATGGATCAGCGCCGGCAAATCGAAATCCGCCGCCAGTTGTAGCTGCGCGTCGAACAACGCCTGCTGCCGCTCGCGGTCCAGCGTTTCGATGAAGTAATCCAGGCCAATCTCGCCGACTGCACACAACTGCCGATGGTCGCGCAATCGCGTCAGCCAATCGCCGAGGGTCTGTAAATCCTCGGGGCGATGCTGATCGAGATACACCGGATGCAAACCGAACGCCGCGTACAGATCCGAATCGCTCTGCACCAGATCCCACACCCGCTGCCAGTTCCCTTCATAGACGCCCAGCACCACCATCCGCCGCACCCCAAGGGCACGGCTTTCGGCCAGCAGCGCCGAGCGATCGGCGTCGAAGTCGGGGAAGTCCAGGTGGGTGTGGCTGTCGATCAGCTCCACGGATCAGTCCCGGTGAATACGCTGCTTGAAGGTCCGCGCAATCGCTTGCACGCCAGGCTGGTATTGCGACTGCTCGACAGCGGCCAATGCCAGTTCCAGCGCCTTGTCGGCGATCAGTTGATGCTGCTGGGCCATGGCGTTGACCGGCAGCGGCAGGAAGTCGAGCAGTTGCGTGTCACCAAACGTGCCGAGGCGCAGCGGCCGTGACTTGAGCGGGAAGTCATGCAGCGCGTCGAACACCCCCTGCAACAACACGTAGGACGTGGTTACCAGCGCGTCCGGCAAATGCCCCAGACGTTGCAGGAGTTCTTCCATCAATTGCTTGCCACAGTCACGACTGAAGGACTCGGCGTGCTCGACCAGCACTTCGCCTTTGAAATCGACGAGGGCCTGTCTGAAACCGGCGGCACGTTCCTGGCTGATGCTCAGTTCCGGGCGGGCGCCGAGCAGCACGATCTGTTTAAGCTGCGGATCGAGCAGGCTCTGGGTCAGGTGCAGACTGGCCTCGCGGTCGTCGCTGATCACCGAGCAGAAATGCTCCGGCTCCATGACCCGGTCGATGGCGATGATCGGCAGCCCCTTGGCCTGCAACTGAAGATAGCTGTCATCACCGGGTGGCAGGCAACTGGCAACAATCAGCGCATCACAACGCCGCGCGCGAAACAGTTGCAGCAGTTTGCGCTCGCTGTCCGGCGCATCGTCGGAGCTGGCGATCAGCAACTGATAGCCGCGCGCCCGCGCACCTTGCTCCAGCAGCTTGGCGATCCGCGCGTAGCTGGGGTTTTCCAGATCCGGCAGGATAAAACCCAAAGTGCGGGTATGCCGGCTGCGCAGTCCCGCGGCTTGTGGGTTGGGCGTAAAGCCGTGCAGATCGACCACCGCACGTACTCGCTCGACGGTCGCGGTGCTAATGCGTTGCTGTTCGGCCTTGCCGTTGATGACGTAGCTCGCGGTGGTCACGGACACTCCGGCCAACCGCGCGATATCACTGAGTTTCAACTCGGGATTTCCTTGTTATTTCGAGCATGCCGCGAGATTTTCGCCAATCCTACCCGATAAGGGCAGACGACTTATTGCCTACGCGCATCCGACAAGTTGGACTTCAAGGATGGGACATTATCGAGTAACGTGCCGATCAATCTAGATTAAACGTTTCAGCAAGCGTATTTTCTACGTTTTAGACGCCTTTGGCCGGTTCTGCCGTAAAACCGCCAAAATTGCCCCTGAAAAGGATGGCCGACAGCGCCTAAGCTGCAAACAATTCAAAACAATACCTGGCGCCATAAATCGCCAAAAAGGAGATTGCATGCTCGAGCTCACTATAGAGCAGATATCCATGGGCCAATCGGCTGTGGATAAACCCGCTGCTCTGCAATTGCTGGCCAGTCATCTGGTGGCCGATGGTCTGGTCGCTGACGGATACCTCGCAGGATTGCAGGCGCGTGAGGCCCAGGGCTCGACCTTTCTCGGTCAAGGTATTGCCATTCCCCACGGCACTCCTGAAACCCGCGAGCTGGTGTTTACCACCGGCGTGCGGCTGATGCAGTTCCCCGAGGGTGTCGATTGGGGCGATGGCCAGATCGTTTATCTGGCCATCGGCATTGCCGCCAAATCCGACGAACACTTGCGCCTGCTGCAACTGCTCACCCGTGCACTCGGCGAGACCGATCTGGGCCAGGCCCTGCGTCGCGCCAGTTCGCCTGAAGCGCTGCTCAAACTGCTGCAAGGCGCACCGCAGGAACTGGCGCTCGACGCGCAAATGATCGGCCTCGGCGTTTCCGCTGACGATTTTGAAGAACTGGTCTGGCGTGGTGCGCGTCTGCTGCGCCAGGCAGATTGCGTGAGCAACGGTTTCGCCGCGGTATTGCAGCAAGTCGAAGCGCTGCCATTGGGCGATGGCCTGTGGTGGCTGCACAGCGAGCAAACCGTGAAGCGTCCGGGCCTGGCGTTTGTCACCCCGGATAAACCGATGCGTTACCTCGGTCAGCCACTGAGCGGTCTGTTCTGTCTGGCCAGTCTCGGCGAGGCGCATCAGGCTCTGTTGGAACGCCTGTGTGCGTTGCTCATCGAAGGTCGCGGCCATGAATTGGGGCGGGCCACCAGCAGCCGTAAAGTCCTTGAAGTGCTCGGCGGTGAGTTGCCGGTCGACTGGCCGAGCGCCCGTATCGCGCTGGCCAATGCCCACGGTTTGCACGCGCGGCCGGCGAAGATCCTCGCGCAACTGGCGAAGAGTTTTGACGGTGAGATTCGCGTGCGCATCGTCGACGGTGACGACAGCGCCGTGTCGGTTAAAAGCCTCAGCAAACTGCTCAGCCTCGGCGCCCGTCGCGGTCAGGTGCTGGAACTGATCGCCGAACCGAGCATCGCCGCCGATGCCTTGCCTGCGCTGCTCGCCGCCATCGAGGAAGGCCTCGGTGAAGAAGTCGAGCCGCTGCCCGCCGTGAGCCAGCAGCGTGAAGTATTCGCCGACATCGCCGAAGTGCTGATCGCCCCGGCGTCCGGCACTCAGTTGCACGCGATCCCCGCCGCACCGGGTATCGCCATCGGCCCGGCGCATATTCAAGTGCAGCAAACCATCGAATACCCGTTGCGTGGCGAATCCGCCGCCGTCGAGCGCGAGCGTCTCAAGCAAGCGCTCAGCGACGTGCGCAACGACATTCAAGGTTTGATCGAACGCAGCAAAGCCAAAGCGATCCGCGAGATTTTCATCACCCACCAGGAAATGCTCGACGACCCGGAACTCACCGACGAAGTCGACACGCGCCTCAAGCAAGGTGAAAGCGCCGAAGCGGCGTGGATGGCGGTGATCGAAGCGGCCGCCAAACAACAGGAATCGTTGCAGGACGCCTTGCTCGCCGAACGTGCGGCGGATTTGCGTGACATCGGTCGTCGCGTACTGGCGCAGCTGTGCGGCGTGCAGACGCCAAGCGAGCCTGAGCAGCCGTACATTCTGGTGATGGACGAGGTTGGCCCCTCCGACGTCGCGCGGCTTGATCCGGCGCGCGTGGCAGGGATTCTCACCGCGCGCGGCGGCGCGACCGCACACAGCGCAATCGTCGCCCGTGCCCTCGGCATTCCGGCGCTGGTCGGCGCTGGCGCGGCAGTGCTGTTGCTGGCGCCGGGCACGCCGTTGCTGCTCGACGGACAACGCGGTCGTCTGCATGTCGACGCCGATGCGGCAACGTTGCAACGCGCCGTCGAAGAACGCGACACCCGCGAGCAACGCCTTAAAGCCGCTGCCGAACAACGCCATCAACCGGCGCACACCACCGATGGTCACGCCGTGGAAGTGTTCGCCAACATTGGCGAAAGCGCTGGCGTGATCAGCGCGGTGGAGCAGGGCGCCGAAGGCATTGGTTTGCTGCGCACCGAACTGATTTTCATGGCGCACCCGCAAGCGCCGGACGAAGCCACGCAGGAAGCCGAATATCGCCGCGTCCTCGATGGCCTCGCCGGGCGGCCGCTGGTGGTGCGCACGCTGGATGTTGGCGGCGACAAGCCGCTGCCTTACTGGCCGATCGCCAAGGAAGAAAACCCGTTCCTCGGTGTACGCGGGATTCGCCTGACGTTGCAGCGTCCGCAGATCATGGAAGCGCAATTGCGCGCCTTGTTGCGGGCCGCGGATAACCGGCCGCTGCGGATCATGTTCCCGATGGTGGGTAGCGTCGACGAATGGCGTCAGGCCCGCGACATGACCGAGCGCTTGCGCCTGGAAATCCCGGTGGCTGATCTGCAACTGGGGATCATGATCGAAGTGCCATCCGCTGCATTGCTCGCACCGGTATTGGCCAAAGAAGTCGACTTCTTCAGCGTCGGCACCAACGACCTGACGCAATACACCCTGGCCATCGACCGCGGTCACCCGACGCTGTCGGCACAGGCGGACGGCTTGCACCCGGCGGTGCTGCAACTGATCGACATCACCGTGCGTGCGGCTCATGCCCATGGCAAATGGGTTGGCGTGTGCGGCGAATTGGCGGCCGATCCGCTGGCGGTGCCGGTGCTGGTCGGCCTCGGTGTGGATGAACTGAGTGTGTCCGGGCGCAGCGTTGCCGAGGTCAAGGCGCGCATCCGCGAACTTAGCCTGACCCAGGCGCAAACCGTTGCCCAACAAGCCCTCAGCGTGGGCAGCGCCAACGAAGTGCGCGCATTAGTGGAGGCCCTGTAATGGCCAAGATTCTCACCCTGACCCTCAACCCGGCGCTGGACCTCACGGTCGAGCTGTCGGTGCTGACGGCCGGTCAGGTCAACCGCAGCGACGAAATGCACACCCATGCTGCTGGCAAAGGCGTGAACGTTGCCCAAGTGCTGGCCGACCTCGGCCATCAACTGACCGTCAGCGGCTTTCTGGGTGAAGACAACCTGCAAGCATTCGAAACGCTGTTCGCCAAACGCGGTTTTGTTGACGCATTCATTCGCGTACCGGGCGAGACGCGCAGCAACATCAAAATCGCTGAGCGCGACGGGCGCATCACCGACATCAACGGCCCGGGGCCGATAGTTGATGCGGCGGCGCAACAGGCGTTGCTCGATCGTCTGGTGCAGATTGCACCGGGGCACGATGCGGTGGTGGTCGCTGGCAGTCTGCCGCGTGGTGTGACTGCGCAGTGGTTGCGTGAACTGATCGAACGGCTGAATCAACTCGGTCTGAAAGTCGCCCTCGACACCAGCGGCGAAGCGTTGCGCGCTGCGTTGCAGGCCAGGCCGTGGCTGATCAAGCCGAACACCGAGGAGCTGGCCGATGCACTCGGTTGCGAAGTGGTTTCCCGCGCGGCCGAGGTCCAAGCGGCGGCGCATCTGCATGCTCAGGGCATCGACCATGTGGTGATCTCCCACGGCGCCGACGGAGTGAACTGGTTCAGCGTCGGCTCGGCGCTGCATGCCTCGCCGCCCAAGGTCAGCGTCGCCAGCACGGTCGGTGCCGGTGACTCGCTGCTGGCGGGCATGCTTCACGGTTTGCTCAGTGCCGACACGCCTGAACAAACCCTGCGCACGGCCACGGCGATTGCTGCGCTGGCGGTCACGCAGATCGGTTTCGGCATCAACGACGCCGCGCAACTGGCGCAGCTCGAACAGGGCGTGCGCGTGCGCCCCCTGACAGAACAATAAGAGGGTTTGTCATGAAGTTAGCCATTGTTACGGCCTGCCCGAACGGCATGGTCACCAGTGTGCTGTGCGCCCGTTTGCTCGATGCAGCGGCCCAGCGTCAGGGCTGGAGCACCAGCGTCGAAGTGGTCGACGCTGCGCACCCCGAACGTGAATTGTCGGCAGCCACCATCGCGGCGGCGGAGTGGGTGTTGCTGGTCGCTACCGGCAACGTCGACATGACACGTTTTGTCGGCAAACGGGTCTTCCAGATTGCACCTGCGCAAGCCCTGCAGGATGTCGAAGCGGTACTGCGACGTGGCGCCGAAGAGGCGCAAATCCATGTGGCTGCCGAAGCTGTTCCCGCGGCTGTTGCGGCCCGTGCACCGCGCATCGTCGCCATCACCGCGTGCCCGACCGGCGTTGCCCACACCTTCATGGCGGCCGAAGCGTTGCAGCAAACGGCCAAGCGTCTGGGCTATGACTTGCAGGTCGAAACCCAAGGCTCGGTCGGCGCGAAAACACCGTTGAGCGCCACGGCAATTGCCGAGGCAGATGTGGTACTGCTGGCGGCGGATATCGAAGTCGCCACCGAGCGTTTCGCCGGCAAGAAAATCTACCGCTGCGGCACCGGAGTTGCCCTCAAAAAATCGGAAGACACGCTGAAAAAAGCGCTGGCGGAAGGCGTGCAGGAAAGCGCTGCCGGTGACGGCAAGGCACCGGCAAAATCCGAGAAAACCGGGGTCTATAAACATCTGCTGACCGGTGTGTCGTTCATGCTGCCGATGGTGGTGGCGGGCGGTTTGATGATCGCGTTGTCATTCGTGTTCGGCATCACCGCGTTCAAGGAAGAAGGCACGCTGGCGGCAGCGCTGATGCAGATCGGCGGTGAAACCGCGTTCAAGTTGATGGTGCCGCTGCTGGCCGGGTACATCGCCTATTCGATTGCCGACCGTCCGGGCCTGGCGCCGGGGATGATCGGCGGTTTACTGGCGAGCACCCTGGGCGCCGGGTTTATCGGCGGGATCGTCGCCGGATTCATTGCCGGTTACGCGGCGAAGGCGATCAGTCGTTATGTCGCGTTGCCGCAAAGCCTTGAAGCACTGAAGCCGATTCTGATCATCCCGTTGTTCGCCAGCCTGTTCACCGGGCTGGTGATGATTTACGTGGTCGGCAAACCGGTGGCGGACATGCTGGCGGCGCTCACGCATTTCCTCGACAGCATGGGCACCACCAACGCGATTCTGCTCGGTGTATTGCTCGGCGGCATGATGTGCGTCGACCTCGGCGGGCCGATCAACAAAGCGGCTTACGCGTTCTCGGTGGGGCTGTTGGCGTCGCAGAGTTATGCCCCGATGGCCGCGACCATGGCGGCGGGGATGGTGCCGCCGATTGGTCTGGGTATTGCGACGTTTATTGCCCGACGCAAATTCGCTCAGACCGAACGCGAGGCCGGTAAAGCGGCGTTCGTGCTGGGGCTGTGCTTTATTTCCGAAGGGGCGATTCCGTTTGCCGCGAAAGACCCGCTGCGGGTGATCCCTGCGAGCATTGCCGGCGGTGCATTGACCGGCGCGCTGTCGATGTACTTCGGCTGCAAGCTGATGGCGCCGCACGGTGGGTTGTTTGTGTTGGCGATTCCGAATGCGATCAACCACGCGTTGCTGTATCTGCTGGCGATTGTTGCGGGGAGTTTGTTGACTGCCGTTGTGTATGCGACGGTCAAACGCCCGGAAGCGGTGGAGTTGGCAATGGAGCCCGCCAAGGCCTGACACCGCACTAAAACTGTGGGAGCGAGCCTGCTCGCGAATGCAATCTGCCAGCGACATGTATGTTGACTGGCACACCGCTTTCGCGAGCAGGCTCGCTCCCACAATGGTTAGTGGTGTCATGGCGAGTTCATATAGGCGTGCTTAAGTTTTCCTTTTTTCAGGGAGAACAGCATGAGCGATTTCAATGTGGGTCGCCGGCGTGTCATGCAAGTCGTTGGCGCCGGACTGCTGATGCCGGGGCTGGCACCGGCGGTGATCGCATCGGTCAAGGATCGGCCACAACTCACCGATGGCGTGCAGTCCGGCGACCTGCAAGGCGACCGCGCGATGATCTGGAGCCGCAGCGACCGCCCGGCCCGGATGGTGGTCGAATGGGACACCCGCAGCCAGTTTCGCAATCCACGGCGTATCGTCTCGGCGCTGGCGGATGCCCGCAGCGACTTCACCGCCCGCGTCGAACTCACCGGATTACCCGCCGATCAGGCGATTTTCTATCGCGTGTATTTCAAGGACGCCCGCAGCGGCGTCGCCAGCGAACCGTGGCTCGGCCACTTGCGCAGCGCACCCTCGGCGCGGCGTGATATTCGTTTCGTCTGGAGCGGCGACACCGTCGGCCAGGGCTTCGGCATCAATCCGGACATCGGCGGCATGCGCATCTACGAAGCCATGCGTCTGCGTTTGCCGGACTTCTTCATCCACAGCGGCGACACCATCTACGCCGACGGCCCGGTACCGGCGCAACTGACCACTGAAAACGGCCGGGTGTGGCGCAACATCACCACCGAAGCCAAGAGCAAAGTCGCCCAGACCCTCGACGACTATCGCGGTAATTATCGCTACAACCTGATGGACGAAAACATTCGCCGCTTCAACGCCGAGGTGCCGCAGATCTGGCAGTGGGATGACCATGAAGTGGTCAACAACTGGTCGCCCGGCAAGCAGCTCGACGAGCGCTATCAGGAAAAAGACATCCACACCCTGGTCGGCCGCGCGCGCAAGGCTTGGCTGGAATATTCGCCGATGCGCTTGCAGGCGGCTGACGCGGGCGGGCGAATTTATCGCAAGCTCAAGTACGGGCCGATGCTGGATGTTTTCGTACTCGACATGCGCAGTTATCGCGAGGCCAACGACGACAACCTCGGCGCAGCAAAACCGTTCCTGGGGCGTGAGCAACTGGATTGGCTCAAGCGCGGGTTGAAGGCCTCGAAAGCGCAGTGGAAGGTCATCGCGGCAGACATGCCGATTGGCCTGGGCGTGCCTGACGGCGAGGTGAGTCCGGGTGTTGCGCGCTGGGAGGCCGTGGCCAACGGCGACCCGGGACCGGCACAGGGACGTGAACTGGAGATCGCTGAATTGCTCGGTTTTCTGCGGGCGCAGCAGGTGCGCAATTTCGTCTTCCTCACGGCAGATGTGCACTACTGCGCGGCGCATCACTATCACCCGGATCGCGCGGCGTTTCAGGATTTCGAGCCGTTCTGGGAGTTTGTCGCGGGGCCGTTGAATGCCGGAAGTTTCGGGCCTAATCCGCTGGATAAGACCTTTGGGCCTGAGGTGGTTTTCGAGAAGGCACCGACGGCGCAGAACATGTCACCGTTTGCCGGATTTCAGTTTTTTGGCGAGGTGAATATTGAGGGGCAGAGTGGGGAGATGAGCGTGGTGTTGCGGGATTTGAATGGGGGCAGTGTGTTCGAGAAAAAACTGCAGCCAGTCTGAAACCCCCTGTAGGAGCTGCCGCAGGCTGCGATCTTTGATCTTGGTTTAAAAAAAAGACAAGGTCAAAAGATCGCAGCCTGCGGCAGCTCCTACAGGGGAGTGGGGGTGTCAGTAAACATCCCGGCGATAACGACCCTGCTCAATCAGGCGTTCAACCTCAGCAGCCCCAAGCACTTCGTTGAGCACTTGATCAACGCCTGATGCCATCCCTTGCAGGCTGCCGCAGATGTAGATAACAGCACCCTCCGCCAGCCATTTCTTCAACTCCTCAGCCGATTCCCGCAAGCGATCCTGCACATAAACCTTCTCTGCCTGATCACGCGAAAACGCCAGATCCAGTCGTGCCAGATCGCCATTGATCAACCACTCTTCCAGCTCCGCCCGGCACAGGTAATCGTGCTCACGGTGACGCTCGCCGAACAGCAACCACTGACGTTGCTGAGCATCAGCAATGCGCGCCTTGAGCAGGCTGCGCAGACCGGCCAGCCCTGTGCCGTTACCGATCAGAATCATTGGCACCGGTTCATTCGGCAAGTGGAAACCACTGTTACGGCGTACCCGCAAGCTGATGCTGCCGCCTACCGGCGCATGCTCGGTCAACCAGCCTGAAGCGATGCCCAGCGTGCCGTCGGCGTGCTGTTCCTGACGCACGATCAACTCCAGCACACCGTCTGCGGCAATCGAGGCGATCGAGTATTCGCGCATGGCCAGCGGCACCATGGCATCGACCACTGCCTGCGCGTGCAGGCCGACCAGATGCGCGCGGTGCTCGGGCAGTTGGCGCGAGGCCAGTGCCACTTCCAGAGGTTCTTCGAGGCCGTTGATTTTCACAATCGTCTCGCCACGAATGCCGAGGCCGTCGAGGAAGTGTTCGATGGCCCACGGGCAGTTGCGTGGCAGCACTTCGACCAGATCCCCGGCCAGCCAGCTGCTGGTGTTCGGTGCGCTCAGGCCCAGCAGATAAACCGGCGAACCGCTGCTGCCAGGGTTCATCAGTTCACGGCGCAACAGCGTCCAGTTTTCGTAGCTCGGTGCCTGCCAGGTGTCGACCGGTGCTTGCCCGGTGAGCAAGCCCAGTTGGGTTTGCCAATGATGCAGGGCGTATGGGTCGCCGCTGTCGACTTCTACCGGGGCAAACAGGGGCTTGCCGCCGTGCTCGGCCAGCCACTGATGCAGGCGTCGGGCGAAACCGCAGAAGTGCTGATACTCACGGTCGCCAAGCCCGAGGACGGCGTAGCTCAAGTTGTCGAGTGTCGATGCTTTGGCCAGAACCTTGCGCTCGAAACCACGGGCGCGGTCCGGTGCCTGGCCGTCGCCGAACGTGCTGACGACAAACAGCGCATTGCTCGACTCACGCAGATCCTTTTCGCTGACATTCGCCAGCGGCTGCACTTTCACCGGCAGCCCGGCGGCCTGCAATTGGCCTGCGGTCTGCCACGCCAGTTGCTCGGCGAAACCGCTCTGGCTGGCGAAGCCGATCAGCCACGCCGGGGTATCGCCGGCCGGCGGTTCGAAGCCTTTGCGCGCCTCCTTGATCTGCTTTTTCTTGCGACGACGATCGAGGTACAGCAGCCATCCGGTGATGAAAAACAACGGCATGCACACCGCCGCGACGGTAATAATGATCCGTCCGACGAGGCCGAAATAACTGCCCACGTGCAGCGCGTAAATGCTGGTCAGCAATTGCGCCTTCAAGCTCTTGTCGGCATAGCGGTCGACACGTTTGACAATGCCGGTGGCCGGATCGAGGGTGATCTGGTTCAGCGCGCGATCATGGGGCGAGCTGTCGAGCAGGTAGAACACCGTCGCCGGTTGACCGGCCACGGGCGGCATGCGGATGTTGTAGGCAGACAGGCCTGGACCGGCGGCGCTGTAGATGCTGCTCCACATCGCGGCGTAGTCGGCGGTTGGCGCCGGGCCATGTGGGGCCGGGCCGCGACCGCCGCGTACGCGTTCGTTTTGCGGAGCGTCGGAAAGCAGTCTGGTCAGGCCTTTGTTGTACCACTCGTATGACCACGACAACCCGGTCAGCGCCAGCAGCAGATACACCAACAGGCACCACGTACCTGCCACCGAATGCAGGTCCCAATTAAAGGTGCGACCCTTTTTCTTCCAGTCCAGGGTCAACCAGACGCGCCAGCTGTTCCACTGCCGAGGCCAGCGCAGGTACAGGCCCGAAAGGCAGAAAAACACCAGGATCAGGGTGCAGGCGCCTGTAATGTTGCGCCCGGTGTCACCGATAGCGAGGAAACGGTGCAGTTGCAGCATCAGACCGAAGAAGTCCTGGCCGGTGGCATCGCCCATGAAGTCGCCGGTGTACGGATCGAAGTAGCGCATCTCGCCGCGACGTTCACCCTTGGGCGGGGTGAAGAATACTTTTGCCGCGTGGCCGCTTTCGGTCTCCACCGACAGCATCGAGACTTTCTTGCCCGAAGTGGCTTCGATGCGCTCTACCAGTTCAACGGGCGGCAGCACGCCGGCGACCTGTTTTTCCACCTGCAATACCGAGGGGTTCAGCGCCCGCAGGATTTCGTCCTGAAACGAATAGGCCGCGCCGGTGATGCCCATCAAGGCCAGCACCAGGCCTGCGGTGATGCCAAAAAACCAGTGCAACTGGAACAGGGTTTTCTTCAACACTTCACTCGCCGTCCGTTCGGAAATTGTCTTCACGGCGCGCATTATGCCGTGGGTTGTCGAGAAGCTTCTTGATTACGCACAAAAGCCCCGTTCAATTGAATGAACGGGGCTCGCTGTTCCTACAGGTTTTAGAAGTGGAAGTTGGTGCTCAACAGTGCCGTACGCCCCGCTGCCTGGCTGGCGAAGTGGGTGGCGAAGGCTTTGTCGTAATAGGTTTCATCGGTCAGGTTCTGCACGTTGAGTTGCAGGTCGACGTTCTTGGTCAGCTTGTAAGCCGCCATCGCGTCGTAACGCACGTACGAATCAACCATGGTGGTATTGGCCACGTTGCCGAACACGTCGTCGACATAGAACGCGCCGCCACCGATCGTCAGCTTCGGCGTGACCTGGTAAGTGGTCCACAGGCTGGCGCTGTTCTTCGGCGTGTTAGGCAGTTGGTTACCGTCGGTGGCGCGGTTCAGCGGGCCGCCGTCAACCTGTTCGCTGTCCATGAAGGCGTAACCGGCGAACACCTGCCACTTGTCGGTGAGCTTGCCGCTGGCCGACAGCTCGACACCTTGCACGCGGGTTTTGCCGGCGTTCTCGTACGAGGTGGTGTCGACTTGTACACGCGCGTTTTCTTTCTCGGTGCGGAAGATGTCAGCGGTCAGCGACAGGCGATCATTGAGCAGGTCCCACTTGGTACCGATTTCGTAGTTCTTGGTGGTTTCCGGCTCCATGTCGCTGCTCAGCAGATTGCCGGCGCGATCCTTGGTGCCGCCCAATGGGTTGCCGTCCATGCCTTCACCGAGGGTGTTACCCGGTGGGGTGGCCGAAGTCGCGTAGGACGCATAAATGCTGCCGTTTTCCGCAGGCTTGTAGACCACGCCGAACTGGCCGGTAACGAACTCGCTGACGTCATCGCCCTTGGCGGTGGTAGCGCCGGCGGCGGTGTAGGTTTTGTATTCAGTGTCGAAGTGGTCGTACCGCAGCCCCATGTTCACCAGCCACTGCTCGGACAACTCCAGGGTGTTGAACGCATACAGCGCGTAGGTGTTGGCCTTGGTGTCGGTGCCGGCGTAGTTGCGCGAAATCGCACCATTCCACGGATCGTTCGGATTCGGGTTCGACAGCGAGGTGCAGTTGTAGCCGCTGGACGCGCCAATCATCGCCGGCGTGCAGTTGCTGCTGGCCGGCACATTGGTGGTGCGCGGCGTAGTGTCGGTGTTGACGTTGTACGAAGACTTCTGGCTTTGCTCACGGGTGTATTCGACACCGGTGGAGAAGCTGTTCTTGAAGCCGGCGACGTAGAAATTGCCGAACAGGTCAGTCTGGTTGGTGGTGGTCTCGGTGTTGCTGACCCGCGTATTCGCCCGACGCCACAAGCTGCCGTTGTTGACGTTGCCTTTGCTATCGTCTGGCTGGGTGAGGATGTAATCCTGCATGCTGGTGCCGTGACGCAGGGTGTTCTTGATGGTCAGCGAGTCGCTCAGGTCATGCTCGATGTCGAACGTCGCGGTGTCGGTGCGGCCCTTGCGGAAATCGCGATCCAGACCGTAGAAGTTGCTGTCGTCGCCACCGGCATACGGCTTGTCCGGATTGGACTTGGTGCGCGGGCTCGAAAAGCTGTACGGGATACCCGAGTCCGGCGTGTCGTTGCTTTCCAGATGGTAGTAATCAAGGTTGACGCGGGTGTCGGTGCCCAGACCGAAGGCTAGGGAAGGCGCGATGCCCCAACGGTCGTAATCGACTTTGTCGCGACCGGCGACGTTGCTTTCGTGGCTCATCAGGTTCAGACGGCCAGCGGCGGTGTCGCTGAACTGGTAGTTGCCGTCGAGGGTGTAACGCTGAGTCTGGTCGGAGCCCCAGGTGAAACCACCGTCGAATGAGTTACCCAAGTGAGCCTTCTTGCTCACCAGGTTGATGCTGCCGCCCGCCGCGCCGCGACCGCCGATGGCGGAGTTCGGGCCCTTGCTGACTTCGATGTTCTCTACGGCGAAGATTTCGCGGCTCTGCGAGCCCGTGTCGCGCACGCCGTCGAGGTAGGTGTCGCCCTGGGCGTCGAAGCCACGGATGAACGGACGGTCGCCCTGCGGGTTGCCACCCTCACCGGCGCCGAAGGTAATGCCCGGCACGGTGCGCAGGGCGTCCTGCATGTTCAGGGCGCCGGTGTCCTTCAGGACTTGCTGCGGAATAACGGTGACCGAGCGCGGCGTGTCGATCAGCGGCGCGGTGTACTTGGGCGAGGAGGCTTTCTCGACCTGGTAGGACGTCGAGTCCTGCGCTTCGCCAGTGATGGCAGTGGCGTCCAGGGCGATGGCATTGCCGGAGGCTTTGCTGTCAGTCTTTTCGGCGGCAAACACCATGTGGCCGGCGGAACCGGCGGTGATTGCCACGCCAATTGCAGAAGCGAGCAGACGTGGTGAACTGACCGGTAATTGTGCGGGTTGACGTGCCATTTTTATTCCCCTCCCCAAGGATTTGAGGCGGCGGAATATAGGGTAAACGGGTATTCGTATCAATTGCGAAATATTGTTATTCGCACTGAATTTACATTCTTTACAATTTGGCCTTACGGTTTTTACCTGTTCATTCGTCCCGTGGGTTTTACACAGACAATAAGAATCAATACCATTGCCGCCTCTTTGCCATCAGGTGACATTGCCATGCTGCTGCACATCCCCGGTCTGTTTGAAAAGGACGAAGTGCAGCGCATTCGTGAGGCGCTGGAACAGGCAGATTGGGCTGACGGCAAGATCACCGCTGGCTACCAATCGGCCAAGGCCAAGCACAATCTGCAACTGCCCGAAGGCCATCCGCTAGCCAAGGAAATCGGCGCGGCGATGCTCGAGCGGCTGTGGAAGAATCCGCTGTTCATGTCTGCTGCGCTGCCGCACAAAGTGTTTCCTCCGTTAGTGAACTGTTACAAGGCCGGTGGCAGTTTCGATTTCCACATCGACAATGCCGTGCGCCAGCCCAAGGGCAGCATCGAGCGGGTGCGTACCGATCTGTCGGCCACGCTGTTCTTCAGCGAACCTGAGGATTACGACGGCGGCGAACTGGAAATCCATGACACCTTCGGCACTCAAAGGGTGAAATTGCCCGCCGGCGACATGGTGCTGTATCCCGGCACCAGCCTGCATAAAGTCAACGCAGTCACTCGCGGCGCGCGTTACGCCTCATTCTTCTGGACGCAAAGTCTGGTGCGCGAAGACAGCCAGCGTGCGTTGCTGTTCGAGATGGACGGGGCGATTCAGCAACTCACGCAAGATCTGCCCGATCACCCTTCGCTGATTCGCCTCACCGGCGCTTATCACAACTTGTTGCGGCGCTGGGTCGAGGTATGAGTTTTCATCTGCGCCGTCAGGAAGTCCTCGACGGCGAACAGCTCAGCGCCATGCTTGAAGAGAGCCCGGGTCGTGCGGCGCAGGCGATTCTATTGGCGGCGGGCGAGGGAGTTGTCGAAGCGCAGGCGTTGCTTGGGCAGATCCTGCTCGATGGTCAGGGTATCGCGCAGGATCAACCCTTGGCACTGCGCTGGTTCGGCATTGCTGCCGGGCAAGGGCATCTGATGGCGCGCAACATGCTCGGCCGTTGCAACGAACATGGCTGGGGCTGTGAGGCGGATGCTGCGGTTGCGGTGCAGCATTATCGAATCGCCGCCGAGTCCGGGCTGGACTGGGCGATGTACAACCTCGCTAACCTGCTCGCCACCGGTCGCGGCATCGCCGAAAACCAGGCGCACGCCCTGATCTTGTATCGTCGTGCTGCGGCGTTGGGCCACGCCAAATCAATGAATCTGTTAGGTCGTTACCTGGAGGAGGGACGCCATTGTCCGCAGGATTCACTGGCCGCGCGTGATTGGTATCGCCGTGCGGCCGAGGGCGGTGATTTTCGTGGGCAGTTCAGTCACGCGGCGATGCTCGCCGACGACGGCCAGATCGATGATGCCCTTGTCTGGCTGCGCAAGGCGCTGGCGGGGGGCAATGCGAACTTTCTGCGGGTTGCAGGCGAATCGCTGATGAATGCACCGCACTTACGCATTCGCGCAATGGCCGACGCTTATAAGCTGCGCTTGTCGCAGTTGATGGCGTCGTAATGATTTGTTTTCATCGTTAGTTTTTTAAGTGGTGTGAGTGGTTTGCCAGGCATTAATGACTGAGTAAGTAATTATGTTGTCGTGATTGCTAATATTTAAGCGCTTGTTGGTTTTTATCTTGTTGTCCTAAGGTTGTTTTGCGATGTCCGTGATCGAGTTGACCTAAAACTCGACAAGGTCGAATCGCAATTGACTTTAATAAATATCCAAAGCAGACAAGGAGTCTCTTATGGGATTCAGGATAGATAACAAGATTGTCGAAAACGCCACGAAAGCACCTGCCGTGTTTGTCAGGGCCTCGCTTGGTGAGGGTGATGAATACAATCGTGATACCGGTATTCAGCTAACCAAAGAGCAGATTATCAGTTTGAGAAAATATGAAGTTCTTGGGTTGTCTTTGCCCGTGCGCTTGCAGGATGTTATTGCGTACTTGAACTACGGCGCGGGTGATAGCGGCGGCCTCGGCCTCAAGCCAGCAGACTTTCTGCGTACATTCAGCACTACTTATGATCACGCCAAACGATGGTCGCCGTTGCGTGAAAAAATCATGCTCACGGGGACCGATCTGAAGATTTTTGCCGGCAGTATCATCCGTACAGGCAGCGGAATAGTCGAGATATATGAAGATCTCAAAGTGTCCAGATACCTGGAAGAACACAATATAAGTACCCCTGAACAGTATCTGGAGCTCAAGCGAAAGATCCCCAATCTTCCTGATCTCGCGTTGCAGGAGGGCGATGTTCCGGAGATAAAAGCCTACCTTAATGACATGCTGGGCAAAGTCAGGCAATGCCATCAGAAAGCTGAACGGGTCCGGGAGCAACTGGACAGCTTTGGCAAGGACATGCGCGAGAAAGTCTTGCCCGAGATCAAACTGCGTCTGGAGTTTGTTTCGAGGAATACCTATCAGGCGGACATTCAGGTACTGCAAGGGGAGATCGATCAGCGCTCGAAGGAGATTGATGAACTCAATAAACAATATGATCAACTGGTACAGGAGGCCATCACGGCTGCTGCGACCTTTAACATCGCAGGATTGATTCTCGGTATCTATCAGGGCGTAAAGGCAGAAGAGATCCGCAAGAAGCGCAACAATCTCAAAGCCGAACAACAGGCTGCCAATCAGAAAATGGCCAGCAAGAGTCAAACGTTGGCTTCTTTGAACAAGATACGGGATGACTTGCAAAACCTCGACTATGTAGCGATCGAAGCTGAAATTGCAACTCAAAATCTGATGTTGGTATGGAATGCATTGAGCACTTACATCACGGCCTCCATCAAAGAGGTCGATTCTCTGCATGAGGCCACGTCGTTGCGCAGGTTCAAGAATCAGATTCTCACCATTATCGATCCGTGGGAGCAGATAAAATCCAGTGCTGATCAACTGCTCGACGTGTTTGCAGCAGCGGATAAAGAGTATGGAAACAAATTTCAGTCATTCAGGAGCAAGAGAATCATGTTTTCGCTGCCAACTAATCAAACTTATCCGCAAGTCAATGTGGCAGCTTTGCGTGCTCACTTGACCGCCATGCAGAAAAGCAATACCACTGCGCAAATGCTTTTTGAACAGTTTAACTATATGCCTGGCATTGTCCGCAACATGAATGATTTGTCGATTGCTGTTCAGAGAGCAACATTTGATATGCGTAACCAGGCCCGGACAGACATCATTCATCTGGAGCGTGCGCGGGACAAGCTGAAAGGATATCAGGCCGAACTTGCCTATCCCGAGGATGTGGAAGAAGTTCGTGAAGACATGGAAAACGAACTCAAGAGTACTTCCAACAAGATCTCTGAGCGTTATGAAGACCTCAAGGTCATTCGCAGCAGCCTGAGTACTGCGTATGACCGGGCCACTTCGCAGCAATGGATTGCAACACTGCAACAGGATCGGGATGTAACGGAAGCACTGAAGGTCAAATCCGACGAGAAATTGACCGATCTGGAAAAACAGATGAAATCGGCATCCGAAGGGATCGACCTGATCGCCAAAGCCGGTGTGGAAAAGATCGGCCAGGAAGCGCAATTAACGCTGGATAATCTCAAAGCCCTGGGTTTGGCACCGCCGCAGGTTCAAATTGCATTGCTGGCGATCGACACCCTGAAAAAAATCATCTCCGGTATTGGTGAAGCGATTTCGTTTCTGAACATGCTGGATGCTTACAACAAGCTCAGGGATAAAGCCGCTGACTTGCGGGTGCAGTTGAAGAAGTACAAAAGCGACATCGCCCGGACAGACGGGAAAATTCAATTGGTCAACGCTCTGGATCAAATGGACGAGGGTCGTTGGGGCTATGTGAACGAGTTTTCGAATCTGGTTAACGGTTTTGACTCGTTCCGCCGAGACTTCAGGCAGGACAAGTCACAACCTGTCGAGGAGCGTGCCGATGCCGCGATTGCCCGGATCACCGAAGTCGTGAGGTACCTGAAGTCTGTTCAACAATAAGGAGTGGGGGCGGTGGGCTGCGCGCCCATCGCTACTTGAATAGTCATGAACATACTTTCCTATGACCTCTCTGCCGCGCAGCGGCACGTGCTGGATCGCTATACAAGATTTCTCGGTTCTCTTCACACGACCTTCAACAACATCCCCGTGGTATTTGCCCGTCGAAAAGCCAGCGGTCATGCACCCGCGGTGTTGGCCAGTGACTCGCGCCTGAACAATGCCCGTTTCAATGAGCGCTATTTGCAAGACCTCTGGGAGCGCACAAAAGAAGCCCGGATCCTGTGCAGTGCTTACGTCGCGGATCTCACAACGTTTGCGCAAGAGACCCGGGAAATGACCCGTCGTACATCAAGGAGTGAGCCCCTCAGCAAGGTGGATTTCAAGGGGTACAGTTTGTCCCGATCGCCGACCTGGAGGCTGTTTCCGCCTAATGATGTCCCCGATCTGGTTCACGAATTGGCACTGCGGTTTTATCAACTCAGGGCGATGATTCAACAACTGAAAGACACCATCGCCGAGGTGCATGACGAATCGTTCGGGCTCAGGTCGGTGTTTACCAAGGCAATGGATCATCGCTCCTGCCAGTGCCATGCCCAGCCAACGGTTGTCCAGGAGTTGTTCCGTGAAGCCCGCACCATGCCGTTTTGGGATATCACTTATTCTTCCGCGGATGCAGTGATCCGGGCCGCAGAATACAAAACTGATATTGGCATTTTGTTCAACGGACTGGCGTCCGTGAGTTCGCGAGTCAGTCTGTTTCTTGAGGCAACGGGATCGCACATGGACACGGCGATCAACGAGTTATTAAGTGCTGAAAGCGTCTCGAAACTGGGCGAGTTGAATTTCAAATTAGCCGCGACCCAGGAGCTGGCTGACGCGTTCATGGCCATGGTTGACCAACTTGAGAATTGGCTGCGCAAATAAAAAAAGGCCCATGCATGGGCCTTTTCATTTAACGCGTCAGTTAAAGGTAATACGACTTCAGCGGCGGGAAGCCATTGAATTCAACGGCGCTGTAGCTAGTGGTGTACGCGCCGGTCGACAGCCAGTACATCCGGTCACCGATCGCCAGGTTCAGCGGCAGGCCGTACTTGTAGTTCTCGTACATGATGTCGGCGCTGTCGCAGGTCGGGCCGGCAATGACGACTTCTTCCATCTCGCCTTTCTTCTCGGTCCAGATCGGGAACTTGATCGCTTCGTCCATGGTTTCGATCAGGCCGGAGAACTTGCCCACATCGGTGTACACCCAGCGCTCTACAGCAGTGCGGGATTTGCGTGCAACCAATACCACTTCGCTGACCAGGATGCCGGCGTTGGCGATCAGCGAACGGCCCGGCTCCAGAATGATTTCCGGCAGGTCATCACCGAAATCCTCTTTGAGGAAGCGGATGATTTCCTCGGCGTAGGTTTCCAGGCTGTTGGTGCGGGTGATGTAGTTGGCCGGGAAGCCGCCGCCCATGTTGATCAGCTTCAGTTCAATGCCGTCTTCTTCTTTCAGGCGCTCGAAGATCACTTTGACCTTGGCGATTGCCGCGTCCCACACGCTGATATCGCGCTGCTGCGAGCCAACGTGGAACGAGATGCCGTAAGGCACCAGGCCAAGGTCGCGGGCGAGGATCAGCAGGTCCATGGCCATGTCGGTCTGGCAGCCGAATTTGCGCGACAAAGGCCAGTCAGCCGTAGTCGAACCTTCGGTCAGGATACGCACGTAGACTTTCGAGCCCGGCGCCGCTTTGGCGATGTTGCGCAGGTCGGCTTCGGAGTCGGTGGAGAACAGACGCACGCCTTTCTCGTAGAAGTAGCGAATGTCCTTGGATTTCTTGATGGTGTTGCCGTAGCTGATACGGTCCGGGCTGACGCCGCGATCCATCACTTTGTCGAGCTCGTAGATCGAGGCGATGTCGAAGCTTGAGCCTTTGTTCTTGAGCAGGTCGATGATCTCGACGGCCGGGTTGGCCTTGACTGCGTAATAGACCTTGGCGAATTCGAAACCGGCGCGCAGGTCATCGTAGGCCTGGCTGATCATCGCGGTGTCGATGACCACGAACGGGGTTTCTTGCTTGTCGGCAAACGCCTTCATTTTGTCAAAAGTGGCGCGCTCGAAATAATCTTCGACGTTGATCGACATGCTGGGAACTCCTAAGGGCAAACAATAATAAACATGGGTAAAAATGAACGTCCTCCGTATCCCCACTTTGGTTCGCCTACTTCCCAAGGCATGTCGCCGAAAGCAAAAAGGCCATGGGAAATGCAGCTTTTTTCCCTTGGCCTTGCTGTCTCGTCGTCAGTACTTGAGCCGGATGGATCGTTTCCAGCATGGACGTTCGGCGCGAACTTTAGGGCGTGAGGGGCCTGAGATCAACTAAAAATGTCGCGTTTTTGCACGCTTCTGACGTGCGACGCGGATATCACTCTTTGTAGCCGACCGAGATGACGGGCAGATGTTCCCCGCGAACTTTGCAGTGTTAAAAATACCTGCACGTTCGCTGCTTTTGTCAGCGAAGTCGCGGGTAAGTGTGATGGGCGCAACATCGGCGACGTTGGCGGCGAGAGGTGCGTATGAAGGGGATTTAGGTTGTTTGCGAAGCGCTTGTCGGTGTGTTCTCCGAGTGGCGTGTGTTGAGATTCTTTTCCAGTTGGCGAATGAGGAAAAAATCACGCAGATCCTGTGGGAGCGAGCCTGCTCGCGAAGGCATATTCACAGCCAGCATCATGGTTGACTGATATTGCGCATTCGCGAGCAGGCTCGCTCCCTCAGGTTTCGTGTTTTACGCGACTACCGCCTCAGCCGGCGAGACGATGCTGGTCTTGCCGCCGCGAGATTTACCGGAGCTCAGGTACTCGGCAATCGACTCCTGCGTTACCTCGCCCAGGAACACCCGATCGGCATCCATCACCGGCAGCCACGAGCGGTTGAACTCGTACATGCGCGACAGCAGGATGCGCAAATGCTCGTCGTACGCCGCCGTGGCGTTGAATTCGCGAAGATATTGCGCACAGGTGCCGGTCTGGCGGTGCAGATCGCGACGACGCACATAACCCAGCGCCTTGTTCTCGGCACAGGTGACGACGACATAACGACGGTCATGCTCGTCCATCAATTCCAGCGCATCGGCCACCGGGGTTTCCGGGCTCACCGACGGCGCGTTGTCCGCCGCGTCTTCAGCCTTCACCAGCAACAGACGTTTGAGCGTGCTGTCCTGACCGACAAAGTTGCTGACAAATTCGTCCGCCGGATGCGCCAGCAGCGTGTCCGGGTGATCGATCTGCAGCAGCTTGCCAGCGCGGAAGATCGCGATCTTGTCACCCAGCTTGATCGCTTCGTCGATGTCGTGGCTGACCATGATCACGGTCTTGTTCAGCGCGCGCTGCATCTCGAAGAATTCGTTCTGGATCATCTCGCGGTTGATCGGGTCGACCGCACCGAACGGTTCGTCCATCAGCAACAGCGGCGCATCTGCCGCCAATGCGCGGATCACGCCGATACGCTGTTGCTGGCCACCGGACAACTCGCGCGGGTAACGATGCAGATACTGCTTGGGCTCAAGCTTGATCATGCTCATCAGTTCGCGGGCGCGGTCGTGGCATCGCTGCTTGTCCCAGCCGAGCAGTTTCGGCACCACGACGATGTTCTCCTCGATGGTCATGTTCGGGAACAGACCGATCTGCTGGATCACGTAGCCGATGTTGCGACGCAGGGTCACTTCGTCCAGATCGGTGGTGTCTTCGCCGTTGATCAGGATCTTGCCCGAGGTCGGTTTGATCAGACGGTTGATCATCTTCAGCGTGGTGCTTTTGCCGCAACCCGATGGCCCGAGGAACACACAGATTTCGCCTTCATTGACGGTCAGGCTCACCGAATCCACGGGTTTGAAATCTTTGCCGTTGCTTTGGAAGGTCTTGCTGAGGTTTTGAAGTTCGATCATTTGAGTAATCCTTTTGGAGTCAACGAGCGTTGCAGCCATTGCAAAAACAGGTCGGCGAAGATCGCCAGAAGACTGACCAGCAGCGCGCCGACGATAAGCATCGACATGTCACTGCGGCTGATGGAGGCGAGGATCAACACGCCGAGGCCGCCAGCGCCGATGGTCGCGGCGATGGTCATCACGCCGATGTTCATCACCACGGCGGTGCGCACACCGGCGAGGATCACCGGCACTGCAATCGGCAACTCGACCATGCGCAGGCGCTGGCCGAAGGTCATGCCGATGCCGCGTGCGGCTTCACGGATACCCGGCTCAACGCCGGTCAACGCCAGGTAGGTGTTACGCATGATCGGCAGCAGTGAATAAAGGAACACCGCGGTGATCGCCGGCATTGGGCCGAGGCCTTGGCCGAACTTTGAGTAGAACGGCAGCAGCAGGCCGAACAGCGCAATCGACGGCACGGTCAGCAGCACGGTGGCGCTGGCTTGCAACGGGCCGGCGAGGCTCGGGAAGCGCGTCATCAGAATGCCCAGGGGCACCCCGACGAAGATCGCCAGCGTGACAGCGATGCCAACCAGCGTGATGTGCTGCCAGGTCAGGTGCATCACCTGTTGCCAGTCGAGATGGGAAAAGGCGTTCAAAAATTCCATGACTTTTCCTCCCTCAATTCAACGGATGTTGGCGCAGAAAATCGGCGGCAACAGCAGATGGGATTTCGTGATCGACATCGACCCGCGCGTTGAGCTGGCGCATGGTTTCGTCATCGAACAGTTCGGCCAGTGGCTTGAGCTGCTCGGCCAGTTTCGGGTTGGCGTCCAGCGTTGCCTGACGCACCACCGGTGCGGCGGTGTAGTCGGGGAAGTAGTGCTTGTCGTCTTCCAGCAGCTTCAGGCCGAAGGCATTCAAGCGACCATCCGTGGTGTAGACCAGACCGGCAAACACTTGGCCGTTGCGCAGCGCCGTATAGACCAGGCCCGCATCCATCTGGCGAATGTTTTTGCGGCTCAGGTTCATGTCGTAGAGCTTGACCATGCCGAGCAGGCCGTCCGATCGGTTAGCGAACTCGGTGTCCAGTGCCACCAGGTGATTGGTCTTGGCTTCAGCCTGCAACACCTCGTTCAACTGACTGATGTTGTTGATCTGCGGATATTGCTCGGCGACTTTTTTCGGCAGCGCGAGGGCGTAGGTGTTGCTGAACTTGGACGGGGTCAGCCAGATCAGACCTTTTTTCGCGTCGAGTTCTTTCACCCGGGCGTAAGACTGAGCGCTGTCGAGTTTTTCGGTGACATGGTTGTAGGCCACCAGCGACACGCCGGTGTATTCCCAGAGCATGTCCAACTGGCCACTTTCGTGGGCGCTGCGGGCCAGGTTGCTGCCCAGACCGCCAGTGATCTGCGCGTCGTAGCCTTTGCTGCGCAGGTATTGCGCGGTGATTTCGGCGAGCAAGGTCTGCTCGGTGAACACGCGGGCGCCGAGGCGGATAACCGGTTTGTCGGCGGCTTGTGCGATTCCTGCGAACAGCAGGACGCAGCCTAAGATAAAGCTAAGTCGTTTCATGTGAATTCCTTTGCCGAGGCCTTAAGACGGGCGCAAACCGCGTTCCAGCCAGAGACGGCTGGCGAGGGTGACCACGCCATCGAGCAGCAGGGCCAGCAGCGCGGTGCACGCGGCGCCGAGCAGCAGTTGCGGCTGATTGTTCAGGGCGATGCCAGGGAAAATCAGGCTGCCGAGGCTGTTGGCACCGATCAGGAACGCCAGCGGCGCCGTCCCGACATTGATCGCCAGAGCCACGCGCACACCACCGACAATGATCGGCACGGCGTTGGGCAGTTCAACGCGCCACAGCACCTGACGCGGAGTCATGCCGATGCCGACGGCCGCCTCCTTGAGCGAACCCTGGACGTTTTTCAGGCCTTCATAGGTGTTGCGCACAATCGGCAGCAAAGAAGCGAGGAACAGAGCGAAGATCGCCGGGCCACTGCCGATGCCCAGAATCCCCAGGGCGATCGCGAGTACGGCCAGCGGTGGCACGGTGTTGCCGATATTGAAGATTTGCATGAAGCGTTCAGCGCGGCCAACCATGGTCGGGCGACTGAGAAAGATGCCGGCTGGGATGCCCACGACAAGGGCGGCCAGCATCGAAGCGAGGACAAGAATCAGATGAGCTTGCAGGTAAAACAACAAATCGTCGCGGTAGTGTTCGATCGTGTTGATGCCGATCCAGTGGACCAGCAGGGCCAGGAGCGCGATCACCACCGCACCTCCCATCAGCCCTTTGCCATAGCGGATAGCCACAGGCGGACTCCTTTTTTATAGTCGGCGAACGCCGTCCCGTGCGGCATGCCATGCCTGGCTGCCGGGAGTAAACGTTCGCGAAAAGCAGCTCCCTCAGCACCGGCAAAAAGCGGTCTGAAAGCGAGCCATGAGCGCAGCCTCGTCAGGCTAACTTGCTGATTTTTCAGCCCCTGACGAAAATTTGTAACAGGGGATGGACGTCTCCGTGCTTTAAAAGGTTCCCACCTAAGGCAGCATTTGGCCACCCTTAATGTGCTCAACGGTTCGGTTATTGCATTGACTTGGGCTATAATCGCGGCCCTTTTTTGAATCACCGCCAGGCGATTTCCCATGACCAACCAGGCCGCCGAAGTCGCGAAACGCCGCACTTTCGCCATTATTTCCCACCCCGATGCCGGTAAGACGACGATCACCGAAAAGCTCCTGTTGATGGGCAAGGCGATTGCGATTGCGGGCACGGTGAAATCCCGTAAATCCGACCGCCATGCGACATCCGACTGGATGGAGATGGAGAAACAACGGGGTATTTCCATTACCACGTCGGTCATGCAGTTCCCGTATCGCGACCACATGGTCAACCTGCTCGATACCCCGGGCCACGAAGACTTCTCCGAAGATACCTATCGCACCCTGACGGCGGTGGACTCGGCATTGATGGTCCTCGACGGCGGTAAAGGTGTCGAGCCGCGTACGATTGCGCTGATGGACGTCTGCCGTCTGCGTGACACGCCGATCGTCAGCTTCATCAACAAACTCGACCGTGACATCCGCGACCCGATCGAACTGCTCGACGAGATCGAAGCCGTCCTGAAGATCAAGGCTGCGCCGATCACCTGGCCGATCGGTTGCTACCGCGACTTCAAAGGCGTGTATCACCTGGCCGACGACTACATCATTGTCTACACCGCCGGCCACGGTCACGAACGCACCGAAACCAGAATCATCGAAAAGCTCGACTCCGACGAGGCGCGCGCGCATCTGGGCGACGAGTACGATCGCTTCGTCGATCAGCTGGAACTGGTGCAGGGCGCCTGCCACGAATTCAACCAGCAGGAGTTCCTCGACGGTCAACTGACCCCGGTGTTCTTCGGTACCGCGCTGGGCAATTTCGGTGTTGATCACGTGCTTGACGCCGTCGTCGATTGGGCACCGCGTCCGCTGGCCCGTGTCGCCAACGAGCGCACCGTGGAGCCGGTTGAAGAGAAGTTCTCGGGCTTCATCTTCAAGATCCAGGCGAACATGGACCCGAAGCATCGCGACCGCATCGCCTTCATGCGCATTTGCTCCGGCAAGTACGAGAAAGGCATGAAGATGCGCCACGTGCGCACTGGCAAGGACGTGCGCATCGGCGACGCCCTGACGTTCTTCTCCTCCGAGCGTGAGCAACTGGAAGAAGCGTTTGCCGGCGATATCATCGGTCTGCACAACCACGGCACCATCCAGATCGGCGACACCTTCAGCGAAGGCGAAGCCCTGAGCTTCACCGGCATCCCGCACTTCGCCCCGGAACTGTTCCGCCGCGTGCGTCTGCGCGATCCGCTGAAATCCAAGCAACTGCGCCAGGGCCTGCAACAACTGGCCGAAGAAGGCGCCACCCAGGTGTTCTTCCCGGAGCGCAGCAACGACATCATCCTCGGCGCCGTGGGTGTGCTGCAGTTCGATGTGGTCGCCAGCCGTCTGAAAGAGGAATATAAGGTTGAGTGCTCCTACGAGCCAATCACCGTGTACTCCGCGCGCTGGATCGAATGCAGCGACAAGAAGAAGCTCGAGGAATTCTCCAACAAGGCAGTGGAAAACCTTGCAGTCGACGGCGGCGGTCACCTGACCTACCTCGCCCCGACCCGGGTCAACCTGGCCCTGATGGAAGAGCGCTGGCCGGACGTGAAATTCCGTGCGACGCGTGAGCATCACTAAGCGCTGAGCTTTTTTGTCCAAAGCCCCTGAGGTGTATGCCTTGGGGGCTTTTTTATTTGTTTGGTTTTGTGTGTATATCCGTTTTTTCGGTGATGGCGGCTTAAGGTTTCGCCCTTACGGCGAGTCACTTTTTCAGACGCCAAAAAGTAACCAAAAGGCTGGGCCCCGGCGTTCGGCCCGCTCGCTGGAGCTCGGGGTTCCTTCGCTCCGGGATTGATCCGGGGGCATCGCCTCCGGTTTGCTTCGCTGCACCTCCTCTCGATGTGTTTGGCTCCGCCAAACGGCGCTACGCGCCTCCTCCCGGATCAACCCCTCCACTCAGCCGAAGGGGCCGGAACGGCAAGATCAAAAGCTGCAGCCGAGCTAACGCTCATCCTGTAGCTGCCGAAGGCTGCGATCTTTTGATCTTGATTTTGCCTTTCTGTGGGAGACGGCTTGCCAGCGATGGCGGTCTTACAACCGACCATTTTCTAGCTGAGTGCACTCAACAATTAAGCTGCCGAAGGCAGCAAAGTCAAAAGATCGCAGCCTGCTGCAGCTCCTACAGGGAGGCGGTAGGGCGACTCCGTTTTTGTCGGATCAATGTACTTGAACGCGACAACCCGCCTGTTGAACGTTAGTGTTCCAGCTCCCGGCAAGTCGTTTTGAGAGGTCAATGGAATGACGAGTCGACTGACTCACCTGTTACGACTCGATGGCTATTTCGGCGTCATGGCCTGGGTGCTCGCGGCGCTGCTGTTCATCAATCGCTTGAGCAGCATGGTCAAGTTGTTCATGGCGCTGTATCTGCGTCAGGAACTGGGGCTGGCGATTGAGACCGTTGGCTGGTTGCTGTCCGGTTACGGCGCGGGACTGTTGATCGGTTCGATGGTCGGCGGGTTGCTCAGCGACCGCATTCCCACTGCGCGGCTTACGGCGGCGCTGTTTTTCCTGTCGGCATGGACTCTGCTGTTGTTGGGGCTGGTCACCGATGTGCCGTGGCTCGCGGCGTTGTTGCTGTTCAGTGGCGTACTCGATGGGGCGATCCGCACGCTGCATCAGCGGCTGATCATGGAGTATTGCGAAACCGCGCAACGCTCACGCGCGCAGGCTTTGAGCCGGGTCGCGCGCAACCTCGGTATGGCCGCCGCCGGTATTGCTGGCGGGGTGCTGGCGCAGACTGATTTTCGCTGGGTGTTCTTTGTCAGCGCGGCGATGACGTTGCTGGCCCTGCTGTGGTTTGTCCGCACGACATGGCGCCGTTCGGTGCTCGCACCGGAGCACTCAGCCGACAGCGCTGAAACACCGGGCGTCCCCCATCGCGACCGGCCATTTCTATGGCTGTTGGCTGCGGCCATTCTGCTCGGCATGGCCTTCGACACGGTCTACAGCATGCTTGGCAATTATCTCACCGATTACTACCGCTTGAGCACCGAGGCCATCGGCTGGCAGTTCGCCTTGAACGCGGTTCTGGTGGTGACCTTGCAAGTTCCGCTGAGCCATTGGGGCGAGCGCTGGGGCGTGCGTGCACAATTGGTCGCCGGTTGCGTGTTGCTGGCCATCGGGTTGGGCATGTTGCCGCTGGGGTTCGGGCTGGCTTATGTCTGTTTGTCGACGCTGATCTGGACACTGGGCGAGACGCTGTTCATGCCGCCGTTGAATGTGCTGGTCATGCAACACGCACAGGGTGGCAAAAGCGGGCAGTACTTCGGTTTGTTCTTCATGTGCTGGAGCGCCAGTGCACTGTTGTCGCCAGTGCTGGGTGGGCAGATCTACGGCCAATTCGGCGGGCACAGTGTCTGGGTGGTCAGTGCCGTACTCGCGCTGGCGGCAATCCCGTTGGCGTGGCGGGCAACCCGTACGTCCACCCTCTAAATGGCTGCACATGCTGCTTAGCAGAATCGGTACTAGGGATTATTCGAAAGCATTCTGCCGGGCGACGGCATTTCTATGGCTTCGATAACGTCCTATCTGGTGAACCCGGCTGATCGGAACTAGATTTCATTCAGCGCCGGATCGGCATTGTGTTTCAGCTGCACAGGATGGAATCGATCATGAAAAACAGGTTGCTGCGTGTTTTATTGCTGTTGAAAGTGATGGTCCTGCTGTCCCTCGGCACTGCGACGGCTTGGGCCGAGTGCGAGGATCATGATTCCCAGGCCTTTAACGGGCAGGTGGGGCATAGCGGGCTGATGCTCGCCAAGTCCGAGTCCGAGCCGGGTGATCAGGGGCAGGGTGGAACTGCTGATGACGATGACTCGATGACAGACGAGCCGGACTCTGATGATCCGGATGAAGGCGACAGCCAGACGTAGATTGCAGGCAAAGAAAAACCCCGTCTGCCTCGACTGATGAGTCGTCGAGGTAGATGGGGTTTGCTTGTTACGCCATCGCTGAATTCAACATCATCCCCTGTGGGAGCGGGCTTGCCCGCGATTACGGTGTGTCAGTCGACAAATCAGGTGACTGACACGCTGTCATCGCGGGCAGGCCCGTTCCCCCAGGTTTTTGCCTTTTCCCCGGATCTGCTTACGCCGCACCGTCGAGGAACTGCTCGGCGTAGTGGCAAGCCACCTGCCGATTGTCGAGCAAGCGCAATGCCGGCTCTTCCGTGCTGCAGCGCTCGGTTGCGTACGGGCAGCGCTTGTGGAAAGCGCAGCCTGGTGGCGGGTTCAGCGGGTTGGGCAGTTCGCCGACGATCTTGATTTTCGGCTTGTTCGGGTCCGGGTGAATGGTCGGGGTCGCCGACAGCAGCGCTTGGGTGTACGGGTGAAGAGGGCGTTCGTAGATGTCGTTCTTCGGGCCCATTTCCACCGGGCGACCGAGGTACATCACCATCACGTCATCGGCCACGTGTTGCACCACCGCAAGGTTGTGCGAGATGAACACGTAAGCGGTGTTGAACTCCTGCTGCAGGTCCATGAACAGGTTCAACACCTGCGCCTGAATCGACACGTCGAGCGCCGAGGTCGGTTCGTCCGCCACCAGCACTTTCGGTTGCAGCATCATCGCCCGAGCCAACGCAATACGCTGGCGCTGACCCCCGGAGAACATGTGCGGATAACGCTGGTAATGCTCGGGACGCAAGCCGACCTGCTTCATCATCGCCTGGACTTTCTCGCGACGTTCGGCGGCGGACAGGTTGGTGTTGATCAACAGCGGTTCGGCCAGTTGATCACCGACTTTCTGCCGTGGGTTCAGCGAGGCGTACGGGCTCTGGAACACCATCTGCACGTCTTTGCGCAGTTGCTTGCGCTGGGCCTTGTCGGCGCCGGCAACTTCCTGGCCGGCGATTTTCAACGAGCCGGACGACGGCTCCTCAATCAGGGTCAGGGCGCGCGCCAAAGTGGATTTGCCGCAACCCGACTCGCCTACAACCGCGAGAGTCTTGCCGGCTTCCAGTTCGAATGACACGCCGTTAAGCGCGCGCACGGTCGCGTGGCCCTTGAACAAGCCTCGGGACACTTCGTAGTGACGGGTCAGGTCGCGGGCGGTAAGTACGACGGCCATTACGCCACCTCCTGGTTCAGCGGGTAGAAGCAGCGGGCGAGGCTGTGGCTTTTCGGATCAAGGGTCGGACGCTGCGCGCGGCAGCTTTCCTGCACGTACGGGCAGCGCGGCGACAACAGGCAACCTTGCGGACGGTCGTAACGGCCGGGAACGATGCCCGGTAGTGTCGCCAGACGGTCAGCCCCCTGGCTGTGTTCCGGAATCGCCTTGAGCAGCGCTTCGCTGTACGGGTGCGCCGGAATGTCGAACAGCTGTGGTACCTGACCGACTTCAACAGCCTGGCCGGCGTACATCACGCATACACGTTGGGCGGTTTCAGCGACGACGGCGAGGTCGTGAGTGATGAGCACCAGGCCCATGTTCTGCTCTTTCTGCAACGCCAGCAGCAGATCCATGATCTGCGCCTGAATCGTCACGTCGAGTGCAGTGGTCGGCTCATCCGCGATCAGCAGTTTCGGCTCGCCGGCAATTGCCATGGCGATTGCGACGCGCTGGCTCATACCGCCGGACAGTTGATGCGGGTAGGCGTCCATACGGCTGGCCGCGCCCGGGATTTCAACTTTTTCCAGCAGTTCGATGGCGCGTTTGCGTGCTTGCTTGCTGGACATTTTCAGGTGCAGGCGCAGCACTTCTTCGATCTGGAAACCGACGGTGTAGCTCGGGTTGAGCGCAGTCATCGGGTCCTGAAAGACCATCGCCAGGTCTTTACCGACGATCTGCCGACGTTGACGGTTGCTCAGCTTGAGCATGTTCTTGCCATCGAAATTCAGCGCATCGGCGGTGACGATCCCCGGGTGCTCGATCAGGCCCATCAGCGCCATCATGGTCACTGATTTGCCCGAGCCGGACTCGCCCACGATGGCCAGCACTTCGCCCTTGTCGACGCTGATGTCGAGGCCATCGACCACCGGCACAGCGTTCTTGTCGCCGAAGCGAACGTTGAGATTCTTGATTTCCAACAGTGACATTTGAATCTCCTCAGGCGGCATTCTTGAGTTTCGGGTCCAGCGCATCGCGCAGACCGTCGCCCATCAGGTTGATTGCCAGCACGCTGAGCAAAATGGTCAAACCAGGCAGGCTCACCACCCACCAGGCGCGTTCGATGTAATCGCGGGCCGAGGCCAGCATGGTGCCCCACTCAGGGGTTGGCGGTTGTACGCCAAGGCCGAGGAAGCCCAGGGCCGCGGCATCGAGAATCGCCGAAGAGAAACTCAAGGTTGCCTGAACGATCAGCGGCGCCATGCAGTTGGGCAGCACGGTGATGAACATCAGGCGTGGCAGACCGGCACCGGCCAGGCGCGCGGCGGTCACGTAGTCGCGGTTCAGTTCGCCCATCACCGCTGCGCGGGTCAGACGCACATACGACGGCAGGGACACCACAGCAATGGCGATCACGGTGTTGATCAGGCCAGGGCCGAGGATGGCGACAATCGCCACAGCCAGCAGCAAGGACGGCAGGGCCAGCATGATGTCCATCAGACGCATGATGGTCGGGCCAATCATCTTCGGGAAGAAACCAGCGAACAGACCGAGCAGAATCCCCGGGATCAGCGACATCACGACCGACGACAAGCCGATCAGCAGCGACAGGCGCGAACCCTGGATCAGACGTGACAGCAGGTCACGGCCCAGTTCATCGGTGCCGAGCAAAAACTGCATCTGCCCGCCTTCAAGCCACGCCGGTGGCGTCAGCAGGAAGTCACGGTATTGCTCGCTCGGGTTGTGCGGCGCCACCCAAGGGGCGAACAGCGCGCAGAAAATCACCAGCAACATGAACATCAGGCCGGCAACGGCACCTTTGTTCTTGGAAAACGCTTGCCAGAATTCTTTGTACGGGGACGGATACAGCAGGCTTTGATCGACTGTTACCGCTTGATTTTGAGTTGAAGCTGGAGTGGTCATGGTCATGATCTCAGCGCTGATGACGGATGCGTGGGTTGGCAAAGCCGTAGAGGATGTCCACCACGAAGTTGACCAGAATCACCAGGCAGGCGATTAACAGGATGCCGTTTTGCACGACCGGATAGTCCCGGGCGCCGATGGCTTCGATCAGCCATTTGCCGATGCCGGGCCAGGAGAAAATGGTTTCGGTCAGGACCGCACCGGCCAGCAAAGTACCGACTTGCAGACCAACAACCGTCAGCACCGGGATCAGCGCGTTACGCAGACCGTGGACGAACACTACGCGCGATGGCGACAGGCCTTTGGCCTTGGCGGTACGGATGTAGTCTTCGCGCAACACTTCGAGCATCGACGAACGGGTCATCCGCGCGATAACGGCCAACGGGATGGTGCCGAGCACGATGGCCGGCAGTATCAGGTGATGCAGGGCATCGAGGAATGCGCCCATGTCATCGGCCAGCAGCGTATCGATCAGCATGAAACCGGTACGTGGCTCGATGTCGTAGAGCAGGTCGATCCGCCCGGATACCGGCGTCCAGCCCAGGCTCACCGAGAAGAACATGATCAGGATCAGGCCCCACCAGAAGATCGGCATCGAATAACCCGCGAGGGAGATGCCCATCACCCCATGGTCGAATAATGATCCTCGCTTGAGTGCCGCGATCACCCCGGCCAGAAGGCCCAGAATGCCGGCGAACAGCAGGGCGGCCATGGACAGTTCCAGGGTCGCCGGGAAGAGAGAGGTGAACTCGGTCCATACGCTCTCACGAGTACGCAGGGATTCGCCGAGATCGCCTTGGGCCAGTTTGCCGATGTAGTCCAGGTACTGGGCATACAACGGTTTGTTCAGACCTAGGCGTTCCATTGCCTGAGCGTGCATTTCGGGGTCGACCCGACGTTCGCCCATCATCACTTCCACGGGGTCGCCAGGAATCATGCGAATCAACGCGAAAGTCAGCAGGGTGATGCCGAAAAACGTGGGGATCAACAACCCCAGTCGGCGGGCAATAAAACTAAACATCTTGTGTGGTACCTCATCAGCCGGTTAGGCGTGCCCGGCTTCCCTGGGATCAGGGAGGCCGGGAGTTTCTTATCTACTTCACCTGGGTGGTGGCGAAGTTATTAGTTGTCAGGGGGCTGATGTGATAGCCCTCTACGTTGTTGCGCATTGCAGTAAACATCCGCGTGTGGGCCATGCTGATCCACGGTTGATCCTGATTAAACAGCACTTGTGCCTGTTCGTAGAGCTTCGCGCGTTCGGCCGGATCTACTTTAGCCCGTGCTTCGTCGATCAGTGCCTGGAATTTCTCGTTGCACCAGCGCGCGTAGTTTTCGCCGTTCTTGGCGGCTTCGCAACTGAGCATAGGCGTCAGGAAGTTATCCGGGTCGCCGTTGTCGCCCGCCCAGCCGGCCGAGACCATGTCGTGCTCGCCGGCCTTGGCGCGTTTAAGCATTTCGCCCCATTCCATGACGCGGATGTCGACCTTGATCCCGACTTTCGCCAGGTCAGCCTGCATCATCTGCGCGCCAAGCATCGGGTTCGGGTTGGTCGGGCCGCCGCCGTTGCGGGTAAACAGGGTAAACACGGTGCCTTCCGGAACCCCGGCTTCCTTGAGCAGGGCGCGCGCCTTGTCGAGGTCACGTGGCGGGTTTTTCAGCTCGGTGTTGTAGCCGAGCAGGGTGTCCGGGTACGGGTTGACCGCGACGGTCGCGTTGCCCTTGCCGAACAGCGCATTGACGTAAGCGGTTTTGTCGAAGGCGATGTCGATCGCCTTACGCACGCGCACGTCGCTCATGTATTTGTGCTGGGTGTTCATGGCGATGTACGAAACGGTCATCGCGTTCAGTTCATCAACCTTCAGGTTGCTGTCTTTCTTGATGCTCGGGATGTCATCCGGTTTGGGATACAGCGCGATCTGGCACTCGTTGGCCTTGAGCTTTTGCAGGCGCACGTTGTTGTCGGTGGCGATTGCCAGGATCAACGCGTCGGCGGGCGGCTTGCCACGGAAGTATTCCGGGTTGGCCTTGAAGCGAACCTGCGCATCCTTGGCGTAGCGCTGGAAGATGAACGGGCCGGTGCCGACAGGCTTGTTGTTGAGGTCGCCGGTCTTGTTGGCCTTGAGCAACTGATCGGCGTACTCGGCGGAGTAGATCGCGGTGAACGGCATGGCCACGTCGGCCAGGAAAGGTGCTTCGCGGCGGGTCAGGGTGAACTTGACGGTGTAGTCGTCGACCTTTTCCACGTTCTTGAGCAGTTCCTTGAAGCCCATGCTTTCAAAGTACGGGAAGCCCACGCTCGACAGTTTGTGCCAAGGGTGATTCGGGTCCAGCTGACGCTGGAAGCTCCAAAGCACATCGTCGGCATTCATGTCACGGGTCGGCTTGAAGTATTCGGTGGTGTGGAACTTGACGCCTTTGCGCAGGTGGAACGTGTACGTCAGACCGTCATCGCTGATTTCCCAGGAGTCGGCCAGTGCCGGTACCAGTTCGGTGGTGCCAGGCTTGAAGTCGACCAGACGGTTGAAGATCGTTTCGGCCACCGCATCGGCAGTGACTGCAGTTGTGTACTGGACCATGTCGAAGCCTTCCGGACTGGCTTCGGTGCAGACCACCAAGGGTTTGGCCGAGACGCCGATGGCGGCGCTCAACAACGCGGCAGCGACGGCCGCACGTAGGGGAAGCATTCTCATCGATAACCCTCTGCAATCGGTTGAAGACAAAAAACCGAGCGGCCGACTCATCATGAGTCAGCCGTCGGTTGGCGTTTTTTACAGGATGTTGAATGGAATCGTGGTCACGAGACGGAACTCGTTGATGCTGCCGTCAGCCTGGTTTTCACTGGCGCGGTGGGTGGTGTAGGTCGCGCGAATAGTGGTGGCCTTGAGCGGGCCGCTTTGCACGGCGTACGAGGAGCCGACGCCGTATTCGTAGTGGTGTTCGCCGTCCATGTTGCGCACGTCGTAAGCGGTACCGACGTAGTGAGTACCGTCGATGCCCCAGCCGCGAGCGCTATAGGCGTTGAACTTCAGGCCAGGAATGCCGTACTCGGCCATGTTGATGCCGTAGGCGATCTGGAAGGACTTCTCGTTCGGTCCGTTGAAGTCCGACAGCAGGGAGTTGGCCAGGTAGATGCCGTTGGTTTCGTGCAGGTAGTCGAAGTACTCGTTACCGTTCACTTCCTGATACGAGAACGTCAGGCTGTGCGCCTGGTGAGTCAGACCGAACGACAGCGAGTAGGTGTCGTTGTCGATCTCGCCCATCAACCTTTTGCCTTCGTCGACGGTCTTGTAGTAGTTCAGGCCGGTGGTCAGGCTCAGTACCGAGCTGTCGCCCAGTTCGTGAGTGGCGCCGAAGTAGTACTGGTTCCAGAAGTCTTCAGCCTGGGTTGCGTAGAGGCTGGTTTTCAGGCTCTTGAGCGGCTGATAGTTCACGCCGGCAGTGTTGACGTGGTCGGTTTCAACACCGGTGTTGCTGTATTCGGTACGGAATTTCGACAGGCTCTGCTCGGTACGTGGCGACACGCGGTCGAACGTGGCGAGGTCGAACGACAGGTTGTCGAATTCTTCACTGTGGATCGCCACACCTTCAAAGCTCGAAGGCAGCGGACGGTTGCCGATGACGTCGACGATCGGGCTGCTGAAGTTCATGCGGCCGGCGGTCAGGGTGGTGTTGGAGATACGCGCCTTGACGTTGGCCAGGCCGAGTTTGCTCCACTGATCTACAGCGTCGCCGTTGGAGTGGGCGAGGGTACGGTTGGAACCGCCCTTGATGTCCTCACGGCTGCGATCCAGTGCGATGGCGTTGTATGCCGCCACTTCGGTGCTGAAACCCACGGTGCCTTGGGTGAAGCCCGAGGTGTAGTTCAGGATGGTGCCCTGAACCCAGTTGATCCGGCGCGAGCCGGTCAGGGTATCGCCATGACGCTCGTAGTTGAAGGTGCCGCCGCGCTTTTTCTCTTCGTTGGCGTACCAGTTACGGGTCGAACCCGACAGGCTTTGGCCATCGATGAAGCCTTTGGCTTCGGATTGGGCGCTGGTGCTGGCCAGTTGCGTCGGGATGAAGTCCTGACTAACGCTTTCAGCATGGGCTCCGGCGGTGATGCTGCTGATGGCCAGGGCCAGTATCGCGGTGCTGCTCAGTTTCATGGGTGAAGCTCCTTTACTTTCTTTTTATGCCGGCTTTTTTGGGTTGGCCGGTTATTGGTTTAGAACTCGTTCACACATCGCAAACGTTTGCAAAAGGCCCTATTGGCGAATTTAGGCAAAGCGCTTGCGTGAGGGGGGTAGACAGTCCCCCTCAGCGTTGCGGCTAATCGGTTGGGTTAATCGATACTGACACCCGAGAACACGTTGCGGCCGAAAGGGCTCACCTTGAACCCTTCAACCCGTGTGCTTAACGGCTGGTTGACCGTCGAGTGGGCGACAGGCGTGATCGGCACTTGCTGTTTAAGCAACTGCTGAGCCTGTTTATAGAGCACGGTGCGCTGGTCGCGATCGGTGACGACCTTGGCTTCCTTGATCAGCTTGTCGTAAGCCGGATCGCACCACATGGAGTAGTTGTTGCCGCCAATGGCGTCGCAGCTGTACAGCGTGCCGAGCCAGTTGTCCGGGTCACCGTTGTCGCCGGTCCAGCCGATCAGGCTGATGTCATGCTCACCATTCTTGGTGCGCTTGATGTACTCGCCCCATTCATAGCTGACGATTTTCACTTTCAGACCGATCTTGGCCCAGTCGGCCTGAAGCATTTCGGCCATCAGCTTGGCGTTCGGGTTGTACGGACGTTGAACCGGCATTGCCCACAGCGTGATCTCGGTGCCTTCCTTCACGCCCGCAGCCTTGAGCAGTTCTTTGGCTTTTTCCGGGTTGAAGGCGGCGTCCTTGATGGTGTCGTCGTAGGACCATTGCGTCGGTGGCATGGCGTTGACGGCCAGTTGGCCGGCGCCTTGATAAACAGCGTTGAGAATCCCTTGTTTATTCACCGCCATGTCCAGCGCCTGACGCACTTCGAGCTGGTCGAACGGTTTGTGGCGCACGTTATAGGCGATGTAGCCGAGGTTGAAACCTGGCTTGGAGATCAGTTGCAGCTTCGGGTCGGCCTTAAGCGCTTCAACATCGGCCGGGCGCGGATGCAGGGTGATCTGGCATTCGCCGGCCTTGAGTTTTTGCACGCGCACCGAGGCGTCGGTGTTGATCGCGAAGATCAGGTTTTTCAGTTTTACCCGGCTCGGGTCCCAGTACTGCGGGTTGCCGGTGTAGCGGATGTTCGAATCTTTCTGATAGCTCTTGAACACGAACGGCCCGGTGCCGATCGGCTTCTGGTTGATGTCGCTCGGCTTGCCTTCGGCCATCAGCTTGTCGGCGTATTCGGCGGACAGGATGGCGGCGAAACTCATGGCGATGTTCTGGATGAACGCGGCGTCGACGCTGTTGAGCGTGAACTCCACGGTCAGCGGCCCGGTCTTCTCGACCTTGGCAATGTTCTTGTTCAGGCTCATCCCGTTGAAATACGGGAACTCGGTCGGATAAGCCTTACGGAATGGCTGCTGTGCATCAAGCATGCGATTAAACGTAAACAGCACATCGTCGGCATTGAAATCGCGGGTTGGCTTGAAGTAAGGCGTTGTATGAAATTTCACGCCTTCACGCAGGTGAAAGGTGTACTTGAGACCGTCCTCGGAAATATCCCACTGGGTAGCAAGGCCCGGTACGACATTGGTCGCGCCTTTTTCGAACTCGACCAAGCGGTTGTACAGCGGCTCTGCAGCGTCGTTATCGGTGGCCGTCGTGTATTGCGCAGTATCAAAACCTGCCGGGCTGCCTTCGGAGCAAAACACCAGACTATCGCTGGCGGCGTGGCTGGCGGACGTGGCGGCCAACAGGCCGGCGCCCAGCAGTGCGGAAAAAACCAAGGTATGGCGCATGACGCTCCCTCTTTATTAGTGTTGTTTCGATGCGCCGCGGTCCCGTCCAGGGACGTTGTGGCTGCATCAAGCTCAAACCAGTACGAACAGCAAAACCGTTAGCCCACACAGGCACTGGTCAGAACCCGACGGTAGGGACCGTGGATCTGGCAGTAAATGCGTTGAGTCCTAAAGACTCGTAGGAAATGGCAACACATTCTGTATCTCCCTGGTAAAGCAGGGTGGAAACAGATGTAGGCAAATTCCTAACTAATCGGCAGAAAAAGCAGCGGCGACGCTGAAATCGTCGCCGCTGCTTTTTTTACTTGCTGACGCTGACGCCGTAGAAGGAGTTCAAGCCGAATGGGCTGATCTTGAAGTCCTGCACGTTGGCGCGCATGGGTTGATACACCGTCGAGTGAGCGATAGGTGTCATTGGGACTGCATCTTTGAGGACGTGTTGCGCCTGTTTGTACAGTTCGGTGCGCTTGCCCTGGTCTGTAGTGCGCTTGGCTTCTTTGACGAGGCCATCAAATTTCTTGTCGCACCACTTGGAGAAGTTGTTGCCGCTAAGCGAGTCGCAACCAAACAACACGTTCAGCCAGTTGTCCGGATCACCATTGTCACCGCTCCAGCCAATGATCATGGCCTGGTTCTCACCACCTTTGGAACGCTTGATGTACTCGCCCCATTCGTAGCTGGTGATCTTCACTTTCAAGCCGATCTTGGCCCAGTCGGACTGGAGCATTTCAGCCATCAGCTTTGCGTTCGGGTTGTAAGGACGCTGAACCGGCATCGCCCACAGGACGATTTCGGTACCTTCCTTGACGCCGGCTTCCTTGAGCAGCTGCTTGGCTTTCTCAGGATCGTACTTGGCGTCCTTGATGGTGGTGTCGTAAGACCACTGGGTCGGCGGCATGGCGTTGACGGCCAGTTGGCCCGCGCCCTGATAAACCGAATCGATGATCTGCGGCTTGTTGACGGCCATGTCCAGGGCCTGACGAACGCGCAGGTCAGCCAGAGGGTTTTTCTCGTCGCTGCCTTTGACCTTGTCCATCACGTTGTAAGCGATGTAGCCCAGGTTGAAACCGGCCTGGTCAGGCATCTTCAGCGACTTGTCTTCTTTCAGCGCTTTCAGGTCGGCTGGACGTGGGAACAGGGTGACCTGGCACTCGTTCTTTTTCAGCTTCTGAATACGTACCGACGGGTCGGTGGTGATGGCGAAGATCAGGTTGTCGATCTTCACGTCATCAGGCTTCCAGTAGTCCTTGTTCCCGGTGAAGCGGATGTTGGAGTCTTTCTGGTAGCTCTTGAACACGAACGGGCCGGTGCCGACCGGTTTCTGGTTGATGTCGGCAGGCTTGCCATCCTTTAGCAGCTGGGCTGCGTACTCGGCGGACTGCACCGAGGCGAAGCTCATGGCCATGTTCTGGATGAACGCGGCATCAACTTCCTTGAGGGTGAACTTGACGGTGTGGTCGTCGACTTTATCGATCTTGGTGATGTTGGTGTCCATCCCCATGTCGGTGAAGTACGGGAATTCGGTCGGGTACGCCTTACGGAACGGGTCATCCTTGTTAATCATGCGATTAAAGGTGAACAGCACGTCGTCGGCGTTGAACTCACGGGTCGGCTTGAAGTACGGGGTGGTGTGGAACTTGACGCCTTCACGCAGGTGGAAGGTGTAAGTCAGGCCATCATCGGAAATGTCCCACTTGGTCGCCAGACCAGGAATCACGGCGGTGCCGCCGCGCTCGAACTGAGTCAGGCGGTTGAACATGGTTTCGGCAGAGGCGTCGAAGTCTGTTCCGGTGGTGTACTGGCCTGGATCAAAACCGGCCGGGCTCCCTTCGGAGCAGAACACCAGGTTAGTCGCAGCGGATGCGAAAGGTGCGGAGGCTAACAAGCCTGCGCCGACTAAAAACGGAATGACCGCGTGTTTAAGCATGTTGGCCTCATGATTTGTTGTCATTTTTTGATTTGAGGTACGACCTCGTGAGTCGTGCCTGCGGATACTTATGCAGGCGCCATACCCAATGCAAGATCCAGAGCGGTCGGCGGCCTCAAACGGTGGCACGAACGTACCTTAATGTCGCATCTGTGTAACTTCTGACGCATTTGACCGTTTGCGGGTGGTTTTTAAGGTGCAAATCAAGCCCCAAAACGGTGCGCTGGTCACGTTGTGCGCGCCGCCTTGGGGCTTGGTGTTACTTATTTATACCCACGCCATAGAAAGGGGTTAGACCGAACGGGCTGATACGGAAGTCGGTGACTTCCTTGCGCAGCGGCTGGAACACCGTGGAGTTGGCAATCGGGGTAATCGGCACCTGCTGTTTAAGGATCAGTTGCGCCTGTTGATACAGTTGTACCCGTTGTGTTTTGTCGGTGGACACCTTGGCCTGCTGTACCAGTTTGTCGTAGGCCGGGTCGCACCATTTGGCGTAGTTGCTGCCCTTGACTGCCGCGCAGCTGTACAGCACGCCGAGCCAGTTGTCAGGGTCGCCGTTGTCACCGGTCCAGCCATAAATCATCGCGTCATGTTCGCCATTTTTGGCGCGTTTGATGTATTCGCCCCACTCATAGCTGACGATGTTGGCCTTGATGCCGATCTTGTCCCAATCCTGCTGAATCATCTGCGCCGACATTCGCGCATTCGGGTTCGAGGCGCGCTGCACGGTCATTGCCCAGAGGTTGATGGTTGTACCCGGTGCAACCCCTGCTTCTTTCAGTAGCGCCCTGGCTTTCACCGGGTCGTGCGGCGCGTCTTTTATGGTCGGGTCGAATGACCATTGCGCGGGTGGCAAGGCGTTCTGGGCCAACTGGCCGGCGCTTTGATAAACGGCTTTGATGATCGCCGGTTTATCGATGGCCATGTCCAGGGCCTGGCGCACCTTGAGCTGGTCCAGCGGCGGGTGGGTGGTGTTATAGGCGAGGAAACCGAGGTTGAAACCGGCCTGTTTCAGCACGCGCAGGTTCGGGTCTTTTTCCATCACTTCAATGTCGGCCGGGCGTGGGTAGCCGCTGACCTGGCATTCGCCGGCCTTGAGTTTTTGCAGGCGCACGGCGGCGTCGGGGGTGATCGAGAAGATCAGGTTGTCGATCTTCACGTCCTCGGGTTTCCAGTAGGCCTTGTTGGCGATGTAGCGAATCTGTGAATCCTTTTGATAGCGCTTGAACACGAACGGGCCGGTGCCGATCGGTTTCTGGTTGAGGTCGGCGGCTTTGCCTTCCTTCAACAATTGCGCTGCGTATTCGGCCGATTGCACCGAGGCGAAACTCATGGCGAGGTTTTGCACGAACGCGGCGTCGACGTTGTTGAGGTTGAAGCGCACGGTTTGCTCGTCGAGTTTTTCGACCGATTTGATCGTGGTGTTCAGGCCCATGTCGGTGAAGTAGGGGGATTCGGCGGGGTAGGCCTTGCGGAAAGCGTTTTGCGGGTCGAGCAGACGCTGGAAGGTGAACAGGACGTCGTCGGCGTTGAAGTCGCGGGTTGGGGTGAAGTATTGCGTGGTGTGGAACTTCACGCCTCGGCGCAGGTGGAAGGTGTATTGGAGTCCGTCGTTGGAGACGTCCCATTTTGTTGCCAGGCCCGGTTCGATGTCGGTGCCGCCGCGCTGGAATTGGGTGAGGCGATTGAAGACGGTTTCGGCGGAGGCGTCGAAGTCGGTGCCGCTGGTGTATTGGCTGGGGTCGAAGCCTGCGGGGCTGGCTTCGGAGCAGTAGACCAATGTTGTGGCTGCGTTTGCCAGGGGGGCGGTTGTGGCCAGGGCCAGGGAGATCAAGAGCGGTTTGAGGGTGGATCTTGGCATGGAGTCCCCGGGGGTATGGAGGTGGTTTTGGGTTGAGATTAGCGGGGAATTGTGGGGTTTCGGAAATATCGTTTTTCTTGGGGGAGTGTCTATCTCGGTATATCTGGCGGGTTGTGTGTATATCCGTTGCTGCGGTTATGGCTGCTTTTGGTTCCGCCCTTACGGCGGGTCACTTTTTCCAGACGCCGAAAAAGTAACCAAAAAGGCTTTGCCCTGACGTTCGGCCCTCGCCGTGGCTCGGGTTCCTTCGCTCCGGGATCGATCCGGGCGCAGCGTCTCCGGTTTGCTTCGCTGCACCTCCTCTCGCTGTGTTTGGCTTCGCCAAACGGTCGCTGCGCTCCCACCCCGGATCAATCCCTCCGCTCAGCCTGCCGACGGGCTCTGAGATCAAGATCAAGAGCTTTACTCGAGCTAACGCTCATTGTGTTGAGTGGGGCGGCATGCGCCGCGTGCGGGGTGTACTTGTCTCCTCTGTAGGAGCTGCCGCAGGCTGCGATCTTTTGATCTGGCTTTTGCTTTCTGTGGGAGCTGGATTGCCAGCGATGGCGGCCCACGCAGTCACCCGATTACTTTGCTGTGTTTAGATGTGTGTGAAATCACCAGAACCTTCCCACAAGGTTTTCAGGTTGTCCGTCGGACGTGCGCTCTCTAGGCTTGGGTTGTCGCTGAAGGTTCAGCGATCGGGTGTGAGAACCCGGCAATTCATAGTCATTCAGTGTTCATGCCCGCATAATTGCCGCCAGCCAATCCGCTGCATGCAAATGCGTTATGGCGGCTCTGTGCGGGCAGACTTATGTCTGGCCGGGTGCCTATGACCGGTTTTCTCACCCCGCACAAAGCTGCCACCTCTTCGCCGTGTGAGAAACGGCAGGAGATGGCTCAATTTCATAGGTGAAACGCATGACTAAGCCTGTACCCGATCCACCCGAAGAAAAACCAACCCCACTCGAAGAAGCTCTCCGCGCCGATGACCTCGCCCGAAACCGCGAAGCCATCAAACGCGCCCTCGATTTCTATCTCATCCCCGAAACCAGAAAACCGCGCCAACCCAGCACGATGTTCATGGTCTGTCCCAACGTCGATACCGAAAGCCTGCTCGCCCATGCCTGTGAATCACTGGCCTCTGCCAGCGCCGCAGCCAGCAACTTTGCCAACGAGTTGGGTGGCACGCAGCGCAATACGGTGCTCGGTATTCAGCAGATCATCATGCTGGCCGAACTGGCGGTGAGCCGGGCGCTGGATCGGGTTGATCCGCAGGCTTGAGACCGCGTTATCGTTCATCGCTGGCAAGCCAGCTCCCACAGGTTTTTGTGCTGATTTTGAAATCGACGCATGACCTTGTGGGAGCTGGCTTGCCAGCGATGGCGGCGGAGCATTCACCACAAAATTCAGGCACAAAGAAACCGGCGATCATTGTCTGATCGCCGGTTTTTCATTCAGCCCACATCACATCACTGCATCAGCACTTCAATCGAGCCATCAGCGGTCATGCTCACCTGGCTAGTACCTGCTTCAACCTCAGGCGTCACCGGTGCCGAATCCATGCCGGCCGCTTTCATCATCATCGGCGCGCGCATGTAAGGTTGTGGGTAACCGTTGGCGTTGAGGTTCAGGTTGACGATTTTGTAGCCTTTGCCGCCGAGGGCGTCGGTGGCCAGTTGCGCACGGGCCTTGAAGGCGGTGACGGCCTCTTTGAGCAGCGCGTCTTCGCTGGACTTGCGGGTCGGGTTGGCGATGGCGAAGTCCATGCCCCCCATTTTCAGGTCGCCCAGCAGTTCGCCGGTGAGTTTGGACAGGGCGGCGAAGTCGGCGCTTTCCAGGCGCAGTTCGGCGCGTTCACGCCAGCCGGTAATTTTCTGGCCCTTGGTGTCGTAGATCGGGTAGCTGTTGCGGCTGCCCTGGCGCAGGGTGATGTCTTTGACTTGCTTGGCCTGGGCCAGCGCCTTGTTCATGGTGGTGCTGACGTCGGCGGCGAGTTTGGCCGGGTCGGTGTTTTGCTCTTCGGTGTAGAGGGTCACGATCATCAGGTCGCGGGCAACTTCCTGGCTGACTTCGGCGCGCAGGGAAATCTGGTTGTAGTGCAACTCATCGGCGGCCAGGGCTGGAAGGCTGGCGACGCTGCCGACGGTCAGGGCGAGGAGGGCGGCGCTGCGGCGAAATGTATGCATGAAAGCTCCTTGATGAGGGCGCAGGTGTTGGTTCGGGCCTGCGTGAAACCATCAGACTCTAGCTTTTATGATCCGGTTCGCCCAGTTACAACTTCTATACAGATGCCATGGGGCTGCTGCGCAGCCCTTCGCGAGCAGGCTCGCTCCCACCTTTGACATGCGTTCCCCTGTGGGAGCGAGCCTGCTCGCGAAGGCGGCCTTATAGCCGCCGAAAATGTTTTCGCCATGTGGTCGTTTGCCGCACTTTCGCCTCTGGAGGCCGCGGCTTGGTTATACTCCGTGCGATCCGCCTGGAGCGCTCATCAGGAGAGCTCATGCTCGCCCCCGTACAATTGACTTCCGCCACTCGCCAGAACCTCTGGCGGCTGACTTTCATCCGCACGCTGGTGCTCGCCGCGCAGGCCGGTTCCGTAGGTCTGGCCTATTGGCTGGAGCTGTTGCCGTTGCCGTGGGTGCAACTGGCGATGACCCTCGGCTGCTCGATATTGCTGTGCGCGTTCACCGCGGTGCGCTTGCGTACTTCATGGCCGGTGACCGAGCTGGAATACGCCCTGCAACTTGCCTGTGATCTGGTTATCCACAGCGCGCTGCTGTATTTCTCCGGCGGTTCCACGAACCCGTTCGTTTCCTATTATCTGGTGCCGCTGACCATTGCTGCGGTGACGCTGCCATGGCGCTATTCGGTGATCCTGTCCGGCATCGCGCTGGCCTTGTACACCGTGATGCTGACGCGGTTCTATCCGCTGGAAACCCTGCCTGTCGCCCGCGAAAACCTGCAGATCTACGGCATGTGGCTCAGCTTCGCCCTCGCGGCGGCGGTGATCACTTTCTTCGCTGCGCGCATGGCTGAAGAGTTGCGTCGTCAGGAAGAGCTGCGTGCGATTCGCCGCGAAGAAGGCCTGCGCGATCAGCAATTGCTCGCCGTCGCCACGCAAGCTGCCGGTGCCGCCCATGAACTGGGCACGCCGCTGGCGACCATGAGCGTGTTGCTCAAGGAGATGCAGCAGGATCATCCCGATCCGCTGCTGCAGGACGACCTGAAAGTGCTGCAGGATCAGGTCAAGTTGTGCAAGGAGACCTTGCAGCAACTGGTGCGCGCCGCCGAAGCGAACCGTCGTCTGGCGGTGGAGATGCAGGACGTCACCGTCTGGCTCGACGAAGCGCTGAACCGCTGGCACCTGATGCGTCCGGAAGCCAGTTATCGCTTCCACTGTCTCGGTCAGGGCACAGTGCCGCGCATGGCGCCGCCGCCGGATCTGACCCAGGCCCTGTTGAATCTGCTCAACAACGCCGCCGATGCCTGCCCGGAAAACCTCAAAGTGACGCTGGACTGGGACACGGAAAACCTGACCATCAGCATTCGCGATCACGGCGCCGGTGTGCCATTGGCCATCGCCGAGCAGATCGGCAAACCATTTTTTACCACGAAGGGCAAAGGTTTCGGCCTGGGCCTGTTTTTGAGCAAGGCCAGCGTGACACGCGCCGGCGGCTCAGTGAAACTCTATAGTCATGAGGAAGGCGGCACGCTCACCGAGCTGCGCCTGCCCCACGGCGCCCGAGGAGACCAACATGAGTGACGAAATCCAAGTCGAAGGCGAAGAACTGCCGCATTTGCTGCTGGTCGACGATGACGCGACCTTCACCCGAGTGATGGCCCGTGCCATGGCCCGCCGCGGCTTTCGCGTCAGCACTGCAGGTTCTGCCGAAGAAGGTATTACCATCGCGCAGGCCGATATCCCTGACTACGCCGCGCTCGACCTGAAAATGGACGGCGATTCCGGTCTGGTGCTGTTGCCCAAGCTGCTGGAACTGGACCCGGAAATGCGCGTGGTGATCCTTACCGGTTATTCGAGCATTGCCACCGCTGTCGAGGCGATCAAGCGCGGCGCCTGCAACTACCTGTGCAAACCGGCCGATGCCGACGATGTCCTGGCCGCGCTGCTCTCCGAGCACGCCGACCTCGACAGCCTGGTGCCGGAAAACCCGATGTCGGTCGACCGCCTGCAGTGGGAACACATCCAGCGCGTGCTCACCGAGCACGAAGGCAACATTTCCGCCACTGCCCGCGCATTAGGCATGCACCGCCGCACCCTGCAGCGCAAACTGCAGAAGCGCCCGGTTCGTCGCTGAACCAGCGCTGAACGACCATCGCCAGCCCTCGCGATAAAACGCGCCGATCATCTATGATCGGTGCGTGTCTGTTCTTATCTATATTGAGCCTTATCCATGAATCAGAACGCTGAATACTCCGCGGTCAACGATGCTGTGCACGGGCAGTTTTTTCGCAAAGTTTGGGCGATCATCACGCCTTATTGGCGCAGTGAAGAGAAGGTCCAGGCCTGGACGCTGCTGATTGCGGTGATAGTGCTCTCGCTGCTCAGCGTGGGCATCTCGGTGTGGTTTAACACCTGGTACAAGGACTTTTACAACGCGTTGCAAAAGAAGGACGAGGCGGCGTTCTGGCAGCTGATTCTGTATTTCTGTGCGATAGCGGCGGTCGCGATTGTCGGAGCGGTGTACCGGCTTTACTTGACCCAGATGCTGACGATTCGCTGGCGGGCCTGGCTCACTGAAAAGCATTTCTCGCGTTGGCTCGCCGACAAGAACTACTACCAGCTGGAGCAGGGCGGTTATACCGATAACCCGGACCAGCGAATTTCCGAAGACCTCAATAACTTCACCTCCAACACCCTTGAACTGGGTATCGGGCTGCTGCGCAATATTGTCAGCCTGGTGTCGTTCTCGATCATTCTGTGGGGCGTGTCGGGCAGCATCGAAGTCTTTGGCATCACCATTCCCGGCTATATGTTCTGGTGCGTGCTGGTTTACGCCGTGGTCGGTAGCTGGTTGACGCATTTGATCGGTCGTCGTTTGATCGGCCTGAACAACCAACAACAACGCTTTGAAGCCGACCTGCGCTTTTCCATGGTGCGGATTCGCGAGAACGCCGAAAGCATTGCGTTGTACAACGGCGAACCGAACGAAAATCGTCGGTTGAGCGCTCGCTTCGGGAATGTCTGGCACAACTTCTGGGACATCATGAAAGTGTCCAAGCGCCTGACCTTCTTCACCGCCGGTTACAGCCAGGCGGCCATCATCTTCCCGTTCATCGTGGCCTCGCCGCGGTATCTCGCCGGCAAGATCGAACTCGGTGAGCTGATGCAGATCAGCTCGGCATTCGGCAACGTTCAGGAGAGCTTCAGCTGGTTCATCAGTGCGTACCAGAGCCTCGCTTCCTGGCGCGCCACCTGTGATCGTCTGCTGAGTTTCCGTCAAGCCATGACCGACAATGAACAACGTGCGCCAGCTATTGATGTGCAGAATCAGGGCAGTGAATTGAAAGTCCACAACCTGGGGCTCGATCTGGCCGACGGTCGTCACTTGCTGACCAACGCCGACATGACCGTCGAACCGGGTGATCGCGTGATGCTCAGCGGCCGTTCCGGCAGCGGCAAGTCGACGTTGTTGCGGGCGATGGGGCACTTGTGGCCAGCGGGGCACGGCAGCATTCGGCTGCCGGCGGCGCGTTATCTGTTCCTGCCACAAAAACCGTACCTGCCGATCGGCACCCTGCGCGAGGCCTTGAGTTATCCACAGGCGGGTGACACCTATTCAGCAGAACGTTACGCGCAAGTGCTGGAAACCTGCCGCTTGCCGCATCTGGTCGCCCGTCTGGATGAAGCCAACCACTGGCAGCGGATGCTTTCGCCCGGTGAACAGCAACGCCTGGCCTTCGCCCGCGCGATGCTTTATGCACCGCACTGGCTGTACATGGATGAAGCGACTTCGGCGATGGACGAGGAAGACGAAGCCACGCTGTACCAGGCACTGATCGATCAGTTGCCGGGTTTGAGCATTGTCAGTGTCGGTCACCGCAGCAGCCTCAAGCGGTTCCACCCACGGCATGTGCGAATCGACAGCGGCCACTTGGTTGAGCAAACAGTGACCGCCTGATCCACACAAATCCCCTGTAGGAGTTGCCGCAGGCTGCGATCTTTTGATCTTGTTTATAAAATCAAAGTCAAAAGATCGCAGCCTGCGGCAGCTCCTGCAGGGCCGATGTGATCCGGCCGGTGATCGTACAACCCGGTTGAGCTATGATGCCCACAAGCCGAACTTTCGAGACAACATGCAACCATGGAAAACCTGATCGACACCCCGCGCTTCCCACGCAAGCGCCGCAGCCTGGCTCAGGAATTGGTGACGGTGCTCAGCGAGCAAATCCGTGACGGCCTGCTCAAGCGTGGCGATAAATTGCCTACCGAGTCGGCGATCATGGAAGCCCATGGCGTCAGCCGCACCGTGGTGCGCGAGGCGATTTCCCGGTTGCAGGCCGCAGGCCAGGTAGAAACCCGCCATGGCATCGGCACTTTTGTGCTCGACACACCGAGCCCGAGTGGTTTCCGGATCGATCCGGCCACCGTCGTCACCCTGCGTGACGTGTTGGCCATTCTTGAATTACGCATCAGCCTTGAGGTGGAATCCGCCGGGCTTGCCGCGCAACGTCGCAGCCCCGAGCAATTGGCGACGATGCGCGCTGCGCTCGATGCGCTGAACGACAGCGTTTCCCACGCCAGTGACGCCGTCGCCTCGGACTTCGCTTTCCATCTGGAAATCGCCCTGTCCACAGGCAACCGCTATTTCACCGACATCATGACCCACCTGGGCACCAGTATCATTCCGCGCACGCGGCTGAATTCCGCGCGTCTGGCCCATGATGATCAGCAGCATTACATGAGTCGCTTGAGTCGTGAGCACGAAGAAATCTACGAAGCCATTGCCCGCCAGGATTCCGATGCAGCGCGTGCGGCCATGCGTCTGCACCTGACCAACAGCCGCGAAAGACTGCGCCAGGCCCATGAAGAGGCGCAAGCGCAGCGGGGTTAGTCGCTCACGCTTCGATCCGTAGCAGCAACGGCTCTGAATAGGGCTCCAAGCTGGACTCGTCCTGAAATTTGTAGCGCAGTTCGACTTCCGAATGCAGGTACGACAGTAGTACCTCTTTCGGAATGTGCAGTTCGATACCCGTCAGTTTTTCCATCTCGTCCTCGGCGTCTTCCCAGGTGCCAGTGTTGACTTCTTCGCTCGCCCATTCGGGCTCCTCGGGGTCATCGCCCAGAATCGCGTAGACGCTCCAATTCGCCGCGAAATCGCTGGAATCGGGCACTTGCACGATCAGTTCGTCGCTTAATGCCGACAGGTTCACGGTTGCCGTTTCAGGCGAATGAGGCAGAAATTGCGGGAGTTCGGGTGGGGCAAAATCCATCGTGGCGCTCTCCATGCGAGGTGTGCCGTGATCCATTCACGGCGGGTTTGCACGGTACGAGAATCCCGCCTGTCTCGTTTTAAACCGTCTATTTCCATTTATTGCAAAGCTGCGGCGCGTCTTCGAAAACAATCTTGTCCGACAAAAAAGCCCTCACAACGATGAAATGCAGTTGACGGTTATTTTTTAAGTTGTACGATGACCTACAACCTCGGCGAATAGCTGAACGATCCAATCACAAAAAACGTTGCTACCAGGGTGTTCGAATAATGAATCCACAAGAACTGAAGTCCATCCTCTCTGCCGGCCTGCTGTCTTTCCCGGTGACCGATTTCAACGCGCAGGGCGATTTCAACCGCGCGGGCTATATCAAACGTCTGGAATGGCTGGCCCCGTATGGCGCTTCGGCCCTGTTCGCCGCCGGTGGCACCGGTGAGTTCTTCTCCCTGGCCGCCAGCGAATACTCGGAAATCATCAAGACTGCCGTCGACACCTGCGAAACCAGCGTGCCGATTCTGGCGGGCGTGGGCGGTTCGACTCGTCAAGCCATCGAATACGCACAGGAAGCCGAGCGTCTGGGCGCCAAAGGTCTGTTGCTGCTGCCGCATTACCTGACCGAAGCCAGCCAGGACGGTGTCGCCGCTCACGTTGAAGCCGTGTGCAAATCGGTGAAGATCGGCGTGGTGGTTTACAACCGTAACGTTTGCCGCCTCACCGCGCCGCTGCTGGAGCGTCTGGCCGAGCGTTGCCCGAACCTGATCGGTTACAAGGATGGCCTGGGTGATATCGAGTTGATGGTGTCGATTCGTCGCCGCCTCGGTGATCGCTTCAGCTACCTGGGGGGCTTGCCGACCGCCGAAGTCTACGCCGCCGCCTACAAGGCGCTGGGCGTGCCGGTTTACTCCTCGGCGGTGTTCAACTTCATTCCGAAAACCGCGATGGATTTCTACCACGCCATTGCCCGCGAAGATCACGCCACTGTCGGCAAGATCATCGATGACTTCTTCCTGCCATACCTCGACATCCGTAACCGCAAGGCCGGTTATGCCGTGAGCATCGTCAAGGCAGGCGCAAAAATCGCCGGCTATGACGCGGGCCCGGTGCGGGCGCCGCTGACCGATCTGACTGGCGAAGAGTACGAAATGCTCGCCGCGCTGATCGACAAGCAAGGTGCGCAATAACACCCGAAAAAACCAAGGCCGCTGAGCAATCAGCGGCCTTTTGCGTGAGGAGCGATTTCAGTGACTGATTCAAAACGCTACGACAACTACATCAACGGTGAATGGGTCGCCGGTTCCGATTACTCGGCCAACATCAACCCGTCCGAGCTGAGCGACACCATCGGCGACTACGCCAAGGCTGATCTGGCTCAGGTCAACGCTGCCATCGACGCTGCGCGCGCAGCGTTCCCGGCCTGGTCGACTTCGGGTATTCAGGCTCGTCACGATTCGCTGGATAAGGTCGGCTCGGAAATCCTCGCCCGTCGCGAAGAACTCGGTACGTTGCTGGCCCGGGAGGAGGGCAAGACCCTGCCCGAAGCCATCGGCGAAGTGACCCGCGCCGGTAACATCTTCAAGTTCTTCGCGGGGGAATGCCTGCGTCTGTCCGGCGATTACGTGCCGTCGGTGCGCCCGGGCGTCAACGTCGAAGTCACCCGCGAAGCACTGGGTGTGGTCGGTCTGATCACCCCGTGGAATTTCCCGATCGCCATTCCATCGTGGAAGATCGCTCCGGCCCTGGCCTACGGCAACTGCGTGGTTTTGAAACCTGCCGATCTGGTACCGGGCTGCGCTTGGGCGCTGGCCGAAATCATCTCCCGCGCGGGCTTCCCGGCCGGCGTGTTCAACCTGGTGATGGGCAGCGGCCGTGTGGTCGGCGAAGCATTGGTCAACAGTCCGAAAGTCGATGGCATCAGCTTCACGGGTTCTGTCGGTGTTGGCCGTCAGATCGCGGTCAACTGCGTATCGCGCCAGGCCAAGGTCCAGCTGGAAATGGGCGGCAAGAACCCGCAGATCATTCTCGACGACGCCGACCTCAAGCAAGCGGTCGAGTTGTCGGTGCAGAGTGCGTTCTACTCCACCGGCCAACGTTGCACGGCGTCGAGTCGTTTGATCGTCACCGCCGGGATTCACGACAAGTTCGTCGAAGCCATGGCCGAACGCATGAAGTCGATCAAGGTCGGCCACGCGCTGAAATCCGGCACCGATATCGGTCCGGTGGTTTCGCAGGCACAGCTTGAACAGGACATGAAATACATCGACATCGGCCAGTCCGAAGGTGCGCGTCTGGTCAGCGGCGGCGGTCTGGTGACCTGCGACACCGAGGGTTACTTCCTCGCGCCAACGCTGTTTGCCGACAGCGAAGCATCGATGCGCATCAGCCGCGAAGAGATTTTCGGCCCGGTGGCCAACATCGTCCGCGTCGCCGATTACGAGGCTGCGCTGGCCATGGCCAACGACACCGAGTTCGGCCTGTCGGCCGGTATCGCTACCACGTCGCTGAAGTACGCCAACCACTTCAAACGTCATTCCCAGGCCGGGATGGTGATGGTCAACCTGCCGACTGCCGGCGTGGATTACCACGTTCCGTTCGGTGGCCGTAAGGGTTCGTCCTATGGATCACGTGAGCAAGGTCGCTATGCGCAGGAGTTCTACACGGTCGTGAAAACCAGCTACATCGGCTCCTGATCCAGCAATACCTGTGGGAGCTGGCTTGCCAGCGATAGCATCATCGCGGAGTGACTGATACACCACGTCGCCTGCATCGCTGGCAAGGCAGCTCCCACAAAAGCCAGACCAAAGAAGATTCACCCGCGCATAAAAATAATCAGTGGGAGTACATCTACATGCAACCGACTCAAAAGCCGACCCACGTCCGCTATTTGATCCTGCTCATGCTGTTTCTGGTGACCACGATCAACTATGCCGACCGCGCGACCATTGCGATCGCCGGTTCCAGCCTGCAAAAAGACCTCGGCATCGACGCGGTCACCCTCGGCTATATCTTCTCCGCATTCGGTTGGGCCTACGTGGCCGGGCAGATTCCCGGCGGCTGGCTGCTCGATCGCTTCGGCTCGAAAAAAGTCTATGCCCTGAGCATTTTCACCTGGTCGCTGTTCACCGTGCTGCAAGGCTTTGTCGGTGAGTTCGGCATGTCCACGGCGATTGTTGCGCTGTTCATGCTGCGCTTTCTGGTGGGCCTGGCCGAGGCGCCGTCCTTCCCCGGCAACGCACGCATCGTCGCGGCCTGGTTCCCGACCGCTGAACGCGGCACCGCTTCGGCGATCTTCAACTCGGCGCAATATTTCGCCACTGTGTTGTTCGCACCGCTGATGGGCTGGATCGTCTACAGCTTCGGCTGGGAACACGTGTTCATCGTCATGGGTATCCTCGGCATCGTCTTCTCGCTGATCTGGCTGAAGGTTATCCACAGCCCGCGGGAACACCCGAGCATCAACGATGCGGAGTTCAAGCACATCGCTGATAACGGCGGCATGGTCGACATGGACCAGCGCGGCAAAAAATCCGATGGCCCGAAATGGGACTACATCCGCCAGTTGCTGACCAACCGCATGATGCTCGGCGTGTATTTGGGCCAGTACTGCATCAACGGCATCACCTACTTCTTCCTGACCTGGTTCCCGGTTTATCTCGTGCAGGAACGCGGCATGACCATCCTCAAGGCGGGTTTCATCGCTTCGTTGCCGGCGATCTGCGGCTTTATCGGTGGTGTACTCGGCGGGGTGATTTCCGATTACCTGCTGCGCAAGGGTCACTCGCTGACCTTCGCCCGCAAGGCACCGATCATCGCTGGCCTGCTGGTTTCCAGCAGCATCGTCGCCTGCAACTATGTTGATGTTGAGTGGATGGTCGTGGGCTTCATGGCGCTGGCATTTTTCGGCAAAGGCGTTGGCGCACTGGGTTGGGCAGTGGTTTCCGACACGTCGCCAAAACAGATCGCCGGTCTGAGCGGTGGCCTGTTCAACACTTTCGGCAACATCGCTTCGATCACCACGCCGATCGTGATTGGCTACATCATCAGCTCCACCGGTTCGTTCAAATGGGCGCTGGTGTTCGTGGGTGCCAACGCACTGGTGGCGGTGTTCAGCTATCTGGTGATCGTCGGCCCGATCAAACGTGTGGTGCTCAAAGAGCCGCCAACCACTGGCGGTGCTGAAGCCAGCGGCAAATTGTCTCAAGCGCATTCCTGAGGAGCGATGTCATGCAGTTGATTGAACATTCCGACTCGCCGCGCTACATCCGCCTGCACGAGCGGGACAACGTAGTGATTGTGGTCAACGACCAAGGCGTACCGGCCGGCACCGAGTTTCCGGACGGTCTGGTGACTGTGGATTTCGTGCCGCAGAGCCACAAGGTCACCCTTGAGGACATTGCCGAGGGTGGCCAGGTGATTCGCTATGGCCAGATCATTGGCTACGCGTTGCAGCCGATTCCGCGCGGCAGTTGGGTCAAGGAAGATCAACTGCGCATGCCGACCGCGCCACCGCTCGACAGCCTGCCGCTGTCCACCGAGGTGCCGCAGGCGCAGGCGCCGCTGGAAGGTTTCACGTTCGAGGGTTACCGCAATGCCGACGGCACCGTCGGCACGCGCAACATTCTCGGGATTACTACCACCGTGCAGTGCGTGACCGGCGTGCTCAATCACGTGGTAAAGCGCATCAAGGACGAGCTGCTGCCGAAGTATCCGCACGTCGATGACGTGGTGGCGCTGACCCACAGTTACGGCTGTGGTGTGGCGATCACTGCCACCGACGCCTACATCCCGATCCGCACCGTGCGCAATCTGGCACGCAACCCGAACCTGGGGGGCGAAGCGCTGGTGATCAGTCTGGGCTGCGAGAAATTGCAGGCCGGGCAGGTGATGCACGAGGACGATGCTTCGGTCGATCTCAGCGATCCATGGCTGTATCGCTTGCAGGATTCCAGTCACGGTTTTACCGAGATGATCGAGCAGATCATGGCGTTGGCGGAGGTGCGTCTGAAGAAACTCGACCAGCGCCGCCGCGAAACCGTGCCGGCTTCTGAACTGATCCTGGGTATGCAGTGCGGCGGCAGTGATGCGTTTTCCGGGATCACCGCTAATCCGGCGCTGGGTTATGCCTCGGACTTGCTGTTACGGGCGGGGGCGACGGTGATGTTTTCCGAAGTCACCGAAGTGCGCGACGCGATTTATCTGCTGACCTCTCGGGCGCAAACCAAAACCGTCGCCGAGGAACTGGTGCGCGAAATGGATTGGTACGACCGCTATCTGGCCAAGGGTGAAGCGGATCGCAGTGCCAACACCACGCCAGGCAACAAGAAGGGCGGGTTGTCGAACATCGTCGAGAAGTCGCTGGGTTCGATCGTCAAATCCGGCAGCAGCGCGATCAATGGTGTCCTTGGCCCAGGCGAGCGTTTCAAGCAGAAGGGTTTGATTTTCTGTGCGACGCCAGCCAGTGATTTTGTCTGCGGCACGTTGCAACTGGCGGCGGGGATGAACCTGCATGTGTTCACCACCGGGCGCGGCACGCCTTACGGGCTGGCGATGGCGCCGGTGGTGAAGGTGTCGACACGCACGGAGCTGGCGCAGCGCTGGCCTGATCTGATCGATATCGATGCCGGGCGGATTGCGACCGGAAGGGCGACTATCGAGGAGCTGGGTTGGGAGTTGTTCCACTACTACCTGGATGTTGCCAGCGGCAAACAGCAGACGTGGGCGGAGAAGCACAAGCTGCATAACGACATTACGTTGTTTAATCCGGCGCCGATTACCTGAGACCGGGTTATCGTTCTTCGCGAGCCTGCTCGCGAAGGCGATCCCACAGACGCCGGAGGTCTTGTGGCTTATCATTAGCCCCCTAACGACGCTCACCCAAGGCTCCCCGGCATGCTGGCAATCTTCCTCGAAACCCTGAACATCACCGCGCCGGTGTTTGCCATGCTGTTTCTCGGTGTGCTGCTCAAGCGCATCGACTGGATCAACGACAACTTTATCCACACGGCATCGTCGCTGGTGTTCAACGTCACCATGCCGGCGCTGCTGTTCCTCGGCATACTGCATGCCGACCTGCACGCCGCGTTGCAACCGGCACTGTTGATCTACTTCTCGATTGCCACGCTGGTGAGTTTTGCCGTTGCTTGGGGCTGGGCGATTTTCAAGTGTCCGCGCGAAGATCGCGGCATCTATACCCAAGGCGCGTTTCGCGGCAATAACGGTGTGATCGGCCTGGCACTCGCCGCGAGCATGTATGGCGATTACGGGATTTCGCTTGGGGCGATTCTCGCGGCGCTGGTGATCCTGTTCTACAACACGCTCTCGACCATCGTGCTGGCGGTCTACAGCCCGGTGATCAAATCCGACCCGTGGAGCATCTGCAAAAGTGTGTTCAGCAATCCGCTGATCATCAGCGTGATTGCGGCGGCGCCGTTTGCCTACTTCAAGATCAGTCTGCCGGGATGGCTGGAAACCTCCGGCCAGTATCTGGCGCAAACCACCTTGCCGCTGGCGTTGATCTGCATTGGCGGCACGCTGTCGCTGGCGGCGCTGCGCAAGAGCGGCAACATGGCGCTCAGCTCAAGTCTGGTGAAGATGATCGGCTTGCCGGTGCTCGCGACCCTTGGCGCATGGTTATGTGGTTTTCGCGGGGCGGAACTGGGGATTCTGTTCCTGTACTTCGGCAGCCCGACGGCGGCAGCCAGTTTTGTCATGGCCCGGGCGGCGCAGGGTAATCATGAACTGGCGGCGGCGATTATTGTGCTGACCACGTTGATGGCGGCGATTACCACCAATCTCGGGATCTTCATTTTGCAGTGGGGCGGGTGGATCTGAAGGGCAAGACCAAAGGATCGCAGCCTTCGGCAGCTCCTACAGGGGAGCGCATTTCACTGTAGGAGCTGCCGAAGGCTGCGAGCTTTTAGCTTTTCTGGTAACTGTCGATCACTTCCTGCGCCGCCCGAAACGCATCAATCGCCGCCGGGACCCCGGCGTACACCGCGCAATGCAGCAGCGCTTCGCGAATCTCTTCGACGGTGCAGCCATTGTTCAATGCACCGCGCACATGGCCCTTCAGCTCTTGCGGGCACTTCAACGCGGTCAGCGCGGCGAGGGTAATCAGGCTGCGGGTTTTCAGCGGCAGACCTTCGCGATTCCACACGCCACCCCAGGCATGTTCATTGACGAAATCCTGCAACGGCTGGGTGAATTCGGTGGCATTGCCCAAGGCGCGATCAACGAACACATCGCCCATTACCTGACGGCGGACTTCAACCCCGGACTTCTTCGATTCGGTCATGGCATATCCCTCTTGTGGTGTTGGCGGCGCCAGGCGCGTACGGACGTGAACAGCAGAAACGCCAGCAGCGGCGGCAGAACGTAAAACAGCATCAGCCGCTCCAGCTTGCCGGCCAGTGGCATGCCGGTGGTGAACGACACCACGTGCAGCCCGTATACCAGATAAAAACCGAGCAGCAGCAGACCTTCGACGCGGGTCACGCGGTAGCCGGAATAGAACACCGGCAGGCACAACACGGCGACCCCGAGCATCACCGGCAGGTCGAAATCCAGCGCATTGGGCGAGACAGACAAAGGCATCGGTGCGATCAGTGCAGTAAGCCCAAGCACCCCAAGCAGATTGAACAAGTTGGCACCGATCACGTTGCCCACGGCGATGTCCCGCTGCCCGCGCAGAGCCGCAATCAGCGACGTCGCGAGTTCTGGCAGCGAAGTGCCGACAGCAACGACGGTCAGGCCGATCACTCGCTCGGAGAATCCAAGGTCAGTGGCCACCACGACAGCGGCGCCCAGCAACAGGCGTCCAGCGAACACCAGCATGGCCAGGCCGACAATGATCATCAGCACACTGACGAACCACGATGCCGGCGCCGTTTCAGGGTGTTCCGCATGCGGTCGTGCCGAATGCCGCGACTGGCGCAACAGCAAACCCAGGTACAGCGCCAGTGCGCTCAGCAACAGGATGCCGTCGAGGCGCCCGAGCTCTTCATTCCAGGCCAGCAAGAACACCAGCAGACTGGCGCCGATCATCAGCGGAATGTCGAGGCGCACCAACTGCCGCGACACGCGCAACGGAATGATCAGCGCCGACAGGCCGAGGGTCACCAGAATATTGAAGATGCTGCTGCCGATCACGCTACCGACCGCAATGTCCGGGGTATGCGCCTGTGCCGCTTGCAGGCTGACGGCCATTTGCGGCGCACTGCTGCCAAACGCGACCACGGTGAGACCGATGATCAGTGGCCGCACATGCAGGCGAGCAGCCAGGCGCACTGCCGCACGCACCATCAGTTCGGCGCCGAAGATCAACAGGCACAGCCCGGCGAACAGTTCGATCAGGCTGATCAGCGGCAAATCGGCTAGGGCGAAAATGGTCGGCGCTCCATCAGTCGTCGAGGGCCTGCACACGAACCCGTGCAGTGCCGCTGCGCAGCATACCGAGTTGTTCGGCGGCTTTGCGGGACACATCGATCAAGCGTCCACGGGTGTGCGGGCCGCGATCGTTGATACGGACCACGACGGATTCATCGTTTTTCAGGTTGGTGACTTTGACCCGGGTACCAAAGGGTAGCTGGCGATGGGCGGCAGTCAGGGCATTCTGGTTGAACGCTTCGCCACTGGCGGTGCGTTTACCGTGGTGTTTGGCTCCGTAATAGGAGGCGACGCCGGTCTGGTCGTAACCATGCGGGTCGATGATGTCAGTGCTGGCGCAACCGGCGAGTAAGGAGAGCAGGGCGCAGGCGCCTAGCAGGTGTTTCATTCGAAAGTTCCCAAATAACAATGTGGGAGCGAGCCTGCTCGCGAAGAGGCCATCACATTCAATACTTTATTGGATGCCATGACGCTTTCGCGAGCAGGCTCGCTCCCACAGGGATCGGAGCCAGGCTTTGGCTCTGGCTCCATTGTGGTCAGCCTTCGAGCTTGCTTTTCAGCAGTTCGTTCACTTGCTGCGGGTTGGCCTTGCCTTTGGAGGCTTTCATGGCCTGACCGACGAAGAAGCCGAACATCTTGCCGCGTTTGGCTTCGTCTGCCGCGCGGTATTGCTCGACCTGCTCGGCGTTGGCCGCGAGCATTTCGTCCAGCACCGCCGAGATCGCGCCGCTGTCGGTGACTTGCTTCAAGCCGCGTTTTTCGATGATCTCGTCCGCGCTGCCTTCACCGTTGGCCATCGCTTCGAACACAACCTTGGCGATCTTGCCAGAGATGGTGTTGTCTTTGATGCGCTGCAGCATGCCGCCCAATTGCTCGGCCGAAACCGGTGACTCGTCGATGTCCAGGCCTTGCTTGTTGAGCAGGCTGCCCAACTCGACCATCACCCAGTTCGCCGCCAGTTTGGCGTCGCCGCCGATGGCTGCGACTTTCTCGAAGTAATCAGCTTGTTCGCGGCTGGTGGCCAAAACGCTGGCGTCATAGACCGACAGACCGAATTGCTCCTGGAAACGCTCGCGTTTCTGTGGAGGCAGTTCCGGCAGGGTGGCGCGCACCTCACCGAGGAACGACTCTTCGATGACCACTGGCAGCAGGTCCGGGTCGGGGAAGTAACGGTAGTCGTTGGCTTCCTCTTTGGAACGCATCGGACGGGTTTCGTCCTTGTTCGGATCGTACAGACGGGTCTGCTGGATCACTTTGCCGCCGTCTTCGATCAGCTCGATCTGACGCTGGATCTCGGAGTTGATCGCCTTCTCGATGAAACGGAACGAGTTGACGTTCTTGATCTCGCAGCGTGTGCCGAACTCAACCTGGCCTTTCGGACGGATCGACACGTTGCAGTCGCAACGCAGCGAACCTTCGGCCATGTTGCCGTCGCAGATGCCCAGATAACGGACCAGCGCGTGGATCGCCTTGACGTAAGCCACGGCTTCCTTGGCGCTGCGCATGTCCGGCTCGGAAACGATTTCCAGCAGCGGCGTGCCGGCGCGGTTCAGGTCGATGCCGGTGGCACCGTTGAATTCTTCGTGCAGGCTCTTGCCGGCGTCTTCTTCCAGGTGCGCGCGGGTGATGCCGACACGTTTGACCGTGCCGTCTTCCAGCGCGATGTCCAGGTGGCCCTTGCCGACGATCGGCAATTCCATCTGGCTGATCTGGTAGCCCTTCGGCAGATCCGGGTAGAAGTAGTTTTTACGCGCGAACACGTTGTGCTGACCGATCTCGGCGTCAATTGCCAGACCGAACATCACCGCCATGCGCACTGCTTCCTGGTTCAGCACCGGCAATACGCCGGGCATGCCCAGATCGATCAGGCTCGCCTGAGTGTTCGGCTCGGAGCCGAACGTGGTCGAACTACCGGAAAAGATTTTCGACCGGGTGGTGAGCTGGGTATGAATCTCCAGCCCGATCACGACTTCCCATTGCATGTGTGTCTCCTCAGAAGCCGGTTGGGGTGCGGGTGTGCCAGTCGGTGTTCAACTGGTACTGATGCGCAACGTTGAGCAAACGGCCTTCCTGGAAATACGGAGCGAGCAGTTGCACGCCGACCGGCAGACCGTCGACAAAACCAGCCGGCATCGACAGGCCCGGCAGGCCTGCGAGGTTGGCGGTGATGGTGTAGACGTCTTCCAGATAGGCCGCGACCGGGTCGCTGTTCTTGGCGCCGAGTTTCCAGGCCGGGTTCGGCGTGGTTGGGCCGAGGATGATGTCGACTTCATTAAAGGCAGTCATGAAGTCGTTCTTCACCAGGCGGCGAATCTTCTGCGCTTTGAGGTAGTAGGCATCGTAGTAACCGGCGGACAGCGCGTAGGCACCGACCATGATCCGGCGCTGTACTTCAGGCCCGAAGCCTTCGCCACGCGAGCGCTTGTACAGGTCGATGAGGTTTTCCGGGTTCTCGCAGCGATGGCCGAAACGCACGCCGTCGAAACGCGACAGGTTCGAGGAGGCTTCTGCCGGCGCGATCACGTAGTACGCAGGAATCGCGTGCTGCATGTTCGGCAGGCTGATTTCCTTGATCACGGCACCGAGCTTCTGCAGCTCTTTGATACTGTTCTGGATCAGCTCGGCAATGCGCGGGTCGAGACCGGCGCTGAAGTATTCTTTCGGCACACCGATGCGCAAGCCTTGCAGCGATTCGTTCAGGCTGGCGGAGTAATCCGGCACAGGCTCATCGATGCTGGTGGAGTCGTTCTGATCGAAACCGGCCATACCTTGCAACATAATTGCGCAGTCTTCGGCAGTGCGCGCCAACGGCCCGCCCTGATCGAGGCTGGAGGCGTAGGCGATCATGCCCCAGCGTGAAACACGACCGTACGTCGGTTTCAGGCCGGTGAGGTTGGTGAACGCGGCTGGCTGACGGATCGAGCCACCGGTGTCAGTGGCGGTGGCCGCTGGCAACAGACGAGCGGCAACGGCCGCCGCCGAACCACCGGACGAACCGCCCGGCACGTGTTCCAGATTCCACGGGTTTTTCACCGCGCCGTACCAGCTCGACTCGTTGGCCGAACCCATGGCGAATTCGTCCATGTTGGTCTTGCCCAGGGTCACGGCGCCGGCAGCGGCCAGTTTGGCGACCACGGTGGCGTCGTACGGAGCCTTGAAGTTGTCGAGCATCTTCGAGCCGCAACTGGTGCGAATGCCCTGGGTGCAGAACAGGTCTTTGTGGGCGATCGGCGCACCCAGCAGGGCGCCGCTCTCACCATTGGCCCGGCGTGCATCAGCGGCTTTCGCCTGCTCGAGGGCCAGCTCTTCGGTGAGGCTGATGAAACTGTTGAGCTGCGGATCGAGCTGGGAAATACGCGCCAGCAGGACTTTGGTCAGCTCTTCGGAGGAAAACTTTTTATCGGCAAGACCACGAGCGATCTCGGCCAGAGTCATTTGATGCATTGCAGGCTCATTCCCTTTAGTCGATGACTTTCGGAACCAGATACAGGCCGTTTTCGACCGCTGGTGCGATGGACTGATAGGCCTCGCGGTGATTGGTTTCGGTCACGACATCGGCGCGCAGGCGCTGACTGGCTTCCAGCGGGTGGGCCAATGGCTCGATACCGTCGGTATTAACAGCCTGCATTTCGTCGACCAGACCGAGAATGCTGTTGAGGGCCGAGGTGATGTGCGGAAGATCGGCATCATTAAGGCCAAGGCAGGCCAAATGCGCGATTTTTTCCACGTCGGAGCGTTCTAGTGCCATCGGGATTCTCCAGTGGAAAACAGAACGGACGGCGTCCGTGTGTTAGATTGTCGGAACACTACCGCACTTCTACGGTCATAAGGCCGCGATTGTGGGGCTTGGTGCACAGAAAAGCGGCCAATTTAACATATTGGCGCCTTGCCCAAAATCCCTGTCGTTGTTAGAGTTTGCCGCACTTTTTTACCCACGCGTTGCCTAGGGTCCCTTTCCCATGTTCAAGAAACTGCGTGGCATGTTTTCCAGCGATCTTTCCATTGACCTGGGCACTGCCAACACCCTTATTTACGTGCGCGAGCGCGGTATCGTTCTGAATGAGCCATCGGTTGTGGCCATTCGGACACACGGTAATCAGAAAAGTGTCGTTGCTGTCGGCACCGAGGCCAAGCGCATGCTCGGTCGTACGCCGGGCAACATTGCTGCCATTCGTCCGATGAAAGACGGCGTGATCGCCGACTTCAGCGTCTGCGAAAAGATGCTGCAATACTTCATCAACAAGGTTCACGAAAACAGCTTTCTGCAGCCTAGCCCTCGTGTGCTGATCTGCGTTCCATGCAAATCCACCCAGGTTGAGCGTCGTGCCATCCGTGAATCGGCCCTCGGTGCCGGTGCCCGTGAAGTGTTCCTGATCGAAGAGCCGATGGCTGCAGCGATCGGTGCCGGCCTTCCGGTAGAAGAGGCGCGCGGCTCGATGGTCGTCGATATCGGTGGTGGTACCACTGAAATCGCCCTGATCTCCCTGAACGGTGTGGTCTACGCCGAGTCCGTGCGCGTAGGTGGAGACCGCTTCGACGAAGCGATCATCACTTATGTGCGCCGTAACTACGGCAGCCTGATCGGTGAATCCACCGCAGAGCGCATCAAGCAGGAAATCGGTACGGCCTACCCGGGCGGCGAAGTTCGCGAAGTCGACGTTCGCGGTCGTAACCTGGCCGAAGGCGTTCCACGCGCATTCACCCTGAACTCCAACGAAGTGCTGGAAGCTCTGCAAGAGTCCCTGGCCACCATCGTTCAGGCAGTGAAGAGTGCTCTGGAGCAATCGCCGCCGGAACTGGCTTCCGACATCGCCGAGCGTGGCCTGGTGCTGACCGGTGGTGGCGCGCTGTTGCGTGACCTCGACAAGTTGCTGGCCCAGGAAACCGGTCTGCCGGTGATTGTTGCCGAAGATCCGCTGACCTGTGTTGCTCGCGGCGGTGGCCGTGCATTGGAAATGATGGATAAGCACACCATGGATCTGCTCTCGAGCGAATAAGTCGCAGGGGCAATACGTGGGTGAGCGCACAGGCAGCACTTTGCAGTGCTGCCTGTTGGCGTTTATCTTCTGTCAGTCTTCATCCAGGCCGGTTTGATGCCGTATGAATAAACAGAACATTTGCCTGGGAGGAGCGGCTTATTAAACCGCTTTTCGCCAAAGGCCCTTCGCTGGGTGTGCGCCTTCTGGTGCTGGCCGTGCTGTCGGTCGCACTGATGGTGGTCGATGCCCGCTTCGACCTGCTCAAGCCCGCGCGCAAACAAGCGTCGCTGGTGTTGATGGACGCCTACTGGATCACCGACCTGCCCGGACGGCTGTGGGACGGTATCGCCAGTCAGTTCGGCAGTCGCACCGAGCTAGTCGCCGAAAACGAAAAACTCAAGACCGAAAACCTGCTGTATCAGGGCCGCATGCAAAAGCTTGCCGCGCTGACCGAGCAGAACGTTCGGCTGCGCGAGTTGCTCAATTCTTCTGCGCTGGTCAACGAAAAGGTCGAAGTGGCCGAATTGATCGGCATGGACCCCAACCCTTTCACCCATCGCATCATCATCAATAAAGGTGAGCGCGACGGCGTGGTGCTCGGTCAACCGGTGCTCGATGCGCGCGGTTTGATGGGGCAGGTGGTCGAGTTGATGCCTTACACCTCCCGTGTACTGCTGCTGACCGACACCACTCACAGCATTCCCGTGCAGGTGAACCGTAACGGTCTGCGGGCGATTGCCAGCGGCACCGGCAACCCTGAACGCCTGGAACTGCGGCATGTCGCCGACACGGCGGATATCAAGGAAGGCGATTTGCTGGTCAGCTCCGGTCTTGGCCAGCGCTTCCCGGCCGGTTACCCGGTGGCGACGGTCAAGGAAGTGATCCATGACTCGGGCCAACCGTTCGCGATCGTCCGTGCCGTGCCGACCGCTGCTTTGAACCGCAGCCGCTACCTGCTGCTGGTGTTCAGCGACTCGCGCACCGCCGAGGAACGCGCCAACGACGCCGCGCAAGCTCAAGAAGCGCTGGATGCCCATGGCGGCGGTCCGATGCCGGCCTCAGTGGTTTCCCGACCGTTGGTCATGCCGGCGCCTGCTGCTCCGGCTACCGAGCCAACGCCGGCCGCTACGACGCCAGCCGCGACCCCGGTCAAACCTGCCGCGAGCAAGCCGCCTGCGGCCGCACCGGCGGCGACCAAACCCCCGGCGTCTTCTCCTGCCGCCAGCAAACCACCTGCCAAACCGCCGGCAACCGCGCCAGCCACCACTGGGGGACGAGAATAATGGTCGGTGTCAAAGCCTCCCGAAATGGCTGGATCATCTGGCTGACCTTCGTTGTCGGCATATTGCTCAGCGTTTCGCCGTTACCGATCTTCATGGAAATCCTGCGCCCGCTGTGGCTGGCCTTGCTGCTGACATTCTGGGCGCTTTACATGCCGCACGCGGTCGGTATGGTCACGGCATTCTGCCTGGGCCTGGCCGAAGACGTGTTGCAAGGCGATCTGTTTGGGCAGAACGCGCTCGTTCTTACACTGATTACTTTCCTGGTGCTGTCATTGCAGCAGCGCCTGCGCATGTTTCCGATGTGGCAACAGTGCCTGGTGATTCTGGTGATTTTCGGGCTCGCGCAACTGGTGCAGTTGTGGCTCAGTGCCTTGACCGGTAACCGTCAACCGACCCTGGCGCTGGTGCTGCCGGCACTGACCAGTGCCTTGCTCTGGCCCTGGATCAGCTTCGCTTTGCGTGGATTACGCCGCCGCTACAAAATCAATTGAGCCGGTGAAGCAGGGCACTGAACAGGGGATGTTTTGATGAAACTGCTTTACCTCGCCTCCGGATCGCCGCGTCGACGTGAGTTACTCACGCAGATAGGCGTTCCTTTTTCCGCCATCAGTGCGGACATTGATGAAACGCCATTCCCCGAAGAATCACCTGCGGCCTACGTCGAACGCCTTGCGCGCGGCAAGGCCGAGGCCGGGCGGCGCACGCTTGTATCGGCTGCGCCGTTTTGCGTTCTGGGCGCCGACACTGCTGTGGTGCTCGATGGCAAAATTCTTGGCAAACCGGTGGACGAAGCCGACGCATGCGCCATGCTGATGATGTTGTCCGGCAAAGAACATGAAGTGCTGACCGCCATCGCTGTGCTCGAAGGCGAGCGCTGCGAGTCGCGGGTGGTGCGCAGTCTGGTACGGTTCCGGCCGATCAGCCGCGAGGAGGCCGCTGCCTACTGGGCCAGCGGTGAACCCCGGGACAAGGCCGGCGGTTATGGCATTCAAGGGCTCGGCGCGGTGTTTGTCGCGGGGCTCAATGGCAGCTATTCAGCGGTGGTCGGGCTGCCTGTTTGCGAAACCGCAGAACTGTTGGGCCATTTCGGCATACCCTGTTGGCAAAACCTGAACGCGCAATAAGCGTCGTACGAACAAGATGCGGCCATTATCGTGAACACGCCTGAACGAGATCCTGCCATGAGTGAAGAGATTCTGATCAACATAACGCCGATGGAATCGCGCGTGGCGGTGGTCGAAAACGGTGTGCTGCAAGAAGTCCACGTCGAGCGCACGCAAAAGCGCGGGATCGTCGGCAACATCTATAAAGGCAAGATTGTCCGGGTACTGCCGGGTATGCAGGCAGCCTTCGTCGACATCGGCCTCGATCGTGCGGCGTTTATTCATGCCGCGGAAATCTCTCTGCGCGAAGGCCCGGCGGTGGAAAGCATCAGCTCGCTGGTGCACGAAGGCCAGAGCCTGGTGGTACAAGTCACCAAGGATCCGATCGGTTCCAAAGGTGCGCGACTGACGACGCAATTGTCGATTCCATCGCGCTATCTGGTGTACATGCCGCGCACCGCCCACGTTGGCATTTCCCTGAAAATCGAAGACGAAGCCGAGCGCGATCGCCTCAAGCAGGTGGTCACCGATTGTGTCGCCAAAGAAGGCATCAAGGAGGCCGGCGGCTTCATTCTGCGGACCGCAGCCGAAGGTGCCGGGGCCGATGAGATCCTCATGGACATCCGCTACCTGCGGCGCCTGTGGGATCAGATCAACGAACAGATCAAAACCATCGCCGCGCCGAGCGTGATCTACGAAGACCTCGGCCTGGCCTTGCGCACGTTGCGTGATCTGGTCAATCCGAAAATCGAGAAGATCCGCATCGATTCCCGGGAAACCTTCCAGAAAACCACGCAGTTTGTCGCCGAACTGATGCCGGAAATCGCCGATCGACTGGAGCACTATCCGGGCGAGCGGCCGATTTTCGATCTGTACGGTGTCGAGGACGAAATCCAGAGAGCGCTCGAGCGCAAAGTGCCGCTGAAATCCGGTGGCTATCTGGTGGTCGATCCGGCCGAAGCCATGACTACCATCGACGTCAACACCGGCGCTTTCGTTGGTCATCGCAATCTCGAAGAAACCATCTTCAAGACCAACCTCGAAGCGGCGACCGCGATAGCCCGGCAGATGCGTCTGCGCAATCTGGGCGGGATCATCATCATCGACTTCATCGACATGGAAGATGAAGAGCACCGGCGCCAGGTTCTGCGAACCCTGGAAAAACAGCTGGAGCGCGATCACGCCAAGACCAACATCATCGGTATTACCGAGTTGGGCCTTGTGCAGATGACCCGCAAGCGCACCCGCGAAAGCCTTGAGCAAGTGCTGTGCGAACCGTGCAGTTGCTGTCAGGGGCGCGGCAAATTGAAGACTGCGGAAACCATCTGTTACGAGATCTTCCGCGAGATCCTTCGTGAGGCCCGGGCCTATCAGGCCGAGGGTTATCGGGTGCTGGCGAACCAGAAAGTGGTGGACCGGCTGCTTGACGAAGAATCCGGTAATGTCGCCGAGCTTGAAGGGTTCATCGGCCGCACCATACGCTTCCAGGTGGAAACCATGTATTCCCAGGAACAATATGACGTGGTGCTGCTCTGAACCCCTGCATCACCCTTTTTTCACAGCGGCTGGCCTCAGCTTTTCGCAGTATTTTTGCCATGGGAGCCAACTGACATGGACCGTCTGACACGCATTTTGGCCGCACTCACCCGTTGGGGGCTGGGCCTGTGCGCGTTGGTTCTGGTGTTGATGGCGTTGTACGTCAGTCTCGGCCGCGAACTGACGCCGTTGGTGGCCGAATATCGAGCCGACATCGAAGACAAGGCCAGCGCCGCCCTCGGCATGCCGTTGCAGATTGGCGAACTGGAAGGCAGCTGGAGCGGTTTTGCGCCAATCCTGTTGGCCCATGATGTGATGGTCGGCGACGGCGCCAATGCCTTGCGCCTCGATCGTGTGCGGGCGGTGCCCGATCTTTGGGCCAGCCTGTTGGCCCGAGAAGTGCGCATCGCTCATCTGGAACTCAATGGCTTGAAAATCAGCCTCAAGGAAGCCGAGGACGGCACCTGGGCGCTGGAAGGTTTGCCGGTGCAGAAGGATCAGCCGCTGGATCCCGAGCAACTGTTCAACCGCTCGCAGATGATCCAGCAATTGTCGGTGCTCGAAAGTCAGGTGACCTTGCAGCCGCTGGATCACCCCCCGATGACGCTCACCTATGTCGGCCTCAATCTGAAGACCGGTGCCAGTCGGCAACGCCTTGATGCACGCTTGACCTTGCCTGACGGCCAACCTGTCGCGTTGAGTCTGCGTACGCGGATTCGCCCCAGTCAGTTACGCGACAGCACGGTGGAAGGTTACGCCAGCCTGCCGCAAAGCGACTGGTCGAAGTGGCTGCCGGAGCGTCTGACCCAGCAGTGGAATTTCTCTGAGATCAAAGCCGGCGGCGAGCTTTGGGTGAACTGGGCCGAGGGCACTTTGCAAAGTGCCGCGATTCGTTTGAATGCCCCGCAACTGAGCGGTGCTTACGCCGAGCGCAAGCCAATCCAGATCAACAATCTGGCGCTCAACGCCTATTACGAAAACAGTGCCAAAGGCGCGACGGTTACTTTCGATTCGCTGGCGATGAATGTCGGTGAAACCCGCTGGGAATCGCGGGTGCAAGTGCAGCAGACCCGGGCCACTGACAAGGTCGAGGAGCTCTGGCACTTACAGGCTGATCGCCTCGACCTGACCCCCATCACCCCACTGCTCAACGCGTTGGGGCCGTTGCCGCAGGGTGTCGCCACAGCCGTTGAGCGCCTGAAGGTCACCGGCGGCTTGCGCAATGTCCTGCTGGATTTCCGCCCGAATGCCACTGACGGAACCAAATTCGGTTTTGCTGCCAACCTCGATTCCGTAGGTTTTGATGCCTATCACGGCGCTCCGGCGGCGCGGAATGTCAGCGGTAGCCTGAGCGGCAATCTCGATGGAGGTGAGTTGCGCATGGACAGCAAGGATTTCGTCCTGCACCTCGATCCGATTTTCGCCAAGCCATGGCAATACATTCAGGCCAACGCCCGCCTTACCTGGAAGCTTGATAAGGACGGCTTCACCCTGATTGCACCGTATCTGAAGGTACTGGGCGAAGAGGGCAAGATTGCCGGTGACTTCCTGATTCGCCTGCACTTCGATCACAGCCAGGAAGACTACATGGACCTGCGGGTCGGTCTGGTTGACGGCGACGGCCGCTATACCGCCAAGTACCTGCCCGAAGTGTTGAGCCCGGCGCTGGATGAATGGCTACGTACGGCGATTCTCAAGGGCGCGGTGGATCAGGGTTTCTTCCAGTATCAAGGCTCGCTGAGCAAGAACGCTGGGGAGGCTGATCGCAGCATCAGTCTGTTCTTCAAGGTGCATGACGCCGAACTGGCCTTCCAGCCAGGTTGGCCGCATGTCAGCAAGGTCAGTGGTGACGTGTTCATCGAGGACAGCGGCGTGCGGATCTGGGCCAGCAAAGGCCAATTGCTCGACACCCAGGTCAGCAACGTCTTCGTCAACATTCCCCATGTCCCGGCCGGACAACATACCCATATGTACCTCGACGGCGCATTCGCGGGTGGTCTGGGTGACGGTTTGAAGATTCTTCAGGATGCACCGATCGGCACCGGTGAAACCTTTGCCGGTTGGGAAGGCGCGGGCGATCTGCAAGGCAAGCTCAAACTCGACGTGCCGTTGGACAAGGGTGGCGACCAGCCGAAAATCGTCGTCGACTTCAAGACCGCCAACGCGCGGCTGAAACTGGCGGAGCCGAAACTGGAGCTGACGCAACTCAAGGGTGATTTCCGCTTCGACAGCGCCAAGGGTCTCAGCGGGCAGAATATCGCTGCCCGAGCGTTCGACAAGCCGGTCACTGCGCAGATTTTCGCTGATGGCAGCGCCAGCCAGCTCAAGACCCGGGTCGCTGCGTCGGGGCAGGTCGAAGTCAAGAAACTGACTGACTGGCTCGGTGTCACCCAACCGTTGCCAGCGTCCGGGACGATTCCCTATCAGTTGCAACTGAATCTGGACGGTAACGACAGCCAGTTGATGGTCAGCTCCAATCTCAAAGGTGTGGCGGTCGATCTGCCAGCACCGTTTGGCATGGCGGCGGATATCGGTCGAGACACCGTTTTCCGCATGACCCTGCAAGGGCAGGAGCGGCGTTATTGGGTCAGTTACGGTCAACTGGCCAGTTTTACCTTTGCTGCGCCGCCGACTGATTTTGCCCAGGGGCGCGGTGAGTTGTTCCTCGGGGCAGGCGAAGCCGTGTTGCCGGGTGCCAAGGGTTTGCGGGTTCGCGGTGTGCTGTCGGAGCTGGACGTCGCACCCTGGCAGGATCTGGTTGGCAAATACGCCGGACAGGATCCGGGCGGCAATGCCAAGCAACTGTTGAGCAGTGCCGATTTCAAGATTGGCAAACTGACGGCATTCGGCACGACGCTGGATCAGGCCTCGGTCCAGCTGAATCGCAAACCGGGGGCGTGGAATCTGGCGCTCGACAGTCAGCAGGCCAAAGGCACTGCTGGCCTGCCGGACGCCAAAAACGCGCCGATTGCGGTGAGCCTTCAATACGTGCGACTGCCTGCGCCGGATCCGACGGTGCAGGCTGACGAGAATTCACCTGATCCGTTGGCGTCTGTCGATCCAACGAAAATCCCGGCGCTGGATATCACCATCAATCAACTATTCCTGGGCCAGGATCTGGTCGGTGGCTGGTCGCTGAAGATCCGCCCCACCAGCAGAGGGATCGCCATGAACAATCTCGACATGGGGCTCAAAGGCATCCTGTTGCAGGGCAATGGCGGCTGGGAAGGTGTGCCGGGTTCCAGCACTAGCTGGTTCAAGGGGCGGATCGGCGGCAAGAACCTCGCCGATGTCCTCAAAGGCTGGGGCTTCGCACCGAGTGTGACCAGCGAAGAATTCCACATGGATGTCGATGGCCGCTGGCCGGGTTCGCCGGCGTGGCTGGCGACCAAGCGTTTCTCCGGCACCCTCGATGCGTCGCTGAACAAAGGCCAGTTTGTCGAGGTAGAAGGCGGCGCGCAGGCTTTGCGAGTGTTCGGCCTGCTCAATTTCAACTCCATTGGCCGCCGTTTGCGCCTGGACTTTTCCGACCTGTTTGGCAAAGGTCTGAGCTATGACCGGGTCAAAGGCCTACTAGTGGCGACCAACGGTGTTTACGATACCAAAGAGCCAATTCGCCTGACCGGGCCATCGAGCAATATTGAGCTCAACGGCAAGCTAGACCTGGTGGCTGAACAGGTCGATGCCAAGTTGCTGGTGACGCTGCCGGTGACTAACAACCTGCCAATCGCCGCGTTGCTTGTGGGGGCTCCGGCGGTCGGCGGGGCGCTGTTTCTGATCGACAAGCTTATCGGGGACCGTGTGTCACGCTTTGCCAGTGTGAAATACACCGTCAAAGGTCCGTGGAAAGAGCCGAAAATCACTTTCGACAAACCTTTTTGAGTAGCATGACGCTAGCCCCATCTGTAGGCGTTGCGGCACGTTGCGATCTTTTGCTTTTAAACGATCAAGATCAGAAGATCGCAGCCTTCGGCAACTCCTACAGTGGAATATGTTGATCGCAGATCAGGAGCGGCCATGTCTTTTGCGGTGATTCAAATGGTCAGCCAGAGTGACGTGCTGGCCAATCTGGCCCAGGCCCGACGCCTGCTTGAACAGGCAGCGGCCGGTGGCGCGAAGCTGGCGGTACTGCCGGAAAACTTCGCCGCCATGGGTCGTCGCGACATCGCCGATATCGGCCGCGCTGAAGCCCTTGGCGAAGGACCGATCCTGCCATGGTTGAAACAGACCGCCCGCGACCTCAAGTTATGGATAGTGGCCGGCACATTGCCGTTGCCGCCAGTCGATCGGCCGACGGGCAAATCACACGCGTGTTCGCTGCTGGTCGACGATCAGGGCGAAACCGTTGCACGGTATGACAAGTTGCATCTGTTCGATGTGGATGTAGCGGACAATCGAGGCCGTTACCGCGAATCCGATGACTATGCTTATGGCAGTGGTGTGGTGATTGCGGATACTCCGGTCGGCAAAGTGGGCCTGACCGTATGTTACGACCTGCGCTTTCCGGAGCTGTACAGCGAATTGCGCGCTGCCGGAGCCGAGTTGATTACCGCCCCATCGGCCTTCACCGCCGTGACCGGCGCGGCGCATTGGGACGTATTGATTCGCGCGCGGGCCATCGAAACACAGTGTTATGTGCTGGCGGCTGCGCAGGGCGGAACCCATCCGGGACCGCGAGAAACCTTCGGGCATGCGGCGATCATCGACCCATGGGGCCGAGTGCTGGCGAGTCAGGATCAAGGCGAAGCGGTGTTGCTGGCCGAACGCGATAGCAATGAACAAGCGTCCATCAGGGCGCGGATGCCGGTGACGAGTCATCGGCGGTTTTTCTCGCAGGGCGCACAGCGACCTGCTTCAGAACACGAATTTAAGGCCTAAACCATGAGCGAGTTGTTGTCCTCAGTCAGTGATCACCTTTTGGCGCCCGGCGGCGTAACGATCGAGAGCCTGCAAAGCGTACTCGGCGATCTGGCGGGCCCGGGCATCGATGCTGCCGACCTGTATTTCCAGGGTCAGATCTCCGAGTCCTGGGCGCTGGAAGACGGCATCGTCAAGGAAGGCAGTTTCAATCTCGACCAAGGTGTCGGTGTGCGTGCGCAGTCCGGTGAAAAAACCGGTTTCGCCTACAGCAACGCGATCACCCTTGAAGCCCTGGGTGCTGCGGCGCGTGCGGCGCGTTCGATTTCCCGGGCCGGGCAGAACGGCACGGTGCAGGCGTTCACCACTCAGGACGTCGCCCAGTTGTATGCACCGGACAATCCGCTGGAAGTGTTGAGCCGTGCCGAGAAAGTCGAGCTGCTCAAGCGCATCGACGTCGCCACGCGCGCGCTCGATCCGCGTATCCAGCAAGTCAGCGTGAGCATGGCCGGGGTGTGGGAGCGCATTCTTGTGGCTTCCACCGACAGCGGTCTGGCGGCGGATGTTCGACCGCTGGTGCGTTTCAATGTCAGCGTTATTGTTGAGCAGAACGGTCGTCGGGAGCGCGGCGGCCATGGCGGCGGCGGGCGTACCGACTACCGTTATTTCCTCGCTGAAGACCGCGCCATGGGTTATGCCCGTGAAGCGCTGCGTCAGGCGCTGGTGAACCTGGAAGCGATTCCTGCACCGGCCGGGACGCTGCCGGTGGTGCTGGGTTCGGGCTGGTCCGGTGTGCTGCTGCACGAAGCGGTTGGCCACGGTCTGGAAGGCGACTTCAACCGCAAGGGCAGCTCCGCCTACAGCGGCCGTATGGGCGAAATGGTTGCTTCCAAGCTCTGCACCATCGTCGATGACGGCACCTTGAGCGGCCGTCGCGGCTCGCTGAGCGTCGACGACGAAGGCACCCCGACCGAGTGCACCACGCTGATCGAAAACGGCGTGCTCAAGGGCTACATGCAGGACAAGCTCAACGCGCGCCTGATGGGCGTGGCCCGTACCGGCAACGGTCGTCGTGAATCCTATGCACACCTGCCGATGCCGCGGATGACCAACACCTACATGCTTGGCGGCGAAAGCGATCCGGCAGAAATCATCGCCTCGGTGAAGAAAGGCATTTACTGCGCCAACCTTGGCGGTGGCCAGGTCGACATTACCAGCGGCAAATTCGTGTTCTCAACCAGCGAGGCTTATCTGATCGAAGACGGCAAGATCACCGCGCCGGTCAAAGGTGCGACGTTGATCGGCAACGGCCCTGAGGCGATGAGCCGGGTGTCGATGGTCGGTAACGATCTTTCGCTCGATAGCGGTGTGGGGACGTGTGGCAAGGATGGGCAGTCGGTACCAGTGGGTGTTGGCCAGCCGACGCTGAAAATCGATGCGATCACCGTGGGTGGCACGGGCGCATAAGAAGGGATGGAGCTTCGGGTGGCGCGCAGGGCGGCCACCCGGTGGCGAATATCAACGCAGACCGCGTTGAGTCTCGTCCAGCTCACGGATGTACTTGAAGATTTTACGGCTTGAGGCAGGCGCTTTGTTTTGCGCAACCTCATGCTGAGCCTGACGGATCAGGGAACGCAGTTGCTGGCGATCGGCGTCCGGGTACTCCAGGACGAATTTCTCCAGCACGGCATCATCACCGGCGATCAGGCGGTCACGCCAGCGTTCGAGATTGTGGAAACGCTCGTTGTACTGACGAGTGGAGGCATCGAGTTGATCGAGCAAAATGAGGATCGCGTCAGTGTCCTGATCGCGCATCAGTTTGCCGATGAACTGCAAATGCCGTTTACGCGCGATATTCGCGGTGTGCTTCGGCGCATCGGCCAAGGCACGGCGCATCGCGTCGGTCAGTGGCAGTTTTGCCACCAAGTCAGGCTTGAGTGTTGTGAGGCGCTCGCCAAGGTCAACCAGAGCATGCAGCTCGCGTTTGACCTGAGATTTGCTTTTTTCTCCCGTATCGAGGGAGTCGTCGTAAGAATCAACCATGGTGGCAGTCCGCAAAGAAACGCCGCCATGATAACCAGTCGGGGGCCGCTTGTCCGGCCCGGTCGCTCGATGGCCCCAGCCGAAAGCAGAATTTGAGTGGAGATGAGCATGAGTGCAGTTCAAAGCGTCGGCCCGCAGGCATTGCCGGCACTGCAGGAACAAGTCGAGCAGATCATCGCCGAAGCCAAGCGTCAGGGCGCCAGTGCCTGTGAAGTCGCGGTGTCGCTGGAGCAGGGCCTGTCGACCTCAGTGCGTCAGCGCGAGGTCGAAACCGTCGAGTTCAACCGCGATCAGGGCTTTGGCATCACGTTGTATGTCGGCCAGCGCAAAGGCTCGGCCAGCACCTCCGCCACCGGGCCTGATGCGATTCGCGAGACGGTGGCTGCCGCACTGGCGATTGCCAAGCACACATCCGAGGATGAAGCGTCAGGCTTGGCCGATGCGGCGTTGATGGCCAGGGATCAGCAGGATTTCGACTTGTTCCACGAATGGGACATCACCCCGGAACAGGCCATCGAGAAAGCGTTGCTCTGTGAAGCGGCCGCTTTCGATGCCGATGCGCGGATCAAAAACGCCGACGGCACCACACTCAGCACCCACCAGGGCTGCCGCGTGTATGGCAACAGCCACGGTTTCATCGGTGGTTATGCGTCGACACGGCACAGCCTCAGCTGCGTGATGATCGCCGAGGCCGATGGCCAGATGCAGCGCGATTACTGGTACGACGTGAGCCGTCAGGGCGAGTTGCTGGCCGACCCGGTGAGCATCGGCCAACGTGCCGCGCAGCGGGCGGCGGGTCGCTTGGGCGCGCGTCCGGTGCCGACCTGTGAAGTGCCGGTGCTGTTTTCCGCCGAACTGGCGGGCGGGTTGTTCGGCAGTTTCCTCTCGGCGGTTTCCGGTGGCAGCCTGTATCGAAAATCATCGTTCCTGGAAGGCACGCTGGGCCAGAAACTGTTCCCGGAGTGGCTGACCATCGATGAGCGTCCTCACCTGATGCGCGCCATGGGCAGCGCCTCCTACGACGGTGATGGTCTGGCGACCTACGCCAAACCGTTCGTCGAGAAAGGCGAGTTGGTGTCGTACATCCTCGGTACTTACTCCGGCCGTAAACTCGGCATGCCGAGCACCGCCAACGCTGGCGGTGTGCACAACCTGTTCGTCACTCATGGCGACGAAGACCAGGCGGCACTGCTGCGGCGCATGGGCCGCGGGTTGTTGGTCACCGAGTTGATGGGCCATGGATTGAACATGGTCACCGGCGACTATTCGCGCGGGGCGGCGGGTTTTTGGGTCGAGAATGGCGAAATTCAGTTCGCGGTGCAGGAAGTGACCATCGCCGGCAACATGCGCGACATGTTCAAGCAGATCGTCGCAGTGGGTAATGATCTGGAACTGCGCAGCAACATCCGCACTGGCTCGGTGTTGATCGAGCGAATGACGGTGGCGGGCAGCTAAACGTCCACTCTCTACGCAAACAGGCGCGCCACCCCATCGGGTGGCGCGCCTTTTTTATGCCTGCTTTTTTAGGCGCAGCCTGCGGCAGCTCCTATAAAAAGCGCTCTTGTGCTGGTTCTCATTATCATCTAATAATAAATCTCATTATCGAATGAGCCGTGGATCATGAGTTCTGCCTTGCACGAGCAGCCGTACCTCGAAAGCTGGCGCTGGATGAGTCGTCAGATCCGATGCGCGATGGATCCTGACGAACCGCGCCTGATCGAACATTACCTGGCCGAGGGCCGGTATCTGTCCTGTTGCACAGCGACCTCGCCTTGGACCGTCGCTGAAACTTCCTTCCGATTGCTGCTCGACACGGCCACCGACACCGCGTTGCCGTGGCACTGGCGCAGCCTCTGCCTCGATCAAGCCTGGCGCCCCTTGCGTGAAATGGAGCGCCTGTCGCTGTGCAAATGCCGGCTCAAACGCTGGCAACGCTACACCTGGCAACTGGCGACCTGCGAGTTGCAACCCTCGATTTCTCTTATTGAATTAGTCCAAGGATTTACTGATGGCAGACCCTAACACTCGTATCGAGCGCGACAGCATGGGCGAATTGCAGGTGCCGTTGGACGCTCTCTACGGCGCGCAAACCCAGCGTGCAGTGGATAACTTCCCGATCAGCGGCCAACCGATGCCGACGCAATTCATCCGCGCATTGATCCTGGCCAAAGCCGCCGCAGCCCGGGCCAACGTCGAACTCAACCAGATCAGCGCCGCTCAGGGCAAAGCCATCAGCGACGCCGCGCAAGGCTTGCTTGAAGGCGATTTCATGCGGCATTTCCCGGTAGATATCTTTCAGACCGGCTCCGGCACCAGCTCCAACATGAATGCCAACGAGGTGATCGCCACCTTGGCCAGCCGCCTGCTTGGCGAACCGGTCAATGCCAACGATCACGTCAACTGCGGCCAGAGCAGCAACGACATCATCCCGACTACCATCCACGTCAGTGCTGCGCTGGCCCTGCACGAACAACTGCTGCCGGCGCTGCTGCACCTGGTGCAGGTCATCGAGCACAAAGCCGAGCAAGTGCATCACCACGTCAAAACCGGGCGTACGCATTTGATGGATGCGATGCCGGTGCGTATGAGCCAGGTGCTCAACGGCTGGGCGCAGCAACTGAAGGCCAACATCGGTCATTTGCAAGACCTGCTGGCAAGCCTGCAATCCCTCGCGCAGGGCGGGACGGCGGTCGGTACCGGAATCAACGCGCATCCGGAATTCGCTGCGCGGTTCAGCCGTCAACTCAGCCAGTTGACGCATGTGCAGTTCACCCAAGGCAAAGACCTGTTCGCGCTGATCGGTTCGCAAGACACCGCCGTAGCGGTCTCCGGACAGCTCAAGGCCATCGCTGTGTCGCTGATGAAAATCGCCAATGACCTGCGCTGGATGAACTCAGGGCCCTTGGCCGGTCTCGGCGAAATTGAGCTCGAGGCGCTGCAGCCGGGGTCATCGATCATGCCGGGCAAGGTCAACCCGGTGATCCCGGAAGCGACCGCCATGGTCGCCGCCCAAGTGATCGGCAACGATTCGGTGATCACCATCGCCGGCCAGTCGGGCAATTTCGAGTTGAACGTGATGCTGCCAATCATTGCCCAGAACCTGTTGAGCAGCATCGAGTTACTGGCCAACTCCAGTCGCCTGTTGGCTGACAAAGCCATCGCCAGCTTCAAGGTCAACGAGTCGCGGCTCAAGGAAGCGCTGTCGCGCAATCCGATTCTGGTCACCGCACTCAACCCGATCATCGGTTACCAGAAAGCCGCTGAAATCGCCAAGCAAGCCTATAAACAGGGTCGCCCGGTGATCGACGTCGCGCTGGAGCACACCGACCTGTCGCGCAGTCAGCTGGAAGAGTTGCTCAACCCCGAGAAACTCACCGCTGGCGGCGTGTAATCCCCGCAACCGCTTTGGAGGCTCACCATGGAGCACTGGAAACGCACGATCGAACGGGCCAATCGCTGCTTCATGTTGGGCGAGCTGATCGATGCCCGTGAAGCTTATCTGCAGGCGCTGGCCCTGGCGCAAGTGCTGTTCGAACGCTGGGCCGATGCCGACGAAGCGGTGGCGGCCTGCGTCATCTCCCACCACAACCTGGCGGATCTGCACTTGCGCCTGAATCAGCCGGAGGAAAGCGCCGAATACCTTTGCGCCATTCATCAACGGCTGTTGCAGACGATGCAGGACGAACGTCAGCGCCTCGCGCTGCGTGAAGCGGCGCTGCGCCAGAGCAGCAAAACTTACGTCGAGCTGCTGAATTTCATCAGCGACCACGGCGAATACCCACGCACCCAGCGTCTGTTGCATCCGGATACCGGCAATGCGCGCCGCGCACCAGCCCCACATCACCATGGAGTCCATTGAAATGGCTTTTACCTTGCCTGCCTTGCCTTATGCCTACGATGCCCTGGAGCCGCACATCGATGCGCAGACCATGGAAATCCACTACACCAAGCATCACCAGACCTACATCAACAACCTCAACGCTGCGGTGCAAGGCACTGAATATGCCGGATGGCCAGTGGAAAAACTGGTGGCCAGCGTTCAACAGTTGCCGGAAAAACTTCGCGCGGCGGTGATCAATCAGGGCGGCGGCCATGCCAACCACTCGCTGTTCTGGGAAGTCATGGTGCCCAACGGCGGCGGCAAACCGGACGGGGCGCTGGCCAAGGCCATCGACGAACAGCTGGGTGGCCTCGACAGTTTCAAAGAGGCATTCACCAAAGCTGCGCTGACCCGGTTCGGCAGTGGCTGGGCCTGGCTGAGTGTGACCCCGGAGAAAAAACTGGTCGTGGAAAGCAGCGGTAATCAGGACAGTCCGCTGATGAACGGCAACACGCCGATTCTCGGCCTCGACGTTTGGGAGCACGCCTACTACCTGCGCTACCAGAACCGTCGGCCGGATTACATCAACGCGTTCTACAACGTGATCAATTGGCCTGAAGTGGCTGCGCGCTATCAGGCTGCACTGGTTTAAGTCTCCTAAAAAAACAATTCAAGGCTGACTATGGGCACTGAGACACTGGCGGTCGGAAGCGGGCGTATGTTTCGTTACGCAGTGGGATCGCTGTTGCTGCTGGCGGGCTTAACCTTACTGGCAGTCCACGGACTGGAATGGCTGAATCTGGAACCGAGGCTGTCGCGGGCGTTGCAGGGTGGCGCACTCTGCGCGCTCGGCACCGCGCTCGGAGCGGTGCCGGTGTTGGTGATTCGGCGCATGCCTCAGGCGCTCAGCGATACGTTACTGGGTTTCGGTGCCGGGGTGATGCTGGCGGCGACGGCGTTTTCGCTTATTGTCCCGGGCATTGCTGCCGCAGAGAGCCTGGGTCTGACACCGTGGGCGGCGAGTGGCCTGATCTGCTTCGGCATCATGCTCGGTGCGTTCGGCCTGTATCTGGTGGATCGCAAGGTGTCCGGTGCGTCACCGGAAATGCTCGTGGGCAGCGTCGAGCATCCGGTGATTCCACCGCGGATCTGGCTGTTTGTGTTCGCCATCATTGCCCATAACATCCCAGAGGGAATGGCCGTCGGGGTATCGGCCGGCGGCGGCATGCCGGACGCGGACAGTCTGGCCATGGGCATCGCCTTGCAGGACGTACCGGAAGGACTGGTGATTGCGTTGGTATTGGCTGGGGCGGGGATGTCACGGGTCAAGGCGTTCTTGATCGGCGCGGCGTCAGGGCTGGTCGAACCGGTGTTTGCGCTGTTGTGTGCGTGGCTGGTCAGTCTGGCGCAGGTGCTGTTGCCGTTAGGCCTGGCGCTGGCGGCCGGGGCGATGTTGCTGGTGGTGACCCACGAAGTGATTCCGGAGTCGCGACGCAATGGTCATGACAAGCTGGCCAGCCTTGGTTTGCTGATCGGGTTCTGTTTGATGATGGTGATGGATACGGCGCTGGGTTGAAGATCAAAAGATCGCAGCCTGCGGCAGCTCCTACAGGAAGCGCATTCCAATGTAGGAGCTGCCGCAGGCTGCGATCTTTTGATTTTGGCTGTCAGCCGCCTTCGTCGAAGTAGTTGTTGATCAACGCCACCAGCGCATCCAGCGCTTCCTGTTCCTGATGGCCTTCGGTACTCAGATAGATTTTGGTGCCTTTGCCAGCCGCCAGCATCATCATTGCCATGATGCTTTTACCATCAACCGTTGTCTCTGGTGTGCGGCCCACTCTGATCGTACAGTCGGGATACTGACCGGCAACCCCGACAAACTTCGCCGACGCTCGGGCATGCAAACCCAGTTTGTTGATGATTTCGATTTCCAGAGCAGGCATCGCGGTGTGAATCCTTTAGGTGAGGTCGCGGTGGCGGACCTGGACGTTCTTCAGAGTTTTCTGCAGGGCCTGACCCAGGCGTTCGGTCAGGTAGACGGAGCGGTGGTGCCCGCCGGTGCAGCCAATGGCAACAGTAACGTAGGCGCGATTGCTCGCGGCGAAGCGCGGTAGCCATTTGTGCAGGTAGCTGAAAATGTCCTGGAACATTTCTTCAACCTCGGGCTGCGCTGCCAGGTATTCGGCCACCGGCTCATCGAGCCCCGATTGCGCACGTAGCTCAGGCTTCCAGTACGGATTGGGCAGGCAGCGCACGTCAAACACCAGATCCGCATCCACCGGCATGCCGCGTTTGAAGCCAAATGACTCAACCAGAAATGCCGTGCCCGGCTCCGGCTGACTCAGCAGACGCAGCTTGATGGTGTCGCGCAACTGGTACAGGTTCAGATTGGTGGTATTGATCTTCAGATCGGCCAGATCGGCGATGGGCCCCAACAGGGCAGTTTCATCCTGGATCGCCTCGGCCAGCGAGCGATTGGCGTTGCTCAGCGGGTGGCGCCGACGGGTTTCCGAAAAACGCTTGAGCAGGGTTTCTTCGTCGGCATCCAGATACAGCACATCGCACTGGATATGGCGGCTGCGCACTTCTTCAAGCAGTTCGGGAAAACGCGAGAGATGACTTGGCAGGTTGCGCGCATCGATCGACACCGCCACCAGCGGTTGCGCCAGTTCAGTGTGAATCAGCGCGCGCTCAGCCAGTTCCGGCAGCAAGCCTGCCGGCAGATTGTCGATGCAATAGTAACCGTTGTCCTCAAGGACATTCAGCGCGGTACTTTTACCTGAGCCGGAACGGCCACTGACGATGATCAAGCGCATGATTACTGCCTGCTCTGCTCGTCCACAACAACCTGGTACAAGGCTTCATTGCTTGAAGCGCTGCGCAGTTTATCGCGCACATCTTTGCGATCCAGCATGCTGGCAATCTGGCGTAACAACTCCAGATGCGCATCGGTGGCGGCTTCGGGGACCAGCAGTACGAACAGCAGGTCAACCGGCGCACCGTCGATGGCGTCGAAATCAATAGGGGCTTCAAGGTGCATCAGAGCGCTGATCGGCGACTGGCAACCCTTGAGGCGACAGTGAGGAATGGCGATGCCGTTGCCAAAACCGGTAGAGCCGAGTTTTTCACGGGCAATCAGAGCCTCGAAGACATCTTGCATCTCCAGATCCGGCACTTCGCGGGCGATCAGGTTGGCAATCTGTTCGAGGGCTTTCTTTTTACTGCCGCCCGGCACGTTCACGAGGGAACGGCCGGGGGTCAGGATACTTTCAAGTCGGATCATGGGGTAGGGGGTTATCGACCGGTCGCGCCCTGGAGCAGGCTCTGGGTCTTTTCCTTATGCTTTTTGAGTTGTTTGTCCAGCTTGTCGGTCAAGGCGTCGATCGCGGCATACATATCGGTATGTTCTGCGTTGGCGACCACTTCACTGCCGGGGATATGCAAGGTGGCTTCGATTTTCTGCTTCAGCTTTTCGACGCACATCGTGACCTGCACGTTGGTGATCTTGTCGAAATGTCGCTCTAATCGTTGAAGTTTCTCATTGATGTAGTCGCGCAGAGGTTCGGTCACTTCCAGTTGGTGTCCACTGATGTTGACTTGCATACAGCTTCTCCTTCGTTGCCAGTGCATAAAGCGGCAGGCCGAAAAGCCTGCCACTGGAACGCTGTAACGTGGCTTACATCAACCGCTTGCGTTCGCTCGAAGGCGCGATCCCGAGGGATTCGCGGTACTTGGCGACGGTGCGGCGAGCCACCTGAATGCCTTGTGCCTCCAGTAAACCAGCGATCTTGCTGTCACTCAACGGCTTTTTCTGATTTTCCGCGGCAACCAGTTTTTTGATGATCGCGCGGATCGCCGTGGACGAGCATTCGCCGCCCTCGGAGGTGCTGACGTGGCTGGAGAAAAAGTATTTCAGTTCATAAATACCGCGCGGGGTATGCATGAATTTTTGCGTGGTTACCCGGGAGATGGTCGACTCGTGCATGCCGACCGCCTCGGCGATGTCATGCAGCACCAGCGGCTTCATGGCTTCGTCGCCATATTCAAGAAAGCCGCGCTGATGCTCGACGATCTGGGTGGCCACTTTCATCAGGGTTTCGTTGCGGCTTTGCAGGCTCTTGATGAACCAGCGGGCTTCCTGCAACTGATTGCGCATGAACGTATTGTCGGCGCTGGTATCGGCGCGACGCACAAAGCCTGCGTACTGGGCGTTGACTCGCAGACGAGGTACCGACTCCTGATTCAGCTCGACCAGCCAGCGTTCATTGTCCTTGCGCACAATGACGTCCGGAACGACGTATTCGGCTTCCGTCGATTCGATCTGTGAGCCCGGCCGTGGATTGAGGCTTTGTACCAGCTCGATGACCTGGCGCAACTCATCTTCCTTGAGCTTCATGCGACGCATCAACTGGCTGTAATCGCGGCTGCCGAGCAAGTCGATGTAATCGCTGACCAGACGTTTCGCTTCAGCCAGCCAAGGCGTCTTGGCCGATAGCTGACGCAATTGCAGCAGCAGGCATTCGCTGAGATTGCGGGCGCCGATGCCGGCAGGCTCGAATTGCTGGATGCGGTGCAGAACCGCTTCGATCTCGTCCAGTTCGATGTCCAGTTCCGGATCAAACGCTTCGAGAATTTCTTCGAGGGTTTCGTCCAGATAGCCCTGATTGTTGATGCAATCGATCAGGGTGACGGCGATCAGTCGATCGGTATCGGACATCGGTGCCAGATTCAGTTGCCACAGCAGATGGCTTTGCAGGCTTTCGCCCACTGAAGTGCGCGTGGTGAAGTCCCACTCGTCATCATCGCTGCTCGGCAGGCTGCTGGCGCTGGTCTGGTAGACGTCTTCCCAGGCAGTGTCGACCGGGAGTTCATTGGGGATGCGCTCGCTCCAGTCGCCTTCCTCGAGGTTGTCCACCGTTGGGGCGGTTTCCTGATAGGAGGGTTCCTGGATATCGGTGTTGGGCTTCTGTTCGGCGTTGTCAGCCAAGGGATCGGTGTTGTCGAAGTCTTCGCCTTCTTCCTGGCGTTCGAGCATCGGATTGGATTCCAGAGCCTCCTGAATTTCCTGTTGCAGGTCCAGGGTCGACAATTGGAGCAGACGGATAGCCTGTTGCAGCTGAGGTGTCATCGTCAGCTGCTGGCCCATTCTCAAGACTAGCGATGGTTTCATGGCAGGGGCTTAACACCTTATTCGCCGGCGCGATGCGCCATCCACTACAGGGCGCCGAAGCGCCAAACTTAAGCAAATTATATGCCTGAAACTGAAGTGTTTGCCTAGAGCGCTGTAACAATTAAAGCGTATTAAATTCTGCTTGAATCGATACAGCGCCCGGGCGGCTCACCGGGCACCTTTGCGCTTACAGGCGGAACTCGTGGCCCAGATACACTTCCTTCACCAGATCATTGGCCAGGATGGTAGCGGAGTCACCTTCGGCGATCAGTTGACCGTCGTTGACGATGTAAGCGGTTTCGCAGATATCCAGCGTCTCGCGCACGTTGTGGTCGGTAATCAGAACACCGATGCCCTTGGCTTTGAGATGGTGGATGATTTGCTTGATGTCGCCGACCGAAATCGGATCGACACCGGCGAACGGTTCGTCGAGCAGGATGAATTTCGGCGCAGTCGCCAACGCGCGAGCGATTTCCACCCGGCGGCGTTCACCACCGGACAGGCTCATGCCGAGGTTGTCGCGGATGTGGCTGATGTGGAACTCCTGCAGCAGGCTTTCCAGCTCCCTGCGACGACCGGCCTTGTCGAGTTCCTGACGGGTCTCGAGGATGGCCATGATGTTGTCGGCTACCGACAGTTTGCGGAAGATCGACGCTTCCTGCGGCAGATAGCCGATACCGGCCTTTGCACGACCGTGCATTGGCTGGTGGCTGACGTCCAGATCGTCGATCAGCACACGGCCCTGATCAGCCTGAACCAGCCCGACGATCATGTAGAAGCATGTGGTCTTGCCGGCACCATTGGGGCCGAGCAGGCCGACGATCTGACCGCTGTCGATCGACAGGCTGACGTCACGCACGACCTGACGGCTTTTATAGGCCTTGGCCAGGTGCTGAGCTTTCAGAGTTGCCATTACTGGTTTTTCTCTTCGGATTTCTTCTTCGGCTGGATCACCATGTCGATGCGCGGACGCGCTTCGGTGACTTTGCTGCCGGTAGCGCGACCGGCGCTGGCCAGTTTCTTCACGGTGTCATAGACGATTTTCTCGCCCTGGGTGGTGTTGCTGTCTTTATCGACAACCTTGGCCTTGTCGATCAGTACGACGCGATTTTGCGCGGCGTGATACTGAATCGTCACGCCCCAGCCCTGAACAGGCTTGGAATCGCCGGCGGTCTGCAGTTGTTCGAAGTAGGCGAGGTTGCCGACAGACGTGACAACGTCGATATCACCGGTCGAGGTGCGGGTGATGGTCACGGTGTTGCCTTTTACGATCATCGAGCCCTGAGTGATGATCACGTCACCTTTATAGGTGGCTACGCCGTTCTTGTCGTCCAGCTGGGCATCGTCGGCCTGAATGCGGATTGGCTGCTCTTGATCGTTCGGCAGAGCCCAGGCGCTCACGCTTCCCAGTGCTGCGCCCAGACTGAGCAAAATAGGGAGGGTTTTAACGAGCCTCATACTGTCCTCTTACGTTCGATTGCAGGTGTATCCTGCTTTCCTTCAGGTACGCTTTCATTCCTACGCCAGTCGATACACCGCCAGCGCCCTCGATTCTAACGGGTTGCTCGGTCTGCGCATATTCCCGCTGCGGGAACACTGTCATGCGAGTGGAAGTGATCAGCGTGTCGCGGTTCTTTTCATCGGTGCGCTTGATGCGTACCGAATCGATCAATTCGACTTCAGTGCCGCCCGAATTCACTTCGCCACGTTCGCTGGTCACATGCCACGGGAAATCCGTTCCGCGGTACATGTTCAGGTCGGGCTTGGTAACCAGCGTGACATCGGTCGCCTTGACGTGTTCGGCCTTGTCGGACGTCATTTCATACTGCACTTTGCCATCCGGCAGGTATTGCACGGTACGCGTGTTGGTCGCATACCAGTCGATAGGGTTTTCCACGGACGTGGTCGGAGGCTTGTCGAGGAAGCGTTCCGGGCTGATGTTCCAGTAGCCGACGGCTGCAAATAGTGCAGCGATGCAGCCGAACAACAGGAAGTTACGAAATTTTTTGCTAAACATGGTTTGGCTCACAGGTACGCGGCGTTGGCCGCATCGAGGCGGCCCTGGGCGCGCAGGATCAATTCGCAGAATTCGCGGGCAGCACCTTCACCGCCTCGGGCACGGGTAACGCCATGGGCGTGTTCGCGGACGAAATCAGCGGCGTTGGCGACGGCCATGCCCAGTCCGACGCGGCGGATCACCGGCAGGTCAGGCAAATCGTCGCCCAGATAGGCGACTTGTTCATAGCTTAGGCCCAGTTGCCCAAGTAGACCGTCCAGAACCACCAATTTGTCTTCGCGTCCCTGAAACAGGTGTGGGATGCCGAGGTTTTTCGCCCGGCGTTCGACCACGGGTGTCTTGCGACCGCTGATGATGGCGGTCTGCACGCCGGCGTTCATGAGCATTTTGATGCCTTGGCCGTCGAGGGTGTTGAAGGTCTTGAACTCACTACCGTCTTCAAGAAAGTACAGGCGCCCGTCAGTCAGGACGCCATCGACGTCGAAAACTGCCAGTTTGATGGCTTTGCCGCGTTGCAGCAGATCGGTGCTCATTTACATGACTCCTGCGCGCAGCAGATCGGAGAGGTTGAAGGCGCCGACCGGGCGATCCTCCTCGTCGACCACTACCAGTGCATTGATTCGGTGGTCTTCCATGATTTTCAGCGCTTCGGCGGCGAGCATCTCGGGCCGGGCGGTCTTGCCGTGGGCTGTCATCACCTGGTCGATGGTCGCACTGCGAATATCGATGCTGCGATCAAGGGTGCGGCGCAAATCACCGTCGGTGAAGATCCCGGCGAGTTTGCCGTCGGCTTCAAGAATGACGGTCATGCCCAGACCCTTGCGAGTCATTTCCATCAGCGCGTCCTTGAGCAGCGTGCCGCGTTGAACCTGCGGCAACTCCTGCCCGGCGTGCATGACGTTTTCCACTTTCAACAACAGGCGGCGGCCAAGGGCGCCACCTGGATGAGAGAAGGCGAAGTCTTCAGCGGTAAATCCACGAGCTTCCAGCAATGCCACGGCCAAGGCATCGCCCATGACCAGGGCGGCGGTGGTCGACGAGGTTGGCGCCAGGTTCAGCGGACAGGCTTCGTGCTCGACGTGAACGTTGAGGTTCACTTCGGCGGCTTTGGCCAGCGGCGAGGCCGGATTGCCGGTGACGCTGATCAACTGGATGCCCAGACGCTTGATCAACGGCAGCAGGGTGACGATTTCGTTGGTCGAGCCGGAGTTCGACAGGGCCAGGATCACGTCGTCGCGGGTGATCATGCCCATGTCGCCATGACTGGCTTCGGCCGGGTGAACGAAAAAGGCCGGGGTGCCGGTACTGGCCAGAGTCGCGGCGATCTTGTTGCCGACATGCCCTGATTTGCCCATGCCGACCACGACCACACGGCCCTTGCTGGCCAGAATCATCTCGCAGGCGCGTACGAAATCGGCGTCGATATGGGGTAACAAGCCTTGTACGGCTTCCACTTCGAGGCGAATGGTGCGTTGTGCCGATTGAATCAGGTCGCTGGATTGGCTCATGTCAGAAATCGTATAGCCCGATGAAAAGGCGGCGATTATAGCGGTTATGTAGCAAAGCCTCACGCAAGTTCGTCATGCTTTGTCATCCCGCGTTACCAAAACCCGGCAAAAGCGCCTCCGCACCTGTCATCTCGCTGAATACGGGCCGGCACAAGCCTTGGGCGCTTGGCCTTTGCAGTGATATAGTTCGCCGCCAGTTCGGCCTGCCCGGGACGTACGTGCTTTTTCACCAAAGCCAGGCGTCCGAGTGAGAGGCTGCATCGCAAGGAGTTTAGATGAGTGCCGATAACGCTTACGCGGTCGAGCTGAAGGGAGTCTCCTTCAAGCGCGGTGCGCGCAGCATTTTCAATAACGTCGATATTCGCATCCCGCGCGGCAAGGTCACCGGCATCATGGGACCTTCCGGGTGTGGCAAGACCACGCTGCTGCGGTTGATGGGGGCTCAGTTGCGCCCTGCCAGCGGCGAAGTCTGGGTCAACGGCCAGAACCTGCCTACGCTGTCGCGCAGCGATCTGTTCGATGCGCGCAAGCACATGGGTGTGCTGTTCCAGAGCGGCGCACTGTTCACCGATCTCGATGTTTTCGAGAACGTCGCTTTTCCCCTGCGCGTTCATACCGAGTTGCCGGAAGAAATGATCCGCGACATCGTCTTGCTCAAATTGCAGGCAGTGGGGTTGCGCGGTGCCATCGAGCTGATGCCCGATGAACTGTCCGGTGGCATGAAGCGTCGCGTGGCTCTGGCCCGTGCCATTGCGCTGGATCCGCAGATCCTGTTTTACGACGAGCCGTTCGTCGGTCAGGACCCGATCGCCATGGGCGTATTGGTACGTCTGATCCGTCTGCTCAATGATGCCTTGGGCATCACCAGTATTGTGGTGTCCCACGATCTGGCTGAAACCGCGAGCATTGCCGACTACATCTATGTAGTGGGTGACGGTCAGGTGCTGGGGCAGGGTACGCCGGACGAGTTGATGAACTCGGATGAGCCGCGTATCCGTCAGTTCATGTCCGGTAATCCCGATGGCCCGGTGCCGTACCATTTTCCAGCGACGGACTACCGCGCAGATCTTCTGGGGAAGCGCTGATGCGCAGAATTTCATTAATAGAACGCGTGCGCCGGTTCGGCGAAGCGGCGATCGACGCCATTGCGGTGTTCGGTCGGGCGACGCTGTTCCTGTTTCACGCGTTGGTTGGTCGTGGCGGCATCAGCGGCGGATTTGGCCTGCTGGTCAAGCAACTGCATTCGGTCGGCGTCATGTCGCTGGTGATCATTGTGGTCTCCGGGGTTTTCATCGGCATGGTTCTGGCCTTGCAGGGGTTCAGCATCCTGTCGAGCTACGGTTCGGAGCAGGCGGTAGGGCAGATGGTTGCGCTGACACTGCTGCGTGAGCTCGGCCCGGTGGTGACCGCACTGTTGTTCGCCGGGCGCGCCGGTTCGGCGTTGACCGCGGAAATCGGCAACATGAAGTCCACCGAACAGCTTTCCAGCCTGGAAATGATCGGTGTCGACCCGCTCAAATACATTATTGCCCCGCGTCTGTGGGCCGGTTTCATTTCCCTGCCGGTGCTGGCAATGATTTTCAGCGTGGTGGGCATCTGGGGCGGTTCGTGGGTCGCTGTCGACTGGCTGGGTGTGTATGAAGGGTCTTACTGGTCGAACATGCAAAACAGCGTGACCTTCACCAGTGACGTGCTCAACGGCGTCATCAAAAGTATTGTTTTCGCCTTCGTCGTCACCTGGATCGCCGTATTCCAAGGCTATGACTGTGAGCCCACTTCCGAGGGTATCAGTCGTGCCACCACCAAGACCGTAGTGTTTGCCTCGCTGGCAGTACTGGGTCTGGACTTTATTCTGACCGCTTTGATGTTTGGAGATTTCTGATGCAAAACCGCACCCTGGAAATCGGTGTCGGCCTGTTCCTGCTGGCAGGGATCCTGGCCTTGTTGCTGCTTGCGTTGCGGGTCAGTGGCCTGTCTCCGACTTCGACCACCGACACTTATAAACTGTATGCCTACTTCGACAATATCGCCGGTTTGACGGTCAGAGCCAAAGTGACCATGGCCGGTGTCACCATCGGCAAAGTCACGGCAATCGATCTGGACCGCGACAGCTTCACCGGTCGGGTGACACTGCAAGTGGACAAGAAAGTCGACAATCTGCCGACTGACTCCACAGCATCTATCCTGACCGCTGGTCTGCTGGGCGAGAAGTACATCGGTATCAGCGTAGGCGGGGAAGACACCGCTCTGAAGGATGGTGGAACCATTCACGACACGCAGTCGTCTCTGGTACTGGAAGACCTGATCGGTAAATTCCTGCTCAATACCGTTAGCAAAGACGCCAAATGAGGAGCTTTTGAATGATCTCTATCTTGCGACGCAGCCTGTTGGTGTTACTGGCGGCTCTGCCTTTGATGGGTAACGCTGTGGCTGCAACGTCGGCCCATGAACTGGTTCAGGACACAACCACCCGGTTGCTGGCCGATCTGGCTGCCAACAAAGAGAAATACAAGCAGGATCCGACCGATTTCTACGCCGCGCTCAACAACATTGTCGGGCCGGTGGTGGATGCCGAGGGCATTTCGAAAAGCATCATGACGGTGAAGTATTCGCGCAAGGCCACGCCGGCGCAGATGCAAACCTTCCAGGAAAACTTCAAGAAAGGTTTGTTCCAGTTCTACGGCAACGCCTTGCTCGAGTACAACAACCAGGGCATCACCGTTGATCCTGCCAAGGATGAGTCTGGCGATCGCACCAGCGTCAACATGACCGTCAAGGGCAGCAGTGGCGCTGTCTATCCTGTGCAGTACACGCTGGAGAAGATCAACGGTGAGTGGAAACTGCGCAACGTGATCATCAACGGTATCAACATCGGCAAGCTGTTCCGTGATCAGTTCGCTGACGCGATGCAGCGCAATGGCAACAATCTGGACGCGACCATCAACGGTTGGGCCGGTGAAGTGGCCAAGGCCAAGGAAACCACCGAAAAAGCTGCTGAGAAGCCAGCGCAATGAATGAGGCCGCAGTTCGTATGAGTGATGTAGACGAGCTCTTGCTCAGCGGAGTGCTGGATTACCGCACCGGGCCTGATCTGCGCAAGGAAGGTCAGGCGCTGATCAAGTCCAGCAAGGCGTCTTCGCTGATCATCGACTGCTCGGCCGTAAAGAAATCCAGCAGCGTCGGTTTGTCGTTGCTGCTGTGTTTCATGCGCGATGCACAGGCGGCCGGCAAGGCTGTCAGCATCCGCGCGATGCCCGAAGACATGCGCGAAATTGCTCAGGTCAGTGAACTGACCGAACTCTTGGCGCAACCCTGAACCCGCATCATTAAAGAAGCCCCCCGTCAGAGTCCTGCCATGCGGGGTTCGCAGGCGCGGGGCTTTTTTGTATGATGTCCGACCCGTGCGCACAGGGCGCCGATTGAGGTTGAGCATGCAGGCCGTAGAAGTGAAGAGCTTCCTAGAAGGAAAGCTGCCCGGAACGTTGGTAGAAGTTGAGGGCGAAGGCTGCAATTTCCAGCTGAACGTGATTAGCGATGAACTGGCGGCGTTGAGCCCGGTGAAGCGTCAGCAGCAGATCTATGCCCATTTGAACCCATGGATCACCGATGGCAGCATCCATGCGGTTACTATGAAATTTTTCAGCAGCGCGGCCTGGGCCGAGCGCACCTGAGCCTAAGGGCGTCGAGATTCTTATGGATAAATTGATTATTACCGGTGGCGCTCGTCTTGATGGCGAGATCCGCATTTCCGGGGCAAAGAACTCTGCCCTGCCGATCCTGGCCGCCACCTTGTTGTGCGATGGCCCGGTGACGGTGGCTAACCTGCCGCACCTGCACGACATCACCACCATGATCGAACTGTTCGGTCGCATGGGCATCGAGCCGGTGATCGACGAGAAGCTCAGCGTCGAAATCGACCCGCGCACCATTAAAACCCTGATCGCCCCGTACGAACTGGTGAAAACCATGCGTGCGTCGATCCTGGTGCTCGGCCCGATGGTTGCGCGCTTCGGTGAAGCTGAAGTCGCACTGCCTGGCGGTTGCGCGATCGGTTCGCGTCCGGTTGACCTGCACATTCGTGGCCTCGAAGCCATGGGCGCAGTGATCGACGTCGAAGGCGGCTACATCAAGGCCAAGGCGCCTGAGGGCGGTCTGCGCGGTGCAAGCTTCTTCTTCGATACCGTCAGTGTGACCGGCACCGAAAACATCATGATGGCCGCCGCTTTGGCCAGGGGCCGCAGCGTGTTGCAGAACGCCGCCCGCGAGCCTGAAGTGGTTGACCTGGCGAACTTCCTCAACGCCATGGGCGCCAAGGTTTCCGGTGCCGGCACCGACACCATCACCATTGATGGCGTCGAGCGTCTGGGTTCGGCTTTCTACAAAGTCATGCCTGACCGTATCGAAACCGGCACCTATCTGGTCGCTGCTGCCGTGACCGGTGGCCGCGTCAAGGTCAAGGACACCGATCCGACCATCCTCGAAGCCGTTCTGGAAAAACTCCGTGAAGCCGGCGCAGAAATCACCTGCGGTGAAGACTGGATCGAGCTGAACATGCACGGCAAGCGTCCGAAAGCCGTCAACGTGCGCACTGCGCCGTACCCGGCGTTCCCGACCGACATGCAGGCACAGTTCATCTCGCTCAACGCCATTGCCGAAGGCACCGGTGCTGTGATCGAGACGATCTTCGAAAACCGTTTCATGCACGTTTACGAACTGCACCGCATGGGCGCGCATATCCAGGTTGAAGGCAACACGGCCATTGTTACCGGCATCGAAAAACTCAAAGGCGCGCCAGTGATGGCAACCGACCTGCGTGCTTCGGCCAGTCTGGTGATCTCGGCACTGGTTGCCGAAGGCGATACGCTGATCGACCGCATCTACCACATAGACCGTGGTTACGAGTGCATCGAAGAAAAACTGCAGATGCTGGGCGCCAAGATTCGTCGCGTTCCGGGCTGATCGCTGCATGTGGACACAGGGACGTGTCCGTTGAATTCGTTTCGAATCGAGGGTGTTCTTTTCAATAGTAAAGACACCTCGATGTGTGTTCGGCGCCGATTGCGACCGGACATGAGTACCTTGATAAGGACTGACGTTTCCCATGTTGACCATCGCACTGTCCAAGGGCCGCATCCTTGACGACACCCTGCCGCTTCTCGCTGAAGCGGGTATCGTGCCGACCGAGAATCCGGACAAGAGCCGCAAGCTGATCATCCCCACGACGCAGCCAGATGTACGCCTGCTGATCGTGCGCGCGACCGACGTGCCGACTTATGTCGAGCATGGCGCGGCCGACCTCGGCGTAGCCGGTAAAGACGTGTTGATGGAATACACCGGCCAGGGCTTGTACGAGCCACTGGACCTGCAGATCGCTCAGTGCAAACTGATGACCGCCGGCAAGATCGGCGCCGCCGAGCCAAAGGGCCGCCTGCGTGTGGCGACCAAGTTCGTCAACGTTGCCAAGCGTTATTACGCCGAGCAGGGCCGCCAGGTCGACATCATCAAACTGTACGGTTCGATGGAACTGGCTCCGCTGATTGGCCTGGCCGACAAGATCATTGACGTGGTCGACACCGGCAACACCTTGCGCGCCAACGGTCTGGAACCTCAGGAACTGATCGCAACGATCAGCTCGCGCCTGGTGGTCAACAAGGCTTCGATGAAAATGCAACACGCCCGTATCCAGGCGTTGATCGATACCCTGCGCAACGCAGTGGAATCACGACACCGCGGCTGATTTACTTGCGCGACCTCAGGTCGCGCCGTCTATCCGCCTCATAGCCAGAATTCTCAGGTGCCCAAGCGGATCGAATGGTAGTTTCGGGCGCCTGAGTTTTTGCCAATCCTATGAGGCTCTCGCTATGACCGCACCGACTGCAATTCGCCGACTCAACGCTGCTGACCCGGATTTCGCGCATCATCTGGATCATCTGCTGAGCTGGGAAAGTGTGTCTGACGACTCGGTCAATCAGCGCGTACTCGACATCATCAAGGCTGTGCGCGAGCGTGGCGACGCGGCGTTGGTCGAGTTCACCAAGAAGTTCGACGGTCTCGACGTCGCCTCGATGGCTGACCTGATTCTGCCGCGCGAACGCCTGGAACTGGCCCTGACCCGCATCACCGTAGCGCAACGTGAAGCGCTGGAAAAAGCCGCGGCCCGCGTGCGCAGCTACCACGAAAAACAGAAACAGGATTCCTGGAGCTACACAGAGGCCGACGGCACGGTGCTGGGCCAGAAGGTTACGCCGCTGGATCGCGCCGGTCTTTACGTGCCGGGCGGCAAGGCGTCGTACCCTTCGTCGGTGCTGATGAACGCAATTCCGGCCAAGGTTGCCGGCGTGACCGAAGTGGTCATGGTCGTGCCGACCCCGCGCGGTGAAATCAACGAGTTGGTGCTGGCTGCCGCGTGCATTGCCGGCGTTGACCGCGTGTTCACCATCGGTGGCGCCCAAGCCGTTGCCGCGCTGGCCTATGGCACCGAAAGCGTGCCGAAAGTGGACAAGGTCGTCGGCCCTGGCAACATCTATGTCGCCACCGCCAAGCGCCACGTGTTCGGCCAGGTCGGCATCGACATGATCGCCGGCCCCTCGGAAATCCTCGTGGTGTGCGATGGTCAGACCGACCCGGACTGGATCGCCATGGACCTGTTCTCCCAGGCCGAGCACGACGAAGACGCGCAAGCGATTCTGGTCAGCCCCGACGCCGAGTTCCTCGACAAGGTCGCCGCGAGCATCGACAAGCTGCTGCCGACCATGGATCGCGCAGCCATCATCGAAACCTCGATCAATGGCCGCGGTGCGCTGATTCACGTGCGTGACATGGCCCAGGCCATCGAAGTCGCCAACCGCATTGCGCCAGAACACCTTGAGCTGTCGGTTGCCGACCCTCAGGCCTGGTTGCCGCAGATCCGCCACGCCGGTGCGATCTTCATGGGTCGCCACACCTCCGAAGCGCTGGGTGATTACTGCGCAGGCCCGAACCACGTGCTGCCGACTTCCGGCACTGCGCGATTCTCTTCGCCGCTGGGTGTGTACGACTTCCAGAAACGTTCCTCGATCATTTTCTGCTCCGAGGCCGGTGCGTCCGAACTGGGCAAAACTGCTTCGGTCCTGGCCCGTGGTGAGTCGTTGAGCGCTCACGCACGTAGTGCCGAATACCGCATCAAAGACGAAACGAAGGGGAACTGAACATGAGTAAATTCTGGAGCCCGTTCGTCAAGGATCTGGTGCCTTATGTGCCGGGCGAACAGCCGAAGCTGACCAGGCTGGTCAAGCTCAACACCAACGAAAACCCGTACGGCCCGTCGCCAAAAGCCTTGGCGGCAATGCAGACCGAACTCAACGACAACCTGCGCCTGTACCCGGACCCGAACAGCGATTTGCTGAAAAACGCCGTCGCCACTTACTACGGCGTGCAGACCAATCAGGTGTTCCTTGGCAACGGTTCGGACGAAGTGCTCGCGCACATCTTCCACGGCTTGCTGCAACACGATCAGCCGATTCTGTTCCCGGACATCAGCTACAGCTTTTATCCGGTGTATTGCGGTTTGTACGGCATCAAGTTCGACGCGGTGCCGCTGGATGCGCAGTTCCAGATCAACCCGGCGGATTACGCCAAGCCAAACGGCGGGATCATTTTCCCTAACCCGAACGCCCCGACGGGCTGCCTGTTGGCGCTGGATGCGGTTGAGCGGATTCTCATCGCCAGCCCGAACTCGGTAGTTGTGGTGGATGAGGCGTACATCGACTTCGGTGGTGAAACGGCGATCAGCCTGGTGGATCGTTATCCGAACCTGCTGGTGACCCAGACCCTGTCCAAATCCCGATCTCTGGCAGGCCTGCGGGTTGGCTTGGCGGTGGGGCATCCGGATTTGATCGAGGCGCTGGAGCGCATCAAGAACAGCTTCAACTCTTATCCGCTGGATCGCCTGGCGAACGTCGGCGCGGCGGCGGCATTCGAGGATCGTGAGTATTTCGACAAGACTTGCCGTTTGGTCATCGAAAGCCGCGAGTGGGTTGTCGCGCAATTGCAGGGCAAGGGTTTTGAGGTGTTGCCGTCGGCGGCGAACTTCATTTTTGCCCGTCACCCGCAACATGATGCGGCAGGGCTGGCGGCGAAGTTGCGCGAGCAGGGCGTGATTGTGCGGCACTTCAAGCAAGAGCGGATTGCGCAGTTCCTGCGGATCTCGATTGGCACGCCGGAGCAGAATCAGGCGTTGATCGATGGGCTTGGTGAACTGTAAAGGCAAAAGCCCTCACCCTGACCCTCTCCCGGAGGGAGAGGGGACTGATTGGGGGATGCTTTAACGTTACGTCGACCTGATCCTGCTTTACCGAATCCATAATCCATTCGGTTTTTCAGGTCGATGAATGACGCCATACACCTCGGTCGGCTCCCTCTCCCTCCGGGAGAGGGCTGGGCGGGCGGCGTTTGCGATGAGGGTTAGTTTTTTATTCGTGATGCGGCTCGCCCAGGAACGTCAGCGAACTGAACAACCCGCGACTGTTCACATCAACACTGTCCTTCACCGGCACCTCAACCTGCGCCGCAATCACATTCAACCCTTCATTTCGCACCAGCACCTGCGCACGGCCGTCCTTGTCGGTCTCGGTGCTCAGGGTATTGGGTGCGCTGCGGTAATCGCCGATCAACTTGACGCCCGCCGCCGGTTTGCCATCAAGCAACACGCGCACCGGCAATGACTTGCCTGGCCCGACCGTCAGCGGATCAACTTCCGGCAGAATCAGCAACTTGATCTGATCCAGCTTGGGCAACTTTGCCCCCGGTTGATAGATCGCCAGGCTGTATTTGAACGTCTGCGTCGCCTCGACGGCGCCCGGCACTTTGCTGCGCCCTTCGTTGATCCACTTCTTGTCAGCGGTCTGCGACCACATCCCGTTATTCAAAGCCACGGCCATTACCGCGGGTGTTTTCAACGGCTTGAGGCGGGCGTGATCGGGCAGGCGCTCGACGCTGACCGGGATCATTTTGCCGCTCGCGTCGTAGGCCCACGCGCCACTGATTTTCTGGGCCTTGAAGGCGTTGTCTTCGGCGCCGTGGCCGTAGATCACTTCGATGTTGCCGCGCCGTTGTTCGGTCCACAGGCCATGGGCCGAGGCTTGTCCGGCGAACAGCGCGGCGATGACCAGCAGGGTTTTGCCGTATTGCATGGTGACTTCCTTTTACAGATTGAGTGACAGGCTGACGGTGAAATTGCGCGGCTCGCCGGGGTTGACCCAGTAATTACTGTAAGAGCGCTCGTAGTATTTTTCGTCGAATACGTTGTTCAGGTTCAGGCCGACGGTGACGTTGTCGCTGGCCTTGTAATGGGCCAGCAGGTCGACGGTGTGATACGCCGGCAATTCGAAATCGCTGCCGGATTCGCCCGAGCGATCACCGACGTAAGTGAACGCTGCGCCAATGTCCGAGCCGCGCAGATGCCCGTCCTGAAATTCATAAACACCCAGCAGACTGCCGCTGCGTTTGGCCACGCCGAGGATGCGGCTGCCGGTGGGAATCACGGCGTCACCCTGAGTCACTTCGGCGTCGATGTAGGCGAAGGCGCCAATCACCCGCAGGGCATCGGTGACTTGGCCGGTCACCTGCAGATCGAAGCCGCGACTGCGTGCCTTGCCCATCGCGCGGTTGGTGTCGGTGGCAGGGTCGAGCGCGAGGACGTTTTCCTTGTCGATGTGAAAGAAGGCAAGGGTGCTGCTCAGGCGTTCGTCGAACAGTTCGTTTTTGATGCCGATTTCGTAGCCGACACCTTCCTCCGGATCGAAGGATTTGCCGGCCGCATCGAGGCCGTTGTTTGGTTTGAACGAGGTCGAGGCGTTGGCGAACAGGCCGGTGTTGGGCGTCAGTTGATAGAGCAGGCCGGCGCGCTGGGTGAGGGCGTCGTGGGTCTGGCGGCTGCTGGCGTTGCGGCTGTGGTCATCGATGTTTTGTTCGAAGTGTTCGAAACGTGCGCCGATCATCCCGCGCAATTTGTCGGTAAAGACGATTTGATCCTGCAGGTTCAGCGCGTGGCTTTCGAGGTGCTCGAAAGTGTCAGTGCCCGAGCGTGTGCCGTTGGGTTTCGGCTGGCCGTAGATCGGCTTGTAGATGTCGATGGCGTAGGGGCCGCCGGCGATGGTGGTGACGCGCTCGTTCTTGCGGAAGTTCTCGTATTCGGTGCCGATCAGCAGTTCGTGCTGCCATGGGCCGAGGTCGAACAAACCACGCAATTCCAGTTGGGTGATGCTGTCGTGCCAGTTGGTATCGCGCTCGCGGTAACGGCGGTTGACGGTATGACCGTCGGCATTCAGCGGGCGACTTTCGGAAGCGTCGCCCCACAGTTTGCCTTCCTTGTAATGGCTGGCCAGGCGCAGTTTCCAGTTGTCGTCAAGGTGATGCTCGAGCGTCGCCTGAAGCAGGTTGTTGTGGTTGTCGACGTTGCCGTCGTTGGGTTCACCGAGGAACGTCGAACGAGAAACACCGCTCCATTTATTGCCAGGCGCGACGATGCCACGGTCGAACGTCGAGCTGTGGCGGACGATTTCGCTTTCCACCAACAGCGACGTATCCGGGTTCAGTTGCCAACTGATCGAGGGCGCGACGAATACGCGTTTGCTGTCGACGTGATCGCGAAAGCTGTGGTTGTCCTCGACTGCAAGGTTGATCCGCGAGAGCACGTCACCCTGTTCATCGAGCGGCGTGTTGACGTCCAGCGCCGTGCGATAACGGTCCCAACTGCCAGCGCTGGTCTGCAACGTGGTAAAGGCTTCGGGCTGTGGTTTTTTGGTGACGATGTTCACCGTGCCACCCGGGTCGCCACGGCCATATAGGCTGGCCGCCGGGCCTTTGAGCACTTCGATACGCTCGATATTGGCTGCGTCCGGTGTGCTCGGGTACCCGCGATTGGCGCTGAAGCCGTCCTTGTAGAACTCCGAGGTGGTGAAGCCGCGCACGCTGTATTCGTAGAGCGTCAGGCCGCCGAAGTTGTTTTGCTTCGATACGCCGCCAGCGAAATCCAGCGCGCGCTCGACGCTGGTGCTGCCCAGATCCTTGAGCACGCTGGCAGGCACCACGCTGATTGCCTGGGGAATATCGCGGATCGCCGTGTCGGTTTTGGTCGCACTGGAGGAGCGCGTGGCACGGTAGCCCTTGACTGGACCGGTGGGGGATTCGTAATCGGAGGTGACGCTGATCGCGTCCAGTTCGAGCGGTTGCGGCTCTTCGGCAAAGGCCGCATCGCCCAGCAAGGCAAGGGGTAGACCAAGAGTCAGGCCAAGCAGGGAGGTCTTTGTTCGAGACGACATGTTATGTTGTTCCAATTGTTAGATTGAAACAATATAACATGCCTTTTGAGAATGTCTTTTATTCGCGCCGTTGACGCGAATAAATTTTTACTCTCGTTTTTCCTGCACCGGTGCCGGCGGTGGACGCAAGCCGATTTCCGCCGAGAGCTTGATCTCCTTGCCGTTACGCATCACTTGAATCGTGACCTTGTCGGTCGGTTTGATCCGCGCGACCTGGTTCATCGAGCGACGACCATCGCCGGCCGGTTCGCCATCAATGCTGAGAATCACGTCGCCCAGTTGCAGGCCGGCCTTCTGTGCCGGGCCGTCGCGGAAGATCCCCGCCACCACAATGCCCGGACGCCCGGACAAGCCAAACGATTCGGCCAGTTCCTGAGTCAATGGCTGCACTTCGATGCCGAGCCAGCCGCGAATCACCTGGCCATGCTCGATGATCGACTTCATCACTTCCATCGCCAGTTTCACCGGGATGGCAAAACCGATGCCCTGCGAGCCACCGGACTTGGAGAAAATCGCCGTGTTGATGCCGGTGAGATTGCCGTTGGCATCCACCAGTGCACCGCCGGAGTTGCCCGGGTTGATGGCCGCGTCGGTCTGGATGAAATCTTCGTAGTTGTTCAGGCCCAACTGATTACGCCCGGTGGCGCTGATGATGCCCATGGTCACGGTCTGGCCGACGCCAAACGGGTTGCCGATGGCCAGCGCAACGTCGCCGATGCGGATGCTGTCGGAACGGCCGACAGTGATCGCAGGCAGGTTTTTCAAGTCGATTTTCAGAACGGCGAGATCGGTTTCCGGGTCGCTGCCGATCACTCGGGCCAGGGTTTCCCGGCCATCCTTGAGTGCTACGACGATCTGGTCGGCGCCGCTGGTAACGTGGTTGTTGGTCAGGATGTAGCCTTCCGGGCTCATGATCACGCCGGAACCGAGGCTCGACTCCATGCGCTTCTGCTTCGGCGAGTTGTCACCAAAGAAACGGCGGAACTGTGGATCCTCGAATAAAGGATGCGCCGGCTTGTTGATGACTTTGGTGGTGTACAGGTTGACCACCGACGGCGCGGCGATCGTCACCGCATCGGCATAGGACACCGGCCCCTGCTGCACAAGGGTGGTCTGCGGCGCCTGTTGCAGGTTGACGTCGAGGCTTGGCAGCCCGACCCACTGCGGGTATCGCTGAATAATCAACAGAGCGATAAGCACACCGGCCAACAATGGCCAGCCAAAAAAACGCAGCGCCTTGAACATTAAGCACGTCCTGGAAAAGTTGCAGGCGAAGTCAGACCGCCCATAATGTCGCGCATTATACGAGGCCACGCGTGCCTCTGAACGGGATATTTAGGAGTCTTTCATGGCCGTTGCCCTCAGCACCCTCGTCGAAGAAGCCGACCGATACCTGGCCAGTGCAAAAATTGCCGATTATTGCCCCAACGGCTTGCAGGTCGAAGGCCGTCCGCAAGTGATGCGCATCGTCAGCGGCGTCACTGCGAGCCAGGCGTTGCTCGATGCCGCCGTCGAGGCCGAGGCCGATCTGGTGCTGGTGCACCACGGTTACTTCTGGAAGGGCGAAAACCCCTGCGTCACGGGCATGAAGCAGCGTCGTTTGAAGACGTTGCTCAAGCACGACATCAGCCTGCTCGCCTATCACTTGCCGCTGGATCTGCACCCGGATGTCGGCAACAACGTGCAGTTGGCGCGTCAGTTGGACATCACCGTTGAAGGGCCGCTGGATCCGGATAATCTGAAAATAGTCGGGCTTGTCGGTTCGCTGAACGAGCCAATGACCCCGCGCGATTTCGCCCGCAAGGTCCAGGAAGTGATGGGCCGTGAACCACTGCTGGTTGAAGGCAGCGGGATGATCCGCCGGGTAGGCTGGTGCACTGGCGGTGGTCAGGGCTACATCGATCACGGCGTGGCGGCGGGTGTCGATCTGTTTCTCAGCGGTGAAGCTTCCGAGCAGACATTCCACAGCGCCCGGGAAAACGACATCAGCTTTATCGCCGCCGGCCACCACGCCACCGAGCGTTACGGTGTGCAGGCTCTGGGCGACTATTTGGCAAAACGATTCGCCCTCGAGCACATCTTCATCGACTGCCCGAATCCCATTTGAATCCAGCACCAATCCTGGTGGGAGCGAGCCTGCTCGCGAATACGATTTACGCTTCAATACAGCGCTGCCTGACACGACGCTTTCGCGAGCAGGCTCGCTCCCACATTGAATGCCTTCGCCCAAACGAGTGGGCATATTCATATGTCCTTTCGTTCTAGTTGGCGTCCTGATTAGAAGAGGTCGCTGTGCTAGGATTCCCCGCTCGAACACGGCCCGCTGGCCGTTCATAAGAAAGCTTTCGTGAGTAGCCATGGTCGACAAACTGACGCATCTGAAACAGCTGGAGGCGGAAAGCATCCACATCATCCGCGAGGTGGCCGCCGAGTTCGATAACCCGGTGATGCTGTACTCCATCGGTAAAGACTCCGCCGTGATGCTGCACCTGGCACGCAAGGCGTTCTTCCCGGGCAAACTGCCGTTTCCGGTGATGCACGTCGATACCCGCTGGAAATTCCAGGAAATGTACAAGTTCCGCGACAAGATGGTCGAAGAGCTTGGCCTGGACCTGATCACGCACATCAACCCGGACGGCGTGGCGCAGAACATCAACCCGTTCACCCACGGCAGCGCCAAGCACACCGACATCATGAAAACCGAGGGCCTGAAACAGGCGCTCGACAAGCATGGTTTCGACGCAGCGTTCGGCGGCGCCCGTCGCGATGAAGAGAAATCCCGCGCCAAAGAGCGCGTGTACTCGTTCCGCGACAGCAAGCACCGCTGGGATCCGAAAAATCAGCGCCCGGAGTTGTGGAACGTCTACAACGGCAAGGTCAATAAGGGCGAATCCATTCGTGTGTTCCCGTTGTCGAACTGGACCGAGCTGGACATCTGGCAGTACATCTACCTCGAAGGCATCCCGATTGTGCCGCTGTACTTCGCCGCCGAGCGTGAAGTGATCGAGAAGAACGGCACGCTGATCATGATCGACGACGAGCGCATCCTCGAGCACCTGTCCGACGAAGACAAAGCGCGCATCGTCAAAAAGAAAGTGCGTTTCCGTACCCTTGGTTGCTACCCGTTGACGGGCGCGGTGGAGTCCGAGGCCGAGAGCCTCACGGACATCATTCAGGAAATGCTCCTGACGCGAACTTCCGAGCGCCAGGGCCGGGTCATCGACCACGATGGCGCAGGCTCCATGGAAGACAAAAAACGTCAGGGTTATTTCTAAGGGGTTGTCATGTCGCACGTATCTGATTTGATCAGCGAGGACATCCTCGCCTACCTGGGCCAGCACGAACGTAAAGAGCTGCTGCGCTTTTTGACCTGCGGTAACGTCGATGACGGCAAGAGCACCCTGATCGGGCGCCTGCTGCACGACTCCAAAATGATCTACGAAGATCATCTGGAAGCCATCACCCGCGATTCGAAGAAAGTCGGCACCACCGGTGACGACATCGACCTGGCGTTGCTGGTCGACGGCCTGCAGGCCGAGCGTGAGCAGGGCATCACCATCGATGTCGCCTACCGCTATTTCTCCACCGCCAAGCGCAAATTCATCATTGCCGACACCCCCGGCCATGAGCAGTACACCCGCAACATGGCCACCGGTGCGTCCACCTGTGACCTGGCGATCATCCTGGTCGATGCCCGTTACGGTGTGCAGACCCAGACTCGTCGCCACAGCTTCATCGCGTCCTTGCTGGGGATCAAACACATCGTTGTCGCCATCAACAAGATGGACCTCAAGGACTTCGATGAAGGCGTGTTCGAGTCGATCAAGGCTGATTACCTGAAGTTCGCCGAAGGCTTGAAGATGAAGCCGACCAGCATGCACTTTGTGCCGATGTCTGCCCTGAAAGGCGACAACGTGGTGAACAAATCCGAGCGCTCGCCGTGGTACACCGGTCAGTCGCTGATGGAAATTCTCGAGACCGTGGAAGTGGCGGGCGACCGCAACTTCACCGATCTGCGTTTCCCGGTGCAGTACGTCAACCGTCCGAACCTGAACTTCCGCGGTTTCGCCGGCACCCTCGCCAGCGGCATCGTCAAGAAGGGTGACGAGGTCGTGGTGCTGCCGTCGGGCAAGAGCAGCCGTGTGAAATCCATTGTCACTTTCGAAGGTGAACTGGAGCATGCGGGTCCTGGTCAAGCGGTGACGCTGACCATGGAAGACGAAATCGACATCTCTCGCGGCGACCTGTTGGTGCATGCCGACAACGTGCCGCCGGTCACCGACAGCTTCGAAGCGATGTTGGTGTGGATGGCTGAAGAGCCGATGCTGCCGGGCAAGAAGTACGACATCAAACGGGCGACCAGTTATGTGCCGGGCTCGATTGCCAGCATCATCAACAAGGTCGACGTGAACACGCTGGAAGAAGGCCCGGCGAGCGCTTTGCAGCTCAACGAAATCGGCAAGGTCAGGATCGCGCTTGATGCGCCGATTGCCCTCGACGGTTACGAAAGCAACCGCACCACCGGCGCGTTCATCATCATCGATCGTTTGACCAACGGCACCGTTGGCGCTGGCATGATCGTCGCTCAGCCTGTTTCGCATGGCACCACGACACACCACGGCAAACTGGCGCATGTGGCGACTGAAGAACGTGCGCAGCGCTTTGGTCAGCAACCGGCCACCGTGCTGTTCAGCGGTCTGTCGGGCGCGGGCAAGAGCACGCTGGCTTATGCGGTTGAACGCAAGCTATTCGATATGGGACGAGCGGTGTTTGTACTCGATGGCCAGAATCTGCGTCAGGATCTGAACAAAGGTCTGCCGCAGGACCGCGCTGGCCGTACCGAGAACTGGCGTCGTGCCGCGCACGTTGCCCGTCAGTTCAACGAAGCCGGTCTGTTGACGTTGGCGTCGTTTGTGGCGCCGAGTGCCGAAGGTCGTGAGCAGGCCAAGGAACTGATTGGCAAGGATCGTCTACTGACGGTTTATGTGCAGGCTTCGCCGACGGTATGTGCAGAGCGTGATCCGCAGGGGTTGTATGCGGCGGGCGGCGATAATATTCCGGGTGAGTCCTTCCCGTATGACGTGCCGTTGAATGCTGACCTGGTGATCGACACTCAGGCGCTGTCGCTGGAAGAGAGCGTCAAGCAAGTGCTGGATCTGCTGCGTCAACGTGGCGCGATTTAAGCGATAAAGCAGCTGCAAGCTTCTGGTTTCAAGCTGCAAGAAAAAGCCCGCCGATGTGCAATCATCGATGGGCTTTTTTGTGACCTTAAGATGGCTATCGCTGGCAAGCCAGCTCCCACAGGGATTTTCAGCGCACACAAATTTTGTGTAAGGCAGAGAAACCTGTGGGAGCTGGCTTGCCAGCGATGAGGTCAGAACAGATGCTTCAAGACTTCGCTGGATACTCGCGGTGCATCTGTTCGAGCAGCGCGTCTTTATCCAGCCACAGCTGATTGATCCAGCCCTGGAACTGCAAACGATACTCACCGTCCTGATCGTAATTCTTGCCAATGAACTGCTGAGGAATCTTCAGCTCTTCAAAGTGCACCACTACGTCTCGCACGTTGCCGCACAGTAAATCCCAAAATCCCGGGCGCCCGGCTGGGTAGTGGATGGTCACGTTGACGATCGACTCCAACTGTTCGCCCATTGCATCCAGCACGAACGCAATGCCACCAGCCTTCGGCTTGAGCAGGTATTTGAACGGCGACTGTTGCTGTGCATGCTTGCCAGTGGTGAAGCGCGTGCCTTCGACGAAGTTGAAGATTCCCACCGGGTTGTTGCGAAATTTCGCGCAGGTCTTGCGGGTGGTTTCGAGGTCTTTGCCTTTTTTCTCCGGGTGTTTTTCCAGATAGGCCTTGGAGTAGCGCTTCATGAACGGGAAACCCAGCGCCCACCACGCCAGACCAATCACCGGCACCCAGATCAGTTCTTGCTTGAGGAAGAACTTCAGCGGCTGGATGCGACGGTTGAGTACGTATTGCAGCACCAGAATGTCGACCCAGCTCTGATGGTTGCTGGTAATCAGATAGGAGTGGTTGTAGTCGAGACCTTGCAGGCCGCTGATGTGCCAGCGCGTGCGGCGCACCAGGTTCATCCAGCCCTTGTTATTGCTGATCCACGCTTCGTGGGTGTGGCTCATCAGCCAACCGGCGATGCGCTGGGTGAAGGCGAACGGCAAGGCCTTGATCAGCGCCACGCAGAACAGGAACGAACACAGCAGAATCGTATTGAGCGCCAACAGCAGTGAGGCGATCACGCCGCGCAGCGGCGCAGGTAGGAAATCCAGCATTTACACATCCATAGGTCGGTTGGCGGCTTGAATCGCGGTGAGGGCGATGGTGTAGACGATGTCGTCGACTTGCGCGCCGCGCGGCAGGTCGTTCACCGGTTTGCGCAGGCCTTGCAGCATCGGGCCGAGGCTGACGCAGTCGGCGCTGCGCTGCACAGCTTTGTGTGTGGTGTTGCCGGTGTTCAGATCGGGGAACACAAACACAGTGGCGCGACCGGCCACCGGGCTGTTCGGTGCCAGTTGCCGAGCGACGGTTTCGTTGGCAGCGGCGTCGTATTGCAGCGGGCCATCGATCAGCAGCGAGTGCTGTTGTTCGTGGGCGAGCAGGGTGGCCTCGCGGACTTTCTCGACTTCCTCGCCAGTGGCCGATTCGCCGCTGGAGTAACTGATCATCGCCACGCGCGGGGTGATGCCGAATGCTGCGGCCGAGTCGGCGCTTTGCAGGGCGATCTCTGCCAGTTCGGTGGCGCTCGGGTGCGGGTTCATCACGCAGTCGCCGTAGACCAGCACTTCCTCCGGGAACAGCATGAAGAACACCGACGACACCAGCGTGCAGCCCGGCGCGGTCTTGATCAGTTGCAGGGCCGGACGGATGGTATTGGCGGTGGTGTTGATCACGCCGGAAACCAGGCCGTCGACTTCATCCAGCGCGAGCATCATGGTGCCGATCACCACGGTGTCTTCCAGTTGCTGCTCGGCCATTGGGGCGTTGAGGCTTTTGGTCTTGCGCAGGGCAACCATCGGCTCGACGTAGCGCTCGCGGATCAGATCCGGATCGAGAATCTCCAGCCCAGGCGGCAATACGATGCCTTGGGCGCGGGCGACCGCTTCGACGTCTTCGGGTTTGGCCAGCAACACACAACGGGCTATCCCGCGTTCCTGACAAATCGCCGCCGCTTGCACGGTGAATGGCTCGCTGCCTTCAGGCAGGACGATGCGTTTGTTGGCAGCTTGGGCGCGCTGAATAAGTTGATAACGGAACACCGCCGGCGACAGGCGCATCTCGCGTGGTGTACCGCAGCGCTGGTGCAGCCAGTTGGCGTCGAGGTGGCTGGCGACGAAATCGGTGATGATCTCCGCACGTTCGCGGTCGTCAATCGGGATTTCCTTGTTCAAGCCGTTGAGCAGGTTGGCGGTGTCGTAGGAGCCCGTGCTCACCGACAACACCGGCAATCCGGCCTGCAAGGCGCCACGGCACAAGTCCATGATGCGCGGATCGGGCAGGGTGTCGCTGGTCAGCAACAGGCCGGCCAGCGGCACGCCGTTGATCGCCGCGAGGCTGACCGCAAGGATGATGTCGTCACGATCCCCCGGCGTCACCACCAGCACGCCGGGCTTGAGCAGCTCAACGGTGTTGCGCATGGTGCGTGCGCAAATGATGATTTTGGTCATCCGGCGGGTTTCATAGTCGCCGGCGTTGAGCACTTGTGCGCCCATCAGGTCGGCGACATCGCGGGTCCGCGGTGCATTGAGTTCAGGCTGGAACGGGATGCAGCCGAGCAGACGGAAATCACCGCTGCGCAGCAACGGCGAGTGCTCTTTCAGACGTGCGGCAAACGCTTCCATGCTCTCGTCGGTCTTGACCTTGTTGAGGATCACGCCGAGGACTTTCGGGTCTTTCGGACCCCCGAACAATTGCGCCTGCAATTCGACGCGGCCGGAGAGTTCGGCGAGCACTTCGTTTTCCGGCGCCGAGACCAGAATCACTTCGGCATCCAGACTTTTAGCCAGATGCAGATTGACCCGTGCGGCGTAACTGGCGCTGCGGGTCGGTACCATGCCTTCAACCACCAGCACGTCTTTGCCGACGGCTGCTTGCTGATACAGGGTGATGATTTCTTCGAGCAGCTCATCGAGCTGGCCATCGCCAAGCATCCGCTCGACATGGGCCAGACCCAGCGGCTGTGGTGGTTTCAGGCCGTGGGTGCGCGCCATCAGTTCGGTGGAGCGCTCAGGGCCGGTGTCGCCCGGATGCGGTTGGGCGATCGGTTTGAAGAAACCGACTTTCAGCCCGGCCCGCTCCAGCGTACGCACCAGCCCGAGGCTGATGGAGGTCAGACCCACACCAAAATCGGTGGGTGCGATAAAAAAAGTTTGCATGCGAATTCTCTAAGGGTGCATGGCAATGGTGGCGATCTATACGTGACTGCCTACCGAAATTCAGGCGCCAAGGTTATCGCTAACCGAGCCTTGAGCGCACCAACCGCAGGCAAAGGGTTGGCCTATTTTTTCAATACGTTGCGCCGGGTCCAGCACCCACGCGCGCGATTGCCACGGTGGCTGGTGACGCAGGTGCTGAGTGTGGCCACAGGAAAGCTCGGCCACCCAGTGACCGTCCTCGTCCTGATGGAAGCCGGTAATCGTCGAATCCCGTTTGTCCGGGTTGTGTTCGCTTTCGCGCGTTTGCTTCGCTAAACTTGGTCTTTCTATATTCTTCTGCAAAAGGTCTCGCCCCATGCTGATCGCCGCCAATAAGGCTGTCTCCATCGACTATACCCTGACCAACGACGCTGGTGAGGTCATCGACAGCTCCGCCGGCGGCGCTCCGCTGGTCTACCTGCAAGGCGCAGGCAACATCATCCCGGGCCTGGAAAAAGCCCTGGATGGCAAAGCTGTTGGTGACGAACTGGAAGTTTCCGTTGAACCGGAAGACGCTTACGGCGAATACGCTGCCGAACTGGTCAGCACCCTGAGCCGCAGCATGTTCGAAGGCGTTGACGAGCTGGAAGTTGGCATGCAGTTCCACGCTTCGGCGCCGGATGGCCAGATGCAAATCGTCACCATCCGTGACCTGGACGGCGACGACGTCACTGTCGACGGCAACCACCCATTGGCCGGTCAGCGCCTGAACTTCAAAGTGAAGATCGTTGCTATCCGTGATGCCAGCCAGGAAGAAGTCGCTCATGGTCACGTCCATGGCGAAGGTGGCCATCAGCACTGATTTTCTGCGCTAAGCTTCGAGTACTGGAGAGGCGCCTGCGGGCGCCTTTTTTAGTCCGCGGCTGTCCTTGGTGGTCTCGCCAAGTGGCTGTTTCGAGTAGAACACGGGAATCTGGAGTTCGTCATGAGTGCTTTTCACGACCTTAAGTTGACAGCCCTGGATGGTCAGGAGCTACCGCTGGCGCCCTTCAAGGGCCAAGTGGTGCTGGTGGTCAACGTCGCCTCCAAATGCGGGTTGACCCCACAGTACGCGGCGCTGGAAAACCTCTACCAGCAATTCAAGGGTAAAGGCTTCAGTGTATTGGGCCTGCCGTGCAACCAGTTTGCCGGTCAGGAGCCAGGCACCGAACAGGAAATCCAGGATTTCTGCAGCCTCAACTATGGCGTGACGTTCCCTTTGTCGAGCAAGCTCGAAGTCAATGGTCACGAGCGCCATCAGCTCTATCGGCTGCTGGCGGGCGAGGGCGCGGAGTTTCCCGGTGACATCACCTGGAATTTCGAGAAGTTCCTGCTTGGCAAGGACGGCCGCGTGCTGGCCCGGTTCTCGCCGCGCACGGCGCCGGATGATCCGACCGTGATTGCTGCAATCGAGAAAGCGCTGGGCTAAAACCATCAAGATCAAGAGATCGTCCGATCGCGGCCCGAGCCTTCGGCAGCTCCTACAGGGGACTGCTGGGGCTGCGATCTTTTCGTTTGGCTTGCATTCGATTGTGTAGGAGCTGCCGAAGGCTGCGATCTTTTCGTTTCTATCCCTTAATCATTCAGATCAATAGTGGTGTTCAAGGCGTTTGCCGATCAATATTATCGCCGTCATAAAGTCATTCCCTGCGGAGTCTTCCCATGCCGGTTCAAGCCCTGTTCAAACCGTTCCACCTCGGCACTCTCGAACTGCCGACCCGTGTAGTCATGGCACCGATGACCCGTTCGTTTTCTCCGGGTGGCGTGCCGAACTCCAAAGTCATCGAGTACTACCGTCGTCGCGCTGCTGCTGGCGTCGGTCTGATCATCACTGAAGGCACCACCGTGGGCCATATTGCGTCCAACGGTTACCCGAATGTGCCGCAGTTCTTTGGTGAAGCACCCTTGGCCGGTTGGAAAAAAGTCGTCGACGCGGTACATGCCGAGGGCGGCAAGATCGTTCCGCAGCTGTGGCACGTCGGTAGCGTGCGCCGCATCGGCACCGAACCGGACGCCAGCGTGCCGGGTTATGGTCCGTCGGAAAAACTCAAGGACGGTCAGGTCGTAGTGCACGGCATGACCAAGCAGGACATCCAGGACGTGATCGGCGCCTTCGCCCAAGCGGCCAAGGATGCCCAAAGCATCGGCATGGACGGCGTGGAAATCCACGGCGCCCATGGTTATCTGGTCGACCAGTTCTTCTGGGAAGGCAGCAACCAGCGCACTGACGAATACGGCGGCAGTCTGGCCAACCGTTCGCGCTTTGCCATCGAGCTGATTCAGGCTGTGCGTGCAGCCGTCGGCGAGGGTTTCCCGATCATCTTCCGTTTCTCGCAATGGAAACAGCAGGATTACACCGCACGCCTGGTGCAAACCCCGGAAGCCTTGGGTGAATTCCTCAAGCCGCTGTCCGACGCTGGCGTGGACATCTTCCACTGCTCGACGCGGCGTTTCTGGGAGCCGGAATTCGACGGCTCCGAGCTGAACCTGGCTGGCTGGACGCGCAAGCTGACCGGCAAACCGACCATCACCGTCGGCAGCGTAGGCCTGGATGGCGAGTTCCTGCAGTTCATGGTCAACACCGACAAGGTTGCAGAGCCGGCCAGTCTGGAGAACCTGCTCGAGCGCCTGAACAAAGAGGAATTCGATCTGGTCGCGGTGGGGCGCGCACTGCTGGTCGATCCGGATTGGGCACTGAAAGTGCGCGAAGGGCGTGAGCAGGACATTCTGCCGTTCAGCCGTGAGGCGTTGATGACGCTGGTTTAAGCGGCGCCATTACTGACCCCTTCGCGAGCAGGCTCGCTCTCACAGGTTTCTCCGGTATTCACAAATCCTGTGTTCACTGGAGATCCCTTGTGGGAGCGAGCCTGCTCGCGAAAGTGGTTTCAAGACCAGTAAAGATCTATCGCAATGTCTGTGCATTAGGGACAACCTGCTCCCCAACGCACGCCCCGCGCAAATGCCCTTCAAACTGCTCGATAATCGCCGCCCACCCCTGGCGACTCGCATGCTGGCGCGCATTCAGGCGCACGCAGCGCAACGTTTCATACTTCTCCAGCAACCACGCCGCCGCATCGCAAAACGCCTCTTCATCGCCCGGCATAGCCAGCACGCCGCTGTAGCCGTGGCGAATATGCTGCGCCGCCGCTGCCTGATCGTAGGCCACCACGCCAAGCCCTGAGGCCAGCGCTTCGAGCACGACATTGCCAAAGGTTTCGGTCAGGCTCGGAAACAGAAACACATCGCCGGACGCATAGTGCGCGGCCAGCGCTTCACCGCGCTGTGACCCGCAGAAAATCGCCTCAGGCAGATCTTTCTCCAGCGCCATGCGTTGCGGCCCGTCGCCGATCACGATCAGCTTCAGAGTGCGCTGTGGATAAGTGTCGCGCAGCTTTTCAAAGCAGCGTTTGAGCAAACCGAGGTTTTTCTCTGGCGCGAGCCTTCCTACGTGAATCACCGCAATATCGCGCTCGCCCAGTCCCCATTGCTCACGCAGGGCGTTCAGGCGTTTGGCCGGGTGGAACAACTGGCTGTCCACACCGCGGGACAGCAACGCCAGTCGCTCGAAATGCCGCCGCTCCAGTTCCAGTCGCTGACTGATACTCGGCACCAGTGTCAGCGCCGAACGGTTGTGGAACCAGCGCAAATAATGCGTCAGGAGCCGCGTCAACAAACCGAGGCCGTACTGGCTGGTGTATTGCTGGAAATTGGTATGAAAACCACTGACCACCGAAATCCCCAGGCGCCGCGCCGCTCGCAACGCCGACAGACCGAGCGGGCCTTCAGTGGCGATGTACAGCACGTCCGGACGCTGGTGCTTCCAGCGCCGCAGCAACTTGTGCATCGACGACTGGCCCCATTGCAATCCGGGATAGCCCGGCAGCGGCCAGCCCCGGCACAAGAGCAAGCCATCGTCTTCAGTACGCTGCGGATCGCCGGCCTGACGTGGGCGTATCAGGTCGACCCGATGTCCACGCGCTCGCAGTCCATCGCACAAGCGGCCAAGGGTGTTGGCCACGCCGTTGATTTCCGGTGGGAAGGTTTCGCTGATCAGAGTGATATGTAGAGCTGTCGTCATGACCTCAGTGTCGGCTGAGGCCATGTCGTGCTTGTGACGTTCGGATGATGGATTTGTGACGGGCTGTTATTGAGCGCCTCAGCGCTGAGTCACCAGATTCTCGGCACCGCGCTCACGTACCCAAAACAACGTTGCCCCAGCCACCGCGGCGGGCATCATCAGGATGTTGACCACCGGAATCAGCAGCACCAGATACACGATCCCGCCGAAACTCATGCTCTGCCAGCGCTTCTCGCGCAGCCAGGCGAGCATCTCGTTCCAGCCCAGTTTGTGGTTGTCCGCCGGGTAGTCGATGTACTGGATCGCCATCATCCACACGCCGAACAACAGCCACAGCGGCGCGGCGATGATGTTCACCACGGGGATGAACGAGAGAATGAACAGGCCGATCGCCCGAGGCAGGAAGTAGCCGAGTTTGCGCATTTCCCGGGCCAGGGTACGCGGGACCATGGCGACCAGCTCACCCCAGCTGAAGGCCGGGAAGTCGTCGGTGCCACGCACCACCACCTCGACTTTTTCCGCGAGGAAACCATTGAACGGCGCAGCAATGATATTGGCCAGCATGGTGAACGTGAAAAACACCATCAACGCCACCAGCACCACGAACAGCGGCCACAGGATATAACTGAGGAAACTCAGCCACTCGGGCAGCGATGGCATCAGCGTATCGACCCACAGACTGAACTGGTGGCCGGCCAGATAGATCAATCCGACGAACAGCACCAGGTTGATCGCCAGCGGCAGCAACACGAACAGGCGCAAGCCGGGACTGAGAACCAGTTTGAGGCCTTCACGCAGGTATTGCGGGCCAGACAGAACAGGGGCGGGCATAGGGTGCTCCGAGCAAGGGAAAACGCGCCGACCTTACCGACTTTGCACTACGTGCGAAAGCGCGGCAGAGTGATCGACATTCACTGTAACAAAGACGTCCATCTCGTCAGTGTCTCGGCATAGAGACCACCTATGAGCTGGATTGTTAAACCGTATTTCCTTAATCTTGCCCCCCTCGATACGCTGCACCCAACTTTTTACAGGATTGTCGAGCTCATGCCTTCCCCAAGGTTATCCACAGTCCTTTTTTATTCCGCCGGCAGTCCGGCGTCCGCGCCAGCTGTATTGGCCGGTCAACAGGAGCAGATTCATGTCTGAAGTCCGTCATTCGCGAGTGATCATTCTCGGTTCCGGCCCTGCCGGTTACAGCGCTGCGGTGTATGCCGCGCGTGCCAACCTCAAGCCACTGCTGATCACCGGCATGCAGGCTGGCGGTCAACTGACCACCACCACCGAAGTCGACAACTGGCCGGGTGACGTCCACGGTCTGACCGGTCCGGTGCTGATGGAGCGTATGCGCGAGCACGCCGAGCGTTTTGAAACCGAGATCGTTTTCGATCACATCAACGCCGTCGACTTCGCTTCCAAGCCTTACAGCCTGACCGGCGACAGCGCGACCTACACCTGCGACGCCCTGATCATCGCCACCGGTGCCAGCGCTCGTTACCTGGGCCTGCCGTCGGAAGAAGCGTTCATGGGCAAAGGCGTTTCGGCCTGCGCGACCTGCGACGGTTTCTTCTATCGCAACAAACCGGTTGCAGTGGTTGGCGGCGGCAACACCGCTGTTGAAGAGGCCCTGTATCTGGCCAATATCGCCAGCACCGTGACCCTGATCCACCGTCGCGAAACGTTCCGCGCCGAGAAGATCCTGATCGACAAGCTCAACGCTCGCGTGGCTGAAGGCAAGATCATCCTCAAGCTCAACGCCACCCTCGACGAAGTGTTGGGCGACAACATGGGCGTGACCGGTGCGCGTCTGAAGAACAATGACGGCAGCTTCGACGAAATCACTGTCGACGGCGTGTTCATCGCCATTGGCCACACTCCGAACACCTCGCTGTTCGAAGGCCAGTTGACCTTGAAAGACGGTTATCTGGTAGTGCAGGGCGGCCGCGACGGCAACGCCACTGCGACCAGCGTAGAAGGCATCTTCGCCGCCGGCGACGTAGCCGACCATGTTTACCGTCAGGCCATCACCTCGGCCGGCGCCGGTTGCATGGCGGCACTGGATACCGAGCGTTACCTGGACGGTCTGCAGAACGCTTCGTTCTAAATCGCAGACATAAAAAAACCGGCCGATTGGCCGGTTTTTTTATGCTCGGGTTTCAGGTTCAACACAGTTCCAATGTGGGAGCGAGCCTGCTCGCGAATGCGGTGTTTCAGTCGACATCAATGTCGAATGTCAGTCCGTATTCGCGAGCAGGCTCGCTCCCACAGGAATTGGGTTTGCAGCTGAAGTTAGCGGCGGGTCAGGGGCTGGGCGGTGAATTTCACGCCGGCCAGACCATGCTGGATCAACGCCCGAATATTGCCGTGATCACTGCCCTCAGGCGTGGCCACTACCGAGCGGTAATGCTCGCCGAACGCCAACAGCGCTTCTTCGTCACTCAAGCCCTCCAGCAGCGCCAGACCCAGGGTCTTGCACGAGCCTTCGTTCTGCCCGGCGGCGTTTTCCACGCCACCGTTGTTGAACGCCTGAGGCTGGTAGTCATAGCCCGCGGCGATGAAGGCCAGGGTGTCGGCGAAAGCGTGTTCGCCGCTCTTGAGGCTGGCGCGCAGGGTGTTCAGGTCACTCATGGGTTTTTCCTTTGGCGAACGCCGCTTGTTGCTCAGCGCTGGCTTCTTGCTGAAATTGGGCTTTCCACTCGGCGTACGGCATGCCGTAAACCACTTCGCGGGCGTCGTCGAGGCTGACCTCGATCTGGCGCTCGTCGGCTTCGGCCTTGTACCACTTCGACAGGCAGTTGCGGCAGAACCCGGCGAGGTTCATCAGGTCGATGTTTTGCACGTCCTTGCGGCTGTCCAGGTGCGCGACCAGTCGGCGGAAGGCGGCGGCTTCGAGTTCGAGGCGTTGTTGATCAGTCATGGGGGTCTCTGCGAGACAGCTTTGAGCGGCAAGCTTCAAGCTGCAAGATTGGATCGGGTCGGCTGTTAGCTTACCGCTTGAAGCTTGAAGCTTGAAGCTCAGCGGCTTGCCGCGAGCGTTATCGACACCGACTCGGCAAATCGCAGCGCGTGCGGCTTGTCGACTTCGACTTCGGCGTACAGCACCGATGCGTTGGTCATCACCAGATCGAGCAATTCCTGGGTCAGGCGCTCGAGCAGGGCAAAACGATTGCCCTCGACGTGGGCGATGATTGCCTTGGTGATGGTGCGGTAATTGAGCGCGTGGTCGATGTCATTGTCACGCACCGCTTCTTGCGCGGCGTACAGGATGGTCAGGTTGATCAGCACATCCTGCTTGTTGAGGATTTCGTCCTCGTTGATCCCGATAAAGGTACGCAAGCGCAAATCCTTGACCCGGATACGCGCCATTCCCGGCTGAAGTTGTGGCATTTACTTGCTCCGTCCAATCAATTGCAGGAACTCCTGACGGGTGTTGCTCGAGTCGCGGAAGGCGCCGAGCATGACCGAGGTGTTCATGGTCGAATTCTGTTTTTCGACACCGCGCATCATCATGCACATGTGTCTGGCCTCGATGACCACCGCAACACCGGCGGCATCGGTAACCTGTTGCACCGCATCGGCAATTTGCCGGGTGAGGTTTTCCTGAATTTGCAGGCGTCTGGCGAACATGTCCACCAGTCGCGCGATCTTCGACAGCCCCAGCACTTTGCCAGTGGGAATATAAGCCACATGGGCCTTGCCGATGAAGGGCAGCAGGTGATGTTCGCACAATGAGTACAACTCGATGTCGGCGACGATGATCATCTCGTCGCTGTCAGAGGCAAACAGCGCGCCATTGACGATCGTGTCCACGCTCTGCTCGTAGCCGTGACACAGGTATTGCATGGCCTTGGCCGCCCGCGCCGGCGTATCGAGCAATCCTTCACGGTCGGGATCTTCACCGAGGCCAATGAGGATTTCACGGTAGTTCTCGGGCAGGGAGCGGGTCATCGAACATCCTCGCGGGACAGCGTTATTTGACATGCCTTCCGCCATTGACGGTCAGGGTCGTGCCGGTGACGTAAGGGTTGTCGAGCAGGTAGCGCAGGCTCTGGTAGATCACTTCGCTGCCGGGTTCGATGCCCAGCGCGGATTTGGCCAAGGCCTTGGCGCGGTACGCCGCGTCGTCGTCGGGATTGAACAATAGCAGGGCCGGCGCAATGCCGTTGACCTTGATCGCCGGCGCATAACGGGCGGCGAACGACAGGGTCAGGCTGTCGAGCCCGGCTTTGCTGGCGCAATAGGCGATGTGTTTGCTGCTGCCTTTACGGGTGACATCGTCGCTGAGGTGGATGATGTCGGCGGGCTTCGACTGCTTGAGCAGGTCGGCGCAGTGCAGGTTGATCAGATAGGGCGCCAGCATGTGGATGTTGACCATGCGGTTGAACGCTTCGGCTTCGCTGCCCGGAGTTTCCGCGAGCCAGTCGGAGGCGTTATGCACGATCGCCCGCAGGCTGTCGGTGTGGGTGTGCAGTTCGGCGATGAACGAGAGGATGCCTGCTTCGCTGGAGAAATCCGCGAATACCCCGATGGCGCCCAGATCACGCAGCGTTTGCACCCCGGGACGATCGCTGCGGTAGGTGAAAATGATGCTGTAGCCGTCTTCGAGCAAACGCTGCGCGCAGTGCAGACCGACGCGTTGGCCGGCGCCAGTGATCAGGATCGGGGCGGAGGTTGTAGTCATGAACTGCTCGTGTCGCGGTGGGTGCAAAAACTATAACAGCGGCGCGCCTGAAAAGATCGCAGCCTTCGCCAGCTGCTGCACTGCGTCAATGTTGCAGCTGTGCAGGAGCACTCGAGTGCAACGAGGCTGCGATCTTTTAGCGGTTCTGCGCAGACGGCGTAACCGGTAACGGACGGGCTGGCGTGGTGTTCAACCAGTTCGCCAGCAACCGCGTCGACAACGGGATAAAGAAATAAACCATCAGCGGCGTCAGGCACGCCGTGCTGATCAACACTTTCGGCAAAAGGCTCATGTCAGCGAGCAGCGGGCCCACGACAAAATTGAACAACAGCGACACCGGAAAGAATGCCAGCCAGATCGCAATCGCCTGTTTCCAGCGCGGCGGGCGCTGGCCGACTACGCTTGTACCGAACCAGCCTTCGATGCCACTGACACGATGCTCTTTGGGGTGGGCAAACAGATCGCTGCCACGATCCAGCCAGGCGGTACGCGAGGCCGAATGCTCCCAGGCATGCAAAGTCTGTTCATCGACAAAACGGAAGATAATCTGGAATTCGTTATCGCCAGGCGGCGGTGCGAGCACGCCGGAGCCCAGATAACCGGGGAAATCGGTGGCCAGTTGTTCGCCTTCGCGCAGCCAGGCGATCAGATCCTGATAGCGGCCATCGGCGACGCGACGCGCAACCATCAGCGTGACGGGGGAAGTAGACATTGTGTATCTCCGTATCTCGATTGCGTCACTCCGGGTAGGAGTTTCGCCTGACGCAGGCCGGGGTGAGGCCTGCGCTTTTCAGCAAGCAAGGATTATTCCTGATTTTCGTGTTTAAACCAGAGACTTTCGTCGCATATCTCCACTTGAACGCAAACAGGGCATCAGAGGTAGAATGGGATCCAATTCACAAGACCGGAAGTTGGCCAAATGCCTGTCATGACGGACGCGCACGCTGATTCTCAGACATCTGTTGCGCTTGAGTGCGAGGACCTTTTCCCTATCCGCGAAGTCGCGAAGGTGACAGGGGTTAATCCGGTCACCCTGCGCGCTTGGGAACGTCGCTATGGCTTGATCCAGCCGGTGCGCACCGACAGTGGGCATCGGCTGTATTCGATGACCGAAATCGAGCGTGTTCGCAGCATCGTCGACTGGATTGATCGCGGTGTGGCGGTCAGCAAGATCGGCAAGATCCTCGCCAAGACCGAACCGCTGAAAGTCCTCGCGCACATCATTCCCGATGAACTGGTGCAAGCCGACTATCTGCAATGGCAGGTGCAACTCCAGCAGGCGATCAGCTCTTTTGATGATCAGCTACTGGACCAGGTCTACGGTCAGATCTTTTCTTCTTATGCGTTGCCCGTTGTATTTCAAGACATCCTGATGCCGTTGTGGCTGCAATTGTTGCAGCGTCAGGATGGCTTCGGGCAGACCAGCGAATGGCTGTTCTTCGACGGGTTTCTTCGGGCGCGTGTGCTGCATCGGATCATCACCCTGTGTGGCTCGCAACCGCGACGGGTGATCGTCAGTGCACTGGCCGGGCAATGCCGGGAGCTTGAGTTGCTGGTGGCGGCGTTGTTTCTGAGTGGCAATGACTCAGGCGTTCGGGTGTTGACCACCGGCCAGCCGCTCGATGAGCTGACCCTCATTTGCGAAAAGACCAAACCTGACGCACTGGTGCTGTTTTCCAATCACGCCCCGAGTGCCGATTTGCCCCGGCGTCTGAATCGACTCGCCTTGAGTCTTGATTGTCAGCTGATGCTCGCCGGCAATGCGTCTGATCTGGCGCAAGAGAGCCTGGCCGGAACATCAGTGGCGTGCCTGGGTAATGAAGGGGCCAACATGCGTCAGCGCTTGACGCAGTTTCTGGCGGGGAGGCTTGATACCTGAGAATCAGGTGTGCAGGGCAGGGTGTGTCAAACGATGTTGCTGCAGGATGAATTGTCGAAGACGCTCGGTTTCGTCGCTGTCTGTCTGGCTGAGTTCGTAGGCGTAGAAACCACTTTCGGTTTCGCGCTCGAAACTACCGCGCAATGCGATCCGCTCATAACCCGAAGGGCTGAACCACAGCGCGAAGTGCTTGGGCGGTTTGGTCTTGTTGCGCACTTCCAGCAGTACGCCTTTATGTGAAACCTCGTGAACCCACAGCGTGCCCGCCTGGCCTTTGGCATTCTCCAGCGCCACCGGCTCTTCAAGTGCCAGCCGCCACGGACGAACCATCGGGCCATCCTCGTAGATGCTTGGCACACCGAGACGCAGGTGCATCGCATGAAACTCGTCTTCCACCAGATGCAGCGGAAACGTCATTTGCTGGTTTTCGAAGTTGGCCTGAATAGTCACTTGCTCGTGAGCGGCCAGACGCGTGAGCAAATCACGGATCTGCGAACCGCCGTTAACCAGCAGGCTCGACGTCGCATCCCGCACATTGAGCTGCGGGTTGTGCTGCATGGTCTGGATAAAATCCAGCTCATCCTGGGTCAGGAGTGCGTCGCGTTGCATGGCTAACTCGAAAGGAATAGTTACAAAGTCATTGGTGATTGTAGTTAATGACAACAAGTTCGATGGTTTGTTTTAACCGTTTGTCGCTTTCAAAGCGGCGATTTCCGCTTCCAGGGCAGCGACCTTGGCTTCCAGCTGCGCGACACGTTGCTGAGCCTTGACCTGAATCGTCACATCCTTTTGCACGCCGATAAAGTACGTCTGCCCGTCATCGGCATTTTTTACCGTTGAAAGCGACAATTCACTCCAGAACGGCGTGCCGTCCTTGCGGTAGTTGCGCAATACCTCCCGGCACGAGCCGTTGGTACGCAATGCTTCGCGGATGAGTTTCAGACTCTCCTGGTCACGGTCTCCGGCCTGCAGAAAACGGCAGTCCTGGTAGAGGACTTCTTCGCTGGTGTAACCGGTCAGGCGTTCGAAGGCCGGGTTGACGTAAATCAGGATGTTGTCCCGTTCGCCCTCCCTTTCTGCGACCGAAATGCCGTCGTTCGATGCGTTGATCATCATTTGCAGCAAACTGGCGCTGATCATCCGTGATTCCCCTCAGAGCTGTCAGTGGCACGCATTCTAGAAGATCGGCGGTGCCTGTCCATAGGCCATCAGCGCTCATTGAGAGCGAATCGCAACTTCACGGCTGAGGCTGTTACTATCGCCGCTCTTTTTTTCAGCTTCAGGATCAGATTGATGAAAGTCGCCATCCTCTCCGGTTCGGTCTACGGCACCGCCGAAGAAGTCGCCCGCCACGCCCAGAACCTGCTGAAAGCCGCTGGCTTTGAAACCTTCTACAGCTCGCGCGCCAGTCTGGCCGAGGTTCAGGCTTTCGCGCCTGAAGCGTTTCTCGCCGTGACCTCGACCACCGGCATGGGCGAGTTGCCGGACAACCTGCAACCGTTGTATTCGATGATCCGCGATCAATTGCCGGCCGCCTGGCGTGGTTTGCCCGGTGCGGTGATTGCGTTGGGCGATGCGAGTTACGGCGACACCTTCTGCGGTGGCGGTGAGCAAATGCGCGAACTGTTTTTCAGCGAACTCGGCCTGCGTGAAGTGCAAGAGATGCTGCGCCTCGATGCCAGCGAAAGCGTCACCCCGGAAACCGACGCCGAGCCGTGGCTGGCGGATCTGATCGGCGCGCTCAAGGGCTGATCGCCCGCTCGCGCAGCAGCGCCAGCCAGGCTTGCGCGGCCTTCGACAGATAGGCGCCGTGGCGCCAGATGAATGCGATGTCCCAACGCAAGTAATCCGGCGCTCGCAAGGCCAGGCGTACGACGCCTGGTCGCACCAGACCGCGCGCCACGACGCTGGGCAACAGCACCACGCCTTGCCCGGCGGCGACCAGCGCCGCGAGAAAATCCGCCTGACCACTGCGCCCGCCTTCCTTGGGCGTAAAGCCCATTTGCTGACACGCCTGGAGCAAGCGGTCATTGAGCACGAAGCTGCGTTGATAGAGCAGGAACGGCGTGTCGGCCAACTCCTCCAGCCCGATCTCGCCCCGATTCGCCAGTGGATGATCCACCGGCAGCAGGGCGTCGAGTTTTTCGTCGCAAAACGGCTGACAGTCGAACTGCGCATCCTTCGGCATCAGACTGCCACCCAACTCCAGTTCGCCACTCAACACCGCTTGCTCGATGTTGCGACTGCCGCCCTCAAGCAGATGAATGCTGATGTTCGGATAGCGCCGTCGGTATTCGGCGAATGCTCCGGCGAACAGCGCATCGCTGCCCAGCAACGGCAAACCGAGGCGCAGTTCCCCGCGCGCCAGCTGACTCAGGTCATCCAGTTCGCTGAGCAACTCATTACGCAGACGCAGCATGCCTTCGGCGCGTTGCAATACCACGCTGCCGGCGGCCGTCAGGCGCAGTTGTGAGCCAAGGCGCTCAAGCAATGGCGTGCCAATGCTTTGCTCCAGTTGTGCGACCTGTTTGCTCACGGCCGACTGGCTGATGTGCAAGGTTTTTGCGGCTTGAGTGAAACCGCCCTGATGCATGACTTCGACAAAACTGCGCAGCTGTTTGAATTCCATAAGCGGATTCCATTTTGGAATGGTCATGAGTCTAACAATTCGCTTTAGGGGTGGTAGAGCGCTTCGTAAAATGAGCCTCTGTAAGGAGCTGATCATGAACACCGCTACCCTCAAATACCTTTCCCGCCTGGTGACCGAACTCGCCGTGCTGCTCGGTCTTTACCTGCTCGGCTGTCAGCTGGCGGTATGGCTGGCCTGGCCCATTCCCGGGGGTGTTATCGGCATGGTGCTGTTGCTGCTCGCTTTCGCTTTCGGTTGGGTCAAACCGGCGGCATTGCAATTGGGCGCTGGATTGCTGATGGCCGAGATGCTGCTGTTCTTCATTCCTGCGCTGATGAGCCTGCTCGATTACGGCACTTTGCTGCGCAATGACGGCTGGCGGATCCTGCTGGTCATTGCTGCCAGCACGTTGATGGTGATGTTGGTGACCGCGTTCACCGTGGAATTGGCCGTGCGCATGAGGCATTCCCATGAAACTTGAACTGATGCCGATGTTCTGGCTGGCCTTCACGCTGTTGGCTTACCTGTTCAGCCGCTGGATTTATCGCCGCACCGGGCGTTATCTGTTGTCGCCGCTGATTCTGGTGCCGGCGCTGCTGCTGGCGCTCGCCGTGCCGCTGCACACCGCTTACGCCGAATACTCGAGCAACACCCACTGGCTGATGCTGGTGCTCGGTCCTGTTACCGTCGCCTTCGCTGTGCCGATCTGGCAGCAGCGGCGCTTGTTGATGCGGCACTGGTCGGCGTTGCTGCTGGGTATGCTGGCCGGCAGTGCTGCGTCGATCGCGACTTCGTTCGGCCTGGCCAAAGCGCTGGCGCTCGACAGTTCGGTGACGATGTCACTGGTGCCGCGCTCGATTACCACGCCATTTGCCATGCCTATGGCCCAGGATCTGGGGGGCGTGCCGGAACTGACCGCGGTGTTCGTGATGTTCACTGGCGTGTTTGGCGCGATGCTCGGTGGCGTGTTGTTGAAGTGGCTGCCGTTGCGCAGTGCCTTGGCGCGCGGCGCGCTGTTTGGTGTCGGTGCGCACGGCGCCGGTGTCAGCCGGGCCCATGAAGTGGGCGGCGAAGAAGGCTCCGTGGCGGGGCTGGTGATGGTCTTGACCGGCTTGCTCAATCTGTTCGCCGCACCTTTGTTGGCGTCGTTGCTTTGACATGGATCCAAGGAGTTTGCATGGCTGACCCGTTCAGTCATCAAGCTGGCTGGCAATGCAACTACGCGATCGACTGCGCCGACTAGACTGCTGACACGAGCAGAACAATAAGAACGCAGAGGTGCACACAGTGAGCGTAGCCCCCGTCCAGTCGTCCCTTAATGTCAAAGAGCAGGTCAGCGCCGCCGAATGGCAGACCCGCGTCGATCTCGCCGCTTGCTATCGTCTGGTCGCGTCGCATGGCTGGGACGATCTGATCTTCACGCACATTTCCGCCAAGGTGCCAGGCACCGAAGATTTTCTGATCAATCCGTTCGGCCTGATGTTCCACGAAATCACCGCGTCGAGCCTGATGAAAGTCGATCAGGCCGGGAACAAACTCATGGACAGCCCCTACGAAATCAACCCGGCGGGCTACACCATTCACAGCGCCGTGCATGAAGTGCGGCACGATGTGGTTTGCGTGCTGCATACGCACACCGCTTCGGGCGTGGCGGTGTCGGCGCAAAGGCAAGGCGTGTTGCCGATCAGCCAACAGTCGCTGTTCGTGCTGTCGAGCCTGGCGTATCACGGCTATGAGGGCGTGGCGCTGAACCACGAAGAGAAGGCGCGCTTGCAGGCCGACCTTGGCGAGAACAATTTCCTCATGCTGCATAACCACGGTCTGCTGACCTGTGGCGGCACCATCGCCGATACCTTCCTGATGATGTTCACCTTCCAGCGCGCCTGCGACATTCAGGTGATGGCCCAGACCGGTGGCGCTGAACTGATCGCCATCGAACCGCAGATTCTGGCAGGCGCCAAGGCGATGATTGCCGGCGTGACCAAAAGTGCTCAAGGCATGGGTGGCGCGTTGGCCTGGCCGGCGCTGCTACGCAAACTCGATAAACAAGACCCCGGATATAAACTCTAATGCCTCTTGCCGAGATTCCACTGTGTGTCTGGCGTAAACGCAGCCAGACGTTTGTCTTTCGAGGTCAGACGATCCGTTACTGGATGACGGGGCAGGGTGAGCCGCTGCTGCTGATCCATGGCTTCCCGACCGCCAGTTGGGATTGGCATTACCTGTGGCAACCACTGGCCCAGCGTTATCGAATGATCGCTTGCGACATGCTGGGTTTCGGCGATTCGGCCAAACCGGCCAATCACCGCTACAGCCTGCTTGAGCAGGCCGATCTGCAACAGGCGTTGCTCGCGCATTTGCAGGTCGAACAGCCTGTTCACATCCTCGCTCACGATTATGGCGACAGCGTCGCGCAGGAGCTGCTAGCCCGGCACTACGAAGACAAGATCGAGATTGCCAGTTGCGTGTTCCTCAACGGTGGTCTGTTTCCGGAAACCCATCGTCCGGTACTGATGCAAAAACTGTTGCTCAGCCCATTGGGCTGGATGATCGGCCGCGCCTTTACCCGCGATGCACTGGTGAAAAGCTTTCGCCAGATTTTCGGTCCGCAGACCGGGCCGACCGAGAGCGAGCTGGACGATTTCTGGAGCCTGGTCGACAGCAATCACGGCCCGCGCATCATGCACAAGCTGATTAACTACATCCCCGAACGGCGGGTGCAGCGTGATCGTTGGGTGGCGGCGATGCAGCGCGGCGAAGTGCCGATGCGGGTGATCGATGGTGAATTCGATCCGATTTCGGGTGCGCACATGGTCGAGCGCTACCGGGAGTTGATACCGGATGCCGACACCGTGCTGTTGCCGAATATTGGCCACTATCCGCAGATCGAAGCGCCGGTGCAGGTGCTCAGGCACTACCTGGCGTTTCGTGACCGTTTTGCGCTGCCACCGCGCAAAGTGGCGTGTTCCTGACAGATCTTTTGGTCTTTTAATTGCGCTGCACATCATCCCCCAGCCTTATCGCGCACCATTCAGCCCCAGCCGTGTTCGTTGTGACCGAAAGCCCCGTGCCTGACACTCGGGGTCACTGCCCTTGGCCTGCTGGAGTTGCCGCGATGAATGAGTCTGTGCGTTTCGAAGATAAAGTCGTGATTGTCACCGGAGCCGGCGGCGGCCTCGGACGGGCGCACGCTTTGCTGTTCGCCAAACAGGGCGCCAAAGTGCTGGTCAACGACCTCGGCGGCTCGACTCAGGGCGAAGGCGCCAACGCTTCGGCCGCCGACCGCGTGGTCGCGGAAATCCGTGAAGCCGGCGGCATCGCCGAAGCCAACCACGACTCGGTTACCGACGGCGACAAACTGGTGCAGAACGCGCTGGATGTTTTCGGTCGCGTCGACGTCGTGGTCAACAACGCCGGGATCCTGCGCGACAAGACCTTCCACAAAATGGACGACGCCGATTGGGATCTGGTCTACCGCGTGCACGTCGAAGGCGCCTACAAAGTCACCCGCGCCGCATGGCCGCACCTGCGCGAGCAAAACTACGGTCGAGTGATCTTCACCGCGTCGACCTCGGGTATCTACGGCAACTTCGGCCAGTCCAACTACGGCATGGCCAAGCTGGGTCTATACGGCCTGACCCGCACCTTGGCCATCGAGGGCCGCAAGAACAACATCCTGGTGAACGCCATTGCGCCAACCGGCGGCACGCGCATGACCGAAGGCCTGATCCCGCCGCAAGTGTTCGAGCAATTGAAGCCGGAACTGGTCAGCCCGTTGGTGGTGTATCTGGCCAGCGAGCAATGCCAGGAAACTTCCGGGCTGTTCGAGGTAGGTGGCGGCTGGATGGGCAAGGTGCGTTGGGAGCGCAGCCTGGGCGCCGGGTTCGATCCGCGAGTGGGGTTTTCGCCGGAGGATGTGGCAGCGCATTGGCAGCAGATTTGTGATTTCGAAGGCGCGGCGCATCCGAAGGATAATATTGAAGCGCTGAAGGAAATGATGGCGAATTTGCAGAAGTATTCGCTCTGATTGCGATTGCTCTTTGACAGGGCTTGCTCAAGTCCTGTCGCCCCGTACTGCCTCCTCTGCCTGAAAATCGATCGCCCATAAAAAAGGCCGCTGCAAACGCAGCGGCCAAGGTAAGACGTTGGATCAAGGAGCTACAAATCAACGTCAGTGAACACCGGGGCGATAAACCGAATCATCGATTCATCTGAAATCTGTCAACAGTGGCCTGAATTGCTCAGTAGCCAAGGCTGGGGGCTTTTCGGCGTGTCCCGTGAAAGCCCGCTCAGAATACGGTTTCAGCCCTGTAGGAAAAATACCGATTCCAGACATGCACTGTTACGGGGCATGCAACAGTCTGCAAAGGCTGATGTGCACCATGCGCGGCACTGATGATCCTCTATCCAGCCGATCCATGGGCGATGCAAAGCCGCGTATTGCAGGGGTGTTCATCCTTTCGAGCGACAGCGCGAATACCTCCTTGGTGCGCTTATCGACCCGGTCACGCGGCAGTAGGGTGAGGCCTTCTGTCACTCACCGGGGAAGACGCATGACAACAAAAACAATGCGCGCCATCTTCACACCGCAGGCGCTGGCAGCCGCGGTGGCTCTGGGTTGCTGTGCCCAGGCGCACGCAGTCGCTTTTAATATCGGAGAAATCGAAGGCACGTTCGATTCGTCGTTGTCGGTCGGTGCGAGTTGGGGCATGCGCGATGCCGACAAGTCGCTGGTCGGTACGGTCAACGGTGGGACCGGGCAATCCTCGACCGGTGATGACGGGCGTTTGAACTTCAAGAAGGGCGAGACCTTCTCGAAAATCGTCAAAGGCATTCACGATCTCGAACTCAAGTACGGCGATACCGGTGTGTTCGTGCGTGGCAAATATTGGTACGACTTCGAACTCAAGGACGAAGACCGCGAGTTCAAGCAGATCAGCGACAGTGGCCGCAAGGAAGGCGCCAAATCATCTGGCGCGCAGATTCTCGATGCATTCGTCTATCACAACTATTCCATCGGCGATCTGCCGGGCACCGTGCGCGCCGGTAAACAAGTGGTCAGTTGGGGCGAAAGTACTTTCATCGGCAACTCGATCAACAGCATCAACCCGATCGACGTGTCGGCATTCCGTCGCCCCGGTGCGGAGATCAAGGAAGGCTTGATCCCGGTGAACATGTTGTTCGGCTCCCAGGGCTTGACTGACCAGTTGAGCATCGAAGGCTTCTATCAACTGGAGTGGGACCAGACCGTTGTCGACAACTGCGGCACGTTCTTTGGCGTCGACGTGGTGGCGGACGGCTGCACCAGCGGCTACACCGTCGGCAACCCGGCCATTGCGCCGCTGGTGCCGTTGACCACCGCGTTTGGCCAGGGCATTCAGGTCACCCGCGAAGGCGTGGTCATCCCGCGTGGCGGCGACCGCGATGCGCGGGATTCCGGGCAGTGGGGTACGGCGTTGCGCTGGCTCGGCGACGACACCGAGTACGGCCTCTATTTCATGAACTACCACAGCCGCACGCCAACGGTCGGCACCACCACGGCAGGGCTTTCGACTCTGGCGGCATTGCCGGGCATGGTCGGCATCGCCAACCAGTTGGCACCCGGCAGCGGTTCGGGCCTGGCGCAAAGTGTGATGCTCGGGCGCGGTGGCTACTACCTCGAATACCCGGAAGACATTCGCCTGTACGGCGCCAGTTTCTCTACCACGCTGCCCACCGGCACCGCATGGACCGGCGAGATCAGCTACCGGCCGAACGCTCCGGTGCAAGTCAGCACCAATGACCTGACGCTGGCATTGCTCAACCCGATCGCCGGCGGCGCAGCTTCGCCGATCGCCACCTCGCCGGGTTCGGACAACACGGGGTACCGTCGCAAGGAAGTGACGCAGATCCAGAGCACCCTGACGCACTTCTTCGACCAAGTGCTGGGCGCCCAACGCCTGACCCTGGTCGGTGAAGCGGCGGTGGTACGGGTCGGCGGTCTGGAGTCGCGCAGCAAGCTGCGTTATGGCCGCGATTCGGTGTACGGCCAGTACGGGTTTGGTGGCGACACGGACGGTTTCGTCACCTCGACTTCGTGGGGCTACCGTGGCCGCGCCATCCTCGATTACGCCAACGTGATTGGCGGGATCAACCTCAAACCCAACCTGTCGTGGTCGCACGACGTCGCCGGTTATGGTCCCAACGGCCTGTTCAACGAAGGCGCCAAAGCGATCAGCGTCGGCGTCGATGCCGACTACCGCAACACCTACACCGCGAGCCTCAGTTACACCGACTTTTTCGGTGGTGACTACAACGTCCTCGAAGACCGTGACTTCGTTGCTCTGAGCTTCGGCGTGAACTTCTGATCTGCCCGAGAAGGATGAAAGCAATGCGCAAAACGATTCTGCAATGCGGTGTGCTGGCCCTGAGTCTGTTGGCGGCCAACGTGATGGCGGCGGTGTCGCCGGATGAGGCGAACACACTCGGCACCAGCCTGACCCCGCTCGGCGCCGAGAAGGCCGGCAACGCCGACGGCTCAATCCCGGCATGGACGGGCGGCCTCGCGAAAAACGCCGGAGCGGTGGACAGTAAAGGCTTTCTCGCTGACCCGTTCGCCAATGAAAAACCGCTGTTCACCATCACCGCCGCCAACGTCGATCAGTACAAAAGCAACCTGTCTGAAGGTCAGGTGGCGATGTTCAAACGCTATCCGCAGACCTACAAGATCCCGGTCTACCCGACCCATCGTACCGTCGCCGCACCACCGCAAATCTACGAATCGGCCAAGCGCAGCGCCCTTAACGTCACCACCATCAACGACGGTAACGGCCTGGCCAACTTCACCGGCAATCGCTACTACGCCTTCCCGATTCCGAAGAATGGCGTGGAAGTCTTGTGGAACCACATCACCCGTTATCACGGCGGCAACGTGAAGCGGATCATCACCCAGGTGACGCCGCAAACCAACGGCAGCTACACGCCGATCCGCTTCGAAGAAGAGATCGCCGTGCCGCAACTGATGAAGGATATCGATCCGGAAAAAGCCGCCAACGTGCTGACCTTCTTCAAGCAGTCGGTGACGGCACCGGCGCGGCTGGCCGGCAACGTGCTGCTGGTGCACGAAACCCTTGATCAGGTGAAGGAACCGCGCCTGGCGTGGATTTACAACGCCGGTCAGCGTCGCGTGCGTCGCGCGCCGCAAGTGGCCTACGACGGCCCGGGCACCGCCGCCGATGGCCTGCGCACTTCGGACAACTTCGACATGTTCTCCGGTGCGCCGGATCGTTACGACTGGAAACTGGTCGGCAAAAAGGAAATGTACATTCCGTACAACAGCTACAAACTCGACTCGCCGAAGCTCAAGTACGACGACATCGTCAAGGCCGGGCACATCAATCAGGACCTGACGCGTTATGAGTTGCACCGCGTCTGGGAAGTGATCGGCACGGTCAAGGCGAACGAGCGGCACATCTACGCCAAGCGCCACATGTACATCGACGAGGACAGCTGGCAAGTGGCGCTCGCCGATCACTACGACGGTCGCGGACAGCTGTGGCGTGTCGCCGAAGGTCACGCTGAGTACTACTACGATCACCAGACTCAGGCCTACACCCTCGAAGCGCTCTACGACATTATTGCCGGCCGCTACATCGCGCTGGGGATGAAGAACGAAGAGAAGCACAGCTATGAATTCGGCTTCGAAGCCAAGGCTGCCGACTACACGCCATCGGCCCTGCGTGCAGAGGGTGTGCGGTAACGGTTCTGATACATCGGCTGAACAAAAGGCGACCGCATGGTCGCCTTTTTTATGGCCGCCAATCAGCGTGCTGAATACTTGTCAACAAGCTGTCGGGAGAGGGCTAGGGTGAGCTCACAACTATAAAAAGGCTCATCCGATGACCGCCATGACAGCTTGTCTGGATCGCCCCGGTTTTCTCCCCAGACTGTCCTCCCATCACCAAAAACGCACGCGATTGAGCGAGCCATTGCTGGAATCGGTGGCACGGGTCAGGCTCATCTGTGCGCCCGCCGGCAGCGGCAAGAGCGCGTTGCTCGCCGAGTGCCTGCTTCAGGCGCCGCCACACTGCGAAGTGTGCTGGCTGCCGCTGGCGGGTGCCGCAATGAGGGTCGACGAATTTTGTCTGCGATTGGCACGGGCGTTGGGACTGGCAGACACAACGGAGTCCGGCCTGGTGGCTGCGCTGAGTCGCTGGTCGTTGCCGACCTGGCTGTTTATCGATGACTACTGTCGGCTGCCGGATCCAGCGCTGGATGCGTTGCTCGACCGCTTGCTGACGGTCAGTAGTCCGGCGCTCACCTGGTGGATCGGCACCCGTCGACGGCCGCAATGCAACTGGCCGCGGCTGTTGCTCGACGACGAACTGTACGAATGCGAATCCCCGACACTGGCCCTGACCCCGGACGAAATCGCCCAGGCGCTGCGACATCTGTCGCCCGAGCAGGCTGGCAGTGTTGCTGCACGTATCGTCCAGCGTACCGGCGGTTGGTGCGCCGGGGTGCGCATGGCGCTGCTGCAAAAGTGTGACTGGTCGCAAAGTAATCAGCCGCAGCAACGGGTCGATACGCTGCTGGATTATCTGCAACACGAACTCTTCAATAGCCTCACACCGGAGCTGGCCGAGAACTGGCGGGTGCTCGCGCATTTGCCGCGCTTCAATGCCGAGCTGTGTGAGCATCTGTTCGGCGCCGGGGAGGGCGCACAGTGCCTGCGCACGTTGCAAACACTGGGCTGCTTTATCGAACCATGGCACGACTCGGCCGACTGGCTGCAGGTTTTTCCACCGTTGTCGCGGGTGATGCGCGACGAACAATGGCCCGCAGGTCGTTCCTGGCATCGGCGGGCGTGTCAGTGGTTTTCCTGGCGGCAGGATTGGCGTTCGGCCTTCGAGCAAGCCTTGCTCGCCGAAGAACATGAAATCGCCGTCAGCCTGTTGCAGCACTTCAGCTTCGAGCATTTGTTTGAAGAGCAAACCGTGGTCCTGTTACTGCAATTGCATGAGCATCAGGGTGAAGAGTTGACCCTGAGCACGCCGCAGCTGGTCGGTCTGATTACAGCTGCATTGCTCTTCGCCGGTCGTTTTGAACAGGCGGCGCAATGCATCGAGCATTTAGGGCGGTTCATGCCGCAGCCTTCGCCAGCTCATGAGCGGCAATTGATTGCGCGTTGGCAAACGTTGAAAGGCTGGTTACTGCATTTGGAAGGGCGGATGGAGAGCGCTCACGAATACTTTTCGCAAGCGTTGGAGGCACTCGATTTCGATAACTGGATCGCTCGGGTGATGTGTTTGTCAGGGTTGACCCAGCAGGCTTTGTTGCGTGGCGAACTGGACGTCGCCCACGCCCGTAATCGTCAGGCACTGTGTCTGGCACGTGCGCAAGGCTCGCTGGTTTTCGAAGCTCTGCTGGAGCTTGATCACGGGCAACTGCTTGAACAGCGCGGTGCGGCACCTCGGGCTGAAAGTCTTTTGGTGGGCGTGCATGATTTACTCGTCCGGCAACCGAACCGCCTGACCCCGCTGTTGGGACGGATTGCGTTGCGTCGCGGGCGTCTTGCGCTGAGTCAGGGCCAGGATGTCTTGGCGGCGGATTTTTTCCAGTCCGGTCTGGACGGTTGCGGACGCAATCATGACAAGCGTGCCCTCTACGGCTATCTGGGGCTGGCGCAACTGGCTGCCAATCAGGCGGATTACGAGAAAGCGTTCGTCTGGCTGCGTGATGCGGAGCGAATGATGCAGCAACGGCAGATTCCGGACACGGTTTATCGCGGCGTGGTGTTGCAAGTCAGCAGTCTTTTCTGGCTGCAGCAGGGCCGTTATGAGCTGGCGTGCGAGGCGATGACACGCCTGTTGCGGCACTATCAAGGAGCGGACGCCTTGCAGGCGCCGCCGGCGACACTCGAGTTGATACCCCGCGTCGAGTACTTGTTGATCCTTGCCGAGGTAGGTTCAGGATCGGCTCGCAACCCGATGGGCCGGTTACAGCGTCTGCTCGAAACGGCGCAGCGCTGCAGGATGCTCATTCTGGAAACCGACTTGCATCTGGCGATGGCCGAAGTTGCCTTTTCCCAGGGTGATCAGACTTTGGCGCGCGCCTGCTTACAGCAGGGTCTGACGCTGGGCCGTCAATATGGGCTGCATCAGGCGTTGCGTGAGCTGCAGCTGCGCCACCCGGGGCTGTCGCAAGTACTGGCAAACACGGTTTCGGAGCCGGCCACTGTTGAAGTGGCGAGCGGCAGTGGTTTGCTCAGTCAACGTGAGCTGGAGGTTTTGCGCTTGATTGCCAGGGGCCATTCCAATCAACAGATTGCAGATGAGCTGTTTATTTCTCTGCACACGGTAAAGACTCACGCCAGGCGGATACACGGAAAACTGGGCGTCGAGCGAAGAACCCAGGCTGTAGCCAGTGCCAAGCTGCTGGGGCTTGAGCTGTAGCAAGGGTTATCAAAGAAGCTCTGCAAGAGGCCGCGGCGGGCGACAGCAAAACGGTGTTGCTGTAACCCTTCACAAAGTCGTTGACCGGCGGATCGACGCAGGCGCCTAGGCGTCAAACCCCATCCGCCAGCTCACGGCCCGGGTCGCAGCCAACAACCGCTGCGCCGCCGGGCCGTTTTCGTCGGCATGGAACAACGAGGTCGGGCCGACGATGGTCAGCACCGCCGCAACTTGTCCGACGGCATTGAACACCGGTGCCGACAAGGCATCCACACCCGGCATCAGCAAGCCGTGGACATGATGCAGGCCGCGCGCGCGGATCTGTTCGCACAACGTCGCGTAGGCGGTTTCGTCTTTCAGCGGATGCTCGGCGACGGCGATTTCCCGCTCGCGCAATTCGTCGGTTTCCCGATGCGGCAGATAGGCACTGAACACCAGTCCTGTCGAGGAACTGAGCAGCGGCAGCACCGAACCCAATTGCGTGACCACCGTCACTGCTCGCACCGCCGGTTCGATGTGCACCACGGTTGCTCCCTGATTGCCCCACACCGCGAGGAAACAGGTTTCGTTGAGTTCGTCGCGCAGTTCCGACAGGGGCAGGGCGGCGACTTTCAGCACGTCCATACTGTTGAGTGCCGCCAGGCCCACGCGCAGGGCTTCGCGGCCCAGACCGTAGTGGTTGGTCGCCGGGTTTTGCTCGGCGAAGCCGCTGGCAATCAACGCCTGCAAGTAGCGGTGAACCTTGCTCGCCGGCATCTGCACGTGTTCGGCCAGGCGCGACAGTGAGGTGGACGGCGACAACTCGGCCAAAGCCTTGAGGATGTCGGTGCCGACCTCGGCGGAGCGGACTTTCTGTTTGCCGTTACTGTCGCTGGTTTTTTCCATGGTGCGGCCGGTTCCAATACGAATGGGCGTCTTTATAGCTTGACGCTGGATAGCGAGCAAATTACGTTATGCGTAATCGAATTACGATAATAACAACCCCGGCGTGCCGAAACCTCTGAGCCAGAGCGATGGGCCACTGCCGACTCCCTGTTCAGGAGGCTCCATGAACCTCGATTCAACCGCGTCGACGCTGGCTTATCAGTCCGGTTTCGGCAACGAATTCAGCACTGAAGCGTTGCCCGGCGCGCTGCCCGTCGGCCAGAACTCCCCGCAAAAAGCTCCCTACGGCCTGTACACCGAATTGTTTTCCGGCACTGCGTTCACCATGACCCGCAGCGAAGCGCGGCGCACCTGGATGTACCGGATTCAGCCGTCGGCCAATCACTCGGCGTTCGTCAAACTGGAGCGGCAACTGGCCGGTGGGCCTTTGGGTGAAGTAACCCCCAATCGCCTGCGCTGGAATCCGCTGGACATGCCGGCCGAACCGACCGATTTCATCGATGGACTGGTGAGCATGGCGGCCAATTCCGGCGCCGAGAAACCTTCGGGCATCAGCATCTATAACTACGCGGCCAACCGCTCGATGGAGCGGGTGTTTTTCAATGCTGACGGCGAACTGCTGCTGGTGCCGCAACTGGGGCGTCTGCGCATTGCCACCGAGTTGGGCGTGCTGGAAGTCACGCCGCTGGAAATTGCCGTGCTGCCACGGGGCCTGAAATTCCGCATCGAACTGCTCGATCCGCAAGCGCGCGGCTATGTTGCCGAGAACCATGGCGCGCCGCTGCGCCTGCCGGACCTGGGGCCGATCGGCAGCAACGGTCTGGCCAATCCGCGCGACTTTCTCACACCGGTCGCCGCTTACGAAAACCTGCAACAACCCACCACGCTGGTGCAGAAATTCCTCGGCCAGTTGTGGGCCACCGAGCTCAATCATTCGCCGCTGAACGTAGTGGCCTGGCACGGTAATAACGTGCCGTATAAATATGATCTGCGCCGATTCAACACCATCGGTACGGTCAGTTTTGATCACCCCGACCCGTCGATCTTCACCGTGTTGACCTCGCCGACCAGCGTGCATGGCCTGGCCAACCTCGACTTCGTGATTTTCCCGCCACGCTGGATGGTGGCCGAGAACACCTTCCGTCCACCGTGGTTCCACCGCAATCTGATGAACGAATTCATGGGCCTGATCCAGGGCGAATACGACGCCAAGGCCGAAGGCTTCGTGCCCGGCGGCGCCTCGCTGCACAGCTGCATGAGTGCTCACGGCCCGGACGGCGAGACCTGCACCAAAGCGATCAATGCCGAGCTTGCACCCGCGAAAATCGACAACACCATGGCCTTCATGTTCGAGACCAGCCAAGTGTTGCGCCCTAGCCGCTTCGCCCTCGACTGCCCACAACTGCAACCCCATTACGACGCTTGCTGGGCCACGTTGCCCGCCACGTTCGACCCGACCCGGAGATAACCCATGACTCAGAATTCCATCACCCGCAGCTGGGTTGCGTCGGCCAACGGCCACGCCGATTTCCCGCTGCAGAATCTGCCACTGGGTGTGTTCAGCATCAGCGGTTCAGAACCGCGCAGCGGTGTGGCCATTGGTGACCACATCTTCGATCTGCAAGTTGCCCTTGAAGCCGGTCTGTTCGATGGTGCCGCTCGCAGCGCTGTGGAAGCCACCCGTGGCGGCCAGTTGAATGCCTTCTTCGACCTCGGTCGTGAGGCGCGGGTTGCCCTGCGTGAACGTCTGCTGGAACTGTTCAGCGAAACCAGCACCCAGCGCGGCGACATCGAAGCTCAAGGTGCGAAGCTGCTGCCATTGGCCGCCGATTGCCAGATGCATCTGCCGGCGCGCATCAGCGATTACACCGACTTCTACGTCGGTATCGAGCACGCGCAGAACGTCGGCAAACTGTTCCGTCCGGACAACCCGCTGCTGCCGAACTACAAGCACGTGCCGATCGGCTATCACGGTCGCGCGTCCACTGTGCGTGCGTCCGGCACCGACGTCCGTCGTCCTAAAGGCCAGACCCTGCCGGCCGGTGCTACCGAGCCGACTTTCGGCCCATGCGCGCGTCTGGACTATGAGCTGGAACTGGGCATCTGGATCGGTCAGGGCAACGAGATGGGCGACTCGATCGCCATCGGTGATGCGGCCGAACACATCGCCGGGTTCTGCCTGCTCAACGACTGGTCGGCTCGCGACATCCAGGCCTGGGAATACCAGCCGCTGGGGCCGTTTTTGTCCAAGAGTTTCATCACCAGCGTCTCGCCGTGGGTCGTCACTGCCGAAGCGCTGGAGCCGTTCCGCACCGCACAACCGGCACGTCCGCAAGGCGATCCGCAGCCACTGCCGTACTTGTTCGACAAGCGCGATCAGGACGGCGGTGCATTCGACATCGAACTGGAAGTGCTGCTGCTCACCGAAACCATGCGCGAGCAGAATCTGCCGGCTCATCGCCTGACCCTGAGCAACACCCGCTACATGTACTGGACCGTCGCGCAAATGGTCGCGCATCACAGCGTCAACGGTTGCCAGTTGCAGGCCGGTGACCTGTTCGGTTCGGGCACGCTGTCCGGTCCTGAAAACGGTCAGTTCGGCAGCCTGCTGGAAATCACCGAGGGTGGTAAAAAGCCGATCGAACTGGCGTCCGGCGAAGTGCGTAAATTCCTTGAAGATGGCGACGAAATCATTCTGCGCGCGCGTTGTGCCCGTGACGGTTTCGCCTCGATCGGCTTTGGCGAGTGCCGCGGCAAAGTGCTGGCGGCGCGCTGACAGGAGCGACTCATGGATCTCTACACCTATTACCGCTCGACCTCGTCGTATCGGGTGCGAATCGCACTGGCGCTAAAAGGTCTCGACTATCAGGCGTTGCCGGTCAACTTGATCGCGGCGCCCGGTGGCGAACATCGGCAGCCGGCGTATCTGGCGATCAATCCACAGGGCCGCGTGCCGGCCTTGCGCACCGATGATGGCGAGCTGCTGATCCAGTCACCGGCGATCATCGAGTATCTGGAGGAACGTTATCCACAGGTGCCGCTACTCCCCGAAGACCTCGCTGCCCGCGCCCATGTACGCGGCGTGGCGGCGGTGATCGGTTGCGATGTGCATCCGCTGCACAACGTCAGCGTGCTCAATCGACTGCGGCAGTCGGGGCATGACGAACCGCAGGTCATGGAGTGGATCAGTCATTGGATCAGCCAAGGGCTGACGACGGTGGAACAGTTGATTGGCGATAGCGGATTCTGTTTCGGTGAGTGGCCGTGCGTGGCGGACGTGTACCTGATTCCGCAGTTGTACGCGGCCGAGCGCTTCAATGTTTCGCTTGAGGCTTATCCGCGGATTTGCCGTGTTTGGGCATTGGCGGCCGAACATCCAGCGTTCATCCAGGCTCACCCGTCCAACCAGCCAGATACACCGTAAGCCTTACCAAAAAACCTGTGGGAGCGGGCTTGCCCGCGATAGCGATTTGGCAGGCACATTTATGTCGGATGGGCTGCCATCATCGCGGGCAAGCTCGCTCCCACAGGGTTTGTGTTGCACCACCACCAAACCATAAAAACAAAAAGGTACCTCGCGATGCACAACCAGATTGCCAGCTTCCGGGCGGCACTCGACGCCCGTCCTGTGTCCCGCTATCAGTGGTTGCTCTTGATACTGCTCGCCTTGTTGCTGGTCACCGATGGTTATGACGCCCAGGTGCTCGGCTACGTGGTGCCGGCGCTGGCGCAGGATTGGGGTCTGGAAAAATCCGCCTTCGGACCTGTATTCAGTGCCAACCTGCTAGGCCTCACCATTGGCTCCCTCGCAGTGACACCGCTGGCCGACCGTTTTGGTGTGCGGCGAATTCTGCTTGCCTGCGTGCTGATCTACGCCAGTTTGACGCTGCTGATGGTGTTCGCCGACTCACTGAACTCCCTGATGGTCGCGCGCTTTATCTGCGGCATCGGCATGGGCGGTGCAATGCCTAGCGCGATGGCGCTGATGTCGGATTATTCGCCACCACGTTTGCGCACCTTGATGGTCACGCTGGCGGCTTGTGGCTTCTCGTTTGGTGGTGCGGCAGGTGGTTTTGTTGCCGCCGGTTTCATCGATCAGTTCGGTTGGCAGGCAGTGTTCCTCGCCGGCGGTGTGACGCCGCTGCTGCTGTTTCCGTTTCTCTGGTGGGTGCTGCCCGAATCCTTGCCGCGCCTGCTGCGTGATCAGCCACCTTATGCGCGGCTGCGCAGAGTTACCGGGCGAATGTTGCCGGACTGGCAACCTCCGCTGGCCTCGGTCGAACAGAATGAACGCGAGCAGGGCAGTAAACTGACCGTGGTTGAACTGTTCCGCAATGGTTATGCACGGCCAACCTTACTGATTTGGGCGACGTTCTTCGTCAGCCTGATCTTGCTGTACTTCATGATCAGTTGGTTGCCGTCGCTGCTGCTGGAAAGCGGCCTGAAACTTAACGAAGCCAATCTGGTGACGTCGATGTTCCTGTTCGCCGGCACCCTGGGTGCGATTTGCATGGCCTGGTTCGCCGACCGTTTGAAACGCAAGGTGCGACTGTTGTCCGGCGTGCTTGCATGCGCTGCGCTGTGCACGATTGTGCTGGGGCTTAATCACGACAATCCGCGTTATCTGGTGGCCTGCGTGTTTGCCGCCGGGTTCTGCATCATTGGCGGGCAACTGACGCTGAACGCTTTCGCCAGTAACTTCTATCCGGCGCATGTGCGCGCCACCGGCACCGGTTGGGCATTGGGTGTGGGGCGATTTGGTTCGATTCTCGGGCCATTGTTCGGCAGCCTGTTGCTGGCGATGCACATTCCGGTGCAGCAGATTTTCTTCTTCTGCGCGATTCCGGCCGTCATCGCCGCACTGCTGATCATCCAGGTTCGTTCGCCCTCGGAAACCGTCGGGCAGCCGGTGGTGGAGCAAGCACTGAAAAGCTGAAGATCTTTTGCTGTTAGTGGACGACTGAATTCGGCGGCAGATGCCCGAGTCGTTCGGTCAGGCGCAGCCGTTGGATCGGGTCATCGCTGAGCAAAAGCGCATGTTCCAGATCAAACCGCTCGGCGTTCGGGCAGTCGAGCCGCTGATACAGGCTGGCCCGAGCCAGATAATCGGCGGCGCCGGCATCGCCCAGTTCAAGCACGCGTTCGGCGTCAATCAGCGCCGCGATGAAGTCATCCTGAGTCAGGTGAAGCTGGCGCAAATTGCGCGACAGGCGCTGCAGCATCTGCACCGGCGTGGCAGTCATCAAATGCTCGGCATTGAGTTTCATGTTGGGCCCGTACTGGCGCTGCAACAGCTCACGACAGTCGTTGGGGTACAAGCGGCGACCGCCGCACGGATCGAGCAGATGATCGGCACCGGGCACGCGCAACAGGAAGTGCCCGGGGAAGTTGACCCCGACCAGGGGAATCTCCAGACCACGCGCCAGTTCCAGTGCAATCAATGCCAGCGCCAGCGGCTGCCCGCGACGGGTCTGCAAGACTTTATGTATTAAAGCGGCCTGCGGACGAAGCGGGGTGAAGTCATCCATGGCAAAGCCCAGATCATTCATGCGCCGCAGTAACGGCTGCGCCAACTCGCTGACTGGCAACATCGGCAAACCATAGCTGACACGCTGTTGCAGATCCTTGAACTCCACAAGCAGCGCCTCGGGATCGACCGCTTTTTCGTGCTCGGCGGCCATCCACAGCGCGGCTTCGAACAGCGCGGGCGGTGAACGGTGCAGGCACTCGAAAAAGCGTTGGCGCGGACTCATCGAAATCTCCGTGGAATGCCTCGTTTTAGCCCCGTCCGTGGCATTCGTCCAGTGGCTCGGTGAACAGGTCGAGAGATATGCCGTAAAGCCGTCGTCTGCACGCCTGCTTATTCCGGTGCGCTCCAGCAATTTTCAGGCGCAAGCCTATACTGGCGTTCTACAAGAAGTGATTCGGGAGCCCAACGATGTTTGCGCTCATGCAAAGCACTCGCCTGGAATCGCTGCACCTGAGCGTCGACCCGGTTTGCGGGTTGAAGGCGGTCATTGCCATCCATAACAGCCGCCTGGGCCCAGCCCTGGGCGGGTGTCGTTATCTTGCCTACCCCAACGACGACTCCGCCGTCGAAGACGCCATTCGCCTCGCTCAGGGCATGAGCTACAAGGCCGCGTTGGCGGGTTTGCCGCAGGGCGGTGGCGTTGCGGTAATCGTGCGCCCGATTCATGTTGAAAATCGTGCAGCGCTGTTCGAAGCCTTCGGCCGCTGTATTGACCAGCTCGACGGTCGCTACATCACCGCCATCGACAGCGGCACTTCGGTGGCGGACATGGATTGCATCGCCCAACAGACCCAACACGTCACCAGCACCACCTCGGCCGGCGATCCGGCGCCGCACGCGGCGATGGGTGTGTTCGCCGGCATTCGTGCCACGGCGATGGCGCGCCTGGGCAGTGACAACCTCGAAGGCTTGCGTGTGGCGATTCAGGGCCTGGGCAATGTCGGTTATGCATTGGCCGAGCAACTGCACGCCGCCGGCGCCGAGTTGCTGGTCAGCGACATCGACCACGGCAAGGTGCAACTGGCGATGGAACAGCTTAATGCTCACCCTATCGCCAACGATGCGTTGCTCAGCACGCCGTGCGACATCCTTGCGCCGTGTGGTCTGGGCGGTGTGCTCAATAGCCATTCGGTGGCGCAACTGCGCTGCGCGGCGGTGGCCGGTTCGGCGAACAATCAGCTGACGCATCTGGATGTGGCCGATCAACTGGAACGGCGCGGCATTCTTTATGCGCCGGATTATGTGATCAATGCGGGTGGGCTGATTTACGTCTCGCTGAAACATCGCGGTGAGGAATTGACCACCATTACCGCGCACCTGTCGAAAATCAGCTCGCGGCTGACTGAAGTTTTTGCCCATGCGCAGGCGGAGAAACGTTCACCGGCACGGGTGGCGGATGAGTTGGCGGAAAGAGTTTTGTATCGCTGAGTTTCGCAGGCATGAAAAAGGCCCTGAGCCATTTGACTCAGGGCCTATTCAATTCGGGCATCAACTACTTTGCAGCTTTCGCCGCTTTGGCTGGCTTGACCGGCGCTTCGGCAGATTCTTCCACCCCGGCTTTTTCGATCGGCTCGGCCGGCGCATTGATCAGCTCCGACAGTGCATCAGGCTGGCTCTTGAATGCCCGGGCGAATACATCGCGGTTCTTCGCCATGTAGATCCCGGCTTCTTCCACTTGCTGTTCAGTCAGGGACGGAACGGCTTTTTGCAACACATCGGCCAGATATTCGGCCAGTTCGAGCATTTTGTCATGACGGTCAGCTTCGGCTTTATCCATGAACAAGCGCTCCAGATCTCGGCTGCTGCGGTATACCACTTCGACGGCCATTCACCACCTCACATGCCTTCACATTTAGTTGTCTTTGCGACTACTGTATATATATACAGCGAAAAGGATAAGCGAATCCCTGCGCTTTGGGTAGTGGCATTTCAATGTAGACCGAATTCAGGGTTTGTCAGTCGAGCCGTGTGACTGCGATTCGCAAGCAGGCTCACCCCACCTGAGCAGGGCATGTGCGACCAAACGCCACAGCGCAGGTTTTGCGGCACATCGCCATGATGCGTGGCCCTGTTTCTGCATGAAATCAGGCGCGTGCAGAAAACCGTCACGTCCAACACGCATCATCCGCTCGAATCGGGCTAAGGAACATCATCGTGAAAATCAACTGGGCCGAGAAACTGCGGCAACAAGTGCATCAACTGGCCGAGTCCCTGGGCAACCTGTTCGTCGAGACTTTTCACTACCTGGCGCTGTTCGCCATTGGTGCGGTGACCGCGTATGCAGCGGTGATGGAGTTTCTCGGGATGCTCGAAGTCGGGCACATCAAGATCGATGACATTCTGTTGCTGTTCATCTATCTGGAACTGGGGGCGATGGTCGGGATTTATTTCAAGACCAATCACATGCCGGTGCGCTTCCTGATCTACGTGGCGATCACTGCGCTGACGCGACTGCTGATCTCCAATGTCTCGCACCACAATCCGCCGGACATGGGCATCATCTACCTGTGCGGCGGCATTCTGTTGCTGGCATTTTCGATTCTGGTGGTGCGTTACGCGTCGTCGCAATTTCCCTCGGTGAAAATCGAATACCCGCAACGCAAAGTCGGTACGGGTTCGAGTGAGCATCCCGATGTTGAGAAGGGCGAACTTTAAAGACCGGCCGATGGCCGTGGCTGGCCTTTGATCTGTGGCGGTGGCGGGGTCAGCCCGTCGCCGCTGGTCATGGCTTCGAGAATCGCCATGGCGCTGTGGCCCTGTTCGATGGCGATACCGAACTGAATGCTTTGCACCAGCAGCTTGAGGCGTTTAGGGTCATTGCGCTGTTCGGCGCTGATCATCCGCTTGGCCACGATCCGGCCGCTGTTGGACAGGGTCAGCATGATGCTGCCGTCCAGGCCTTGAATGCTCAGGTTGATCTGATAGTCCGGCGCGAAGGCATCGGTAATGATCTGAAAAGGATTGTCCATGATGCGTCACCGCCTGATTGAACGTGCAGTTGTTGACCGGCCGTCATCGGGTTGGTTCGCCCAACCAGACCATCGGCCATTCCGTGGCCGTTTCGCCAAATCGCCGCTCCTACAGAGGTAGCAAGGTGCATGCCGGGAAAATTGTCGAACAATGAATCCGGCAACAACAAGGCGAGCACTGGGCTCGCCTTGTTCATTTCTGGTCGATTTTCGGGCAGGTGAGCGCAGACAGTGCAGTCAGGCGGATCAGCACTCCACCCAGTTCACCGCCAGACCGCCTCGTGAAGTCTCTTTGTATTTGTCATGCATGTCGGCGCCGGTATCGCGCATGGTGCGGATCACCCGGTCGAGTGAGATGAAGTGGTTACCGTCGCCACGCAGGGCCATTTGTGTGGCATTGATGGCCTTCACCGCAGCGATCGCATTGCGTTCGATGCACGGCACTTGCACGAGGCCGCCGACCGGGTCGCAGGTCAGGCCAAGGTTGTGTTCCAGGCCGATTTCGGCTGCGTTTTCCAGTTGCTCGGGAGTGGCGCCGAGTATTTCGGCCAGACCGGCGGCAGCCATGGCGCAGGCCGAGCCGACTTCGCCCTGACAACCGACTTCGGCGCCAGAGATCGACGCATTTTTCTTGCACAGAATGCCGACGGCGGCCGCGGACAGGAAGAAAGCGACGACGTCATCGTCAGACGCCTCCGGGTTGAACTTCATGTAATAGTGCAAAACCGCCGGAATGATCCCCGCTGCGCCGTTGGTCGGCGCGGTGACCATGCGCCCGCCGGCAGCGTTTTCTTCGTTGACGGCGAGGGCGAACAGGTTGACCCATTCCATCGCCGACAGCGTCGAGCTGATCACATTCGGTTTGCCGATTTCCAGCAGGCTGCGATGCAATTTTGCTGCACGGCGCGGCACCTTCAGACCGCCGGGGAGGATGCCTTCGTGGCGCAGGCCTTGCTCGACGCACTCGCGCATCACCGACCAGATATGCAGCAAACCCTGACGGATGTCCGCATCGCTGCGCCAGGCACGTTCATTGGCCATCATCAGCTCGGACACCCGCAGGTTGTGCTGCTTGCACAGCGACAACAACTCGGCGGCGCTGGAAAAATCGTAAGGCAACACCACGTCACCCGACGGCGCGACACCTGATTCAGCTTCCGCCGCTTCGATGATGAAGCCGCCGCCGACCGAGTAGTACGTCTGCGTAAACAGCTCGGCAGATTCGCCAAAGGCTGTCAGCGACATGGCATTGGGGTGGTAGGGCAGGCTCTCGTCCAGCAGCAGGAGATCGCGTTGCCAGTCGAAGGCAATCGACCGTCCGTCGGCGAGGGGCAGTTGCCCGGTGCGGCGCAGTTGCTCGAGGCGCGCATCGATGGTCGTCGGGTCGACGCTGTCCGGCCATTCGCCCATCAGGCCCATGATGGTGGCGCGGTCGGTGGCGTGACCCACGCCGGTGGCCGACAGCGACCCGTACAAACGGATTTCAACGCGGCACACATCATTGAGCAGACGTTGATCGCTCAGCGCTTGAGCAAAGGTCGCGGCGGCGCGCATCGGGCCGACGGTGTGGGAACTGGACGGGCCGATGCCCACTTTGAATAGATCGAAAACACTGATAGCCATGCTAAACCCTTACAAGCAATGGAGGAGGAATCGCTGCCATTTTTTGTCGGACAAGCGCAATGTCGGCGATACTGCCTCGCTCGGTCGGACGTGACCAACGAAACTTCCTAAGACAGCCTTTAGCAGGACTAAACGATGAGTCGTCAATTGCATGCGCAGACCTACGTCTGGCTGCAGGTGTTTTCCTGTGCCGCGCGGCACCTTTCCTTCACCCGTTGTGCTGAAGAGCTGCACATCACGCCGGGCGCGGTCAGTCAGCAAATCCGCCAATTGGAAGAGCGCCTCGGCTTTCGGCTGTTTCACCGGCGTGCGCGGGGCGTGGAATTGAGTGCAGAAGGCCAGCGGCTGGCGATCACGGTGAATGAGGCGTACGGCAGCATCGACGCCGAATTGCGTCGACTGGATGCCGGGATGATCAGCGGGATCCTGCGGGTGCGTTCCATTCCATCGTTCCTCAGCAAATGGCTGACGCCGCGTTTGCCGCGCTTGCAGCAGCGCTACCCGGACATCCAGTTGCGACTGGTGGCCGAGGACAGCAGCGTGCCATTGCATGAGGGCGATTTCGATTTAGCCATCGACCTGAACGACGGCAGTTATCCGGGATTGTTATCCACAGCGTTGCTCGATGAGCAGATTTTCCCGGTGTGCGCGCCAAGCCTCTTGCGCGGGCGCCCGCCGCTGCACGGGCCGGTGGACCTGGTGCATTTCCCCTTGCTGCACGACATCACCGCCTGGCGCGGCAGTTATGAATATGCGGAATGGGAATTTTATTTGAATGCGATCGGCTTCGAAGGCGCCGACGTGCGGCGTGGGCATACCTTCAATCGCAATCACCTGACCATCGAAGCGGCAATCGCCGGCATGGGCGTCGCGATTGCGCGGCGCACATTGCTCAATGATGAGCTGGAGCGGGGCGCGTTGATTGTGCCGTTCGGGCTGTCGGTGCCTAATCACAAACGTTACGTGTTGCTGTATGCGCCGGGCGCGTTGAGTCATCCGGGCGTGCGTGCAGTGCACGACTGGCTGGTAGAGGAGGCAGGGATTTTTCGCGGCTTGCACCCGTTGAACGACGGGCAATTGTGAGCAAATTTTGCAGGAAGGCATGGCGACCCAACTCCCGACCTTACCAGCGCTTTGTCCGGTTGTCCGGCTTTTTTTGCGAATGAATATTTATCTTTTTTCAGGGGTTGAAATGTTCGACGGTCGGGCCGATTGTTGTAACCAAGGGGTCAGGAAATTCAATTCGAGGCCTCTCGCGAGCTAGCTGAAATAAGGGATGAACTATGCAAATCCAAGTCAACAGCGATAACCATATTCAAAGTAGTCAACGACTGGAGGAGTGGGTACGCACCACCATTGAGAGCACGCTCGAACGTTATGAAGAAGACCTGACCCGTGTCGAAGTCCATCTGAGCGACGAGAACGGTGACAAACCAGGTCCCCATGACTTGCGCTGCCAACTGGAAGCGCGGCCAAAAGGCCATCAACCGGTTTCCGTTACCCATAAAGCTGATTCGCTGGAACTGGCGATCGATGGCGCTGCCGAAAAACTCGAGCACGCGCTGGAACACCTTTTTGGCAAACTGCGAGGTAAACCACGCGCCGCTGTGGTGCCGTTCAGCAAAGCGAACGACGCGCTGCTGGAAGAAGAGTTTCTAGAGAACGAACAGGCAGCGATCAACAGTTGATGCGCTGATTATTCAAGTCACCCAATGAGAACGGGCCTGCGAAAGCAGGCCCGTTTTTGTTTGTGGTGTTGCCAAGTGTCGTGCACGGCTCAGGCCCCAAACCCTCACCCCAGCCCTCTCCCGGAGGGAGAGGGGGCCGATCGAGGTGTCTGGCGTTTTCCATCGACCTGAAATACCGCGCCGATTACGGATTCGGTGAAGCAGGATCAGGTCGGCGTATGTCTGCAGCATCCCCCGATCAGTCCCCTCTCCCTCTGGGAGAGGGTTAGGGTGAGGGGCTGTTCAAAACGTCAGAACGCCACAGAAGTCTGCACGTACACAGTGCGCGGCTCACCCACATACTTCCCCTTGTTGTTGTCATCGAACGACCGCGTGAAGTACTGCGTGTTGAAGATGTTCTTCACGCCCACCGCCACATTCAAATCCGACAGTTGCGGCCCAAAGTCGTAACCTGCACGGCTGCTGAACAGCATGTAGCCCGGGATCTTGCCGGTGCTGCCGTCAGCGCTTTCTTTTGAGGTGTTGGCGTTGTCGGCGAACTGGTCGCTCTGGAAGCTGCTGTCCAGATTCAACTTCCACGGGCCTTCGGTATAACCGACGCCAACCGTGCCTTTATGTTTGGAAGAGAACGGCACGCGATTGCCCTTGTTCGGGCCATCTTCGCGGATGGACGCGTCAACATAGGCGTAGGAGGCATAGACATCGAAGCCGGCCAGTGCCGGGCTCAAGTCATCGAGCGCGTAATTGATGCTGGTCTCGATGCCTTGATGGCGAGTTTCGCCACGGGCGATCACCGAATCGTTGGTCTGGTTGCTTTCGTACTGGTTGTCGAAGTTGATCAGGAACGCACCGATTTCCGCGCGCAATGCGCCGTTGTCATAGCGAGTGCCCAGTTCCCAAGTGCGGGCCTTCTCCGGTTTGACCTCACCACTGGTCACACGGTTGGGCATCTGGCTGTACTGCACGCTGCCGAACGAGCCTTCGGTGTTGGCGTACAGATTCCAGTTATCCGTCAGGTGATAAAGCACGTTCAATGCCGGCAGTGCGGTGTTGTAGTCGCCCTTGTATTTGACGTTGGTCAGGTTGTTGGTCTGCTGGGATTCGATCATCTCGTAGCGCACGCCCGGGGTGATCGTCCATTTGCCGATGTCGATACGGTCGTCGACGAAGAACGCATTGGCTTCGGTGCCGCCCCGAGTGTCGCGGTCGTTACGGCTGTTGGTGGTCGGGTATTCGTTGCTGGCGATCCGCGTGCGATAGCGCAATTCGTGGCCAGCCTCGTTGATGTAGCGGTAGCCGACGCCGACTTCGTGGCTGGTCGGGCCGAGGTCGAAGCCTTGGGCGAAACGGGTTTCGAAACCGCGCACCCAATACTCGCGTGGTGACAGCGACAGGAACGTGCCCTGGTCCAGATAACCGCTGCGCAGGGTTTTGGTGAAGAACGTATTGGCGGTGAATTCGCGGCGATCTTCCTGATAGCGATAACCGAAGTTGAACATCGTGCGACGGCCCCAGAACTGGTCTTTGGGGCGCGTCGATTGGTACGGATCGGCATCGTAATCAGCGACGTTCAAACCGCCGGGCATGTCGGCTTTACCTTCGTAATACTGGGCCATGGCGTTGAAGCTGTTGGCATCGTCGAGCTGATATTTGCCCTTGAGGATCAGGTCGTCGATTTCGGTGTCGCTGTGTTCGCGCCAGTCGCCACCGCGGGTGCCGGAGTACAGAAGGGCGCCGCCCAGACCGTTGGCGTTGGTGCCGCCGGCCAGCAGATTGGCGCTGGTCTTGAAGCCGTCGTGGCTCGACGAAGGGCTGGTCTCGGTCTGAAAGCCTCCCTTGACCGTCGGCTCATCAGGAATCGCGCGGGTAACGAAGTTGACGACGCCGCCGACGTTCTGCGGGCCGTAACGTACTGCACCGCCGCCGCGCACCACGTCCACGGCGTCCATGTTGCCCATGCTGATGGGCGCGAACGACAACTGCGGCTGACCGTAAGGGGCGAACGGCACCGGGATACCGTCCATCAACACGGTCGAGCGTGCAGCCAGGCGCGGGTTCAAACCACGGATGCCGAAATTCAGCGCCATGTCATGGCTGCCGGTGCCGTTGTTTTCCGGAGCGTTGACGCCGGGAATGCGGTTGAGCACATCGCGTGCCTGAGTCGCGCCTTGGCGTTCGAACTCTTCGCGGCGGATCACGTCGCGGGCGCCGGGATGTTCGAACACATTGATCTGCGCCGCGTCGCCGAGCCAGTCGCCGACGACTTTCGAGGTGTCCAGCTCCAGTGCTGCATCATTGACCGGTTGCAGGCTGAAAGCGTTGTTGCCCTCGGCGCGGGCCTGCAAACCGGTGCCTTCGAGCAATGCATCCAGACCTTGCTCGGTCGTGTAATTACCTTCCAGACCACGGCTTTGCACGCCGCTGGTGACTTGCGAACCGAAAGAAATCAGCACCCCGGCTTCACGGCCGAACTGATTAAGGGCGTTTTCCAGCGAAGACGGTGCGATGTGATACGCCTTGGCATCGCTGGCCAGTGCGGCGGGCAGGGCGCTGAAACTCAGGCTGGCGCCGAGGATGAGATTGCGCAGGCAGCGGGCCAGTGGCGTGAGGCGGGTGGGGTGCATGGTGGATGATCCTGAGAAGGTTGAATCAAGGGGGCTTTCCTTCTCTGTCACGCCAGATCTGAAAAACGGCTCATTTATTTTCAAGATCCAAAGATCGCAGCCTGCGGCAGCTCCTACAGGGTGAACACAAATCCCATGTAGGAGCTGCCGCAGGCTGCGATCTTTTGACCTTGCGGTTACACCCGCGCCTCGACGCTGACCCAATAGCGGGTAAAGCGCTTCACCTTCACCGGCAAGCTGATTTCCAGCAGATCCAGAATCCGCTCACTGTCGTCCAGCGGATACGTCCCCGAGATCAGCAACCCGGCAACCTTGGCATCGCAATTGAGCTGCCCGCGCCGGTAGCGGCCAAGTTCTTCGAGGAAGTCGCCGAGGCGCATACGCGCGGCCACCAACATGCCGTCCGCCCAGGCACCACTGTTGGCGTCCATTGGTTTGGCGTCGCTGGCGGCAGTCGTGGTGAAACTCAGTTGGCGAGCGACGGGCAGCAGTATCGGCGCGCGTTCGCTGGTGGCCAGTTCGGCTCGACCTGCAAACAGCGCAACCTGTGTGCGATCGGCAAATTGCCGCACATTGAGCCGTGCGCCCCGGGTTTTCAGAATGCCCTGCGCGGTGTGTATTTCGAACGATTGCGCGGCCGTCAGGAGGATTTCGCCTTCCAGCAAGCGGATCAAACGTTGATCGACGCGCACGTCTGCCGCACTGCCCGTGTTCAGTTGCAACTGATCGTCCGCCCCCAGCCCGATCTTGCGACGCTGGCCAATCGGGCTGCGGTAATCGGCGAGCAGCGACGGCAGCGGATTGTGCTCGCGCAGGCCCCAGGTAGCGGCAGAACCGGCACCGAGAATCAGCAGCAGTTTCAGTGCCTGACGTCGGCTGCCGGACTTCGGCCTGTTCAATGCCGCATGCGCCAGCGGTGAAGAAACACCTCGCAAACGCTGGTTGACTCGTTGAATGTGTTCCCACGCGCGGCGGTGCTCACTGTGGGCATCCAGCCACTGCTGCAACGCCAGTTGCTGGCGCGCGGTGAGCGCGCCTTGCTGCACTTCCATCAGCCAGTGCACTGCTTGTTCAGCCACTTGCGAGGAAAAATCCGGCGCTTGATTCATAGCGCGAAATAGCAGCGCAGCGCCGCTTTGTTCAGATGACGTTTGACCGTGGCCACGGAAATATCCAGTTCGGCGGCGATCTGCGGGTAGGTCAGGCCATCGACCTGCGCCAATAGAAATGCGCGTTTGACCTGACGTGGCAGACCATCGAGCAACTGATCCAGCTCGATCAGGGTTTGCAGGATGATTGCTTTGTCTTCTTCCGACGGCGCCACCACGTCCGGCATCTGCGCCAATGTTTCCAGATAGGCGCGCTCCAGATCCTGGCGGCGGTAGTGATTGAACAAAACCCGTTTGGCGAGGGTGGTGAGGAAGGCGCGTGGTTCGATGATCACCGCTGGCTCGCGCGCGGTGAGTACTTTGATAAAGGTGTCCTGCGCCAGATCCGCCGCGCTGTCCGGGCAGCCGAGCTTGCGCCGCAGCCAGCCGGTAAGCCAACTGTGGTGAGCCTGATAAAGCGATTCGACGGGATGGGCGGATGGCAACGGTAGTGCTCCGGGCGCTTTCGCTCTGCGGCAGAAAGCATGCGTTAGAGAACAAGAATGGTTCGCATTGTAGGGGCGCAGGTGGCTTGCCGGCAATCAGATGCTTTTGCATATGAGAATATTTATCATTAAACTCGATCGCCTGTTGGTCCGGCTTGTCGGCCGGACGTTTTTCGTTTCAGGGTCGAAACATGAAAGCCAAACTCGCCACACTCCCGCTGGCCTATCGTCTGGCCGTTACCTCGCGGGTGCTGGCGGCGGTGTTTGGCGGCTATCTGGTGGCCGCGCTGGCCAGTGTCACCCTGACGATGTGGCTGCCATTGAGCCGCGCCGAAGCCGTAGTGACGGGCATGACCGTTTCCTTTCTGGTCTATCTGGTCGCGGTGCTTTGGTGTTTTGCCTGTCGTACGGCGTGGTCGGCATGGGTCGGTTTGCTGGTGCCGAGTGTGATTCTGGCGACCATTTCCGGCGCGGCGCGGGGGTTGGGTTTCGCATGAAAGAGGGTTTCCGCCAGGCCATGGCATGGCTGCACACCTGGACCGGGCTGGTATTCGGCTGGTTGCTGTTTGCGATTTTCCTGACCGGAACCCTGGCTTACTTCAACGACGAAACCAGCCACTGGATGCAGCCGGAAACTCCCGCACGGCCGATCAATGCCGAGGCGAGCCTGACGCTGGCGCAGGATTATCTGCAGCAACACGCGGCTGGCGCCACGCGTTGGCTGATCGACTTGCCCAATGCCCGTGATCCCGGTCTGACCGTACGTTGGCAACAGACGCCAGCCAAACCCGGCGAGCGTGGCCGGTTCGAATCGAAAACCCTCGACGCGCAAACCGGTGCCCAGGTGCAGGGGCGCGAAAGCATGGGCGGCGAGTTCTTCTACCGCTTCCATTTTCAGCTGCAAATGCCTTATCCGTGGGGCCGCTGGCTGGCGACGATTGCCGCCATGGTGATGTTCGTCGCGCTGATCACCGGGATCATCACCCACAAAAAAATCTTCAAGGACTTCTTCACGTTCCGCCCGCGCAAAGGCCAGCGTTCCTGGCTCGATGGGCATAACGCCGTGGGCGTTCTGGTGCTGCCGTTTCACTTGATGATCACCTACAGCAGTCTGGTGATTTTCATGTCGATGGTCATGCCCGCGAGCATCGTGGCCTCTTATGGTGGCGACGTTCGCAAGTTCTACGATGAGGTTTTTCCAGCCTCGAAAGCGCCGGAACGGGCCAACATTCCTGCCGCACTGGCACCGATGGCACCACTGCTGGCCAAGGCCAGCGAGCAATGGTCGGGTGGCACCACCGCACGACTGTCCGTGAGCAATCCGGGCGATGCAAATGCCACGGTGGTGTTGTCCCGCGCGGGCGATCGTGTGGTGCACGATTTCGGTCGCGCGGTGACCTTCAACGGTGTCACTGGGCAGATGCTCGGCAGCACGCCGGAGCAACCTGTGGCGATGGCCGTGAGTGGCGCGTTCTACGGTTTGCACATGGGCCATTTCGCCGGGCCGGTATTGCGCTGGTTGTATTTCATCTGCGGACTGGCCGGCACGGCCATGATCGGCACCGGGCTGGTGATCTGGCTCGGCAAGCGTCAGCTCAAGCACGCCAAGAGCGGCGTCATGCCGTTCGAATTGCGGCTGGTGGAAGTGCTGAACATTGCCAGCATGGCCGGGTTGGTGACGGCGGTGGCGGTGTTCTTCCTGGCCAATCGGCTGTTGCCCGTGAGTCTGGCCGGGCGTGCCGATTGGGAAGTGAATGCATTCTTTATCGCCTGGGGGTTGAGCGTCGTGCATGCGTTGTTGCGCCCGGGACGCAAAGCCTGGGTTGAACAGCTAGGGTTGGGCGCCTTGCTGTTTATTGCAGTGCCTTTGATCAATGCGCTGACCACGCCGTGGAACCTTGGCGTAACGCTTGCGCAGGGTGATTGGGTGCTCGCCGGTTTCGACCTGACCTGTCTGGGGACAGGCGTTTTTCTGGCGTGGGCTGCGTGGAAAATGCAGCGCGTCGGCAACACCGTCAGCGTGAAAAAAACTCGTCGCGAGATGCCTCGGGCCGTCACGCTCGAGCAAGGGACAAACTGATGCTGCTGGCGCTTTTACTGTGCTACGCCGGGTTCACGGCATTGTGTCTGTCCATGCCTCGGCACCACGATGAATTGCTCGGCCATAAACCGTCGACGCGACGGGGTCAGGCTCTGAAGCTGACGGGGTGGCTGCTGCTGGGTTTGTCGCTTTGGGCGGCCGTCAAAGCCAACGGCTGGAGTCTGGGTCTGGTCGATTGGTTCGCGGTGCTGATGCTCAGTGCGTTGGCGTTGGTGCTGTTGCTGCCGTATCGCCCGCGTCTGGCTTTGGCGCTGGCCGGTTTGAGTCTGTTGGCCAGTCCGGTCGCAGCCTGGGCGCAGTGCTGACGTGCTGATCGGTCATCCCCCGGAATCGCGCGACGACGAGCCGCTTGGCGCGCGTGCGCATTTTCTTCAGGTGTTCCTCTCCCAGCGTTCACAGATGGAAGCGCTGGTGAGCCGCCGCGTTGGCTGCCGGGCGACGGCGGCGGATCTGGTGCAGGATCTGTTTTTGCGTTTCTGGCGCCGGCCGCTGGTACAGGTCGAAGAACTCAGCACCTACCTGTTGCGCTGCGCCGGCAACATCGCCATCGACCATTTGCGCAGTGAAGGCACGCGGGTGCGCGTCAACGAAGGCTGGCAACCCGACGAGCCGGATAGCCACGGCAGCGAACCACAAGCAGCGCTCGAAGCCGGTAATGATCTGCGCCATGTCGAAGCGGCATTGCGCGCCTTGCCCGAACGCACCCGGCAGATCTTTTTGCTCAATCGAATATACGGCCGCAAGTACGCGGACATCGCCAAAGCCATGGGCCTGTCCCAAAGCGCCGTGGAAAAACATATGATGCGCGCCCTCGAGGCCTGCAAGGCCAGCCTGCGCGAACCCGCGCCACGCACGCCAGGGAAAGCACCGTGAAGCACACCGACCGCGTCACTCCGACGCCCGCCCAGGAACAGGCCGCTTTTGCCTGGCTGAGCCTGTTGCATGATCGGCCCAGCGCAGGGGATCAACTCACGTTCAGCCAATGGCTGCGCGCCGACCCCGCCCATGCCGAGGCTTACGCCCAGGCGCAGGTAATCTGGGAGTTGAGTGAAGGCCCGGCGAAAACGTTGGCGGATGAAGAGGCTTTCGCGCTGCAAGGCTATCTCAACGCCATGGATCGCCCGCGTCGTCCGCCGCTCTTGCGCTGGTCCGGCGGGTTGGCAATGGCCGCGTGTCTGTTGTTGATGATCAGCTTCGGAACGGGCTGGCAACCGCAGCGTTGGCTGGATGATCTCAATGCCGACTATGTTTCTGCACCGGGCGAAGTCCGCACCGTAACCCTCGCCGATCAATCGCAAGTGACGCTGGACGCCGACAGTGCCATTGCCGTGGATTTCAGCCAGGGCAAGCGCCATGTGCAGTTGCGTCGCGGCGCCGGGTTTTTCAGCGTCACGCACACGGGCGATCCATTTGTGGTCGAGGCCGAGAAGGGCCAGGCGCGGGTGCTTGGGACGCAATTCGAAGTGCGTCTGCAACCCCATGGGGCGCAGGTGACGGTGTTGTCCGGGCGCGTCGGCGTGACGGCCGATCAAGGGGGCGAGCAGCAGATTCTCACCGCCGGCCAGCAAGTGGCTTACGGTGATGGGACGGCGGTAAAACTGCATGCCGTGGACAGCGAGGCGCAACTGGCCTGGCGCCAGGGCTGGCTGACTTACTACAAATCGACGCTGGCGGATGTGGTGCAGGATCTTCGCCGCTATTACCCGGGGCGCATTGTCTTGCTCAACGATGAGCTGGCGGCGCGCAGGGTCAGCGGCAGTTTTCCGAGCAAGGATCCGCAGGCAGTGCTCAATTCCCTGCAAGGCGTCTTGGGGTTTGAGCAGCATCGGGTTTTGGGGCAGATGATTATTTTGCGCTGACAACAAAGTCAAAAGATCGCAGCCTTCGGCAGCTCCTACAGGGTGTACGCACATCTACTGTAGGAGCTGCCGAAGGCTGCGATCTCTTGATCTTGAAAATAATTTCAAAATTGTAGTGAGGTAAACCCGAGCCCCATCCGTGTAGTGACTGAAACTGCGAGTCATTCGCATCCGTTGCGGTTCTACACAGGTCATTGAGCAATGAAGTCCAGGGCAAAATCGGGTTCGGTCAAACAATGGTTGGGCGTTTCGGCGTTAAGTTTTTCGGCATTGGCGCTGTTGCCGATGAGCGTCGCGCTCGGCGCTGAAACCGTCAGCAGCCAGGCGCAAAAGCAATTCAATTTCGCATTGGTTGCCAAACCGTTGCCGCAAGCCCTGAGCGACTTCAGCCGTGTCACCGGGCAAAGCGTGGTCTACACCGATGAAGCGCCGTACGGCCTCACCGCGCCAGCCGTCAATGGACAGATGAATGCAGAACAAGCGCTGCAACGCCTGCTTGCCGGTTCCGGCCTGAGCTTTCGCCGCACCGACAGTCACACCCTGGCACTTGAGCCGCAGCCCACCGAAGGCGCGCTGAATCTGGGCGCCACCACCATCACCTCGATGCGCGATGAGTCGACGAGTTACCAGCCGCCGCCAACCAGTTCGGTGATGCGTTCCTCGGCCTCGCTTCAGGAAATCCCGCAGACCGTCAATGTCATCCCGGCGCAGGTCATTCGCGATCAGTCGCCACGCAATCTCGACGACGCGCTGGCTAACGTCAGCGGCATCACCCAGGGCAACACGCTGGGCAGCACCCAGGATTCGGTGATGACCCGCGGCTTCGGTGATAACCGCAACGGCTCGATCATGCGCGACGGCATGCCGATCGTGCAGGGGCGTGGCATGAACGCCACGGTCGATCGCGTCGAAGTGCTCAAAGGCCCGGCTTCTTTGTTGTACGGCATTCAGGACCCGGGCGGCGTGGTCAATCTGGTCAGCAAGAAACCTGAACTGACGCAATACAACGCCTTGACCTACACCGGGTCGACCTACGGCGACGGCAAGAACGGCAGCGGCGGCACCTTCGACAGCACGGGCGCACTGGGCGATTCTGGGCTGGCCTATCGCATGGTGGTGGATCATGTCGACGAAGATTATTGGCGCAACTTCGGCACTCATCGGGAAACGTTGATCGCCCCTTCGCTGGCCTGGTATGGCGAACGTACCCAGCTGTTATTCGCTTATGAACATCGCGAGTTTCTCACCCCGTTCGACCGTGGCACGCTGATCGATCCGCGCACCAATCACCCGCTGGACATCTCGCGCAAGCAGCGTCTTGACGAGCCGTTCAACGACATGGAAGGGCGTTCGGATCTGTATCACTTCGAAGCCGATCACGAACTCAACGACGACTGGAAAGCCCACTTCGGCTACAGCTGGAACCGCGAAACCTACGACGCCAGCCAGGTCCGCGTGACCGCCATAAACACCCAAAACGGCACGCTGACCCGCAACATGGACGGCACCCACGGCGCGATCAGCACCGACCGTTTCACCACCGCCAGCCTTGAAGGCAAAGTCAACATGCTGGGCATGCAGCATGACCTGGTGTTCGGCGTCGATGACGAGTACCGCAAGATCTACCGCGCCGACCTGATCCGCCAGAAAAGCCTGAGCACCTTCAGCTACACCAGCCCGGTGTATGGGCGTGAAGTCGAGGGCTCCACGGTCAGCGCCGCCGACAGCGCACAGACCGATGAACTGCGCAGCGACTCGGTCTTTTTGCAGGACTCCATCCACCTCAACGACCAGTGGATTCTGGTCGCCGGCGGGCGTTTTCAGGAATACGACCAGTACGCCGGCAAAGGCGTGCCGTTCAAGGCCAACACCGACAGCAACGGGCAAAAGTGGGTGCCGCGCGCCGGTCTGGTGTATCGCTATACCGACGAGTTGTCGTTCTATGGCAGCTACACCGAATCGTTCAAACCCAACTCGACCATCGCCCCGCTGAGCGGCAGCAGCACCGTGCTCGACGGCAGCATCGCGCCGGAAGAAGCGAAGTCGTGGGAGCTGGGTGCGCGGCTGGACATGCCGGGGCGCATCACTGGCAATATCGCGCTGTTCGACATCAAGAAACGCAACGTGCTGGTGGCCAATTCCGAAGGCCCGACGACGATTTACAGCGCGGCCGGTGAAGTGCGCTCCCGGGGTCTGGAAGTGGACCTGACCGGGCAGTTGAGCGACCGCTGGAGCATGATCGGCAGCTACGCCTACACCGATGCCGAAGTTACCGAAGACCCGGAATACAAGGGCAAGCGTTTGCAAAACGTGGCGAAGAACAGCGGCTCATTGTCGGCGGTGTATGACTTCGGCAGCGTGATCGGCGGCGATCAGTTGCGCGTTGGCGCCGGGGCGCGCTACGTCGGTGAGCGGGCGGGTAACGCGGTGAATGATTTCGATCTGCCGAGCTACACCGTGGCCGACGCTTTCGCCACTTACGACACCAAAATCGAAGGGCAGAAGGTCAAGTTCCAGCTCAACGTGAAGAACCTGTTCGACCGCACTTATTACACCTCGTCGGCGAGCCGGTTCTTTGTGTCGATGGGGGATTCGCGGCAGGTTTCGTTGTCCAGCACACTAGAATTTTGACGTGCCTGCAAAAGATCGCAGCCTTCGGCAGCTCCTACAGGGGAATGCATTTCAAATGTAGGAGCTGCCGAAGGCTGCGATCTTTTGATCTTGCTCTAACGCAAAAATGCCTGCCGATACTCGCCGGGCGTCCCACCCAACACCTGCTTGAAACGATTGGTGAAATGACTCGCACTGGCAAACCCGCACGCCAGAGCAATCTCTCCCAGCGGCAACGCCGTCCCGCGCAACAACTCCCGCGCCCGACTCAAGCGCCGGGCCAGCACGTATTGATGCGGCGGCAGCCCGAAGCTCATGCGAAACATTCGCGCAAAGTGATACTCCGACAACGCGCACAAACCGGCCAGTTGCCCGAGGCTGATCGGCTCGGCCAACTGACTGTCGATGAAGTCCACCAGTTGCCGGCGCTGGTGCGGTGCCAGCCCACCCTTGAGGCGCAAACCCTGACGCACACCGACCTGACTGAGCAAGGTGTGGCTGATCAATTCATGGGCAATGCTGCTGGTCAGCAAACGTTCGGCCGGCTCGTCCCAGTTCAGGTTCAGCAATTGCCGAAAGCGCTGCGCCTGCTGCGGGTCTTCGAGGAAGGTCTGTTCGCGCAGTTGCATCTCGCGCGGCTCGCGATCGAGCAACGTCACGCAACCGAGGGCAAATTGTTCGGCGCTGAAATACAGGTGCGCCAGGCGGATATCGCCATTGATCACCCAGCCTGATTCGTGATCCGCCGGCAGGATGCACAGCTTGTCCGGCCCGCCCTTGTGGCCCGGCTGACCGCGACGAAACGTGCCAGTGCCACCGGCGATATAGCACGAGAGGGTGTGATGGCTCGGCGCTTCGTATTCCTGGGCGTCGTGGTGATTGGTCCACAGGGCCGCAGACAAACCGTCACCGAGCTCCGCGCTGTGCACAAGGCATGCGTTCGGCGAGCGGTTAAGTGCCTGGAAGACTTGCAGGTTTTCGATGGCGGCCATGATCGGTTCTCTTCAACGACTTGCATCCTACTCCGTCGCCCTCGCGCTGCCAGCCAGTCGGCCGACAAAAGCGCAAGTTTATGCAAGCGCGGTCTCCAGGCCGCAGCGGACACTGAAAATCAATTGAGGAGTGTCCGTCATGAACCTGTCGTTGTATCTGCTGACCGTGCTGATCTGGGGCACCACCTGGATTGCCTTGAAATGGCAATTGGGCGTGGTGGAGATTCCCGTGTCGATCGTCTATCGCTTTGGCCTGGCCGCGCTGGTGCTGTTTGCGCTGTTGCTGCTCAGCCGACGGTTGCAACCGATGAACCGGCGCGGGCACCTGATCTGCGTGGCGCAGGGCGTGTGTCTGTTCTGCGTCAACTTCATGTGCTTTTTGACCGCCAGCCAATGGATTCCCAGCGGTCTGGTGGCGGTGGTGTTTTCCACCGCCACCTTATGGAATGCGCTCAATGCACGGGTGTTCTTCGGTCAGCGCATTGCCCGCAATGTGCTGATGGGTGGGGGATTGGGGTTGTTCGGCCTGGGCCTGTTGTTCTGGCCGGAACTGGCCGGCCATCAGGCTACGCCGCAAACCTTGCTCGGTCTTGGCCTGGCACTGTGCGGTACGTTGTGTTTCTCGGCGGGTAACATGCTCTCGAGCCTGCAACAGAAGGCCGGGCTCAAACCGCTGACCACCAACGCCTGGGGCATGGCTTACGGTGCCGCGATGCTGTCGGTGTGGTGTCTGGTCAAAGGCATCCCGTTCGAAATGGACTGGAGCCCGCGATATGTCGGTGCGTTGTTGTACCTGGTGATTCCCGGCTCAGTGATCGGCTTCACCGCCTACCTGACGTTGGTCGGGCGAATGGGGCCCGAACGTGCAGCGTATTGCACAGTGCTGTTCCCGGTGGTGGCGTTGAACGTTTCGGCATTTGCCGAAGGTTATCAATGGACGGCGCCGGCGCTGGCGGGCCTGGTATTGGTGATGCTGGGCAATGTGCTGGTGTTTCGCAAACCACGCACATCCGTATTACCGAGCCAGGGCAAACTGGCCTGAAACCCGTGAGCGCTGCGCGTTCAGCGCTCAACTTTTATGGGGTCGGTCAGGTTGCAAGTCAGGTGTTTCGGGAAAATGAACGGGCAAGTGCTGCAGAGCACTCGCCCTGTTTTCTATCCGCGCCAGACCTGCGGGTTGACCAGATCCTGCGGGCGTTCGCCGAGCAGCGCGCTGCGCAGGTTGGCGAGGGCGCGATTGGCCATGGCTTCGCGGGTTTCATGGGTGGCCGAGCCGATGTGCGGCAAGGTCACGGCGTTTTTCAGCTGGAACAATGGCGATTCGGCCAGCGGTTCTTTTTCGTAGACGTCGAGGCCGGCACCGCGGATGCGGTTGTTTTGCAGCGCCTCGATCAGTGCCGGTTCATCGACCACCGGGCCACGGGAAATGTTGACCAGAATCGCGCTCTGCTTCATCAGGGCCAGTTCACGATGGCTGATCAGGTGGCGGGTCTTGTCACTGAGTGGCACCACCAGGCAGACGAAGTCGGCTTCGGCCAGGAGTTGGTCGAGGCTGCGAAATTGTGCGCCGAGTTCTTGCTCAAGCTCGGTCTTGCGGCTGTTGCCGCTGTAGATGATCGGCATGTTGAAACCGAACCGACCCCGGCGGGCGACGGCGGCGCCGATGTTGCCCATGCCGACGATGCCGAGGGTTTTGCCGTGGACGTCACAGCCGAACAGCGGGGCGCCGACGCTGGCTTGCCATTGGCCGGCCTTGGTCCAGGCGTCGAGTTCGGCGACGCGGCGAGCGCTGCTCATGATCAGGGTGAAGGCGAGGTCGGCGGTGCTTTCAGTGAGCACGTCCGGGGTGTTGGTGAGCATGATCCCGCGTTCGTTGAAGTAGTCGAGGTCGTAGTTGTCGTAGCCGACCGACACGCTTGAGACCACTTCGAGTTTGGCGGCGGTTTCGAGTTGGGCCTTGCCGAGTTTGCGGCCGACGCCGATGAGGCCATGGGCGTGGGGCAGGGCTTCGTTGAATTGGGCGTTGAGGTCACCGGCCTTCGGGTTGGGGACGATGACGTCGAACTCTTGTTGCAGGCGTTCGATCATGGCTGGGGTGATGCGGCTGAAGGCCAGGACTGTTTTTTTCATCGTTTTTGGCTCTTGTTCGGGCTTGATGCCAAGCAAGCTAACATTTTTGTTTTGGGGTGTCTTGGCGGCCTCTGGGCCGACCAGGGTTTGGTGGGTGGGGTGAATATCCGGTTTGTTTGTGATGGCGGCTTGAGGTTTCGCCCTTACGGCGACTTACTTTTTTTACAAACGCCTAAAAAAAGTAAGCAAAAAAACGCTTGCTCCTACGTGCGGCCCGCTCGCTGGGGCTCGGGGTGCCTTCGCTCCGGGATCGATCCGGGGGCATCGCTTCCGGTTTGCTTCGCTGCACCTCCTTTCGATGTGTTTGGCTGCGCCAAACGGTCGCTGCGCTCCCACCCCCGGATCAATCCCTCCGCTCAGCCTTCCGACGTCGCCCGTGGATCAAGATCAAGAGCTGCAGCCGAGCTAACGCTCATCCTGTTGAGTGGGGCGGCATTCGCCGCGTGCGGGTTGTCCTTGCCTCCTTTGTAGGAGCTGCCGAAGGCTGCGATCTTTTGATCTTGCTGTTGCTTTTGTGTGGAGTTGGCCTGCCAGCGATGGCGGCCTGACAGCCGATCGATTTTTAGCAGGTTGTATGCGATTCACATTGTGGGAGTGAGCCAGCTCGCGATGACGGTGTGTCAGGCACCTACGATGTTGAATGTGAGCCTGCAATCGCGAGCAGGCTCACTCCTGCAAGGGGTCAGCTGTGTGGCGCGGGTTGGGGGATGTCGACGTTATCCAGGACGCGATTCACCGCTAGTTCCGCCAGCATGATGATCTGCTGAATCGCCAGAATCGTCCGGCGCTGCGGAAGGTCGACGTACGCAGCAATGTCACTGGTCATGAGGCTGGCTTGTGCCAGTGATTCGCAGGCGTGGACCAGCAGGCTTTCGTTGTCTTGATCGGGCGCGACCTGGAACATGGTGCTGGGTTTGTGGAAGCGCAGGGTCAGGGCATTGGGTTTGAGGTAGTGGTCGAGGGCGCGCTCGGCGGCTTCGTGGAATTTCTTCGAATCGGGGGATTCGTAGGGGGAGGTGTTGTCGATTTCTGGTGGGTTTGGTGTCGGCTTTTTCAAGGTGAAACTCCATTCGGGATGTGGAGTTCGCCAGACGCTGCGACCAAGCAGAAGGGTGGCGAACCGTACGCGGGTTGGTCGACCAGGGAATGGAAACCCGGCAGGGCCGAGGCCCTCCCACGCACAGCTCGCCATTAAGCAAGCTTGAAAAGTGCGCCATTCTAAACCCGGACGACCAAGTCCGGTCGCTGATTCGTCAGCGACACCCAAAGCCTATCCACCGCACTTCCGACGGACAACCTTCAAAACACGTCGGAAACTTCCGCGAAAACCCCGAAATGTAGGAGCTGCCGTAGGCTGCGATCTTTTGATTTTTAAACTTCAAGGTCAAAAGATCGCAGCCTTCGGCAGCTCCTACAGGTTTCACGGTGTGTTGAAAATCAGTTGGCGACTCGGGCTCCGGCGAGGCTGCCGCTGAGTTCGTAGGCGGCCAGTTCCGCCTGATGCGCTGCGAGAATTTCCGGCAGCGAGCCGCGCAGATACTCGACCCAGGTCTTGATCTTCGCATCCAGGTATTGGCGCGACGGGTAGATCGCGTACAGGTTCAGTTCCTGCGAGCGGTAGTTCGGCATCACCCGCACCAGCGTGCCGTTGCGCAGGCCTTCGATGGCGGCGTACACAGGCAGCACGCCGACGCCCATGCCGCTGATGATTGCGGTTTTCATCGCGTCGGCGGAGTTCACCAGGAATGGCGAGCTGTTGATGGTGACCATTTCCTGACCTTCCGGGCCGTCGAACGCCCATTTCTCCAGCGGGATCACCGGGCTGACCAGGCGCAGGCAGGCGTGGTTGAGCAGGTCGCTGGGCTTTTGCGCACAGCCGTTGGCTTTCACGTAGGCCGGTGAGGCGCAAACGATGCTGTAGGTGATGCCCAGGCGCTGCGAGACAAAGCCCGAGTCCGGCAGTTCGCGTGCCAGGACGATGGAGACGTCGTAGCCTTCATCGAGCAGGTCTGGCACGCGGTTGGCCATGGTCAGGTCGAAGGTCACGTCGGGGTGTGTCTTGCGATAGCGGGCGATGGCGTCGATGACGAAGTGCTGGCCGATGCCGGTCATGGTGTGCACTTTCAGCTGTCCAGCCGGGCGGGCGTGGGCTTGGCTGGCTTCTGCCTCCGCTTCTTCGACGTAGGCGAGGATCTGTTCGCAACGCAGCAGATAACGCTTGCCGGCCTCGGTCAGGGCGATGCGCCGGGTCGTGCGGTTGAGCAGTCGGGTTTGCAGGTGGGCTTCCAGGTTGGAGACCGCGCGCGAAACGTTGGCGGTGGTGGTGTCGAGTTGCACGGCGGCGGCGGTGAAGCTGCCGGCTTCGGCCACGCAACTGAAGGCGCGCATGTTTTGCAAAGTGTCCATGGGGTGCTCTCAAGGCAGATGGCAAATTGTGACACGAAGTTTCGGGGTCGAAACCCCCGACCAAGGGATTATCTCGTTAACGGTAACAAAGATTCACAGGATTCCCAGCTTATCGCGGCCAAGGCGCCCACCTAGAATTGCGCCGTTCCCTGTAGTAGCTGCCGCAGGCTGCGATCTTTTGATTTTGTTTTAAGGGATCAAGATCAAAAGATCGCAACCTGCGGCAGCTCCTACAGAGTGAGTAAGCCCCGCCATATCCCCTTCTCAGGAATTCGCAGCTGTGCCGCGTCGCATCAACAGAGCGCTTTTGCCGCTCAGTGTTCTGGCTTTCGCCCTGGGTCTCAGCGGCTGCTTATCAACCGAAGGTATTTCCCCGCAGGGCAAGGCACTGCAAGCCAATGCACTGGCCACCGACGACGCCATCGCCCACGCCGCCCGTGACGCCAATTGGCCCGCCGCACAATGGTGGCAAGCCTACGGCGACCCGCAACTGAACCGCTGGATCGACCTCGCCATACAAGGCAGCCCGAGCATGGCCATGGCCGCCGCGCGGGTGCGTCAGGCCAAAGCCATGGCCGGTGTCGCTGAAGCGGCCGAGTCATTGCAGATCAATGGCGAGTCGACCCTCAAGCGCCACAACTGGCCGACTGATCAGTTCTACGGCCCGGGCGAGCTGGCCAATACCACCACTTGGGACAACAACGCCGCGCTGGGTTTCAGCTACGCCCTCGACCTTTGGGGCCGCGAAAGCAATACCAGCGAACGGGCGGTGGATCTGGCGCACATGAGCGTTGCCGAGGCGCGGTTGGCGCAGTTGGAGTTGCAGAACAACATCGTGCGCGCCTACATCGCGCTGTCGCTGCATTACGCCCAGCGCGACATCGTCGCGGCCACGCTTGCGCAGCAACAGCAGATTCTCGATCTGGCGCAAAAGCGTCTGGACGGCGGGATTGGCACGCACTTTGAAGTCAGCCAGGCGCAAACGCCGTTGCCGGAGACCCATCGGCAACTCGATGTGCTGGACGAAGAGATCGCCCTCAGTCGCAATCAGCTCGCCGCACTGGCAGGCAAAGGGCCGGGGGCGGGTGCGCAATTGCAGCGGCCGACGCTGTCCCTTGGTGCGGCGCTGAAGCTGCCTTCGGCACTGCCCGCGCAATTGCTCGGTCAGCGTCCGGATGTGGTCGCCAGCCGCTGGCAAGTGGCGGCGCAGGCGCGTGGCATCGATGTGGCGCACGCCGGTTTTTATCCCAACGTCGACCTGGTCGGCAGCCTCGGTTTCATGGCCACTGGCGGTGGGGCGCTGGAGTTTTTGACCGGCAAGAAACTCAATTACAACGTGGGCCCGGCAATCTCGTTACCGATTTTCGATGGCGGGCGACTGCGTGCCGAACTGGGTGAAGCGTCGGCCGGTTATGACATCGCTGTGGCGCATTACAACCAGACACTGGTGAATGCGCTCAAGAATATTTCCGACCAGTTGATTCGCCGTGAGTCGATGGACAAGCAGCAAGGGTTCGCCGCCGAATCCGTGGCCACCGCGCAGAAGACTTACGACATCGCGATGATCGCTTATCAGCGCGGCCTCACCGATTACCTCAACGTGCTCAACGCACAAACGTTGCTGTTCAAACAGCAGCAAGTGCAACAGCAGGTGCAGGCGGCGCGGTTGAGTGCGCATGCGGAGTTGGTGACGGCGCTGGGTGGTGGGCTGGGTGCGGGGAATGACGTGCCGAGTGCCGAAAAAACCCAAGCCCCGAAAACCCCGACGCTCCTGCATTGAACACACGACCCAATGTGGGAGCGAGCCTGCTCGCGAAAGCGGTTTATCAGTCGACATCAACGTTGAATATGAAAACGCATTCGCGAGCAGGCTCGCTCTCACAGGTTCTGCGACCAGACCGAATCTCATTGAGCATATTTGAATGACTTCCTTGCCCGCACCTCTGCGCTGGCTCTACTCCCTGGAATGGCGCCGCGGTTTTTTTGACTGGGCGCGCAGCGATGGCGTGACCTGGGTTTATATCTTCAAGGTGTTGCTCGCCGCGTTCCTGACCCTGTGGCTGGCCATGCGTCTGGAATTGCCGCAACCGCGCACGGCGATGATCACCGTGTTCATCGTCATGCAGCCGCAAAGCGGGCAGGTTTTCGCCAAGAGTTTCTATCGCTTTCTGGGCACGCTGGCCGGCTCGGCGATGATGGTCACGTTGATCGCGCTGTTTGCGCAGAACACCGAACTGTTCCTCGGCTCGCTGGCGATCTGGGTCGGCATCTGCTCGGCGGGTGCCGCGCGTTGCCGTAACTTCCGCGCCTATGGATTCGTGCTGGCGGGTTACACCGCCGCAATGGTCGGGTTGCCGGCGCTGGCGCACCCCGACGGCGCGTTTATGGCCGCTGTGTGGCGGGTTTTGGAGATCTCACTGGGGATTCTCTGCGCCACCGTGGTCAGCGCCGCGATCCTGCCGCAAACCGCCAGCGCGGCGATGCGCAACGCTTTGTATCAGCGTTTCGGCGTATTCGCGCTGTTCGTCACCGATGGCTTGCGCGGGCGTAGCAAAACCGAATCCTTTGAGGCGACCAACGTACGCTTCATTGCCGAAGCGGTGGGGCTGGAAGGGCTGCGCAGCGTGACCGTGTTCGAAGACCCGCACATGCGCCGGCGCAATGGTCGCCTCAGCCGTTTGAACAGTGAGTTCATGGGCATCACCACGCGCTTCAACGCCCTGCACCAGTTGCTTGAACGCCTGCGCGGCAATGGCGAGGAACACGTCGTGGCGGCAATCAGGCCGGGTCTGCAGGATTTGGCCGAAGTGCTCGACAGCTTCAGCGGTCGTGCCCTGACCAGTCCCGATGCCGCACGCCTGGCGACGGCGCTTGCGACCTATAAAGAAGACCTGCCGGCGCGGGTGCGTAGCCTGCGCGCGACGTTTCAGGAGAGTGAGCCTAGCGACGCCGAGCAACTGGATTTCCACACCGCTTACGAGTTGCTCTATCGCTTCGTCGATGACCTGCACAGTTATGCACAGACCCACGCGTCCTTGGCCGATCATCGCCACGAACGCGAGCGTTGGGACGAGCCGTTCACCCCGCAAACCAACTGGTGGGCAGCGGCGGCGTCGGGGATTCGCGCCTCGTTCATCCTGATCGTGCTGGGCAGTTATTGGGTGGCCACCGCTTGGCCGAGCGGCGCGACCATGACCCTGATTGCCGCCGCCACGGTGGGCCTGTCCGCCGCTACGCCGAACCCGAAACGCATGGCATTCCAGATGGCGTGCGGGACGTTCCTCGGCGCGCTGATCGGCTTCTTCGAGATGTTTTTCATCTTCCCGTGGATCGACGGTTTTCCATTGCTGTGCGTGATGCTCGCGCCGGTGATCGTGCTCGGCTCGTTTCTTACGTCGCGGCCACAATACGCCGGTGTCGGTCTCGGCTTGCTGATCTTCTTCAGCACCGGTTCCGTGCCGGACAACCTGACGGTCTACAACCCGTACACCTTCATCAATGACTACATCGCCATGGTCATCGGCATGCTGGTCTGCGCGGCTGCCGGGGCGATTATTCTGCCGCCGAACAGCCGCTGGTTGTGGCAACGGCTGGAGCAGGATCTGCGCGGGCAAGTGGTCTACGCCATCAGCGGCAAACTCAAAGGGCTGGCCTCGAGTTTCGAAAGCCGGACCCGCGATCTGCTGCATCAGGCCTACGGTCTGGCGGCCGGTGAGCCGAAGGTGCAAAAGAGTCTGCTGCGCTGGATGTTCGTGGTGCTTGAAGTCGGCCACGCCATCATCGAGTTGCGCAAGGAACAGGCGATTCTGCCGGTGCATCCGGCGTACGCCGAGTCGCAGCCGTGGCGTCAGGCAATCCGCGTTATGGGCCGTGCACTGGTGCGTCTGTTTCTGTACCCCAACGCCAGCAATCTGGAGCGCGCACTGGTCGCGGTTGACCACGCGATCAGTCGTGTCGCGGCCACCGATGAACCGTTCGCGCCGCACTTCGATACCTCGGCGTTGCGTCGGGTGAAGAGCTATCTGCACTTTATCCGCACGTCCTTGCTCGACCCGCAATCACCGCTTGCCATGCTCGCACCCGCCAAGCCCGAAGGACTTGCCCATGCCTCGTGAAATCGCCTTCCACGGCGTGTACATGCCAACCATGACCCTGATGTTTTTCATCGCCGCGGCCTTGGCCTGGGCGGTGGACCGGTTCTTGTCGGGGTTCGATCTGTACCGCTTCTTCTGGCACCCGGCGCTGCTGCGCCTGAGTCTGTTTACCTGTCTGTTCGGCGCGATGTCGCTGACTGTCTACCGTTGAGAACGTCCTGATGAAAAAGTTTTTCAGCCTGCTTGCGACGCTGCTGGTGCTGGCCCTTGCGCTGTGGATCGGTCGGACCTTGTGGGTGCATTACATGGACACGCCGTGGACCCGCGACGGCCGGGTGCGGGCGGACATCATCAACGTCGCCGCCGACGTCACCGGTGAAGTGGTGAACGTGCCGGTGCGCGACAACCAATTGGTGAAGAAGGGCGATTTGCTGATGCAGATCGACCCGGAGCATTACCGCATCGCGGTGAAACAGGCGCAGTCGCTGGTCGCTTCACGCAAGTCGACATGGGAGATGCGCAAGGTCAACGCGCATCGTCGCGCCGACATGGATGCGCTGGTGATCTCCAGGGAAAACCGCGACGACGCCAGCAACATCGCAGACGCCGCACTGGCCGATTATCAGCACGCGCAAGCGCAACTGGAAGCCGCCGAACTCAACCTCAAACGCACGCAAGTGCGCGCGGCGGTGGACGGCTATGTGACCAACCTCAATGTGCATCGCGGCGACTACGCGCGCATCGGCGAGGCAAAAATGGCCGTGGTCGACATGAACTCGTTCTGGGTTTACGGCTTCTTCGAAGAAACCAAACTGCCGCACGTGCGCGTCGGCGACAAGGCCGACATGCAACTGATGAGCGGCGAAGTGTTGAAGGGCCATGTGGAAAGTATTTCCCGCGGCATCTACGACCGCGACAACCCTGAAAGCCGCGAGCTGATTGCCGATGTGAATCCGACGTTCAATTGGGTCCGGTTGGCGCAGCGGGTGCCGGTGCGCATTCACATCGATGAAGTGCCGGAGGGTGTGCTGTTGGCGGCGGGGATTACTTGTACGGTTGTGGTCAAGCAGGACAGTGTGGATAACTGAGGCAGACCGAGTCGCGGCCATCGCGGGCAAGCCCGCTCCCACAGAGTCTGTCGTGTACAAGATTTTTGAGAGCGCCGCAAAACCTGTGGGAGCGGGCTTGCCCGCGATGCAGACGCCTCGGTCCTGCAAGAAAATGCCGAACGTCTAAACCCCGCAAAACGTCTCCTGCAAATGCACCCAGACCAGCCGCCCGGAATCGAGTTTTTCAAACACGACCGTCGAGCGCCGGTCCGTGTGCAACCCACTCGCATCCGTCTGCTGCTCTCGATAACTCAGCGTCGCGCCACGTTCATGCAACGCAATCCCGTGCAGTTGGCTGAGCTTAATCCTGAACCCGTTCTTCTTGCCGCCAGCCATTTGAAACAGCCCCTGCAAGGCTTCGAAATCAAGCACTCGACCCAGCGGCGTAATCATTGAAAACCGGGGTGAAAAGCGTGTCAGTAATCGCTCCAGAGCGGTCTCGTCCTCTGCCACGGCAAACCATCGCTCGATGGCCTCGTGAGCCTCCATCACTTCGGCAAAGTAGTCAGAGTAGTCAGTCATGTGGATTTTTCCTGAAGGGCAGGTGAGTTCAGCAGCGCGAGCACTTTGCTCGCATCGAAACGCAGCACGGCGGCCATCGGCAAGAGCGTGAGCAGCGCGGCGGCGAGAAAGCAGTATTTGAAACCGTTGGCGCCCAAGGCGCCCAGCAATGAACTGAGCAGCGCCGCACCGAGGCAGAAACCGAGCTGGCGATTGATGTTCCAGAGGGCGCTGGAGTGGCCCATTTTTTCCGCGCTCATGCCGACAAACGCCAGGGTCTGCGCGGTGACGCTGCACAGGCTGCCGCCCAGGCCCATCAGCGCATAGGCGATGATCAACGGGCCGGCTGCGGGTTGTTCGATCTGCATCAGCGTGACAATGCCCAGGCTTTGCAACAGCATGCCCGCGATCAGCAGCGGCTTGGGACCGACTCGGTTGAAACTGCGTTTGCCCAGCATGATCGCCAGTCCCGAAGCCGCCGCCCAGGACAGCATCAGTGCACCGGTTTGCGCCGCGCCGAAACCGAGGTCGTGCAGGTACAGCACGGCAAGCATGTTGGTGCCGGTAAAGATGCCCGGCACAAACAGGTAGATCAGCATGGCCAGACGCAATGACGGGTTCTTGATCAGTTGCAGGTCAAGCACCGCACCAGGTTTTCGCCAGCCATCGCGCACGTACACGCACAAGGTTATGGCGCTGAGCAGCAGCACGGCGCCAGCCAGGTGGCGGGTTGCGGTTGCGCTTGCCAGGCTTACGGCAATCAGCAACAGGCTCAGGGCCGACACGGCCAACAGCAGGCCGCGTGCGTCCAGTGTCGGTCGTTCGCGGGTGGGTTGGTCGGGCTTCAACCAAAGCAGGCCGAGTCCGAACGCCAGCAGCGCCATCGGCATGTTCAGGTAAAAAATCCAGCGCCACGACAGCGCTTGAACAATCAGTCCACCGGCCGCCGGCGACAAGGCCGGCACCATCAGCGCCACCAGCAGCACCACACCGGTGAAGTGCGCGCGCTGCGTCGCAGGAAACTCTCGATAGGCCAAGGCCTGACCGACCGGCAGCAGCAACCCGCCCCCCAGCCCTTGCAGCAACCGCCAGCCGATCAGGCTCTCAATCGAGCCGGCTTGGGCCACCAGTCCGGACGCGATGGCGAACACCAGCAACGAGCCAAGGATCAGCCGGCGCTCGCCGACGCGTGCCGCCAGCCAAACGCTCATCGGAATGATCAGCGTCAGCCCGAGCATGTAGGCGTTGGTGATCCACGCCAGTTGCGTCACCGAGGCGTGCAACTGACGGGCGATGTCCGGGTAGGCAATGCTGGCGGCGAACATGTTGAGCAGATCGAGGGCGAACCCCAGCAGATACACCAGCGCGACTTTTGAGCGGTAGGCCATGGCGACTTCCCTGTGATGAGGCGTGCAGGGTAGGGCGCTTCTGGCGATAGGAAAACGCTGGTTTGGCTGCTAGTTTGTCAAAATAATTTTGACAAGGAGCGCCGTGTACATGGTCAGCCTGGACCGTTTTGACACTTTTAAAGCCGTGGTCGAGGCCGGGTCGTTGACCGCTGCCGCCGATACGCTTGGGCAGACGCGAGCGGTGGTGAGCTTCAACCTCAAACGGCTGGAAGAGGAGCTGGGCGTCACGTTGCTCACCCGCAACACCCGGCAACTGGCGCTGACCGATGCCGGCGAGCGCTTCTATCGGCGCTGTTTGCGCACACTGGATGAAGCGCGACTGGCGATCGAGGAGGCCCGTTCCGAGCACTCACAGCTAAAGGGCACGTTGCGCATCACCACCACCGTGGAATTTGCTCTGGCGCAGGTGGTGCCGGCGCTGGAAGTGTTCCGTCAGCAGCAGCCGCAATTGAATATTCACCTGTCCACCTCCTCGACCCACGCGGATCTGATCTCTGAACGTTTTGATCTGGCGATTCGCCTCGGGCGCATGCACGATTCCAATCTGCGCGCGGTGCAGTTGTCGACGTTCGAGGTGTTTGCAGTGGCGGCGCCGGCGTTGGTCGAGCAGTTTGCTCCCGTCAGCACTCTGGCAGTGCTGGAGTCGATGCCGACACTGGGGCATGGGCGCGTACCGGAAATGACGGTCACCGACCCGGCTGGCAGCGAGCATTTCTATCAGCCAAAACCGGGGACGACCGCGATCGTCGCGGACAACTCGGCAACGCTGCGGGCATTTGCATTGACCGGGCAGGGCGTGGCCATTCTGCCGCAGTGGCTGATCCAGGAAGATCTCGACGCCGGACGGTTACAGCGCTTGTTGGCGGACTACCGTTTTGCTCAGCAAGGCGTGTACGCGCTGTACCCGGACACCCGGCATTTGCCGCTTAAAGTGCGGGCGTTCATTGATTTCATGAAGGGCTGGGGTTGAGATTTCGCGATGGGCTCAACCCGGTCTCAGAGTTGCCCACGCAAGCCGAACCGCTTCATCAACGTCGATTCCAGCAAACCTTTTGGCAGTAAAGCCGCCAGCATCGGCAATGCCCGGCTGCCATTGCCGATGCGGATCAACCGCGGCGGTTTGCTTTGTTGCACAGCCTTCAGCAATTGCGCCGCAAATTCGCTGGCCGGCGTCGGTTTGTCCTGCGACGCCTTGGCCCTTGCGCGAATGCCTTCACGCAAGGGAAACCACGGTGACTGCTCGTTGATCAACTGCTCGGCCTCATGCCCGGCATTCTTTGCGAAACTCGACTGAATCGCCCCAGGCTGGACTTCCATCACGCGGATGCCGAACGGTGCCAGCTCCATACGCAAAGCGTCGCTCAAGGCATGTACGGCGGCTTTCGAGGCGCAGTAGGCACCCGCGAATGGCGTGACCAGAACACCGGACACACTGCCAATATTCACGACAAGCCCTTTGCCCCGGCGCAGCACCGGAAACAGTGCGCGGGTGACGCCGACAATCGAGAAAACGTTGGTTTCGAATTGACGCTGCATGGCGGGCACGCCGCCGTCGAGCAGCGGGCCCATGGCGCCGTAACCGGCATTGTTGATCAGCACATCGAGGCCGCCGTGTTGCTGATTGATTCGCTCGCCGAGTTGCTCCAGTGCCGCGCCGTCATTGACGTCGAGCTGCACCGCGATAAACCCGGCTGATGTCAGCGCGGCGACATCTTCAGACTTGCGCGCGGTGGCCCAGACTTCGTAACCGGCGCTTGCGAAAACATCCGCCAGGGCGCGGCCGATGCCGCTGGAACAACCGGTGATCAACGCAACAGGCATGGCGCGTTCCTTGTGCAAAACGGTGGGGGAAGGGGATCAGTCGGAGAAGCTGCCCTGCAATCGCTCGGCGCGAAACTCCAGGGTTTGTGGGCGATAACCGGGCCGCAGGGGCGGCATCGGCAGGCAATCTTCCCAACTGCCGCCAGCCTGCAATTCGCCGGGGCCGCGATAGCGTGGCGCGGTGTACTGGTTATCGGCCAGATTGACGGTATCGCCCGGTGCATAGGCCGCGATGCGCCAGCGCAGTTCGGTCAGCGGGACGTCGTTGCCGTTGTTCATCTTCAGTTGCAGCGGTCGATCTGCCGGGCATTGTTCGGGCGCATAGCTGATGCGCAGTTCCAGACGTGCCAGTTGCTTGACCTCGCGGTTGTCCAGCCACACCACCCACATCGCCACCAGCGCGAGACCGACAGCCGCTGCGACCGAAACCGGTAAAGCCTTGGCGGGGTAGCGCAGCAACAGGATCAGCCAGGTGATGACCAGCAGGACGCCGATGAACATGTTTGAACGCTCCTTGAACTCTTGCACACCATCCTACCTAAGGGACGCCCCAATAGACATTCGTTGCGAAAGCGAATGCACCGTTGGTCGGAACTGTAATTTCTGACAGTAGGCATTCATGCCGTCCGACCAGTGGGATCCACGTTTATGGTCGCTGCACATGAGCGATCCGCAGACCGGCGAATATGACCTCGGTGTATTTGCTGAACGGCCAGGTGCTGCGCTCGGACAGCGTTGATGCCGGCATGCAGATCGCCTTGCACGGTGTGGGGGCGCACGTGCTGTTCGATTGGGACAGTCGTGGCACTCGTCGCGAAATACAACACGATCTGATGCTGCGTCCGTTGGCGGTGTTTGAAGAAGGCGACTCGCAACCTCGGCTATGCGTCGAGTGTTTCATGTATGGCCAGCCCGATACGGCTGACCCGACCCGCAACCAGCTCGGCCAGTTGCTTCGCCATGATGATCCGGCGGGCAGTCTGTTGTTCGAAAGCTTTTCCATCAGCGGCCAATGCAGCGAAAACAATCGACATTTCACTCTGGATCCCGTTCTCCCGGACTGGCCCGAGCCGATTGATGAACGGGCACGGTTGCTGGAGCCCGGCGAGGGCGCAATGACCCGATGGCGTTTCGGTCCACAGGGCCAGGTGATCGAACAGGTCGACGCACGGGGCAATCGGCATTTCAGCGAGTTCACCCTCGATGGCCGTCTACGCGCCAGTCATCTGCAGCTGAAACATCAAACCGGGCCGCAAACGCTGGTTTCTGACATAGCCCACAACGCTGACGGACAAATCACGCAGGAGTTGGCGGGCAACGGGGTGCTGACAGCACTGAGCTATCGGCCCGAAGATGGTCGCCTGCTTGAGCGCAGCGCTGTAAAGGCCAACGGCGCGGCGTTGCAGCTCCTTCGCTACGAATATGACCGGGTGGGCAATGTGCTGAGCATTGAGGACAAGGCTCTGCCGATTCGTTATTTCGCCAATCAGCGTATCGACCCCGTCAGCCGGTTTACGTACGACAGTCTGTACCAACTGAGCGAGGCAACCGGGTGGGAGGCGGGGGCCGCGAGTCAGGGGCCTGAGTCTCTGGATCGAAATGATCCGGCGGCGTCGAGCAATTACCGCCAGAGCTATCGCTACGACGAATCCGGCAATCTGCTGGAGCTGACGCATGTGGGCGCGCGCCAGCTTGTCGCCGCGCGGCTTAGCAATCGCTGCGGCGTTCGATCCCCGTGGAAATCTGCGGGCGCTGGAAGCAGGGCGCTCGTTGACGTGGGATCTGCGTAATGAGTTGCAGTCGGTCACGCCGGTGGAGCGGGCCATTGGGCTCAATGACATCGAGCAATACGTTTACGACGGTGGCGGACAGCGCGTGCGCAAGACGCGTTCATTGCAGACAAACTCTCGCGGCGTCGTCGAAGTACGCTATTTACCGGGACTGGAATTGCGCAGTGTCAGTTGCGGCGCAGCACAACTGTAAGTAATCAGCGCCGAGGGCGGCCTCAATTCCGTGCAGGTTTTGCATTGGGACAGTGCACCACCGACTGGCGCCAACGACTTCTATCGGTATAGCCATACTGATCATTTGGGCTCGACCAGTCTGGAGCTGGGCGAGGATGCCCGCACCATCAGTCAGGAAACGGTTCACCCGTTTGGCGAGACGGCGTGGAGCAAGGACAGCGAAGTCAGTTACAAAACCTTCGTTATCCGGGTAAAGAACGGGATGCGACTCCCACGAGAGCATGGGCAGCGCGTCTGATGAGAGCTCATTCAGCCCTCGTACACTTGCGCATTACAAGAATGCAGTGAACACAGCCTTGGAAAAACTGGGTAATAGTCCGGCAACGTCGCCGCGAAAACGTGCAGATGCCTGCATCGGTCAAGTAAAAGTCCGGCAAAACTTTGCTCGGCGCAACGCAGATTCGCTGTCTGTATTCGCCATGAAGTTCCGACGTTGAGTTGTTGATGGAGCACGGAGCAGAAAAAGCCCCCGCCCAACCCGCTGCGGATAGGGAACGCAACAGGCAGGGCGAGGGCTTCTTGTTTTGCGGATCGTTTACTGCGCGATGGTTTTCACCGACACGCCGCGCTCGATCGGGGTGGAGCGGCCGTAGATATCTTCGAAACGCTCGATATCGTCTTCACCCAGGTACGAACCGGACTGCACTTCGATGATTTCCAGCGGGATCTTGCCCGGGTTGCGCAAGCGATGCACCGAGGCAATCGGGATGTAGGTCGACTGGTTTTCGCAGAGCAGGAACACGTTGTCATCGCAAGTCACTTCGGCAGTGCCGCTGACCACGATCCAGTGTTCGGCGCGGTGGTGGTGCATTTGCAGCGACAGGCACGCGCCCGGTTTGACCGAGATGTGCTTGACCTGGAAACGCCCGCCCATGTCCACCGAGTCGTATGAACCCCACGGACGATAGACTTCGCAGTGGTTCTGGGTTTCGCTGCGGCCCTGCTCGTTGAGGGTGTTGACCATCTGCTTGACGCCCTGGACCTTGTCCTTGTGGGCAATCATCATCGCGTCCTTGGTTTCGACCACAACGATGTTTTCCAGACCGATCACCGACACCAGTTTGCCGTTGCCGTGGATCATGCAGTTCTTGCTGTCCTGAATCACCACATCACCTTTGGTGACGTTGCCATTGGCGTCTTTCTCGTTGACTTCCCACAGCGACGACCAGCAGCCGACATCGCTCCAGCCCGCACTCAGTGGTACTACACAGGCACGCTGGGTTTTTTCCATGACGGAGTAGTCGATGGAGTTGTCCGGGCAGCAGGCGAAAGTGGCCTCGTCCAGTGTGACGGTGTCGGCGTCATGCTCGCTGCGCTCAAGGGTCAGCAGGCAGGTGTCGTAGATGTCCGGGTCGTGCTTTTTCAGCTCTTCAAGGAAGCGGCTGGCGCGGAACAGGAACATGCCGCTGTTCCAGAAGTAACCGCCGGACTGCACGTACTCGGTGGCGCGTTTGACGTCAGGTTTTTCGACGAAGTGCGAGACGCGGCTGACGCCTTCGGGCAGCAGCGAATCAGCGGTGGACTTGATGTAACCGTAGCCGGTTTCCGGTTTGGTCGCCGGTACGCCGAACAGCACCATTTCGCCGTTTTCGGCAGCGACGGTGGCCAGGGCCAATGCACGTTGCAGGGCTTTCTGGTCTTCCAGCACGTGGTCGGCCGGCAGCACCAGCATCAGTTCGTCACGACCTTCATTGACCAGCATCATCGCGGTCAGCGCCACGGCCGGCGCGGTGTTGCGGCCGAACGGTTCCATCAGGATGCGCTGGCACTCGAGTTTGCGGTTGGCCAACTGCTCGTTGACGATGAAGCGGTGATCTTTGTTGCAGACCACGATCGGGGTGTCCATGCCTTCGAACACCAGGCGTTCCAGGGTTTGCTGGAACAGCGTGTGCTCGCCGGTCAGGGCGAGGAATTGCTTAGGGAACTGCTTGCGCGAAAGCGGCCAAAGACGTGAGCCGCTACCACCTGACAAGATCACCGGAATCATATTGTTTACTCCATAAAATCGATTGGGTTAGAGCCACGAACGCTGTGTCGTTTCACTCTTGTTTTTGTCTCGTACCCGAACTCTCACCTCGGTCCCTGTGGGAGCCTGGCTTGCCAGCGATGGCATCACCTCGGTGCATCTGCAGAACCGCGGTGTCTGCATCGCTGGCAAGCCAGCTCCCACAGGGAGCCGGGTCAGTTCGGAAAATTGATTAGCGCGTCGACACCGGGCGTTTCACCCAGACTGGCGACAGGCTGCTGCCGGAACCGGTGACGTACAGCACCGCTGCTTCACCGCGCTCCAGGGCGACCGGCTTCACGTCGCCGACTTTCTTGTCGCCTTCGTACAGCGCCAGGCTGACTTTCACCGGGTTGATTTCACGTTCGCCACGGCCCTTGGCCGCCACGGTTTTGACCACTTCAGTCTTGCCGTCGGCAGTCTTCAGGGTCAGCGGCTTGTCGCTGAGGTTCTGCACGCGCACCAGGGATTTCTGCTTGTTCTTGAACGGCGGCTCTTCGATCAGTTGCGGCGCGCCGGAAGCGTTGTTGACCAGGGTGTAGTAGTGATCACCGGCGAGTTTCACCGGCAGGGTCTGACTGCCGACCTTGGCGCTGTAGTCGCCGCCCGGCATGAAGCTGAAATCGCTGCTGGCCAGTGGCGCAACGTCGCTCAGGTTGGTGCTGCCAACGGTGGCGCTGACTTCCGCGTTGCTGGCGTTATAGATGCGCACGAAGCTCGAACCTTTTGGCGCCGTAGGGCCGTAGAGGGCAGCATCGCCACCCGCGAAGGCGGGTACGGACAGCACGCTGAGGCCAGCAACCAGAGCGAAGCTTTTAGCGAGACGGCGAGGAGTAGTAGTGAAAGTCATGGTGTACCTCTCTTTCAGTTTTGCGCCCGGTCGGGCGTCTCGGATTTAGTGTTTGCAGCTACGTTTTGTTGGCGTGCGCCGGCTTGTTTAAGCTCTGCGACCCACTGCGGGTCGGCGTCACCGATTTCGTTGTTCACGGGCAGATAACGTTCAGGAAACTCCCAGATCAGCACTTGTGGCGGGCTGTTGTTGAAGTCATCGCTTTTGAGGTAGCTGAGCATCGGCAGGATCGGGCCGTGGCCGTCTTCGGCGTAGCTCACGACGTCGCTGTGCAGCGCTTGTTTCAGCGCACCTACGAAGTTCCAGTTCGGGTTGGCGCTGTAACTGGTGCCGATCAGCGCGACCGGCACTTCGCTGTTGGCGAACAGTGCGTCGTCACCGGCAGGTTGTTCGCCAGCGGCTACGGTGTTGCGCTTTTGCAGCGGCTCTTGCGCCGGCATCAGGTTTTCGAACAGTGGATCAAGCGGCAGGAACAGACGCAGATCGCCCTTGTGCGTGACCTTTTCCGCCGGCGTGGTGACGAAACGCTGCGGCTCGCCGCTGAGCGGGAACTTGTCGGCGATGGTCTTGGCCAGGGTGTTGGCGGCAACTTCGGCACCCTCTGGCGTCCAGTGAGTGTCGGTGCGCAGGAACACTTGCTGACCGTTCTGCTTGGCCTGTTGCAACGGCTTGAGCAGATCGGGCGCAAGGATCTTGTCCGCGGCAACCCGGGCATGGAAGTCCTCGTAAAGGTTGGCGTGAATGCTCGCCGGTTTCACTTCACCCAGGTGTTCCGGGTACAGACGAACCTTGGCCGGCACGATCGCCATCACCAGTTTCACGCCTTTGTCTTTCAGGGTCTGGCGTACGCCTTCGACCAGCGCGTAATTGCCTTGCAGGTTCAGCTCTTCGTTGACGATCGGATTGAATTCCTCATCGCTGTACAACCACTGATCGCGACCGAGCACGACGCCCGGACGACCTTCGTTGAACAGTTTGAAATCCAGCGCGGCCCAGAGGTTGGTACCCAGGCGCTTGATCGGAAACTCTTCGTCGTAATGAGTCTCCACAGCCTTGGTCCAGCGACCGTTGAGCACCGTCGCTTCGGCGTTGGTGCTGAAGCCGAAGAAGCTGCGAACCGACCATAGACCCAAGACCAGCAGGGTCACCAGGAACAGGGCGATGTAGAAGATGCGTAATGAGCGGGTCATGTCAGATCCCTCAGAACTGGAAGTAAAGGAACGGCGAGAAGCTTTGCGCCGAGAGTTTGAGAATCGAGGCAATGAACAGCAGCAGAATCACGGCGCGCATTGCGTAGCGCGACCAGTCAGCAGTCCAGTAGGCCGGTTGTACCTGGGCTTCGACGCCGACGGTGTAGCCTGGCTCGTGGATGCTTGCCGGGTTGTCGCCGGGCACCGCTTTGATCATTCCTGGAGTTGCAGTGGCAGGGCCGCCGGCCTCGACGTTGACTTCAGGTTTGGCCTTGACCGGTGGCTGATTGGTGTACAGATCACGCAGGCCGAAGAACGCCAGCGTCACGTACGCCACCACCAGAGTTGCCACTTGCAGACCGGTGAGGCTGGCCTGATTGAGTTCCGACAGCGACCATTCGCCGAAGCTGAACATCGCGCCGTACATGCGACCGGCAACGTGCAGGTTCTCTGCGCGGAAGATCACCCAGCCCATCACCACCAGCAGGAACGTCAGGGCCCAGCGAATCGGGTTGAGGCTGCGTGGCGAGGTGTTCAGGCCCAGCGCTTTCTCGATGGCCAGCCACATGCCGTGCCAGGCGCCCCAGACGATGTAGGTGATGTTCGCGCCGTGCCACAGACCACCCAGAAGCATGGTCAGGAACAGGTTGCGATAGGTCATCAACGTACCTTTGCGGTTACCGCCAAGGGTGATGTACAGGTAGTCACGCAGCCAGGTGGACAGGCTGATGTGCCAGCGACGCCAGAACTCGGTGATCGACTGACTGATGTACGGCTGCTTGAAGTTTTCCATGAAGCGGAAACCCATCATCAGACCCAGACCGATCGCCATGTCGCTGTAACCGGAGAAGTCGAAATACAGTTGCGCGGTGTACGCCAGCGCACCCAGCCAGGCATCGCCCGTGGTCGGGTTTTGCAGCGCGAAGCAGTGGTCCGCAACTACCGCCAGGGTGTCGGCGATGAAGACTTTCTTGATGAAACCCTGCATGAACCGCGTGCAGCCCTCGGAGAACTTGTCGAGGGTGTGCGTGCGATTGTTGAACTGGTCGGCGAGGTCGCGGAAACGCAGAACCGGGCCGGCAATCAGGTGCGGGAAGATTGCCACGAAGGCCGCGAAGTCGATCAGGTTGCGCGTCGCCGGGGTGTCACCGCGATACACGTCGATGATGTAGCTGATCGACTCGAAGATGTAGAACGAGATCCCGATCGGCAATAGCACGTGGGTCAGGATGAACGGCGACAGACCGACCGAGGTCATCATCGCGTTGATGCTGTCGACACCAAAGTTGGCGTACTTGAAGTAGCCGAGGATGCACAGATCCACTGCCACGCCGAGCAACAGCCAGCGTTGCGCCGGTTTGGTCCGTACGCCGGCAGCACCGACTTTCAGGCCGATCCAGTAGTTCCACAACGTGACGGCAGCGAACAGCGCCAGGAAGTCCACCCGCCACCACGCATAGAACACGTAGCTGGCGAGTAGCAGCAGCAGATTGCGATAACGAATCCCGCTCAGGTAGTACATGCCGAGAAAGATCGGCAAGAACAGAAACAGGAATACGTTGGATGAAAATACCATCCCGATCTCTCCAGTTTTAACCAACAGTCAAGGGCCAAAGCCCCCCCAACCCCCCCACCGAAAAACCGGAGGGCCAACTCAAATCTAAAACCTGATACCTACCCCTGCAGGAGATGCCGGAGGCTGCGATCTTTTGATCTGGATCTTTAAAAAACAGGATCAAAAGATCGCAGCCTTCGGCAGCTCCTACAGGGTTTTGTGTTTGGCCTAGGAGCCCTTGTCGCCCTTTTCGTGGGACGGGTCGTAGACCTTGGTCAGATCCCCGCCAAGGCGGAAGGTCTTGAACGGTTGCATATCGCGCTTCTTCTCGATCACATCGGCCGGGCAGGTGTAGAGGGTGCAGAACGGTTCGAGCCAGGCGAATTTGGAGTCGACCTTGAGGTCGTCCATGTCTTGCTCTTTGCCATTCTTCTTCTCGAATTCATCCGGGTCTTTCACACCCGACAGCACCCGATCACCCAGACGTTTCAGCGCACTGTTGTTTTCCTGACGCAGATCGACGCCATTGACCTGCGCAAAACTGGCGATCATTGCCAGCGGCGGCAGGGCGTAGTTGTGGTAGGCGAGGGCGCGTTGCTGGCGCTTGAGTTCGTTCGGCAGGAAACCGTCGGCGTCGACCTGATTCACGCCGACCTTGTATTCCTTCACTGCCCAGTCAAACAGGTCGCGGCGGTTGGTGGCGATGGACGTCGCCATTACCGACCAGGCAGCCCAGTACGAGTGGTTGTTGGTTTTTTCCAGCGGCAGGTTGTCCCAATCGCTGACGACCTGGTCGGCCATTTTGCTGAACCAGGCTTCGATCAACTGCGCTTGCTGCTGATGCTGCGCCAGCGGATGCGAGTCGGAGAATTTCAGGCGAATGTACGACGAGGCCATGCTGCCCAGCGCCCATTTGCGCATCGACTTGCCGGTGTGGTTGAAGTCTTTCGACATCAAGGCGTCAGCCTTGGCCCAAGCGGTCAGCCAGTTGAGCGTGCATTCGAGCTGCTCCGGGCGACCGTCGCGCATGAACTGCATCACGCGTTTGGCGGTGCCGCGTTCCAGCGTGGTGATGTCTTTGGTGGTGTCGCGGAAGGCTTTTTCCGACTGCACGTTCAGGGTCGAACGGGCCTTGTCCGAGCCTTCGTATTTACTGCGAAACTGCAGCGCGCCGGTGTACGGCGTCGGCATTGCATCGCAGCCTTCGCTTTTGTCGCCAGTCTTGAATTTATCCACCGGGGCGAAATAGCCCTGAGGTGGACGCAATGGCGCGGCGGCCTGCGCGGTGCCGGCGAAGATCGCCAGCCCGAGCAGCGTCGGCGCTAAAAGAGTTTTCAATTTCGGATTTCGCATAGCAGACCTCATTGCCCGACCTGAGCGGTTTGTTGCCCAGCGCCCGGGAATACGTTGCGTTTGCAGATTTTCGCTTCGACTTTCTGTGGCGCGGCGCCCGCTTCCGGGCCCTGGACTTCGACTGCCAGCAGGTTTTGCGAGGCCCAGTCTTCGTCCGTGCGCAACTCAAAGGCGAAACGACCGTCGGTGTCGGAGGTTTCCGGCTTCTCGATCTTGATGTCCTCGTGGCGACCGTTCATGTACCAGAGGGTGGCTTGCAGGGTTTTCACCGAGGTGTCGGCGAAGCGAATGTCGACCTGATGACTGCTGTTCTGCAGGTTCAGGTTCTTGCTGTTGACCAGCAGTTCTTGTTTGCTGCCCGGCTTCAGCGTGGCGCTGCCGGTCATTTGTGCATCTTTGCCTTCGCAGCCGTTGTCCAGCAGCGCCATCATCTGGCGGTAGATGGTTTCCTGGTCGAGGCGATACAGCGGCGAGAATTCCCAGATGAGAATTTTCGGCGGGGTTTTCTGGAATTCGTCGCTGCCCAGGTACTGCAACATCGAACCTTCCAGACCACCGCCCGGGAACGCGACGTTGAGGATGTCGGCGCCAATCGACTCCTCGAGGAAACCGGCGAAGTTGTAGTTCTTGCCGCTGTGCGAGGTGCCGACCAGGGTGATTTGCGGGTTGCCGGAATCACCGAACAGGTCGCCGTCGCCCGCTTCGCCTTTCGGCTCGGTGGTGAACTGGTCCATGTACTGGATCGCGTAACTGGTGCCGCACAGTTGCCCGGCCATGTTGTGCAGGGTGCCGGTCTTGCCCATGCGGCCGGACTTCCTGGTCTCGAACTCACGCTTGGGAATGTCGGCGAAGGCCGGGATCTGCTTGACCTTCTCGGCGACGATTTTTGCCGTGCGCTGTGCGCCGTATGGCGTCCAGTGCTGGTCGCCACGGAAGTAGAAATCGTGGGCGGGCAGGGTGTCTGGCAGCGATTCATTGGTCAGCGGCGACAGGTCCGGCACCACGTAACCCATCTTGGCGAAACGGCCGAGCATGGTCTTGTAGTTGCCCAACGCTTTTTCGTAATCGAACGCGGCTTTTTCCTGCGGGTTGAGCTTGTTGCGATTCACCAGACCACGGGTCGGCTGATAAACGATCACCAGCTCGACGCCTTTGCTCTTGAACGCATCGTGCAGCTGTTGCATGCGTTTGTAGCCGGCCGGGGTGGTGTTGAATTCGGTGCGCAGGTCTTCTTGCGTACGGAACAGCCAGTCGCCTTGCGCCTGTACCAGCGTGGTGAAGTTCTGCTGATAACGCGTGGTGTAGTTCTTCGCGTCGTGGGCTTCCGGGCACAGGTTGCAGCACGGATCAGCGGTGAATTTAGGCGGTGTGACGGCGCTGGCTTGATCTGCGCGGGCACCATTGCTGGCCGCCAGAATGCCCATGGTCAGGGCCGACAGGCTGAGTAATTTGATCAAGTGTGGGTGCATAAAATTATCCTCAGTCCTGCATTTCGGTCTGGCGTTCGACAGGGTCGATCAGCACGGCTTTCTGCTGGCGCACCAGCAGGTCAAGAATTTCATCCTGGCGTTCGCCCAGGATGCCGTTGAAGCTGATGCCGCTGGATTTGGTCGGCGCCAGCATCGATACGCGATACAGCTCAACACTCAACGGCGAGTCGATCGACAGCGGGCCGCTGCCATTGGCCGCCAGTTCACCGCCGACCACGATCAGCGACACCTGCGCATCAAACGGGTCGAGCTTGATGTCGCGGTCGGTGTCGGTCAGGTCTTTGATGTGGCCGTAGACGCCGGTCAGACCGTTGGCCATGGCGATGTTTTCGTAGAGGCGGATGTTCACGCTGTTACGAATGCGGATGCCGTGGCGCTTGTTGCTGATGACCTTGTTGCCCCACAGCAGATTGTCGGCAGACTCGTAGAGGGTGATGCCGTCGGTGTGGTTCTTGTAGATCTCGTTGTAGGCAATGATGTTGTTGACGCTGTTCCGGTCGATCACCAGGCCCGAAAGTTTGTTGTCGTAGCTTTTGTTGTTGAAGATGAAGCTGTCGTTCACTTCGCGGGAGATGATGATCCCGTGCTTCTTCTTCGTCCCGTAAACGGTGTTCTCGGCAATGATCAGGCCGTGTGAACGGTCGTGCGGGTCGATGCCGTAGACGATGTTGTCTTTGTAGGTGTTGCCCTTGACCACGAAGTCGCGGGTTTCATAGCAGTAGAAGCCGTACCACATGTCCGAGAACTCGGAACCGACGATCCAGCCAGTCGGCTCGGCGCGCCTGAGGACCTTGGCCATGTTCGGCGTGTACTGGGAAATACTGACGCCGTACGACTTACTGTTGGCGTAACCGAAGCTGGCCATCTTGCTGTTGACGATGTAAGTCTCGGTACCGCCCCAGGCGAGCAGGAACGGGCGGAATTCTTTCGGCGAACGGAAGGTGGCCGGGCCGTTTTCCTTCTCGCGCCAGCCAGTGATTTTGGTATCACGCACGAACAGTTGACCGTCGTTGACCAGGAACGACCCGGCCTCTTGGGACAGGCGCAATTCCTGAGTCTGGCCGTCGATTTCGAGGATGCCCTTGCGGCCAACCACGATCGGCAACTTCGCCAGGTACACGCCCGGCGAGGTTTCACTGAAGTACTGCTTGGGCAGTTTCTTCGCCAGATCCTTGAGGTTCATGTAGCCGTCGTCGACGAAGATCGCCTGCGGAATACCGTGCTGACGCACCACCCATTCAGCCATCTTGTTGTCGCCGCCGATAAAGTCCTTCAGGGCGTCTTCCTGCATCATCCGGCGCACGCTGACCTTGCCCGCTTTGCTGCGAACGATCTTCGCGGCGGCGGCTTCGGCGGTGTAGCCGGAGATGTCCGGCAGTGTCGGCGCGGCCAGGTTCAGCACCTCGGTCGGTGCGCTGCTGACGGTATACGTCTTGGCTTGTTGCAGCTCTTTCGCCGTGGTCGCTGGCTTGGCCGGCTCCACGCTGGCGAAGGCACCTGCCGATGCCAGCAGCATCGCGCCGGCCAGCAGGCTGAGTGAGCCTTTGCGGGCACTGTTCATGTCGGGCACTCCCTTGGCGGTTGGCATCAGAAGCGCCAGATCACGTCGATGAACGCGCGGTGCATGTACGAGTCGACTTCTTTGCCGTAGGCATCGCCCGGCTTGAACACGCCGCCACGAAAACGCACCAAGGCCGAAGGCTCATCGATCGACTGGCTCAATGCCGCCGGCAACAGGCCTTGCTTGAAGTACTTGGTGACGACCAGATCCATCTCCTGACCCATGTCCTTGTTGCCGTCTTCAAGCGGCAACGAGGTGCTGGACAAGATGGCGCCGGTGACGTCGTCGGTGTTGTTCTCGACGGCGTTGATACCGTTGCTGCCGACTGGCTTATTGCCGTCGACGCGCCAGAATTTGTGGTAGATCAGGCTGGCGTCGTACTCGTCATTGAGCATCCACGAACCGAACAACGTAGCGGTCTGCATGTTGTTCATTTCGCCACGGAACGCTTCGCCGAAACGATGAACGCGTGAACGTGTACCGGTGTAGTTCGAGCGGTTGCTTTCCAGACCGGTCTGTTCGTAATCGGCGCTGGCGCGGGCATAGGCGGCACCGACTTGCCACTGCGGATCGAGGCGCAGACGCACACCGATGTCAGTGGCCCAGCCGTTGACGTCATCGCTGCGTTTGGCTTGCGTCGGGCGGCTGCCATCGGCGTTCAGCGCGTTGACCGTGTCGCGGTCGCCGCTCATGCCGGTGATGCTGCCCCAGTAGTTGACGGTGTTGGTGTTGCGCCAGTTGTAGGCATCACTGTCGGCGGTGAGGCCGATCCAGCTGATGTCGCCATTCTCTTTCTTGTCCAGAGAATCGCCGGCAACGCCGGGTTCTGGATAGTCGAGTTTGCCGTCATCGTGAGTATGGTGACCGCGAATCCCGACCCAGTTGCCCGGTGTCCACTGGTAAGCGGCATCGGCGTAGGCGTGCAGGCGATCCTTGTCTTTGGGCGCCAGCTCTTTGAGGTCAGTGCGGTACTCGCTGAAGCGTTCGGCAACACCGGCGTTCGCACGCAACAGGGTGGTGTCGAAGGTCCAGTTCAGCGCTTCGATGTTGGTGTCGCGCCATTGGCCGTCGTCATTGCGCAGGCGTTGGCGACCGAGTTTGAGCATCTCGCCGGGGTAGGGCGTGAGGCCGCTGTAGCCGACCCAGAATTCGCGCATCGCCAGGTAGTTTTTCTTGGTCTTGCGATCACCGTTGTCGGTGGTCTGGGTGCCGTCGCTGTCGGACTGCTGCAGGGTGTCGGTCTCGATGATGTCAGTCGAGGTCACCGCCTGACCCATCGCGTAGGCGCTCCATGCGCCGCTCTCGCCGTAGACCCACGGACGCAGGTCGAGGCCGACGCCGCTGACGTCGCCGCCACTGGCGGTACCGAGGTCGCGGTCGTCTTCGGACTGGCCGGTGACTTTCACTTCCAGGCCGAAGTTTTTGCTTTCAGTCATCGCGGCCAGTGTCGGGCAAGACCAGATCAGCGCGAAGGTGAGGCCAATACCGGCCTTCACGAATGGATTGAGCTTCATAGTTTTTCCTCGCCGTCTTCTTCTTGCAGGGCGTGCAGTTGCAGCGTGTTCGGGTTCAGGGCGCCACGGCTGGCCTGCTCCTGTTGCAGCAGACGCTGGGCTTCGGCCAGACGCTCGGGCGGCAATTGGGCGGCGACAGTGGTCGCCAGCTCATCGGCCTGCGGGGTGTTTTGAGCTTTGGCCAATTGGCTGAACACATAAGCGTTGAGCGGGTCGGGCTTGGTGCCCTTGCCTTGGGAAAACAGTTGGGCAATGGCGAAATCGGCGCTGTTCTGGCCGTTGCGCGCAGCGGTCAGCAGATGGTCGAGGGCCTTCTGCGGATAGACCTTGCCCAGGTAACCACGGCGATAGATCTGGCCGAGGTAATAGTCGGCGGCCACTTCACGACCGACGGCTTTCTGGAAATGTTCTTCGGCGACCTTGGCGTCGGCCGGGACCACTTTGCCTTCGTAGTAGAGCTTGCCCAGCAACAGCTCGGCGCGCGGCTGGTCGGCGGCGCGGCCGTTGTCCAGGTACTTCATCATCTGATCGACGTCGCCCAGCTCGGGGAAGTCGTAGAGCAATTGCGCGAGGGTGACCCACGATGCCGGGTAGCCCGGCGCGATTGGCTCAAGCAGCGACTGCGCGGTTTTTTCGTCAGTCTTGCCCAAGGTCGCATCGGCCAGCACACGGGCAACCGAATCGACACGCTGAGCGGTGACGGTGCCACGGCTGTAACCGGCTTGCATTTGCTTGATCAGCTCGGCCTGTTGTTCTGGCTGGGCACGTTTCTGATAGACCGTGGCCAGTTCGACGTAGCAGATGTCGGTGGTGTTGAGCGCGGCTTTGCAGATGTTTTCCACGTCATCCAGATGCTGGTCGTAAGTGCCCTGGGTGCGATACAGCAGCAACTGCGCCAGACCTGCTTCCGGGTAGCCGGATTTGCGCCACTGATCGATCTGCTGCTGAGCGTTGATGTTCGGGAAGCTGCGCGGGTATTGCAGGTAGAGCATCGCGAGCGGGATCAACGTGTTGCGTTCGCCATTGGCGGCGGCTTTTTTCAGCAGGGTTTCGGCTTCGTGGTGCTCGGCCTCGGTCGAACCGGGCTTGGCCACCAGCAGGCGCCCCAGACGTGCCTGAGCGCGCGGCGAAACACTGGCCGCTGCGCGATAAGTCGCTTCGGCCTGTTTCATTTGCGCTGGGTCGCGGCTGTCGACCTGGATATCAGCGAGGCCCACTTGCGCTTCGCTGTAGCCCAGATCGGCCAGTTGCTGATAATTCTGCGCAGCGGTGGCGGTGTCGCCACGCTTGAGCGCTTCGTTGGCCAGGCGCTGATCGGGCAGGCCGGCGCAACCGGCCAGAGACACTGCCAGTGCCAATGCACACACTGATCCTTTGTGGGAGCTGGCTTGCCAGCGATTCAGGCGACTCGGTGTTTCAGCCAGACCACATTGATCCGATCGCTGGCAAGCCAGCTCCCACAGGGATCGTGGCGTTCTGAAAAGACTGGTGATAGTCACAGGCATGTCCTCGACTTAAAGACCGGCAGCCATGGCTTTGTCGATCAGCCAGTTCAGGTTCGGGCCACGGTCGCTGTTCACTTCCACCGGGCGGCCGGCGAGGCTGCTGTCGAGCGACTCGTCAGGCTTGATCTGTACGCGGATATCGGAAGACAGGTCGGCGCTTTTCAGGCTGGTGCTGCTGACGATCTTGCCGGTGCGGATCTTGTCTTCGCCGGCGATCTGGAAGCTCACCGGGGTGCCCGGACGCACGTCGCCGAACTGGCGATAGGAGAAGCGTGCTTCCACATTGGCCTCGGTGTTGCGCGGCACCAGTTGGAAGATCACATCGCCCTTGCTCGCGTATTGACCGTCAGCCACCAGTTGCTGGGCCACGGTGCAATCGCACGGCGAGGTCAGGGTGCCGGTCATTTGCTTGCCGAACAGTTCTTCAACCTTGGCGGGCGACAGTTGATCTTCTTGCATGTGGCCCTTGAGCACGTCGAGCATGCTGGTGCTGAAGGTCGCCAGTGGCGCGCCTTTGGCCGCAACGCCGTCGGACTTGATCAGGCTCTGCACAGTGCCGTCACGCGGCATGGTGATGTTCATGCCCGGTACGCTGACCAGACCGGCCTGCGCGTGGCTGACGAAGTACATGCCATACACCGATTTGGCAATGAAACCCGCCGCGACCAGGCCGACCGCGAAGATCCCGGCGCTGAACGTCACGGCTTTCAGACGCCCGAACGGGGTCATGCCGTGGCCGCCGTCCTTGACCTTGCGCGCCTTGGTGAAGTTGTCGCGCTGCAGGGTCGCCAGTACTTCACCCATGCTGACGATGTCGCCGGCCAGGTGCGAAGTGATCAGGTGGCGCAGGGTGGAAATATCCTGCGGCTCAAGGTTCTGGAACTGGCAACCGACGCGGCCGGTCTGGCGGTCGAAGGAGCGCACCTGCAGCTCGACGTCCATGGCCAGACCGAGGTTGTCGATCACAAATTGCAGGCGAGCCTTGTGCACCTGGCCGATGGTCAGCGGCATCTGCCCGGCGTTGAACGCCAGGCCGCCGGCGGACAGATCCAGCACGCGGGTTTCCAGCGGCGTCCGGTCAGGGCCGAAGAAACGCAGTTTGGCCGGGATTTTCACTCGGGCGTGTTGGCGCTGGGCTTCGGATTCATGCACTACGTTGGCGTTGACGGCGGTATTCATAGGGGCGATTTCCTTGTTAATTCAATAGGGGCGGGTCAGACCATCATCAGCAGCACGGCGACGAAAATGCTGCCGGCGGAGAAGGTCATGGTCCGAGACGACCAAGTGTTGAACCAACGTTGAAAGCTGGCGAGATCACGGGTCAGGGAAGTGGGCTGGCGAGTCCAGGATTGTTGGTCGAGGCGGAAGAACACGTAGATCTTCACCAGCGCACCGACGATCTGGTTGTAATAGAGAATCGCCGGGTAGGCCGGGCCGATCCGGTGACCGGAGCAGGACAGCAGCAGCGTCAGAATCAGGCGGGTGATGCCGATCCACAGCAGGTACACCAGGATGAACGCGGTGCCGTACTTGAAGCTGGCGATGATTGCCACAGTCAGGCCGAGCAGCGATGTCCACATCGACACGCGCTGGTCGAACAGCACCAACGAGGTGAAGGCGCCGAGGCGTTTCATCCCCAGGCCCAGCGCTCGCGAGTTCTGGCGCAGGTTGTTGCCGTACCAGCGGAACATCAGTTTGCGGCTGGCCTTGATGAAGCTCTTTTCCGGCGGGTGTTCCACGGTGTGGATCGCCGCGTCCGGCACATAGAACGTGTCATAGCCAAGTCGCATCAGGCTGAACCAGCTCGACTTGTCGTCGCCGGTCAGAAACTTGAAACGGCCCAGGCGCCAGTGCTGCAGCGAGTCGCTTTCCACGTCGGCGATGAAGTCCGGATTGGTCACCACGGAGGCGCGGAATACCGACATCCGGCCCGTCATGGTCAGGACGCGTTTGGACAGGGCCATCGAGCACATGTTGATGTGGCGTTGGGCGAAGCGCAGCTTGTGCCATTCGCTCATGATGTAGCCGCCGCGCACTTCGCAGAATTCGTTGGTGGTCAAGCCGCCGACGTTGCCGAACATCTGGAACCACGGCACGGTTTTGCGTACCACACCCTCGGCGAGCACGGTGTCGCCATCGATCACGGCGACGACAGCGCGGTCGTCCGGCAGGTGACGGGAGATGGCGCGGAAACCGTAGGCCAGGCCATCGCGTTTGCCGGTGCCGGGAATGCGCACGAAGTCGAGTTTCACTCGATCCGGCGGATTCATTCGCGCCCACAGCGCTTTGACCAGCAGCTCATCGGACATTTCGACGATGGAGCAGACCATGGTGGCCGGCAGTCCGCAGTCGATCGCTTCGCGGATCACCGAGCTGTAGACCTGCGCTGTGGTCAGCGCGTCGATACGGAAACTGGTGACCATCAGGTACACGTGCGACGGATCTGCCGCCTTGCCCAGCTTGCGCACTTTACGGCGCAGGTGCGGGTAGACGATGTAGAGAAAAATCATGCCGCGCACAAAGTGCGTTGCACCCATCGAGTAGCGCCAGATACCCACGGCGCCAATCAGGAAAATGAAGTCCTTCGACTCGGAGTCGAACGTGGACGTGGGCAGCATCAAGGCCAGGCCCATCAGCAGACTGAGATAAAAAAGCCAGCCGGCGGATTGCAGAAAAAAATGTTTGAGCTTGTTCGACATAACCGTCATCCGAAGGTGAGAAGGCTTCAAGCCGCAAGCGGCGAGCTGCAAGCGAAACGCTTTGGCTTGCAGCTCGAAGCTTGTCGCTTAGGGCTGCTTTACCAGCAGATACCTTCGGTACGGGTGCCAGCGTCGGTGGCTTTGGCCATGAAGCCGACCAGGTCGATGACCTGTTTGCCGTCCGGCGCTTGCTGAGCCAGCGCACGGAATTTCTCGTCGCGGTTGCCGAGGATGATCACGTCGGAGTTGTCGATCACCGAATCGAAGTCTGCGTTGAGCAGGGACGACACGTGCGGGATCTTCGACTCGATGTAGTCCTTGTTCGCGCCGTGAACACGGGCGTACTCGACGTTGCTGTCGTAGATGCTCAGGTCGTAACCCTTGCCGATCAGCATTTCGGCCAGTTCCACCAGCGGGCTTTCGCGCAGGTCGTCGGTGCCGGCCTTGAAGCTCAAGCCGAGCAGGGCGACTTTGCGTTTGTCGTGGCTTTCAACGATGTCGAAGGCGTTCTGCACTTGCGATTCGTTGCTGCGCATCAGCGAGTTGAGCAGTGGCGCTTCGACGTCCAGCGAACCGGCGCGGTAAGTCAGGGCGCGGACGTCTTTGGGCAGGCAAGAACCGCCGAAAGCGAAGCCTGGGCGCATGTAGTACTGGGACAGGTTGAGGGTCTTGTCCTGGCAGACCACGTCCATCACTTCACGGCCATCGACGCCGACGGCTTTGGCGATGTTGCCGATCTCGTTGGCGAAGGTCACCTTGGTGGCGTGCCAGACGTTGCAGGTGTACTTGATCATCTCGGCAACGGCGATGTCCTTGCGGATGATCGGTGCGTCGAGTTCTTCGTACAGCGATTGCAGAACGTCGCCCGAGGCCTTGTCGAACTCGCCGATGACGGTCATCGGTGGCAGGTCGTAGTCGGCAATCGCGGTGGATTCACGCAGGAACTCAGGGTTGACCGCAACGCCGAAATCGACGCCAGCCTTTTTCCCGGAGCAATCTTCGAGGATCGGGATGACAACGTTTGCGACAGTGCCCGGCAGTACGGTGCTGCGCACCACGATGGTGTGGCGGGTGGTCTTGTCACGCAGAACGAAACCGATCTCGCGGCACACGGCCTCGATGTAGTTGAGTTCCAGGTCGCCGTTCTTCTTGCTCGGCGTACCGACGCAGATCATCGACAGATCGGTGTCACGAATCGCTTCGGCGAAGTTAGTCGTACCGCGCAGACGACCGTTCTGAATACCTTGCTGCAACAACTCGCCCAGACCAGGTTCAACAATCGGAGATTTGCCAGCGTTGATCATATCGATCTTGTCTTTGGCAACATCGACGCCCACGACGTCATGGCCCCGTGCAGACAGGCAACCGGCACAAACTGCGCCAACGTAACCCAAACCAAATATGCTGATGCGCATCGCAATTACCTCTGTATATATCAGGCCAAAGAAGGCCGGAGTTAATGGTGTTCAGCGTTAAAAGTGCACTCGAAAGTGCGGCGCGCAGGCGTCACAATGCCGTGTGCAGGCAAACTACTTTTCGAGTGTCTAAATAAGTGCACTCAAGATGTGCGCAACTAGGCCTTGTTGTTATGACCTGCCCTGTTATGCAGCCGATCTCCATTGTTGGAGACCTTGGTGCAATCGGTTTGCGCGCTTGGTGTCAGGCGAATAGCCATACAAATCAAGCGGTTGTGTACTCAGGCGAGCGCGTTATAGGGGCGTGGCCATGGCCTTGCAGGGGATATTAATGGAGCGTATCTCCCGTGCTTCGGTTTGTTTTCAGACTAGTTAGTCATCTAGGCAAGTTGCTGTGACAACTTGGTTACATGACTATCTGCCCTGCGTAAGTTATCTCGTACAAACTCGGCGAGAATCGTTACCGGTGGTATGAGCTATGCATTTGGACGAAGTTCCTGTCCACTCATCGCGAAATCTGAAATTTCTTGAAATATTGTCGTAGATGGCACCAATCTCAATTTGATGGCACTTTCGTTTTCGACCTTTAATAACAGGCGAATAATCACGTTAGATAGTTTTGTGCCACTACCGTGAAAAAATTTAGGTGCCACTACTGAAAAAAATGATCAGTGTCGAGTGAAACTAATATTAGAAAAGAGGGTGTTGATTTTATGGCGCCATAAAAATGGCGATATGTGGCGGGGGGTGTTGGACATCGTGCGAGCTGCACGACTCTTGGTAGAAAGAGTCGTGCAATAGGCATGCTTTATTCGGGGGCGTGATCGCGCAGAAACACCAGATTGTCCGGTTTCGACTGTTCAGCGCTGTAGCGATAACCCTGAACATCGAACTGCTTGAGCTGGGCAGGATCGTTGATGCCTTCCTGGATCACGAAACGGCTCATCAGGCCACGGGCCTTTTTTGCGTAGAAGCTGATGATCTTGTACTGACCGTTTTTCAGATCCTTGAAATCGGCATTGATGATTCGCGCATTCAACGCGGTGCGTTTGACAGCTGAAAAGTACTCGTTGGACGCCAGGTTGAGCAGCAAGTCATCGCCTTGCTCGGCCAATGCTTCATTCAGCCATTCACTGATGCGCGTGCCCCAGAACGCGTACAGATCCTTGCCGCGCGCGTTGGCCAGTTTGGTGCCCATCTCCAGACGATACGGTTGCATCAAGTCCAGCGGGCGCAGCAGCCCATAAAGGCCGGAGAGCATGCGCAGGTGTTTTTGCGCGTAATCGAAATTCGCTTCGCTAAAGGACTGCGCGTCGAGACCGGTGTAGACGTCACCCTTGAACGCGAGCAGCGCCTGCTTGGCGTTTTGCGGGGTGAACGCTGGCGTCCAGCTACCGAAACGCGCGGCATTGAGCCCGCCAATCTTGTCGGAGACGTGCATCAGCTCGCTGATCTGTGCCGGCGATAGCTCGCGCAATTGCTGGATCAGTTCCTGGGAGTGGTCCAGATATTGCGGCTGGGTGAAGCGCGGGGTCGCCGGCGGCGTTTCGTAATCGAGGGTCTTGGCGGGGGAAATCACCATCAGCATGAAGTCGTCTCCTTTAATCGTGGAGGCGATTCTAGGGGGTTGGGGCGGTTGACTCCAGCTATGGGGGTTATAGGTATGGGTACGCTTGGGCATTTGCGACGGCTGGTGAATTTTCCCTCACCCTAACCCTCTCCCGGAGGGAGAGGGGACCGACCGGGTTGTTCTTTCGATATCCGCCGATCTGAGCTATCGAGTCGAACTCAAATTTTGCAATCAACGAAGATCGGCTCCCTCTCCCCCCGGGAGAGGGCTGGGGTGAGGGTAGCGTCTTTGAATCCTGCACATCAGCTATAGTGCCGCCCGGGTTTTGTTACGGAGACATCCCATTGCGCATTGTTCTTTTATTCACCGCGTGGCTGTTGAGCTTCGGTGCCATCGCGGCGCCGGGCGATGTGGCGACGCTGGATCGCAGCACCTGGCCGGAGCAATTGACCAGCCCGACCCTGTTCGACGTTGCTTCACGGGCAGAAATCCTCATGTTTGCCCGCGGCTTGCTCGGCACCGAATCGATGACGGAGGACGCGTTGGCTCAGCGCCTGGGCCTGCGCACGATAAATCTGGATGCAGTCAACAGCCTGCGCGAGCGCCTGTGGCAGCGCTTGCTTGCCAACTATAACTACGCCCAGCAAAGTTGCGATCAGGACGCCTCGTTCTGCTTCCTCGTCGAAGACTTGCCTACGCTGCGTGAGCAGGCCGCCAAATTCGTCGTCAGCGATGACAGCTATTACACCAGGTGGGCCGAGCCAAGCCGGATCTTCCATCTTCAGTATCTGGACGAATTGCTGCGCAAGGCTGCGCTGTTTCCGCAGACCAGCAGCGAAATCGATCGTTTCGGCGACTATGAGCGCAACGGCGAGGAGATGCATGATCGACTGTTTCTGCTGACTTTCGACAGCGCCGCCAACGCGCAACCGGACAACACCGACTGGCTCACCGAGTACCTGCGCAAGGCCAACATGAGCGGCACGTTCTTCATGTTGGGCAAGGATATTCAGACGCGACTGGGTGACCGTTCCGTGAGCGGCCTGCAAGCGACGTTCTCGCAGCAATGCGTCGGCGTGCAGGGTTGGGAGTTTCGCTCCCACAGCCATTGGCAGGACTGGCAGGATTCGGTGCGCCGCAGTGCCGATCTGGTGAAGAACAAACTGCCGGAAAATTATGTACCGCTGTTCCGTCCGCCGGATGGCCAGCGGCGCAGCGATGCACAGGGCTTCTTTAACACGCAGGGCCTGCAAGTGGCGCTGTGGGACATCGATGCCCAGGACGGTGCCGGCAAACTCAAAGGCCCGCAGAGTGCGCAGCGAGTGCTGACCCTGATGCTCTTGTGGCGTCATGGGGTGATCAATTTCAACATGAAGCAGGATGCCGTGAAGACCGCCATGCCGTGGCTGATCACGCAAACCGCGCAAAGCGGTATCGGTTGGGAAGACTGTCTGGACGGGTTTCGCTAAGAAACGAAGAAAGCCCGTAAACATTGGGCTTGGGGCGATTTTTTTGCAGAATTCGATGCAGGCGGACTTCCGACTTTAGCGAGGTCTGGACGGTCCGCCAAGGGCTTTTCGTCACTCTGCAAAATAAACTTCAAAAAACCGTCAAAGTGCTTTTTCCTGTCATGGGTTTTGGAGTATTACGAAGACAGACCGCCGAAACCTGCAACACAGGTGGCGTCTTCCAAGACCCACTTTGTGTGCAAGTCACCTGCCTCTTTCAATAAAAGCCGGGCAGATGAATCGGCAGTCACTTCGAGGCGCAGCACTGTAGAGGTATTGCGTCGAATGGCTCTGACAAAGGTGACCGAGTATGGATGATCACGGACGTAGCCCTTCCAACCAGCCAATCCTTTATGTACTCGATACCAACGTATTGATTCACGATCCAAACGCCCTGCTTAATTTCGAAGAACACCACGTCGCCATCCCGATGACCGTTCTGGAAGAGCTGGACAAGCTCAAGAGCGGCCATCACAGCGTTGCCGCCGAATGCCGCCAGGCTATCCGGCTGATCGACAAGACCCTGGGCGATGCCTCCCCCGAGGACGTCGAACTGGGCGTGCCGATTCAGCGCGGCAAGGGCGGTCCGAAGGGCTTGCTGTCAATTCTGATGAGCAAGCAGGCTGAATCGAACCTGATTCTGCCCGAGCATCTGAACGACAACAAAATCATCAACCAACTCATCGATATGCACACCCGTGATCCGCAGAAACCTGTGGTTCTGGTGACCAAAGACATCAACATGCGCCTCAAGGCGCGCGCCTGCGGTATCGCGGCCGAGGATTACAGCACCGACCAACTGGTCGATGACGTGTCCCTGCTGCCCAACGGTTATCACAACATGACCGGCTCTTTCTGGGACCTGGTGAGCAAGGTTGAAACCCGTCAGGACCACGGTCGCACATGGCACGAAGTGAAGTTGATCGACAACTTGCCGGCGGTGCATATCAATGAGTTCATCATCGACGAGCAGGGCTTCGTTGGCTGGATCAAGGAGATTGACGAAGACCGCCTGCTGATTCTCGATCTGCATCAGGAACCCCTCTTGCACCAGGAAGCCTGGGGCTTGAAGCCGCGTGACATCTACCAGAGCCTGGCGCTGTATGCGCTGCTCGATCCGGACATCCATCTGGTCAACCTGTCGGGCGCGGCCGGTTCCGGTAAAACCATTCTGGCGTTGGCCGCTGCGATCGAGCAAACGATGGTCAGCAAGCGTTATCGGCGCATCATCGCCACCCGCAGCGTACAGGGCCTGGACCAGGAAATCGGTTTTCTGCCCGGCACCGAAGCGGAAAAAATGGAGCCTTGGCTGGGCGCTATCACCGACAACCTCGAAGCCTTGCACATGGATGACGAAAACACCCATGGCAGCGTCGATTACATCCTCAGCAAAGTGCCGTTGCAGTTCAAATCGCTCAACTACATTCGCGGTCGCAGTTTCCAGCAGAGCCTGATCCTGATCGACGAATGCCAGAACCTCACGCCGCACCAGATGAAAACCATCATCACCCGTGCCGGCGCTGGTTCCAAAGTGGTGTGCCTGGGTAACCTCGCACAGATCGACACCCCTTACCTGTCCGCGACCAGCTCCGGGCTGACCTACCTGACCGAACGCTTCAAGGATTTCCCCAACGGTGTGCACATCACCCTGCAGGGGGTGCCTCGCTCGATCCTGGCTGAATATGCCGAAACGCATTTGTAATCTTTCACAACAAACCGGGCGGCCAAAAGCCGCCCGGTTTTTTTATGCGTGAATGCAAAATCAATAGGTGGGATAGAGCCTGCTCGCGAAAGCGGTGTATCAGTCACATTGATGTTGCCTGACACTCCGCTTTCGCGAGCAGGCTCGCTCCCACTGGATTGGTGGTGATTTCATAATCAATGATGCGGAATTTTGACTCGCAGGTTTACAATCGACGCTCCTGATCAGGAGTAATCCCGTGCTGACTCATCTCGATTCCCAAGGTCGCGCCAACATGGTCGACGTCACCGAAAAAGCCGTGACGTTCCGTGAAGCGACGGCTCAAGCGCTGGTGCGCATGCTCCCCGAAACGTTGCAGATGATCGTCAGTGGCGGCCATCCCAAAGGCGACGTATTTGCCGTCGCGCGCATTGCAGGCATTCAGGCGGCGAAGAAAACCAGCGATCTGATTCCCCTGTGCCATCCGCTGATGCTCACTGGCGTCAAAGTCGAGCTCAGCGCTGAAGGCGAAGACACCGTGCGCATCCTCGCCCGTTGCAAATTGTCCGGGCAGACCGGCGTCGAGATGGAAGCGCTGACCGCTGCCAGCGTCGCCGCGCTGACTATCTATGACATGTGCAAAGCGGTGGATCGCGGCATGACCATCGAAAGCGTGCGTCTGCTGGAAAAGGTCGGCGGCAAGAGCGGGCACTTTCAGGCGGATCAAGCATGAAACTGACAGTTAAGTTTTTTGCCCGTTACCGTGAAGCGCTGGGCGTTGACTCGGTAACGGTCGACGGTGATTTCACCACCGTCGATGACGTACGCGCGCTGTTGGCGCAGCGTGAAGGCGCCGAGGTATTGAGCGAGCAGAACCTGATGTGCGCACGCAACGAAGACTTGTGCCAGCTCGACGAGCCGGTGGTCGAGGGTGACGAAGTGGCGTTTTTCCCCACTGTGACCGGAGGCTGATCCATGGCGATTCGTGTGCAGGCCACGCCGTTCGATCCGGGTGCGGAAGTCAATGCGATGCACGCTGCCAATGTCGGCGTCGGCGCGGTGGTGAGCTTCGTCGGTTACGTGCGCGACTTTAACGAGGGGCTGGATGTGGCGGGGATGTTCCTCGAACACTATCCGGGCATGACTGAAAAAGCCCTCGGCAAGATCGCCATCGAGGCCGAGCAGCGCTGGCCGTTGCTGAAACTGGAAGTGCTGCACCGCATCGGCGCGCTGGAACCGGGCGAGCCGATCGTGTTTGTCGGCGCAGCCAGCGCCCATCGCCAGGCTGCGTTCGACGCCTGCGCCTTCGTCATGGATTACCTGAAAACCCGCGCACCGTTCTGGAAGAAGGAAAACACCAGTGACGGCCCGCGCTGGGTGGAAGGGCGCGACAGTGATCATGCGGCGGCAGATCGCTGGAACAAATAGTTCTTTAGCTTTCTTCATTAAGCCATCGCTGGCAAGCCAGCTCCCACAGGTTTCAGTGGTGCGCGAAAAATATGTGCACGACGCGAAACACTGTGGGAGCTGGCTTGCCAGCGATGAGACCATCCGCAACACCAAAAACCTCGCAAACACTCTCTGCTTCCTAATTGACGACTTGTACCTATAAGTCCAATATGGATTTCCCAGTACAAAAAAAGCTTCGTCTTGCCGCTCGTAGCTCTTCGCTCCCAGCTGCTCTTCTTCATCTTGCCAAACCAACAACAACCCGCGAGAGAATGAACATGAAGAAACTTCCCCTCATCACCGGTCTGGCCCTTAGTCTGTTGGCGTGCAGCAGCGTGTTCGCCGCCGAGAAAACCCTGCGCATCGGCATTGAAGCGGCTTATCCGCCATTCGCCTCGAAAACCGACAAAGGCGAAATAGTCGGTTTCGACTACGACATTGGCAACGCCCTGTGCGCGCAGATGAAGGCCAAGTGCGTGTGGGTCGAGGGTGAGTTCGACGGTCTGATTCCTTCGCTCAAAGTGAAGAAAATCGACATGGCGCTGTCGTCCATGACCATCAACGAAGACCGCAAGAAGTCGGTGGATTTCACCCACAAGTATTACTTCACGTCCTCGCGGCTGGTGATGAAGGACGGCGCCACGGTCGATGATCAATACGCCAGCCTCAAGGGCAAGAATGTCGGCGTGCAGCGCGCAACCACCACCGACCGCTATGCCACCGAGGTGTTCGAGCCCAAGGGCGTCAACGTCAAACGCTACAGCAACAACGAAGAGATCTACATGGACCTGGCAGCCGGTCGCCTTGATGCGATTTTTGCCGACACCATTCCGCTGAATGACTTTCTGTCGATGCCTCGCGGCAAGGGCTATGCGTTTGTCGGGCCTGAGCTGAAGGATCCGAAGTATGTCGGCGAGGGGGCGGGGATTGCGGTGCGCAAGGGAAATAGTGAGCTGGTCAGCCAGTTGAATAGCGCCATCGAGGGGATTCGCGCCAGTGGCGAATATCAGAAGATTTCCGACAAGTATTTCAAGTCCGACATTTACGGCGACTGATCGTCCGCTATCGCTGGCAAGCCAGCTCCCACAGTCATCGAGTCGTACACATTTTGTGTGCATCAAAATCCCTGTGGGAGCTGGCTTGCCAGCGATGGGGTCAGATCAACCACCGCGAATCTTCAGCCCTTTAATTCCTTCAGGTGTTTGTACACCGTCGCCCGGCCCATGTTCAGCACATTGGCCACGTAGTTCGAGGCACTCTTGCCCTTGAACGCGCCCTCGGCATGCAGTGCCAGCACCAGCTCACGTTTGTGATCGCGGGTCAGCAGATTCAGGCTCAGTTGTCGCTCGCGCAGCCAGGCGTGCAGAAACGTGTTGATGCGCTCCTGCCAGTCATCGCGAAACAGTGAGTCCGGTTGCGGGATCAGTTTGCTCGGCGACAGGAACAGGTCCAGCGCAGCCTTGGCATTCTCGAACAGCGAAATATTCAGGTTGATGCACAGCACCGCCAGCGGCAGGCCTTCGCTGTCGCGCAATACGCTGCTCAGGCTGCGAATCTTCTGACCATCCCAGTTGAGTTTTTCGTACGGGCCGATGTTCCGCTCGCTGACATCCTCGCTGAGCATGTCTTCAAGTGACGACTCGTCACCGATCTCGCGTTTGGACAGATTGTTGGCGATGTAATCGACTTTTTGCGTGCGCAAATCGTGCAGCACCACTTCGGCGTGGGGAAAAAACAGTGTGGCGATGGCGTCGGCGATGGCCCGGAAGTTATCCAGTGCCGGGTCGAGTTCGGGGGCGGTCATGACAGTGGAGCTCCAGGCAGCGTCAGCGCCCACATGAACAGGGGCGCTGCGAGTTTGCCGCAATCGGTTGGGCGCGTCATCCGCAGCGCGGATTAACCGAGCCGGGCAGGGGAGAGCATGTTGCTGCTCAGGCCGAACTGGCGCAGTTGCTCGGGCAACGGCAAACCGCGCACCAGTGCTGCGCTGGCCTGGCCCATCGCCGGTGACGTCTGGATGCCGTACCCGCCCTGGGCTGCGACCCAGAACAGGCCCGGCACCTGCGCATCGAATCCGCTGAGCAAATCACCGTCGGCAACGAAACTGCGCAAGCCGGCCCATGTTCGAGTCGGGCGGCGGATGGTCAGCGTCGTGGCTTCTTCGATCTGATAGATGCCCATGGCGATGTCCAGTTCTTCAGGCTGCACGTCGTGGGGTTCGACCGGGTCCGCGTTGGCTGGCGAGCCTAAGAACATGCCGGCATCAGGTTTCATGTAGAACGATTCGTCGAGGCTGACCAGCATCGGCCACTGATGAATGTCGACACCTTCTGGCCCGGCGAAGATGAAGGCGGCGCGGCGTTTCGGTTGCAGGCCCAGCGATTGTGCACCGGCCATTGCGCCGATCTTGTCAGCCCAGGCGCCGGCAGCGTTGATGATCACTGGCGCGCTGAAGGTCTGGCCATTGGTCTGCACCTGCCAGACATTGTTGGCATCGCGCTCAAGCCCCAGCACCTGGCAGTCGGTGTGCACCTCGCCGTGATTGCGGCGGATCCCGCGCAGGTAGCCTTGATGCAGGGCGTCGGTATCGATGTCACAGGCTGTCGGGTCGTAAATCGCCCCGTGGACTTTTTCCCGGCGCAGGATCGGCAGGCGCGCGCAGGCTTCATCGGCGCTGAGCCGTTGCATTTCCGGCACCGTGGCTTTGGCGCTCAGGTACTGGTTGTTGAGTTCGGCGGCGTCACCGGTGAAATCCACGGTCATCTCGCCGCGCGGGGTCAGCAGCGGGTGCTCGCAAAAACCGGCCGGCGGCTGGTCGAAAAACTCACGGCTGGCCTGAGTCAGCGCGCGTACCTGCGGTGTGCCATAAGCCGCGGTGAACAGGGCTGCGGACCGCCCGGTGGAGTGATAGGCCGGGTGAGACTCACGCTCCAGCACAATCACTTTGGCGTGGGGCGACAGCCAGAAACCGGTGGAAGCGCCGGCAATCCCGCCGCCAATGATGATGAAATCTGCCTGGCTCATGAAAAAACTCCACGTTGAACTGCAAAGTTGAAGTTATCGCAAATCCTGTGGGAGCCGGGCTTGCCCGCGATGGCATCACTACGGTTTTTTCTGAGGAACCGAGGCGTCTGCATCGCGGGCAAGCCCGCTTCCACAGGGATCGAGGTGTCAGCGCTTCAGGTGATAAATCGCATTCGCCAGGGCGATGTCTTCCAGCCCTAGCCCGATCGAGCGGAAAAACACGTGACGGTGGTAATCCGGGCGTTGCACTTTTTCACTGAGCAGATCGGCGAGGTCACCCATGATCGAGTCCGTGCTCCAGCCATTTTGCTCAACAGCAATCAGCATCTCGCCCGCCGAGCTCGGCGTGGTCAGACGATAGTCGCAGAACACCTGCATGTCGTTGAGGCTTTGCGGCGGCACTTCATGGGCGCGGGGGGCGTTGGTGCTGATCGACGTGATCAACGCAGGTTTGCTCAGTGCCGCCGGGTCGATCACCGGCCCCGCGGACGAAGTGCAGAGCATGATCACATCGGCATCGGCGAGGGCGGCTTCAAGACGGGTTGCAATCGTCAGTCCGGGAGCTGCGGCTGTGAGCAGCGCCTGGGTTTCAGGATCCTCCTGCAGGCTCGGCGAATACACACTGATGCTTTGCCAGTCGCGCAAAGACTTCACGTAATGCAGATGCGCCTGTGCGACTTTGCCGCTGCCGATGATCGCCAGTCGCCGCGCATCCAGCGGAGCGAGGGCATCGACGGCCACTGCGGTGGTCGCAGCCGTGCGCGCTGTGGTGAGTTCGCCGGCATCGCACAGCAGCAAGGGTTGGCCGGTCTGCATCGACATCAACAAGGTCCACGCGGTCACCAACGGGCCTTGCTCGCGGACGATGTACGGCGAGGTCTTCACGCCGTACACACCGTCTTCGGCCAGCACACCCAGGTAATTGATGAAGTCACCAGCGCCCTGCGGGAACTCCACCAGTTGCTGCGCCGGTTGAACCGCGTTACCGGTGGCGAGATCGCGGAACAGTTTGCGCAATGTCTGCGGCACATCAATGCGGGCCAGCAGCTCACGGGCCTGGGTTTGGTCGATCACGTAGGGCGTACTGGACATGTCAGGCTCCGGATGCGAAATCTAAACTTATTTGTCTATTATGGACTTTTAGTTTTGTCGGGCAAGATCCTCCGGAAAAAAAGCCGGGCACAAAAAAAGCGCAGTCCGTTGCCGGCTGCGCTTCTCTTCTATCGTGTCACTTACTCTGGACGCTTGCGCTCAACTGCACGCAACAGATGCGTGGGAGGTGTTTCACAGCTGATCTTGCGGCCGAGCTTCTCTTCGATGGACGGCAACTGGTAGGAGTCGTCTTCACCGGCAAAGCTGATCGACACGCCATCGGCGCCGGCACGACCGGTACGGCCGATGCGGTGCACGTAGTCGTCCGGGACTTCCGGCAGGGTGAAGTTGATAACGTGGCTGATGCCGTCGATGTGGATGCCGCGACCGGCAACGTCGGTGGCGACCAGTACGCGAATCTTGCCTTCACGGAAACCTTCGAGCGTCTTGATGCGCTTGTGCTGCGGCACGTCGCCAGACAGTTGCGCGGCGTTGATGCCATCACGCACCAGACGTTCTTCGATTCGGCGCACTTCGTCTTTGCGGTTGGCAAACACGATCACCCGCTCCCAGCCGTTATCGTTGACCAGGTTGAAGAGCAGTTTGTATTTGTCGGCAGCGGCCACAGCAAAGATGTGCTGCTCGACGTTTTCGTTGGCCACGTTCTGCGATTCGATCTCGACGATCGACGGGTCGGTGGTCCACTGCTTGGCGAGGTTCATCACGTCTTCGGTGAAAGTCGCGGAGAACAGCAGCGTCTGACGTTCGCTTTTCGGCGGGGTCTGGCGAATGATCTGCCGAACCTGCGGGATGAATCCCATGTCGAGCATGCGGTCGGCTTCGTCCAGCACCATCACTTCGACCATGTCCAGATGCACGTCGCCGCGCTGGTTGAAGTCGAGCAGGCGGCCCGGTGTCGCAACGAGGATGTCGCAGTGGCGCGCTTCAAGGTGCTTGAGCTGCTTGTCGAAATCCATGCCGCCGACAAACGTCATCACGTTGAGGCCGGTGTACTTGGTCAGGTCGGCAGCGTCTTTTGCAATCTGCACCACCAGCTCACGTGTCGGCGCGATGATCAGCGCACGGGGTTCGCCCATGTAGCGTTCTTTCGGCGGCGGGGTCTGCAACAACTGAGTGATGATCGAGATCAGGAATGCGGCGGTTTTACCGGTACCGGTCTGGGCGCGGCCGATGGCGTCTTTGCCGGCGAGGGTGAAGCCCAGCACCTGTGCCTGGATCGGCGTGCAATAAGGAAAGCCCAGATCCTGAATGGCGTGCATCAGTTCTGGAGAAAGCTTGAAATCGTGAAAGCGGGTTTTGCCTTCTTGAGGTTCGACGACGAAGTCTTCGAGTTTCCACGGGATGACCGGAGCCTTGGGCTTGGGTTCGCGACGCGGCTTGAGCGGTTTTGGCGCTTCGCTGCGGGCAGGCTCGGCGGCGATTGGCGCGGCCGGTGCAGGTTGCGGTTCTTGCTTCGGTGCCGCTGCGGGAGCGGGGCGGTCGGCCTGCGGGGCATCGTTGCGATGACCGGGGGCGTGCGACGGCGCACGGGTAACTGGCGCGAGCTGCTCTGCCTCGCTTTTACCGAACATTTTCTTGAGTGCTTCGAGCACGGTCATCTCATCAATTGGTTAAGGAATGTACGCCGGCCAGTGTAATGCAAGAAACGGGCGCGGCGTAGTGTGATGATCAAAGGGCGGACGTTGTGCGGAGAATCAGCGCAGGCGCTCGCTCAGCCAGGTACCGATATCGCGAATTTCCTCGGGTAACACTTCGTGCTCCATTGGGTATTCCTGCCATGTCACGGTGACACCATGGGCTTTCAGATACTCATAAGCTGTGCGGCCCATCGAGTTTTGCACCACGTTGTCGAACTGACCGTGCAATGACAGCACCGGAATTCGTTGCTGACTGGCAGATAACTGCAGTTCCTCACTGAACGTTGGCGCATACGTCGACAACGCCATCACGCCACCCAACGGTCCCTGCCATTTCAGAAAAGCGGTGTGATAGACCACGGCGCCACCCTGGGAGAAACCCGCGAGAAAAATCCGCGAGGCGTCTATTCCGCTAGCGCGCTCGTTTTCGATCAATTCAATGACGTGATCGGCCGACGCTTCCAGTTCATCGCGATCGATCGCGCGCGCCGGGCTCATGGCTTTGATGTCGTACCAGCTCGGCATGGCATATCCGCCATTTATCGTCACTGGACGGGTCGGCGCCTGCGGCAGTACGAAGCGTGTGCTCAGCAGGCTTTCCTGCAGCGCCTCGGCGACCGGCAGAAAGTCAAAGCGGTCGGCGCCGAGGCCGTGCAGCCAGATCACGCAGGCGTCTGCGGGCTTAACAGGCTGAAGAATCAAGGGCTCGGTCATGTCTGCTCCAAATATGTGCGGGCGCTCTCATTGAGTGCGTGATTGAAGTGCGCGCCCGGTTGATCCGTTAAGAAGATGTCGCAAGGGTACAAGTTTTGCTATTGACCTGTCGCTTATGTGCTTCAGCGGCCGGTGTGGTACGGGCTTTGCTATGGCTTGAAGCGTGCAACCGATCTCGCGTCTGGCGGTAACACTATCAGTGAACGCCTGACGATGGGATGCAAAGAATCCGGTAATGGATGTTCGCCAATGGCCGCCATGGGCTTAGCGAATATGAAAGGGCTACAGCCCGTTCGGCCAATTGGTGAGAAGTGAGTTGTCCATGATGTGGATTTTCTCCTGAAACACTCATAGCGAAGGTCTTTACGTCGGTTGACCCAATAAAAAGCCAACTAGGGTCAACACCGCCTCAAAAGGGTGCGACTGGACTCAAGCTCCGACACAACAAGAGCAAAACTGGAGGTTTGAATGAAGATGTTGAAATCCACTCTGGCGATCGTGACTGCAGCAGCAGTACTCGGCGTCAGCGGGTTCGCTCAGGCGGGTGCAACCCTGGATGCCGTGCAGAAGAAAGGTTTCGTGCAATGTGGCGTGAGCGACGGTCTGCCGGGCTTCTCGGTACCGGACGCTACCGGCAAGATCCTCGGCATCGACGCTGACTTCTGCCGCGCAGTAGCTGCTGCCGTATTCGGCGACGCAACCAAGGTCAAATTCAGTCAGTTGAATGCCAAGGAGCGCTTCACCGCGCTGCAGTCCGGCGAGATCGACATCCTGTCGCGCAACACCACCATGACCAGCTCCCGTGATGCGGGCATGGGCCTGAAATTCCCGGGCTTCATTACCTACTATGACGGCATCGGCTTCCTGGTAAACAACAAGCTGGGCGTGAAGAGTGCCAAAGAGCTGGACGGCGCAACCATCTGCATCCAGGCCGGTACTACCACCGAGCTCAACGTTTCCGACTACTTCCGCGGCAACGGTCTGAAATACACCCCAATCACCTTCGACACCTCCGATGAAAGCGCCAAGTCGCTGGAATCCGGTCGTTGCGACGTGCTGACTTCCGACAAATCCCAGCTGTTCGCCCAGCGCAGCAAACTGGCTTCGCCGAAAGACTACGTGGTTCTGCCGGAAACCATTTCCAAGGAACCACTGGGTCCAGTCGTGCGTAACGGCGACGACGAGTGGCTGGCCGTGGTGCGCTGGACTGGCTACGCCATGCTCAACGCTGAAGAGGCTGGCATCACTTCGAAGAATGTCGAAGCTGAAGCCAAGTCCACGAAGAATCCGGATGTCGCTCGTATGCTCGGCGCTGACGGTGAATATGGCAAAGACCTGAAACTGCCGAAGGACTGGGTCGTGCAGATCGTCAAGCAGGTCGGCAACTACGGTGAAGTGTTCGAGAAAAACCTCGGCAAGAACACTCCGCTGGAAATCGACCGTGGCCTGAACGCCCTGTGGAACAACGGCGGCATTCAGTACGCACCACCAGTGCGCTAATGGTTCTATCACCCGGCGGGCCAACCGCCGGGTGATGTTCTTGTTCCATTTTTTCCGGGGCACTTCATGCAAAATTCAATCGGCGCACCAAAGCAGAGGCTCAGCCTCAGCGATCCGCGAGTGCGCGCCTGGGTATTTCAGATTGTCACTATCGTGGCCGTCGTCTCCCTGGGCTGGTTCCTGTTCGATAACACGCAAACCAACCTTGAACACCGGGGCATCACCTCCGGCTTCAGCTTTCTGGAGCGCAGTGCCGGGTTCGGCATCGCTCAAACCCTGATCGACTACACCGAAGCGGACAGCTATGCCCGCGTGTTTGTGATCGGTCTGCTCAATACATTGCTGGTGACCATCATCGGCGTGATCCTGGCGACTCTGCTGGGCTTCATCATTGGTGTCGCGCGTCTTTCGCCGAACTGGATCATCAGCAAGCTGGCGACCGTGTATGTGGAAGTCTTCCGCAACATTCCGCCCCTGCTGCAAATCCTGTTCTGGTACTTCGCGGTGTTCCTGACCATGCCGGGACCGCGCAACAGCCACAACTTCGGCGACACTTTCTTTGTCAGCAGCCGTGGCCTGAACATGCCGGCCGCGCTGGCAGCTGACGGTTTCTGGGCATTCGTGATCAGTGTTGTGGTGGCCATCGTCGGCATCGTGCTGATGTGCCGCTGGGCCAACAAGCGCTTCGAAGCGACCGGTGAGCCGTTCCACAAGTTCTGGGTGGGTCTGGCGATTCTGCTGGTGATCCCGAGTTTGTGCGCGCTGATCTTCGGCGCTCCGCTGCACTGGGAAATGCCCGAGCTCAAGGGCTTCAACTTCGTTGGCGGCTGGGTGCTTATTCCGGAACTGCTGGCCTTGACCCTGGCCTTGACCGTTTACACCGCGGCGTTCATCGCCGAAATCGTGCGTTCGGGGATCAAGTCGGTCAGCCACGGCCAGACCGAAGCGGCCCGTTCACTCGGTTTGCGTGAAGGCCCGACCCTGCGCAAGGTGATCATTCCCCAGGCCCTGCGGGTGATCATCCCGCCGCTGACCAGCCAATACCTGAACCTGGCGAAGAACTCCTCGCTGGCCGCCGGTATCGGTTATCCGGAAATGGTTTCGCTGTTCGCCGGCACCGTGCTGAACCAGACCGGTCAGGCGATCGAAGTGATTGCGATCACCATGAGCGTGTACCTGGCGATCAGTATCAGCATTTCCCTGCTGATGAACTGGTACAACAAGCGCATTGCGCTGATCGAGCGGTAAGGAAAAGCGCATGAGTACTCATACTTTCAAACCCGACATGCCCCCTCCGAGCAGTAGCATCGGCGTAGTGGCATGGATGCGCGCGAACATGTTCTCCAGCTGGCTCAACACCTTGCTCACGCTGTTCGCGTTCTACCTGATCTACCTGATCGTTCCGCCGATTCTGGGGTGGGCGATCCTCGACGCCAACTGGGTCGGCACCACCCAGGCTGATTGCACCAAGGAGGGCGCCTGCTGGGTGTTCATCCAGCAACGCTTCGGTCAGTTCATGTATGGCTACTACCCGACCGGCCTGCGCTGGCGTGTAGACCTGACCGTGTGGCTGGCAGTGATCGGCGTGGCGCCACTGTTCATCTCGCGCTTCCCGCGTAAAGCGGTGTACGGGCTGAGCTTTCTGGTGATCTATCCGATTGTCGCCTGGTGCCTGCTGCACGGCGGCGTATTCGGCCTGCAAACCGTCGCGACCAGCCAGTGGGGCGGCTTGATGCTGACTCTGGTGATTGCCACCGTCGGTATCGCTGGCGCCTTGCCGCTTGGCATCGTGCTGGCGCTGGGTCGACGTTCGAACATGCCGGCGATTCGAGTTGTCTGCGTGACCTTCATCGAGTTCTGGCGCGGCGTGCCGTTGATCACGGTGCTGTTCATGTCTTCGGTAATGCTGCCGCTGTTCCTGCCCGAAGGCATGAACTTCGACAAGTTGCTGCGGGCGCTGATCGGCGTGATCCTGTTCCAGTCGGCCTACGTGGCTGAAGTGGTGCGCGGCGGTCTGCAAGCGATCCCTAAAGGTCAGTACGAAGCGGCGGCTGCAATGGGCCTGGGCTACTGGCGTTCGATGGGCCTGGTGATTCTGCCGCAAGCCCTGAAAATGGTGATTCCCGGCATCGTCAACACCTTCATCGCGCTGTTCAAGGACACCAGTCTGGTGATCATCATCGGCCTCTTTGACCTGCTCAACAGCGTCAAACAAGCCGCTGCCGATCCGAAATGGCTGGGCATGGCCACCGAAGGCTACGTGTTTGCCGCCCTGGTGTTCTGGATTTTCTGTTTTGGTATGTCGCGCTATTCCATGCATCTGGAACGCAAGCTCGACACTGGCCACAAGCGTTAGGAGTTCTGTAATGAGTGAAGCAATCAAAAAGCCTGTGAGCCCTGAAGGCATTATTCAGATGCAGGGCGTCAACAAGTGGTATGGCCAGTTCCACGTGCTGAAAGACATCAACCTCAACGTCAAACAGGGCGAGCGTATCGTCCTGTGCGGCCCGTCGGGTTCCGGCAAATCGACCACCATTCGTTGCCTCAATCGTCTGGAAGAACACCAGCAGGGCCGCATCGTCGTCGATGGCGTGGAACTGACCAACGACCTCAAGCAGATCGAAGCGATCCGCCGTGAAGTCGGCATGGTGTTCCAGCATTTCAACCTGTTTCCGCACCTGACCATTTTGCAGAACTGCACCCTGGCGCCGATGTGGGTACGCAAGATGCCCAAGCGCAAGGCCGAGGAAATCGCCATGCATTACCTGGAGCGCGTACGCATTCCGGAGCAGGCGCACAAGTATCCGGGGCAACTGTCCGGCGGTCAGCAACAGCGTGTGGCAATCGCCCGCGCGCTGTGCATGAAGCCGAAAATCATGCTGTTCGACGAACCGACTTCGGCGCTCGATCCTGAGATGGTGAAAGAGGTGCTCGACACCATGATCGGTCTGGCCGAAGACGGCATGACCATGCTCTGCGTAACCCACGAAATGGGCTTTGCCCGCACCGTGGCCAATCGCGTGATTTTCATGGACAAGGGCGAGATCGTTGAACAGGCGGCACCGAACGACTTCTTCGATAATCCGCAGAATGAGCGGACGAAGCTGTTCCTGAGCCAGATTCTGCATTGATGGCTGATGTGTAAAACGAACCCGGCCTTGTGCCGGGTTTGTTTTTTTGGGGGTCAGGATACGGTGAGGGTTTCGTGTTCTTTGTGCTCGGTGTATTTGAACGCTCCGCGCAAGTCTGCCCCTTCGCCCAGGGTTTTGACGTCGGTCAGCAAGTAGGGGTATCGATCCAACAGCCGCATCAGCAACATCAGCGCCTTGGGTGGTAATGTTTCGCCGCGCTCGTAGCGAGAGAACGCGTTATGCCCTCCACCGGAGAGCAGTTGCACCGTCTCTTTTTGCGTGAGGTGCAGTTTGCGCCGGATACGCTTCATCTCGGCCCCGATCATTTGCCTTGCAGCGATAACCAGTTCATCACCTGCTTTCGTGTAGCGTTCAGCACTATCGGTATGGTCATCCCACTCGACTTCCCCGCACTGCTGGCATTCCCAACCAGATAGATGATCCACGCGGCGCTCCATGCCTTTGACACTCAAGGTCTCGCCGCGCCCCTCGAAATGTCTCATTCCCTCACGTCGAAAATCCCGCTTCATTTCCCTCCGATTGACCCTAGGTGGTTGCCGTCCTACACGGGTCTGACTAAGATGTCAGAAAATTCATCCTATGATTGGATGAAAAGGCGAATCCTATGTCAGACATTTCTCCTCTTGTTAAACGGTCCTTGGTCGATCAGGCCCTGGATCAATTGCGTCAGCGCATCAACAGCGGTACCTGGCAGGTCGGCGAGCGATTGCCCACCGAACCCGAGCTGTGCGCCGAGCTGGGCATCAGCCGTAACACCGTGCGTGAGGCCATGCGCGTGCTGGCGTTTTCCGGGTTGATTGAAATTCGCCAGGGCGACGGTAGTTATCTGCGTGCGGTGATTGATCCGCTGGACACCCTCAAGGCGCTCTCGCGTTGTTCGCTGGAACAGGCGCGGGAAACCCGGCACATCCTTGAGGTCGAGGCCATTGGCCTCGCGGCGTTGCGCCGCACCGATGAAGACCTCGTCGCCTTGCGTGAAGCGCTCGGCACAAGCGGCAGCCATTACCACGGCGATCTCGACACCTACATCGCCTGCGATCTGGTGTTCCACCGCCGTTTGGTCGACGCCGCGCATAACCCGACACTCAGCGAGCTGTATCGCTATTTTTCCAGCATCGTCGGCGCGCAATTGCGTCAGACGCTGAACATCGTTCCGCGCCGTCAGGAAGTGTTCGACCTGCACATCGAGTTGCTCGATGCCGTCGAACAACGCGACCCGGAACGGGCCAAAGCCTTATCCAGGCAGTTGATCAATGAACCTTGAAACCGAGAAATCCATGCCCCGCAACGAGATATCCACAGCCCCGAAACGCACGGCAGAGCTCGAAGAGCTGCTGATCGATGCCGAGGCTGATGACGAACAAGTACAGCAAAGCCATCCGCTGGTGCGCCGGCCATGGCTGTTGCTGCTGGGCTTGATTCTGGTGGCGCTGAACCTGCGTCCGGCGCTGTCGAGCCTGGCGCCGCTGCTTAGCGACGTATCGAAAAGCCTCGGGCTGTCTGCCGCCCAGGCGGGTCTGCTGACCACGTTGCCGGTGCTGTGCCTGGGTCTGTTTGCACCGCTGGCGCCGATTCTGGCCCGGCGTTTTGGTGCGGAGCGAGTGGTGTTGGGGATTCTCCTGACCCTCGCAGGCGGGATTATCTTGCGCAGTAATTTCGGTGAGATCGGTCTGTTTGCCGGCAGCGTATTGGGCGGCGCCAGTATCGGCATCATTGGCGTGCTGCTGCCGGGCATCGTCAAACGCGACTTCGCCAAACACGCCGGCACCATGACGGGTGTTTACACCATGGCGCTGTGTCTCGGTGCCGCGATGGCGGCGGGATCGAGCGTACCGTTGAGTGAACACTTCGGCAGCAGCTGGGCCGTGGGTCTGGGTTTCTGGGTGATTCCGGCGCTGGTCGCTGCGGTGTTCTGGCTACCACAAGTAGGGCAGAAACACGGTGCGCACAATGTCGCTTATCGCGTGCGCGGACTGTTGCGTGATCCGCTGGCGTGGCAGGTGACCTTGTACATGGGCCTGCAATCGTCGCTGGCCTACATCGTGTTCGGCTGGTTGCCGTCGATCCTGATTGGTCGCGGTCTGACGCCGACCCAGGCCGGCCTGGTGCTGTCCGGTTCGGTGATCGTCCAGCTCGCCAGTTCACTCGCGGCGCCGTGGCTGGCGACTCGTGGCAAGGATCAGCGTCTGGCGATCGTGGTGGTGATGTCGCTGACCCTCGGCGGTCTGTTCGGTTGCCTGTATGCGCCGATCGAAGGCCTGTGGGGCTGGGCGATTCTGCTCGGTCTGGGGCAGGGCGGTGCATTCAGTCTGGCGCTGACGTTGATCGTACTGCGTTCGCGTGACTCCCATGTCGCAGCCAACCTGTCGAGCATGGCCCAGGGTTTTGGCTACACGCTGGCGTCGATGGGGCCGTTTGCAGTCGGCGTTGTGCATGACTGGACGGGCGGCTGGAATGCGGTGGGCTGGATCTTCGGCATCATTGGCACGGGGGCGATCATCGCGGGCCTCGGCGCCGGACGGACGCTGTACGTGCAGGTCACAAGCGAAAAGATCTGAAAAGCGCAGTTCCCCGTGGGAGTGAGCTTGCTTGCTCCCACAGGTTTTATCGTCGCCTGAAGGCCAAGAAGGGTATTCGGTGCACGAATGCCGATAGTGTTTCCGCGCTTTGCAGATTATCGTGCTGGCAATCTGTCCATTCCTTGGAGTTTGCCCATGAGTGACGCCCACGCTGCGTTGATCACCCGCTTCTATCAGGCTTTCCAGCGACTCGACGCCGAGGCCATGGCTGCGTGTTACACCGACGATGTGGTGTTCAGCGACCCGGCCTTTGGTGAGCTGCGTGGGCGCGATGCTGGCGACATGTGGCGAATGCTGACCTCCCGCGCCAAAGACTTTTCGCTGACTTTCGACAACGTTCGCGCCGATGAGCGCAGCGGCGGTGCGCATTGGGTGGCAACGTATTTGTTCAGCCAGACCGGCAACGTCGTGGTCAATGATATCCAGGCACGCTTCGTGTTCCGAGACGGCAAGATTTGCGAGCACCACGATCATTTCGATCTGTGGCGCTGGTCGCGTCAGGCCTTGGGTTTCAAAGGCCTGCTGCTGGGCTGGACGCCTCTGGTGCGCAACGCAGTGCGTGCCCAGGCCCTGAAGGGACTGAAGGCATTTCAGGCCGGTCGCTGATAAGATCGCGGCCTGTTTCCTGCGCGTCTTGATCCCGAAGTGACCAGCCTTAGCGAAAAATCTGTCGATGTTGTCGAGCCAGTGAGCAAGTCCTGGTTCGTCTACCTCGTGCGCGCGGCCAACGGTTCGTTGTATTGCGGGATCAGCAACGATCCCGCGCGCCGTTTTGCCAAGCACCAGAGCGGCAAAGGCGCGCGCTTCTTCCTGTCCAGCCCGGCCACGGCATTGGTTTACACCGAGCTTTGTCGCGACAAGAGCGACGCTTTGCGGCAGGAGCGGTTGATCAAAAAACTGCGCAAGAGCGCGAAGGAGTGTCTGGTCGCGTCTTATCAATCTGACTGATCGGTTCCCATCAGCCAGATCTGTAGGCTGCTAAGTAAATGCGCGCTAAGCTGCCGACTCACTTTCTGAGCGGCGGAGCCGAGCATGTCCGAGTTGATTCTGCATCATTACCCGACCTCTCCATTTGCCGAGAAGGCCCGTCTGCTGCTGGGCTTCAAAGGTCTGTCCTGGCGCTCGGTGAATATCTCGCCGGTAATGCCGAAACCGGATCTGACCGCCCTGACCGGTGGTTATCGCAAAACCCCAGTGCTGCAGATCGGCGCTGACATCTATTGCGACACTTCGTTGATCGCCCGCCGCCTGGAGCAAGAGAAGGCGCAGCCGTCGTTTTTCCCCGAAGGTCAGGAGATGACAACCGCCAGCTTCGCGACGTGGGCGGACTCGGTGGTGTTCCAGCATGCCGTCAGTCTGGTGTTCCAGCCGGAATCGGTTGCCGTGCGTTTCGGCAAATTACCGCCGGAAGCGATCAAGGCGTTTATGGCCGACCGTGCCGGCCTGTTCAGTGGCGGCAGTGCCACGCGTTTGTCTACCGAGCAGGCCAAGCATCAATGGCCGACGATCATGGCGCGTCTGGAGCAGCAGTTGCAGCGCGAGCAAGGTGACTTCCTGTTTGGCGGTCCATCGATTGCCGACTTTGCTTTGGCGCACCCGATGTGGTTTCTCAAGGCGACCCATGTGACAGCGCCTCTGGTGGATGAGTATCCAGCCGTCGTCGCATGGCTGGGACGTGTGTTGGGCTTCGGGCATGGCGCTGCGAGCGAAATGACGTCCGAGGAGGCGCTGGAGGTTGCACGCAATGCGACACCAGCGGCATTGCCGGATGAACAGTTTGTTGACCCGAACGGGTTCAAGGCAGGCCAACAGGTGGCAATTGCCGCGACGGATTATGGGGTTGATCCGGTGGTGGGTGCGTTGCTGTTTGCCGGTCTTGAGGAGCTGATCGTGCGTCGCGAAGACGAGCGTGGCGGCGTGGTGCATGTGCACTTCCCGCGTTTCGGTTTCCGTATCGAGGCCCGCTGATTTTTCAAGTCAGATGCAAAACCTGTTGGGGCGAGCCTGCTCGCTCCCACAGCTATTTCAGGGCTGCGAGGATCTCGTCCGGATCAAATCCGCGAATCAACGTGCCATTCACATCGATCAGCGGAATCCCGCGTCCACCCAGTGCCTCGTACGCCTTGCGCGCCTCGGCATCCTTCTCGATGTCGAATTCCTTGAACGCAATCCCCTTGCTGTCGAGAAAGCGTTTGGTCTGCTTGCAGTAGCCGCACCAGTCTGTGGCATAGAGCACGACATTAGCCTGCGCCCGCGTCTGCTCAGCAACCATTTGCGACGGGTTGAACACCCGCTCGATCTTGCCCCAGTTCTGATAAACCACGACCACCAGCAGAACCAGCGCGACCTTCTTCAGCACATTGCCGAGCATCAGTTGCGGCGCTTCAGCTGATCGGTCAGCGAGGTTGGCAGACCCTTGATCATCAGGGTGCCGTTCTCTTCGTCGTACTCGATCTTGGAGCCCAGCAGGTGCGCCTCAAAGCTGATCGACAGACCTTCGGCGCGACCGGTGAAGCGGCGGAATTGATTCAAGGTGCGTTTGTCCGCCGGTATCTCTGGCGACAGGCCGTAATCCTTGTTGCGGATGTGATCGTAGAAGGCTTTCGGGCGTTCTTCGTCGATCAGCTCCGAGAGCTCTTCCAGACCCATTGGCTCGCCAAGTTTCGCCTGGCTGCTGGCGTAATCGACCAGCGTCTTGGTTTTCTCGCGAGCGGACTCTTCCGGCAGGTCTTCGCTCTCGACGAAGTCACTGAAAGCCTTGAGCAGGGTGCGGGTCTCGCCCGGGCCGTCGACGCCTTCCTGGCAGCCGATGAAGTCGCGGAAGTATTCCGAAACCTTCTTGCCGTTTTTGCCTTTGATGAACGAGATGTACTGCTTGGACTGCTTGTTGTTCTGCCACTCGGAAACGTTGATCCGCGCGGCCAGGTGAAGCTGGCCGAGGTCGAGGTGGCGTGACGGGGTCACGTCCAGCGAGTCGGTGACGGCCACGCCTTCGCTGTGGTGCAGCAGAGCGATGGCCAGATAATCGGTCATGCCTTGCTGGTAGTGTGCGAACAGCACGTGGCCACCGACCGACAGGTTCGACTCTTCCATTAGTTCCGGAGCCTTGCTAACTGTTACATGTGTTTTATCTTCCATAAATCAGACACTTACCTAATTTAACTTTTTTCGTGTTTTTTATATGCGGAACGACTTTATAGCTCCCTTCCCGCATAGTCGTATTCCCAGGGTAACTCCTAACGAAGTGTGGCGCGTTTGTGCACAACACTCATGAGCACTGACATCTACGGACTGCCCGTTATCCTGCCTGACGGGTCCCTATTTAGTCCCAATGGTCGAACCCAACTGGTCTGCCGTTCCAAGATGAAAAAAGCGTTCGCTGGCCCCAATACTGCACTTCACCACGTTCTTCTGTCCGCGTTGCACGGAACACCGTTTCTCGGTATTCAGCGACTTCAGCACCTTGATTAAAAACTGGCATTACTTGCCCCATTTGAATGTCTCCGGAGATTCGGACACTAGGTATGTGGGCGAGCAAAGCGGACGACCGAGATTCGCGCAGTACGATGCAAAAGCTCGGATAACGCCGATCGCCCACCACCAGACGAGGATCTACTCCTCGAATTTGGATTTCTTGAAGTAAAGGTAAAAGTTCTTGAGCGGCTAGAATTCGGTTGCGGGCCATAATCATTTCTTGTGCCGACTCGTGGCACCACTGTGCCAGATTGCTGGTATCTGCCAAGATGAGCCTCGAGCCTGCCTGCTCGGCAAAACGGTGCACTCCAGGTAGATAACGCGAGGAAGTAATAAATAGGCCGCGACTAGCCTTGTGACGGTCCACATGAGCTGAAAGGGCCGCAACCGCATCAAGCTTGATGGGATTACCGGGCGCATAACGCTTCACCTGTACCAGCGTGAGCAGGTCGCCAATCGGATCTCGTTGCCAGATTCGTAGGTCTACACCTTCATCTCCAGAACCAGGCCCGAGCTCTGTTTTCCATCCTCTAGCGGCGAAGATGCTGCTGATGAGTGTTTCAAACTCGCGAGGAGCAAGCCGATGGAAGTCTTGCGCATTCGCCGCAAAATGAGCGTATAGGTCACCGCTGACATCCGCCGTGTCAGCCTCAACCAATCGACAGATCCATTTCCAGCGTGCTACGCGATAGGCTGCTTGAGCCAAATCATTCTCGTCATCGATTAAATGGTATCCCCATATGCACGATTCATGGCATTCCAAGTAGACACCAACTGACTCAAGCGCACGACCTAACTCCTGTGCCTCCTCGTGATCCCACTCGAGCACGGTGTTTATCGGGCTCTCCGCACACAGTAGAAGTAGCGCGCCACCAGGCCAAGGTTCGTCATCATAGTAAGCCACAGGGTCTGTATGGCAGGCGTCGTACCAAATATCATGGTGCTTAGCCCACTTAATCGTGATGCTGATGATCTGAGCGACCAGTTTATGAACCGCAGCTTCCGAGGCCGTGTGGATATCCATTGCCGTCATTCCGTCTGTAAACCGAAGCTCAACGATGTCGATAGTGCCGTGCCGTAGTCGACTTCTCACTTTGATATCGCGCAGCTTCCCTAGCTTATTGGGAATAATTCGTACGTTTTGCGAAAAAAGAATGGTGCCGTGCCTTGCGTCACTCCTCCGTTGTAATTCCGAGATTTTCGATCATTTTCACGTTTATCGATTCAATCTTGGCCGCAGTGTTTGGGTTATGAGCAAATTATTTTTATGCGTAGCTTGATATAGACTGCAGATATCCATCGGTCTTTCCGCGATCAGTTGAAATTTGGTAGCTATGCCAGTCGACGCTCACGTTTCGACAGCTTCCCGAGCAAGTAGGCCGAGATAGTCCCCACGATCTCGATAGCGGCTTTAGCCTCCTCTGAGGACAGATTGGGGACCCAAGGTCTCCCATGGCCAGCACCCTGCTTGTTGCGAACTCGATTGACGCCGAGAGCTGCGGTGAACAGGCCACGCTCCATCGATTTAATCGCTGGTTCACCAGGCTGTTCGGGAATTTCTGGCACTGCTAACTCAAGGGCAATGAAGGCCATACCCAAAAGGCCTTGAAAGTTCGCCTTTTCTGGATAACGCCCCTCAAGGCTCATAAGCACGTGAGCTGCGGTGGCCTCTAACAAATCCTTTCCAGTACCTGCTATGAGAGCCGCATCTTCAGCCCCCTTCTGAGCACGAAGAGCATAGGCCCACAAAGCATCAGTTAATTCCGACCCGACAAGCGCAGTCAAGACTTTGGGAGATACCGTCCCATCGTCCGCAAGATTAAATCCCTCTGCGTTGAAGGCTCCCCTAGCGTTATCTACGGCCTCGCGGCCCACGTAGTTCGCAGACGTTTCACGGAAACCGCCACAGGCCCGGATTTTAGATAGAAGCCCAGCGACTAAGCGAGAACCCGCCTCAGGCTGTAGTTCCATCGCACTGTAGAGCACCGCACGAACTCGCTTCGCTTTGCCAATGGTCTGCCCTTGCTGCTTAGGATCATGCTTAGAAAGACCTGCGGTGTTCACTTGAAACTCAATATCGGCATGGGATGGCTCCCGGTAATTGCCATTATTTCCAGAGTCGTCTACGAGCTGAGCCAGTGCATGGACGATCGTATCTGTAAGTGGGATGTTATTCATAAGACTCTCACCAACTTTTCCCGATTAATGCGCTACTTTGGCCTGTGCCGCTTTCGCGATCCCTACCTAGCGGGACAGCAATGGATCAGGACAAACGTTCCCAGCGTATAAGGCGAGAGTCTCCATCTGTTCGCTGGTGATTTCCTCTCGGGCGGATGCGGCCATAACCATGCCGAGCGCGATGCCACTGGAGTAAACATCGCGTTTCGCGTGCAGCTCAATAATAGCCCCGGCCAGCATCCATCGCGCTCCAAAAGGGAGGCGCTCTACAATAAGTCGAATTTGAGTCGGAAGCTCTGATAACAGTTGCTGTGCATTAGCTTCTGCCATCCGGCGGGCATGGTTCTTGTCGATCAAGGCGAAGTCTCCAGTCAAAATTCGATTCAGGTATCAGCCGTGACCGATACAGCAAGCGTGATGACACCCTATTCCAGGCCGGTAATGCCTACAAGCGAAAGGTCGCGGAAAATGAGTTGGGCGGCCTCGTGTCAGTACGTTGTGACGGTTCACTGCAGAGTATGGACTACTGATCTGAGCGCTTTGTAATGACAGTCAGAGCTCCGCACGATGTTCACCGTTTACGATCGGCAGGTTGGGTCGATTTCAGCCAATCAAAACTAGGGTCATCTTGGCCGAATCGGAAGCAGACGACTGGTCGGGGAGTGCAATCACCAACCGTCGCGTCCGGATGACAGAGCTGAGTCGTGGGCAAATGCAACGCAAACAAGTGGTCAAGTCGGATGCAATTCCCCAGCCGGTAGAGAGCGGCTGATTGCCTGCGGAAACAAACGCTGGTAGTTCAATAAGGTCAGCCAAAAACGGACCAGTCGAGCAAGTCGTAAATGCTGTTCAGGCAAACGCATTGCCCAGAGCCGATGAACTGCGCTTGGGCGCCCAAGCTCATTACTCCGGTCGGCGGCTTAAGCTCTTGCCTGTGATCTACCGCCACACTGCGTGGTATTGTCGATACCAAGCCAACAGGACGTGGAAGCAGTCCTATCTGATCGGCCGTTGATGCCGCAGGCGACTAGGCTGGCTTATGAAATCAGGACGATAGACGGGATGCATCAAGCCAATCATGAGTAACGACGAAACTGGTACAGCAACGATTGCAATCGACAAAGTTCGCGCATCAAAGGCGGGGCATGCCTTTCATGAGGCTTGGGCCGCGCGGACAGCCCTTGAACTTCTGCCGCCGTCAACCGACCTTACTGCCATAACGCTCGAAGGATTCGATGAGCGCGACGAGCAGAGTTTGGGAACCGGTGCAGTCGAGATCGCCGACCTTGTTCGATACCACGGCGCCACTAATGTTGCCGGAGCGCACCTGGTTACGGTCGTTCAGTTCAAATACTCGATCGCGAGTGCCGAAACCGCAGTTCGAGCTGCTGACTTTGCATCAACTCTCGCCAAGTTTGCCACGACCGATGCAGAGCTTCGGGCGATGCATGGCGATGACCATGTTATTGCCGTGGTCAGGTATGAGTTTGCCACGAACAGGCCTATCCACGAGAACTTAGGGAAAGCGATTTCAGCGGTTGTGGCGGGCACGCAAGAAATCGGTGACGTAGGCCGACAAGCAGGTCAGATCGCACAAGCTCTGAAAGAGTATCCCCACCCCCTTGCTGACCTGCTGCAACGATTGGAATTGGTCGGCAGCAAGGGAAGTTTGGCCGAGGCGGAGCGTGCAATTTCAGTAGTGCTGGCCGCATGGAGCGAACCTAGCGATCCGGATGCAGAGAAGCGCCTGCTCAAGTTACGGAATCTCATCAGGATCAAGGCGGGTCCCGGGAGCGAGACGGACAAGCGTGTTGATCGGGTAGCTGTCTTGGCTGAGCTGGAAGTGGAGCACGAGGACCGTCTGTATCCAACGCCCGATGCGTTCCCCGAGGTTGAGGTCGTCATTCAGCGCACCGTTCTTGACCACATTGCAATACTCGCCCGCGAACCAGGTCTTCCTCTCGTCGTTCATGCTGCAGGTGGCATGGGTAAGACTGTATTAATGCAAGGCCTCGCCGACCGCTTGCGAGCCGATGGCCCCGTGGTGCTTTTTGATGGTTTCGGCGCAGGTCGTTGGCGGGATCCAGCCGACGGCCGGCACCTTCCGGAAAGGACGCTCGTCCATCTTGCCAATCTAATGGCTGGGCAAAGCCTGTGCGACATTCTGTTGCCAGTGGCGGACGTGACGGGTTTGATGAGGGCATTCCGCCGACGGCTTGCCCAGTCGGTAGAAGCGGCGCGGCGAGCTCGCAGTGAAGCATGTGTTTCACTGGTGCTTGACGCGATCGACCATGCTGGGCTTGCCGCGCAGGAAACCGCGACATCGTCATTCGCACATCTTCTAATGCGCAGCATCAGCGTCGACCCTATCGATGGTGTTCGCCTTATTGCATCCTGCCGGACTGAGCGGCTCAGGCTGGCAACCGGCGATACCTCGCATCGCCTTTTCGCACTTCCATTGTTTACTGACACGGAAGTACGCGCCCTTGTCGAACGGCGCGTGCCGGATTCATCAGCCGACGAGATTGCTGCTCTGCTGACCCGGTCAGGTCGCAACCCACGCTGTCTCGATAGCCTGATCACCACCGGGCGGCCTTTTGATCCAGTGATTTTTCCTGACGCCCTTGAAGAGCCGCAAGATTTGCTCGACGTCCTGCTTCGCAAGCGACTCAACGATGCGCGTGAAACTGCACGTACTCGCGGTGCAAGCGATGCAGACATCGATCTTCTACTCACAGGCGTCGCCTTGCTGGCTCCCCCAGTTCCTATCGAAGAGCTTGCTGCAGCACATGGCCTGGTCGCGGAGCAGGTTGAAAGTTTTGCAGCCGACCTTGCTCCCTTACTTGAGCGAACGCCACACGGCTTGATGTTCCGCGATGAACCGACCGAGACTTTGATCCGATCAAACTACGGCGCTAGCCAAGCCGGTCGAGATCGTGTTATCGCCGCCCTCCAAGAACGCCAGGCCACCTCAAACTATGCAGCGCGAGCCCTGCCAGCGTTACTTACCTCTCTACGAGATGCCGATCAACTCATTCAATTGGCCTATGACCCACGCGCTCCACGAGGTGCTTCACAAGTAAGCGTACGCGACATCCGCTTGTCGCGGATTACAGCTGCGATAGGGCTGGCGGGAGAATTAAACCGCCGCGACGATCTAATGCGCCTGTTACTGGAGGCGTCGCTCGTTGCTGCGGGACATGAGCGATCCGACCGCTTTCTATACGAGCATCCCGATCTTGCAGCTGTAGCGGGTGACGCCGAAGCACTACGACGGCTTTCCGCGACCAATGTTGGTTGGCCGGGGGGAAAACACTCTGCTCTTGCACTTGCGAATGCCTTCCTAGGCGACCGAGAGGAGGCTCGTCGACATGCTCGGCGATCAATCGATTGGCACAATTGGGCGGCGCAGACCAAACGCAGCGGACGTTTAAAAAAATCGTCCACTTCAGGGCAATGGGACGATATTGGCTTCGCCTATGTCGAAATGCTAGCGGGTAATGACGTGCGCGTTGCGGAGTTTTTTGCTCGTCGAGCCGATAGCGATGCCTTCGCTAAATTTCACGACTTATTCGACCTTCTGGATCGACACCAATGTTCCCCGCACCCGCCCAGAAACCGTATTGCAATCCGATTGTTGCGTTGCCGACTCCCGTCTCCAGCGCTCTACGCTGCCGCGCTTCTATTCGCCGGTCGCGACCCATCCCATGCCCGCAGGCTCATACAAGCGCTGGCAGCCGTCGTTTCTGAAAATGGAAAAAGCAATGGTTTGGAGATGGCCAGCGTGTCCGCGTCGGCGCTGGCAATTGACCTTGGCTTGGAGAAAGAGGCAGCAGTCATCCTCGCCGCAGCTACACTTACACCGCCGACCATCTACGACTATTCAAGTCAGTATCCGATCGCTCCCATAATCCACGTGGTCGTGCTGGCTGCGGGAGTTCGAGCGTCCCTGAAACGAAAAAATCCCGCCTTGATCGATATCGCGCCGACCGAACTTATCGAGTTAGTTCCAGCAAGTGCGCGGTCACGGGGTGGTGCAACCTTCGTCCGGGTGCTAAACCAGAAGCTGGAGGCTCCGAAGTTCGATGGAACTCGCTCTCGCCGAAAGAGGCACAATCGCCTGGATGAGGAACAGCGATCCGGCTATTCACGTACTCTTAGCGGCCGGATCTTACCGCTTCTGAACTACGCGAAGGATGTTGCCGACATCATTCGCCCACCAAGTGGAAAAACGCGAAGTGAGGTGGTAACCGCTGCCTTTGACAGACTTGTTCGCGAGGTCGAACAGTCATCAAACTATCCCTATCGCGACGGGAAAGCCTATCTTGCGCAAATCGGTTTCCGAGTGTTTTTTGATCTCGCCGATACATTAGGTGAACTCAACGCGACGCTTGCGAATCGAATGGTCGAGTGGGCAGCAAACGCTCCGGGCCTATTCACGCCGGAACTCACTAATACAGTAGCTCGACTGTCACGCATCCTCGACTGCCATGATGCTGCGCTAGTTCTTGCCGGTCATATCGAGCGCAAAATTCAGCTCGATACCGATGTTGGGAGCAAGGTTTCATCCTACGGTGGGCTTGCTCGCGCAGTCTGGCGAGTCAGCACGGAAGAGGCGGCAGCCTATTTCCGTCGTGCACTCGACCTTACGGAAGCGATAGGATCGGATGATTTCGATCGTACTAACCACTTGCTTGAGCTGACGGGCCACTATTCTGGAGGCGAACTTTCACCGGCGTCGGCGCATACCCTAGCCCGCATTCTCGAATTAAATCTAAATGAGGACAGCAAACTCCCGTGGGCCGAATATGCCAAATCTATGGTGCCGACTGCCGGTCGAGCCACGTTGGCAATCTTGGCGCGGTTAGATGATCGCGACGTAGCTCGACTCGGACTGTCACTCGGCCCAGCGCTCACTTCCCTCATTCGCGAATCGAAGATATCGGTTGAGTCCGCCGTCGCTTTGTTTGGTTTGGCTGCTCCTATCGAAACCTGGACGTGGCATATCTCGGACTTCGCATCAGAGGTCATTAGCCGTTTGCCACAAGAGCGAAGGGAATGGTTCTTCAATTTGCTCCTAATCGAGCTTGATCGCGATGATCAATTGTCGCCTCAAAGAAACACGATCGAAGGTCTACATGACCTAGCTGAACACAATCTCCCTGCCTCCTCCCGAGCGCGAATACGAATCCAGAAGTTACTCGCTCGCCTCGGCTCCAAGCTCGCAACTCAGATGATCCCGTCTCCAGCGACTCCTACAGAACCGCCAATCGTCTTCCCGGTTGACTTCACGGATCCAGATAATATCGATCGTCAGATACTTAACGAGGAGGTCGACCGATTTGGACGACGATGGCCGGTTCGGACGCTGACTGATTTGGCGAAGCAAGCAAACTCTCCGGCTAACCGTCTTGGGTTCGTCCGCGCAGTCGTTGAATCAACGGCTGCCACGCTTGCCGACAAAATCCGTGCGCTGGACGGTCACTTGACCGCGTGGAGTAATTCGTCGGCCGCTATGCGCGATGCGCTTCCAGACTTAGGGCTGCGGTTGGCTACCAAGCACGCTGCCGAGCTCGCCAGTTCCAGTACTGACGCATGGGGAGACTGGAGGGGGCTGGAGCAATATTTTCATGCCAACCGGGCAACTCTTGTTGAGCACGTAGTTGCCGCCCTGCGGAGCACTGCGAATAGCCTTGGAGGTAATGCCTGGCTTGCGCTCGCCGCGAGGCTGGCACCTGACGTCAGTCCCAGTGCAATTTCGGAAGGTCTCGAACGGTTTCTGGCGAACACAGGTGAAAAGCTGCCGTCCGAAGTTGGCGACGGACCATGGGACGCTCGTTTTGCGGTTCCGCTCGACGAGGCGACATTCGTAGCGGGCCTAGTGTGGGCGAGGCTTGGCCATCCAGTTGCGGCAATGCGCTGGCGCGCTGCTCATGCGGTTAGGCGCTTCGTGGCAACCGAACGGTTTGATGTAGTCGAAGGACTGATTGAGCGCTTTGAGTCTGTATGGAGCTTACCTTTTGGTGATGCGAAGCTCCCTTTCTATGTAATGCATGCGCAGCTCTGGCTGTTAATAGCTCTCGCTCGCGTGGCAAAAGACGTTGCTTTCGCATTAGTCCCTCATCGCGCTTTCTTCGAGCGAGTTGCCCTTTCTACTGAGTTTCCGCATATCGTTATGCGCGCCTTCGCGATCGACATACTTCGTGAGCTTGCGCAGACAATGGCATCCGAAGAGCAGGAAAAGCTTATTGCCAAACTTGCCCCAGCGAACCGGTCGCCTTATCCATACGCTCCGAGTACTGATCATCGCCAGCTTCGATATGCGCCTAGGCCAGACGTATCACCACAACCGGAGGATAGCTTTTACCTCGACTACGACTTCAACAAATATCACGTTGAACGCTTATGCGGTGTTTTCGGCTGTCCAGGCTGGAATGTGAAAGACCAAATCAACGCATGGGTACGGAGATGGGACACAAACGTTCGGGCAATGCACGACTGCCCACGTAGCAGTAGTCATGACGAATCCTGGTCGTCGGGATACGTTCCCGACCGAGATCGGTATGGTGGATACCTCGGCTGGCATGCCCTCATGCTTGTTGCCGGTGATCTACTAGCAACACGTACGGTTGTCGAAGAGGACTGGAGCGGCGATGCTTGGGCGGCATTCCTGAAGGAATATACGCTGTCACGAGACGACGGTCTCTGGCTTGCGGATCTCACCGACCTGTTTCCGCTCGACCTTACCAAGGAAGCGGACATACACATGCCGGAGAGCGGTGAGACCAGCACCATCCGCGAAGACGGCAATCTGCTAGGTCCATTAGTGGGCTTTTTGGAGGACAAGGTCGTAGCGAATTGGGTCCCAGCTGTGGGACGCTGGTCGATTGGCCCAGACACAACCATTACGCTTCAAAGCGTACTGGCGAATGAACGAGATGCGCAATCGGTGGTCATGGCGATTATGTCAGACGAAGCATTTTTTCGATGGTTACCCGGCGATCAAGAAGAGATTACCCGTGAATTCGGCTGCGATGGTCATACGATTCAGTCATGGATCACAACGACACCGAACCCCGAGCTGCAGCTAGATCGGCATGATCCCTACAGTTCCACTACCGCCCTTTGCCGGCCTTTTCCATCGGATTGGACGCGAGACCTGCTGGGAACAGTCGCGAGTGATGAGGTAACACGTCACTGGTGGATCGATGGAAAGGAAGCATATCGTGCCGAGGCCTGGGGGGCCGAGGGTGGCCGGGGTGAACACGCTTGGAGTAACACTGGATACCGATTGCTTGTAACCCGTGGCACGCTACTTTCATTGCTGAAGCAGACCGACAGTAGTCTTGTCGTTGCGCTTAAGCTACAAAAGTACAATAGGGGAAAGTCTAGCGGACGCATTGGTGACACCAGCGCCTTCACTTATCGTTCGCTGGTGGTCGTAATAGACGACCGGGGCCAGGTTTGGTCGCCACAACGCCTTTCGCGACAAGCCAAAAAAGCTCTCCAAAAGCTTGATTCGAACCAATCGCAAAACCTTTATCATAGGTTCCGCGCGATTGCTGACCTGCCTGATGAACGGGTAGCTCGGTACAACGAACTACGTCCAGATTACGATGAACTGTATCGGGCGTTTCTCGAAGGGCGCTCGCCTGAACAAACAGATGAGGGGCTTTGACCCCTACTGGGACCTCAGGGGATTTGGGGAAAGCCCCAATTGGCATATGGGGAATGGCCGTTCACTGCATCACTTGATGCCCAGTAAGTTTTTTACTGGATATGTATGTCCGCTTCAGCCGATTTCTGCCTGTTTCCCTGAAAGCAATCGGCCAGAAGCAGCCATTTATGCGCGTCTAGAAATCTTGGGCGATTCAAGCGTGCGGTTTGGGAGCAATGGAACAGAAAGAGCACTTAAGCCCAGCGATCGCTCGCAGGCACTTACGAACTCTAATCGGCTCATTCTGGCTTCTTGTAGTTCTTATGCTCGTCCACGAGCTTCGGGATGTCGCAGGAAATTTTGACGAAGAAGTCGCTGCGCTTGATGACCACATGCTCGTAGAGCTTGGATGCGCGGTCGATGATTTCCTGGCGGTTCGCCTTGATGAATTCGTACTGGCGGTAAAGCATCTGCTTGTAGCGCCCTTCCTGGGCGTCAATGTCTAGTTCGACTAGCTCGCTATCGAGCACAGGAACCATGTAGTTCAGGGCGATGAGGCCAAGCTTGTTGTCTGGATTGGTACGCTCATGCAGCTTGAAAGCAGAGCACGACGACGACTGGATGCGATCCTGTGCGGGCTTGTAAGAGGTCAGAGGGGCTAAGAATTTGTGATTGCCTATCTCCAGCAATATACCGACGTAGACCTTTTTGCCTTTGTACCCTGCACCGCCATTGTTGGGGACCTTTCCATCGAACTGCTGCAAGAAGGCGATGTAGTCGTCCGTAACCGTGTAAAACCTCATAAATCCCCTCGCCAAGGCAAAAAAAAGTGGCTTTCGCCACTTTTTTACTCGCCTTTGAGGCGGCGAGAGCCTGATTTCAAGTTCGCACTTAGGGTAGCGTATCACCCGATTTCAAGCTCGCACTTAAGGTAGCGTATCACCTGATTTCAAGTTCGCACTTAAAGGTAGCGTATCACCTGTGGCGGATATCATAAGGCTACAGGTCAAACACGTCAAGCCGCCTACACATCATGGGGGTGCGGGCAGGCGCTGGGCTTAGGTGCTCTTTCTGCTCGATTACTCCCCAAACCCAAGCATCATGACCAAGAGAAAGGCATGCCTCACCCCAGTAGACGTAGCTACACGCTAGAACAGAGGGGGCTAGCTGCTGGTTACTCAGTAAACCCATGATAAAAACCGACTGATACGACCGCCTCCACAAATCGTTTGGCAGTTTCTCGATCCATTATTACCAATTTTCCATCGACGTTAATGTAGATGCTGTCTTCTGGGTAGAAAGAAGATCGACCGATTTCTACGTCCATTGAGGTTCTATTACCTTGATCCTTGATCGTTTCTTCAAAGTACATGGTAGTTGCCATAACAATATCCTTTTGCGTGTGGGAGGCGGAATAGATCGATGTGTTAACTACTTAGCCCTTTGTGGGTGCCGATTCCAGCTTGCTCAGGCTAGCGCCCGTAAAGATCGGTATCAATACCCTGGGTCATGTTCTTCGCAAGCCATACGCGTCGGACGATTGTGTTGAAAATATCGGCCCAGCCTGGCTGCCCCTGCCTTGAGCAGTGACGGCGTTTTTTTACACGCTGCCACGTCAAGTCTTAGTCGTGATCTTTCTGCACAAAACATGGCTTTCAATCTCAGATGCGTTCCTTTATTCAATGAAAACGAAGCCGACTTTTTACATAATCGTTCCCCGAATCGATGTATTAGATGCCTGGCTCACACAACAGGCCGTAGGCGCTCCAGCGGTCGCTTCTACTGCGTCGAGGCTTGAATGACTTCGCTCTCGGTCGCAACGATCCTCGCCCCTGCGGTCGCTTTTGCCCGCTACAATCGCGGTCTCGTGCGAGCATATGAGAAAGCTTTGATGAAAGAGCGCAATCGGGAGCACCTTCTGAGGATGGAGTTGGGCGTCGAGCTTGTGCAGCACATGTTGATCTCGCGCTTCCCGGTGGTAACGGACAACCCGCGTATTGTTGTCTTTAGTCGCATCACCGAGTTCGCGGTACGGACTGACGGTATCGTGGCGGCCTCTGAAGTTGAGTCCATCCATGTCTGAAGACATCAAGAACACCGCGATAACTGCCGCGGGTTACATCTACCAAAACCGGCAAGGCCTCCGAATCCTCTGTGATTGGCTTGACGCGCCGGCTCGCTACACCCGGGTGAGGTTTGAGTGCGACGACGAGGCCGTCGCGCCGATGGGGCTGGATGACATCGTTGTCGAGCGTGCAGATGGTCTGGTTGATCTCCAGCAGGTCAAGTTCACCCCGTCCTCACACGTGCATCCACTCTGCTGGAATTGGATGCTCGAGAAAACCGGCAAGACGGCGCGATCGAGGTCGATGCTGCGCAAGTGGTTCGATGCCTTCAAGGCGCTAGACCCGGCGCGTACTGGCGTGCTCTCGTTGACGACCAACCGCCGGCCGGACGCCGATATCGAAGCTTGCCTGGACGGCGGCAAGATCTCCTTCGCCAAGATCCCAGAGCCCAGGCGTTCTGAGGTCCTCACCGAACTTGGTGGTGAGCAAGACTGCGAGACGTTCTTCAGCCAACTGCAAATTCGTCACAGCGACAAGGGTTTTGACACGCTGGAGCAAGAGGTCGATGCACGACTTCGCAAGCACGGCACTCTTGAGGGCATTGCTACCCTCAAGAACGTTGCGTTGAACTGGGCAACGCGGAAGAACTTCCCGCCCCCGGACGGTTGGATCACGCTGGAGCAGGTCCGCACCATCCTGCGGTCGACACCGCCGGCACCTTTACCTGAGGACTTCGTTGTCCCCCAGGGTTACGAGGTGCCCGACGAGACATTTCATCGGGAGTTCGTCCGTGACGTCGTCGGCGCTACCGGGAGCGCGATCGTGCTCACGGGGCCTCCTGGCCGTGGAAAGAGCACCTACCTGAGCGCTCTGTGCGACACGCTCGCCGAGCGAGACATTCCCACGGTCCGACACCACTACTTCCTCTCTACGACGGAGCGGGGGCGCGACCGGGTGAACAGCTACGTGGTCGAGCAGTCCATCGAAGCACAGGTCAAACGATTTCATCCCGATGTTCAGGCCCCAGCGGGCGACCTACGTTCGCTCCTCGAAGCGTGTGCTTCCCACTACAAGAAACTGACCAAGCCATTCGTTCTTGTCCTGGACGGCCTAGATCACGTCTGGCGCATTAACGCTGAGGACAAGCGGCCGCTGGACGATGTGTTCTCCCAGGTGATTCCATGCCCGGACAACATGGTGCTGCTGGTTGGCACCCAACCTGTGGACGACGCCCAATTGCCGACGGACCTGCTTGCCTTCGCGCCCAAGGCCGAGTGGCGCACGCTACCGGCGATGTCTGAGAACGCAGTCCTGTCCTATTTACGTAAGGCATTTCAGGAGGGCAGGCTTACCGCTGGCTTCGAGGGCAAGGATGGGGCGGAAACGCAACTGCAGGAGGCCGCAACCGCGCTTCGCACGAAGACAAATGGCCATCCTTTGCACGTCATCTATGCTGCCGCGGAGCTTGAGTATGCCGGTCGCAGCTTGTCGAAGTGGGATGTCGAGCAACTGAAGGGAGACTTGAGCAAGGATGCAAAGTTCTACTACGCATCGCTTTGGGAAGGCCTTCCTCCAAGTCTCAAGGACACGCTGCGGCTCGTATGTGCCTTCTCGTTCTTCTGGCCTAGGGATGCATTCGGAGAGATCGCCGCGAAAGTCGGCGCGGCGGAGCCGGACGTCGCTAAAGTGGAGCATCTGCTTCACTCTTCGGCGGCTGGCCTGAAGGTTTTCCACGAGAGTTTGGCGGTCTTCGTGCGTGCAACCGCAGGCTACGCCGACCGTATCAACGAACTGATGCCTGCTGTTGCAAGCTGGTTGGAGAGCACTGCGCCCACCTCGCTACGTGTGAACTGGCTCTGGACGGTTCAGGCGAGGTTGGGTAACCCCAAGAATCTTATCGCGGGCCTCACCCGCGATTGGATCATGCTCCGCCTGGAGGAGGGATATCCAGAGCCGCTCTTTGATACGCTGCTGTCCGATGCTCTGGTCGCAGCGCTGGACACCAACGAGTTCGCTGAAGCCTTTCGCCTAGAGCACCTTAAGGCGCGAATGGTCGGTGGCAGTCAGTACCAGATGCAGAACGACGACATGGCTAGGCTGATCTCGTTCACGTTGATCCTGACCGAAGAGGATGGTGTCGTGCGAGAGGCTGTGGCCTCCAGGCATGAGGCGGACATCTTGCGGCTTGCCGCGCTCGGATTGGCCCTGCGTGCTCGGGGCGACGAAATTGTGGCCGAAGCGTGTGGAGAAGAGGCGCTTCGACGGTTCAGAGGCCTGAGCCGGTTCTCCGACAGGTACTCGTCGAGCGCCGGCTCAGATGAGTTCCAGTTCCTCATCGACGCATTTGCGCGGCTTGGTGCCATCGGTGCAACCCCGACAGCGCTGGCCCAGCTAGTTTCCGAAAACGGGCCGGCCGTTTGGCTGCCGCGAGTCCAGATGCTTGTTGAAGAAGGCAATTTAGATGACTTGATGACTGCCGCTGCTTCGCTCGCCCCTGGTGAAAGCAAGAACATCATCAGCGATGCGTGCGTCCGTGCGGCGGCGACCGCTGGAGTGAGTATCGCGGAGCGCGATGACTTCAACGAGCTTGAGCGAACCCCCTTCGTCGCTGCCGTAGAAGCGGCTAGCACGCGGGCCTCCAAATCGTTGAAAGCGCCTATCCCCATTAAGTGGCTCAAGGGCAACTACTACGAGCGCAAGGAAGATCTGGCGACACTCGCGCACCACTGGTTTTTCAGCGCCGTTCAACTGAGCCTGTGTATGGCTGCGGAAGGTCAGACTGCCTTTGAGTTCGTGCGGGCCCCCGTCTACGAAGACAGGAAGAACATCACCGACTTCCTCAACGCGCTCTCTGTGGCCGCGGCGCAGGTTGCGCATCATTGGTGGCGGGGAGAGTTCGTGGACTTCCATGAGCTGTTCGAGTTGCTCAAGACGGTGGAGTTCAGGCGTTTCAGGCAAAGCCATGACGCGAGCTCCGCGGCCGAAGACTTCCGGAGCGCGCTACATCGCATTGCCTGCGACATCCGTCTTGGGAGCATCCTACTAGACCACTTCGACGATGTGGCCCTGACCGAAGAAACCATGGAGGCGGCCAGGCAGCAGGCTTGGTTTGACAGCGCGTCCTTCCGCACCCAGTACGCGACCGGAATGTTGACGAGGATGAGCGACGATGCGGCGGCGGCGTTCGTTCAGTCCCAGCGTGGCCTGCTTGATGCAGAGATCCGCCAGGAAACCAGCATACATCTTCAGACGCCGCTCCAGCTCTGTGCCATTGCGTTAGCCCATGGGTTGAGTACCAGTGCTCGCGAGTTGTGCAAGCAGACGTGGGAGCTGACAACCGGCTATGCGCATCGCAAGGACCCTACGCTGAACAACACGGTCGACGCCATCGGCTACCTGGTCGATGTTGCACCGAACGACGCTCGCCGGTTGCTCGGCCTTATCGCGCCGCAGGTCCATCACGTCCTGGACTACACCGATGGGAAGGGCACCAGACATGTTCTGGCCGCCGCTGATCGGCTGCTTGCGAAGCTGAGACCGTCAGCTTTGGTGACCAAGTACGAGGAGCATACGCACGCAGGCGACTGGTCGCAGGCGGAGGACAGTCTGCGGGAATACGTGGAGCAGGGTGTCAGGGATGGTTGGCCTCTTGACGCGCTGATGCGAACCGGTCTGCATCCGGAGATCCATGACGCGCTGAATCGAATTGCACGGGAAGGCAACTCCAGCGCTGTGGAGCGACTTCGCGTACTTCGGGAGCACGTTGGTTGGGACATCGGCCTGCTGCAGCGAACGGAACGTCCTGGCAGCGATAGCGAGAGCAAACCGTACACGGGAGATGTCACGACCTTTGCACCCGAACAACTCGGCGACCTGCTCGACAGTCTATCGACCAGCTACAACGAGAAATTGAGGCTTCTTCGCGACTGGTATCAACATTGGGACAAGGCTGGGCAAGGAAAGCGACTGCTCGCGGCACTCGACGGCTTGCTTCTATCGGGAGAGGGCAGGCGCCAGGGCGTCTTGGAGCTGTCTGACTTGGCATTTCAGACAAGACGCAAGCTGAGTGGAGCGAAGGCGGCATGGAAGTACCTCGTCCAAGCGCACATCCATAACGGTGCCTGGGTCGGATTTGTGGAGAGAGAAGAGGCTACCTGCAGAAGGCTCGATCTAGCCGTCAAGCACTATCCACAACGCTGCGACGAATTCGTGGCTGCTACAACTTACGGCATGTTCGGCAACCCCGAACCGCCGCGTGTGGCGCCTACGGAATTGATGGTCTACTTCTATGCACGACAAAAGCGGATCGCGGAGGCCGTGAAGTTCGCCGAGATGATGGTCAACTGCGTCATTGAAGACACCCGGACCCTACCACTGGAGCGGCCGCGCTGGGCGGCGGAATTGAACTCCTCTACGGGATTGGAGGCTTGATGGACGAACTTCGCATCCTCATTGCCCGGCTTGGTTGGCCGTCGACGTCTGCAAGGTGGTGGACCATGCAGGAACTGGCCGCTCGTCTAAATGAGCCAGCTTCGAGGGACGAAACCGAGTCCGCACTGCTCCAGCTGCTGACTACGCGCAAGCTTGAGGCTGAAGTAATCGAGGTCCTATGTATCTACTGGATGGCGGCACAAGCCTACGGCTACTCACCCACTCCTAAGCTGGCTGAGAGCATCCCGAGGTCATCCATCCTTTCGGACCTGCTACTGGAAAGCTTTAGTATGTTTGCCGAAGCCGACGATGAAGAACTGGAGGAGGTGCCCGAGGAGTTCGTGATCCCCCAAGACTTTGATGGAGTGCAAGGCTCAGATCTGCCCCGGATCTTTCGGACTTCCATGGGCGAGCTCGAGAACCATACAGGGCTACCATTTGTCCGGCAGATGGCTTTTGAGTGGACGGCGAATCGATCCGCCTACCCAGACGCCCCGTTCCAAGGAGACCCCTGGCACTTCTCGCGCCCCCTAGGCGATGGTTTCATCGGACAGCTCTCCTCGCGGACAGCCCTTCGTGCTATCTCCGCCTACCTTCGCACGTTGGCGGTGGCTGAAGAGTTCTGGGGCATGCCAACGGATCGGGCTGAAGCTAGTGCTCTATTGGCCTTACCAGTTCATCCGACGTTGGCCCTGCTCAGGCCTGAGCGCCCGATTTGGTTCCCCGCTACAACTGACTTCGATGGCGATAGAGAGGCTATCGAATCATCTATGCGAGGCTTGGTAGCCCGCGTAAAAACAGCGCGGCCGGATGACGAACTGATCGCTTTCGCTTCTCCAATATTTGTTTCAATGGAGCGGTGTGTGGAGGTTTCACTCGTCCGGTGGTCACAAGCTGAGGAGAGTAGTATTGCCGACGCTGACTTGGCCGCACATCTAGAGGAGTTCTGGGCCGACGGTTGGATGCTTCGTAGTGCATCTCCTGAACCTTTGAGCACGACAACCGTGTTCGCTTCCCCCCCGCTAGATAGGCTGATGGAGGACCAATGCAAGGCTTGGCCGCTTGCCGCGCCGCTTGGTATCGACCGTTTGGGGTATCTCCAACACGACCTATATCCTGGAAGGCTTTTTCTTCCGACGCTTCCTAGCACCGACCAAGCCGAACTTACTCCTCGCGGGGGACAGTTGGAGATTAAGGTTGACGAGCAGGTCATCGCGGACCTCTGTTATTGGAATGCGGGTTGGGGAACTGCGCGCCCCATGCAGTTCAGTGGTAACTGCGGTACAGCACTTACTTCACGAGGGCGGTGCTATCGGGAGGGGGAGGACGCACTGGAAGGTGCGATGCGATCATTCTATCTTTGGCAGGTGAAAACACTGCACCGGTCCAACACTTTCGAGCCCTTCAATCAAACTCTGACGACGGGAGCGATGTTTTGTAGTGGTCAACTGATCCCGGACACGACATCTGCCGGCGAGGGGGATTCGTAGCACAGAAAATGACGTCCGCCCGACGTTAACGAACTGCGTCTGTCCAATCGAGAGGTGATCAGTGCTGCGACGCTACTCATCGATCGTAGATCCGAATATCGGATACAAGAACGGGAACGATGGCAGTATTGTCGCCTCTTCCTCAAGTCGCCCAGCCAGCAAAACATCGCTCCTCTCAGGATAGTGCCGAAGCAAAAAGTGGGCGTCCCGGCGTACTTTTTCAGGGAGGGAAGTATCCCGCGCGAGCTGTTTGAGGAAGCCTTCCGTATGAATCACGGCGCGGCTGCGCTCTTTAGGAGTCGTCATCACAAACCTCCGAGAACCGCTAATGGGATAGAAAAATGAGCTCCGCACCGTCCGTTCTAGCCAGGCTGTTTCATCAATACGTCGCGTTCGGGTGCAGTAAACACAGTCAGAGTGAGTACTTGTTACGGTGAATTGAGCTCGCGAGACAAAAAAGCAGATAGGTGAGAGAGGATTTGTGTAGCTCTACCGATCAACATGATTTCATTGGGCGCCCCCATCCCTACATCAACCGTATTTACGTGGATGACGGTCGCGCCACAAGCCAGAGCAATGTTAGGTAAATCTGCGGCAGGGGTGACAACTCCAGACGTACCGACTGAAATAAGCACGTCGCAGCTTTTCACCAACGACAATGCAGCCTTCCAGACGCCTGGAAGCAAATCCTCACCGTACCAAACCACACCGGGGCGTAGTTTTCCATTGCACCTTGTGCATCGCGGAGGCTCTATTAGTGCACCTTCTTCCATAATGGCCGACTCATTCCTCACCATTCCAGGCCGATGACACGCGAAGCACTTTGGTGTGGACAGGCTGCCGTGCAGGTGGAGTACATCTACGGAGCCCGCTCTCTCGTGAAGATCATCGATATTTTGAGTGATGATAGAGACGGTTCGCATTGATCCGGCCATTTCGCGCAATGCCAAGTGCGCTGCATTGGGTTGAGCCTTCGAAAACTGTTGTCGTCGCCACAAGTACCATCCCCAAACCAGGCTTGGATTTTCTCGAAATGCTTTCGCTGTTTCCAAACGCTCGGGGTTGTGGCAGGCCCAAAATCCAGTCTGTTTTTCCCGGTAGGTGGGGATTCCGCTTTCCACTGAAATACCTGCTCCGGAGAAGCAGACGATTTTCTTGGCATTCAGTAGCGAGTTTGAAGCTAGCTCTAATTCAGTCAGGGAGGCACCTTGGCTAACGCCTGTCGTTAGTCGACTGTGTGAGATCAGGACGAAATGATTGCTCTATCACACCTTGGATGCGTAGAAATGCGGCTCTCGCATGTCCAAAGTCCGATGAGATTGTTGAGTAATACGAGAAAAAAGGTGCTGTTCGGAATACCAAATTCGCCGGGTTTTCTTCTTGCGTAGATCTAGATTGCCAAATTTGTAGGTTTTGCCAGACGTTTGATAAATAACTGCGGACTCGCCCGTTCCGATCCCTTCGTAAAAAGCGATTTTTTCCAGATGTTCTAGGCTCCAAGCATCACTGCCGTTCACGCTCGGCGGACACAGCAGTTGCACCTCCTCAACCTTCACATCCATGGCGCAAGTTAAATAGGACTGCAGTTCGTAAGCGCAACGGACTATCGCAGCTCGATCTCGCTGGCCGGTCTGAATTGAGGTAATGGTCAATAGGAAGCTAAGGTCTTCCACTTCACAGTGCGACCGTGCATGAACTGCCTTGCTAACTGGGTCAAGCACGTAGATCAATGAGCACACCGCCGCAAATTCGCCGGTCCGTCGTATGGCGGCCCAGTTGAGAGGAATGCCGGAACGGCTTGTACAGGCCCATCAGTACGACGAGCTTACATCTCCAAGCTGTCCGGCCAGTCTTGTAGGACATTTGTGGTCCCACATATACATGTTATAGCCCAGCGATGCGGGGTGTCAAAGCATGGCCTCATGCTCTCTTTTGTGGTTGCACGGAAGAGAGATGGATTATCTGCAGACGCTTGGGCAGACCCTAAGGGAAATTCGAGTTGATGCCGGGCTTCGAAGAGAGGATTGCTCGGGGGCGCTCAGCCGCGAATACCTCGCGAACGTAGAGCTAGGCCGCCAAAGCATCTCTATAGCCAAACTCGTATCCTTGTGCGAGTGTTTAGGTATACCCCCGAGCCTGGTTCTTACCACCGTAGAAGCTCGTCTGGCCATGCTGAAGCTAGAACAGTATCAAGCAAGCCAAGAGCGTCAGGTTAGGGAGTATGTCGGGGCCGGAAGGTTGCGTAGCGAGGCTAGTAACGGAGGTGCCCAGGGCGTGAGAGGCAAGCGTGCCGAGAACAATCGTAAGGCCGTTCAATCTCTGCAGTCCTTAGGCCGTACCAAGACGGAAATCGCACGCGAACTCGGCATTGGAACTACGACCGTCGACAGGCACTGGCGAAAAGTCGATTCTGAATCGACCTAGTTTTCAAGGCGCAAAATGCTCGTGGCTCCGTCGTTTGGGATTGTCAACTTATGGTTGGAGGTGCATCCCGGCTGAGGGAACTTCCAGGCTATCCGTCACGGAGTCATAACGCGAAGCCTTCAGAGACGTGAAACAATATTTTTTCAAACTGGCTTGTCCCTTGCTGAGTTGTGGGCGACTGCATTGGTGTCGAACCAAACAAACGCCTCTTGGGCTTCCACAGCCACCGCTTGACCTTGTTGCATCATCAAAGACGACCTCAGCCATCGCCATAATGTGCGTTGATCGGAAGAGGCAGTTGCTTTCTTCCACTAGATGACTTGGCCGGACGGATACCAATCAGTAACCTAATATACGGGAAATGCTTTAATATGGATTGGTGAGCTGCGTTGCGCCTTAGTTTGTCTTTGTGAAGGTATGGCGCGACAGGGAATTTCGAAACCAATAAACTAGGGATAAGGTTTATGCTTCCAATTGCAAGTTTTCTTTGTGATGTTCTACCTGCCAAGTCAAATGACCCTTACTACTACAAAAACTTCTTGATAAGTTATACGCTGATCACCGTTCCCGCTGTATTTTCTCAGGGGGTTTTAACGCCAGGCCCTTATGAGGGTTGCAGCCGGGAAGATATAGATACTGACGTTAATGAATTTATCCAGAAACTGCCAGAACGCTCCGAGCACAGGCGAAAAATATTCCGCGATTATTCCCGCGCAGCTATGATCGACCCAGGCATAATGGTTCAAGATAATGAGGGTCGAACATTTTTCAGTAACATTTTTGAGGAGCGCTCCAATGAGGTAGGGCTATCTAATAGAGAGCTTATATTGGCGGCTCTGAATTCCTCGGCTTACTTGAGCTACTTTGGCCTATTTGAGGAAACCTTGAGCAGGCTTCATTGGAATGAAATTGGTCGTAAAGTAGGCGGAGAAAAGTCTTCTGCGGCAGAAGCAATCTCCCGGCAGTTGAGAGAGGTCCTAGAAGCCAAGAAGATTTTTGATATTTTCACGATTAAGCTAGCGGAGCGTAGTAAGTTTTTTGCAAATTTTGAGACTCTTTCAAAAACCTGGAGTTTGCTTAATCTCATCAGGAATCGCCTAGTGCATCATGGGAGTTATTACACTGTAGCTTATGCTAAAAAACTAGATGAATCTCTAGAGGCTATTTTTGAGACCTTTCAAGATGGCGAGTATATTCTTGAGAGGAGTCTATTCCTTGATAGCTTCGAACCACTTGTAGTTGAAGCTCAGGAAACTCATCGCTTGACTTTTTGTGATGCGCTTGAAAACTGCATGAGGAACCTAACCTTGTTTGTGATGGAGTCCTTGGTGCTGAGCGAGAGAGAGGCACGAAAAAAAATTAAAACCCATCGCATGCGCTAAGGGTTTTAGGCCAAGTCGGCACAGGCCTCCTGATCTGTGGTGTGATTTCTTGGCCTGCCATAATAATTCAGTGCGTTAGCTATGACTAACGCACTTTCGCCACTTCGTTGCTACTAACGCCTAGTAAACAGAGGTTATCCGTACTCCAGCTAGCTCTAGGAGATTGTAAAGCGTTGCGATTTTAGTTCTAGTACCGCGATCCTTGCAGTATGTGAAGATGACTCGTTGCTTGGCTCTGGTAAATGCGACAAAAAAGCCTGCTGTAGCTTCGATCTGATCATTAGAGAAGCTCCACCACGCACCATCGTCCAAGCCCACGAATATGACCGTGTGGTATTCAAGCCCCTTACTTTTGTGAATGGTCATAAGTGGTACGGCGTGGAGACCTTCATAGGCATCTAGGGTGGCGCACCAGTCGATACTGTTTAAAGAGCAATCTAATAAATGTTTCACTGCAGAATCTATAACCGTGTCTAGCCAGTCCCCGTGTGCATAGCTAGGATAGGAGCTGCTAAGACGCTCACGGCCTAAGAAGTTCAGCACCTCGGTCACCAATGACCTTGATGTAGCTTCATCGCCTGGAGGGGTGGGGTAGTTCGCGCTGAGGGCTCTTGCGAACGCGTCCAAGTCAGTCGCTAGTTTTTGCTGAGCGCCAGGTTCATCGGCTGCCACGCCGCGCAATAAAGCGAGCCATGTCTGGCAGTTAGACCAGTGGCGTCCAGCGCGCGGGTTCATTGCGAGACGGAGAAGCGAAACTAAGTGCTTAGACAGATCCTCGGTCATCAACTCCTGCAACATGATTTGTCCAGCAGTTCCAGCCTCATTTCTTAGTGAAAGGCCTTCAGCTTCAAAAGCTGGTCTCAATACATCTGCGTAGTCCCCGGCCTTCTGCCGAACGAGTACGACAAAATCGCGAGGGAGCAGTTTCTTGTCAGCAATGGCCGCTGAAATAGTTTTAGCCAGATGTCGCGCTTCATTTTTTGGGCTTCGAAAGTCGAGGATTACGCAGCTCTCCCCATCAATCGTACCTTCGGTTTGGGATATCGGCTCCATCGCGCCTGAATCTAATGCCTGAGCTAGCACGTGCTGGATACGAACCAAGTCAGGGGATGATCGATAGTTGTTGAAGAGTGTCGTTCGAAGTCCCCCAAAATCTGCGTCAAACTCGGAGAAGGGATCATCCATGGCCAATGCCCAGCGCATGATCTGCTGCTTGTTGTCACCTACAGCAGTAACGACTGTGTCAGTGCCACAGAAAATTGTATGCACAAGATCGTATTGAACCTGAGTTGTGTCTTGAAATTCATCCATGAATAAGTGCGAATACGTGAGTCGCAGTGCCTCCCGCACCATAGGGTTGATTCGAAGTAGGAGCTCTACTAGTCGGCCGATCATAGGGAACGTCAATACACTCTTCTTGCCTTCGTGTAGTGAATAGTGCCAAAAACGCGCCATCGCCCATTGAGCGACGTCGGGCTTAGGCCAAGCCGCAACGGGTAGGGGAGCTCCCAGCAGGTGCTTTCGCTCGAACGACTTCGCCCCAATCGCGCGCAGAGAGGCTTTCGTACCTATATCCCCTGGAGGTGATCCCGCAATTAGATCTAGAAAATTTCTATAATCTCTCTCGTAGTATGTAGTTATCTCGTAACCTGGGCGTGGCCGCCAGAATTCGGGTAACGCTTGGCCGAAGCGGTCCAGAAGCCCTTTTGCAAATGCGTCAAAAGTCATAGAGTCGAATCGGCTGGCGTGACTGCTATGGCAACGTTTACGGACGCGAGCAGCTAGATTGGAGGCTGCGTCGCGTTTAAAACTAATCGCGAGGATCCGCCGGGGCGTTGGTGCGGCCTCCGTCTGGAGTAAAAAGGCAGCACGCTGTGCCAGTAGCTCGGTTTTACCTGCCCCTGGGCCAGCTATGACGGATTGATTTATGCCCGCTCTGACGACTTTAAGAGCATTGGCTTCAAGAGATTTTACCCCAATCGGCGTCCAATCTTCTGGTCGAACTCGAAGTGACGAAACGGCCATAACTAGTCGCGCCTCAATGAAGCTTCTATGTGCTTGAGCACCTCAGCTAGAACTGCCGGCATTTTTTCACGTAGGTCCTTCTGCTTTACCCGCGATAGTGCTGCCAAATGGGTGGCCGGCTTACTATTGGTGAGAAAGTGGTATCGGTAAGCCGGTAACAGCGCTTTATACACTTCGAACGGACCAGTGTAAGCGCCGAGTCCCGGACCTGCGGTGCCTAGTACAGCATCGGCGGCCTTTTCCTCAGCCATGCGCGGTCCGCCTCCTTTTGGAATGATTCCCGCATACGCGTCAGGGAATGCCTGAAGCATGGCTAGGTCGAGGTCCAAAGGCGCAGAGAAAAACACACCATGCGGCCGCAAGTTGTTGCTAATCCATGCCTGGAGGTTTGCGTGATCACCAGTAGTTGACCACTCGTGCATTTTTTCAAGATCTGTATCACTCAAAATGCCTTTATCGATCTTAAGTACTGCGGTTTTTGGCACGTCAAACTCAATTAGCTTTTGAATGGCGGTTTTAATCCGACCAAACCCTCCGCCATCACGGCCAAGGTCTAGATCGAGCAAGGTGGCATGAGGGATACCCAGGTGTTTTAGCAAACGCCAGAAATACTGCACATGGCGCCCTCCCAAGGGGACGATGGCAACGAAGGCCGGATCAATCAGCAAATCGAGCGCTTCGGCCAGAATTGGCAGAACGATCCTTTCAGAATCTCCCTCAACAAGCAGTACAAATCGAGCGAAATAGAGCTCCGGATACGCCAGCATGGCTCCCCGAACAAATTTGCTCGCATCTACCTCGTTGACTGGAAATCTAATCTTTTTGACAGTCGAGACCCGTGTCTTAGGCTCACATCGGCAGTAACGCACCTCACGCGGGTTCACACGACTGAGCACTGCTGGTGAGTGGCTGGTGATGATGGCCTGCGCGCGGCTTTGGTCGGTTAAAGATCGGACCTGACGAATGATGCGCGCTAAGAAATAGGGAGAAAGGTGGTTTTCAGGTTCCTCCAATGCGAAAATAGAGAGTGCGGGAATACGCAATGCATTGTCACGGAAGCCCTCAACTGAACCAGCGACGACCTCTCGCTCCAAGTCAAATACAGCTGCTGCCAGCGCGAAATAGAAGAGTGATTGCTGACCGTCACTGAGGGCCTCAATCCCGCGCTCACGCCCATCGGCTCCTTGTTCAAACACTACAGCGATCTTGTTGACGACGTCCTCAAAGCGACGGCTCACTAGGCTAAGCCTAGGATTCGTATCAACAACTTCATCGTGAAGATCAGACCATCGAGTTTGAAGCGCTTTAGTTATAGCGGCGATTGCAGATTCATCTTCGAAAGCAGCCGTTAGGTTTTCTGTGGCTTCCTGAACTGCATCCTCCGTATCGGATGACCATTCAATCGCACGTAACAAACGAGCAGCTAATGCACCGGTAGTCGCTCTGGTCTGCGCGGCCGCATCACGACTGGCCGGCGTGTAGTAAAGCTGGATCAGACCACGGTCTGCTACCGCGACGGGGTGGCGTTTGTCATTTTCCGGTTGTTCATCGAGCGTATCGACCCAGAAGAGCTCTTGTGAGACCTCGCCCTCAACCGTCCCGTCGTCATCCCACTGCGCTTCTAGGCGCATACGACATATAGGCGGCTTTTCTGCGCGATCAATCAGCATATGCTTAAACGACGGTGCGATCGTTTCTGCGGTTGCGGTGCCATTTTTTAATTCTGGAAAAGCGATCGAAACCTCAATGAAGAGGTACTTGGAATCACGATTCTCAGGGTCATCATCAGGCCCTAAGTGGAAATCTGACCTTAGAATTGTGCGCTGTGCTCGAGTCACCCCAAACAACTTCAGCATGGCGTGCAAGAGTGCGGTTTTTCCTGCTGCGTTCGGACCTACAATGGTCGTGATTTCTGCCGAAACATCTACGGTGATGGGATTCGGGCCAAAGCAGCGGAATCCAGACAAGCTTACAGACTCAATACGCACGAGGTTCATTCCTTGAAGCGGCGATGGGCACTTGGCCATTAGGAGGCTGTTCAGAATAGCGCAGGAATGGATCGCGTCGCTATCAGTTGCAGATGCCAGTCTTGGCGCCTGACGATATGCAGCGCCATGACGCCGCAGGCCAATGGTACTAAGCCGGCGCTGAGCTTTGATGTGGAGCTTAATTTTCCGCAGGTCCTGAGTGCCCCTCACATCATGAGGGTCATCCTCGGCAGGATGTCCGCTGTTACAGTAAAGTTACCGATCTTGCCCCATGATAGTTGGCGTAACGCGTCTTGCACTGCCGGTGAATACCGCGCTAAAAGCAACGCTTCCGTCGGTCTACTCCGTGCAGATTTTCTTGATAACTCCCCATACAGGAAACGCTCTGATGCCTATCCGTCATTGCATTGTTCATCTGATCGACAAAAAACCTGACGGCACACCAGCAGTTCTCCACGCCCGCGACTCCGAGCTTGCCGAGTCGGCCGCCATCGAGAACCTGCTGGCTGACCTCAACGACAGCTACAACGCCAAACAAGGCAAGGCCTGGGGGTTCTTCCATGCCGAGTCCGGCGCTTACCCGTTCAGCGGCTGGTTGAAAGAGTATTTCGACGGTAGTCAGGATTTCACTAGCTTCAGTCGCGTGGCCATAAAGCATTTGCAGACGCTCATGGAGGCATCCAACCTCTCCACCGGCGGCCATGTGCTGTTCGCCCACTACCAGCAAGGCATGACCGAATATCTCGCCATCGCCCTGCTGCACCACAGCGAAGGCGTGGCGGTGAACGCCGAACTGGACGTGACCCCGTCGCGCCACCTGGACCTCGGCCAGTTGCACCTCGCGGCGCGGATCAACCTGTCGGAGTGGAAGAACAACCAGAACTCCAAGCAGTACATCTCGTTCATCAAGGGCAAGAACGGCAAGAAGGTCTCAGAGTACTTCCGCGACTTCATCGGTTGTCAGGAGGGAGTCGACGGCCCGGGCGAGACCCGTACTCTGCTGAAGGCCTTCAGTGACTACGTCGAAAAAGAGGACCTTCCAGAGGAGTCCGCGCGGGAGAAGACCCAGACCCTGGTCAATTACGCCACCACGCAGACCAAGCTTGGCGAGCCGGTGACTCTCGAAGAGCTCTCTAGCCTGATCGACGAGGACCGCCCAAAGGCGTTCTACGATCACATCCGAAACAGTGACTATGGTTTGTCGCCAGAGATTCCGGCCGACAAACGCACCCTGAACCAGTTTCGCCGCTTCACCGGGCGCGCCGAAGGGCTGTCGATCAGCTTCGAGGCGCACTTACTGGGCGAAAAGATCGAATACGACGAAGCCGCCGGTACCTTGATCATTAAAGGCTTGCCAACTCAACTCATTGATCAGTTAAAACGCCGCTGAACCCAGATCCGTTACCTTGCGGTCGCTCACCTTGGCTTTGAGCACACGGTTCTCTTCCAATAGCATTTCGTTGAGGGACGCGAGACTGGCGATTTTGGCCCGCAGTTCCTCTATCTCATATCGGCAGGCTGCGGATTTCTTGCGCTCAGCAATCAAGTCATGATGCTTCACATCACGCATGGTGCGACTGGAACGCCCCTGAGCTTCGCGGATAGTCTCAGCAATTTTGGGGTAGTAGTTGTGAATTAGCGCTGTCGATACGCCTGCCTCGCGGGCGACGGCGGCGATAGTAATCTTGGTTTCTCCGGAATGAGAGCGCCCTTTCTGGATACGATAAAGGGCGAGACGCAGATCCTTTTCGCGATCCTCAGCCGGTTTGTAGTGGGCTGTTTTTTTCGTGGGCTTCATGCGAGTGGAGTCTCCGGAGGCATTCCCAGCTGCGTTAGTACGCTGTGGCATCGAGTCAGGTCGCGCTCAACGCGTTGGCGGCCGCCGTCGCCAATGTCTGGGCACTGCAGCAGACCTTTCAACTCCTCATAGAGCCGCTGGTAGATCGCCGTATGTTTACTCTCGATCACGGCGTTATTGCAGTTGCCGCATCGTGTGCGATCAAGGATATTGCCGATGCATCCGTCATTGTCCGCCGTGCACCAAGCGTGTCCATTACTACGAATTGCAGTGCTCTCAGCAATGGACTTCAACATTGAGGCATGATCCTTGAAAATCAGTAAGTTCTGCGGCTCTCGCTGCCACTGCTTGAGGGAGCGACCGTAGCCCCCGGCCAGAGATGCCTCGCTGAACCAGTTATCGACCACGCCGAGCTTGATATCATCTAACTCGTCCTGAATATCGATATATAGATCAAGATCCAAATGCTGCCCCCAACGGTCGTCCATGGCGTAGCCTAAGGTCATGTCCAGCGTCCAATGCGCGTAATGTTCCTTGAGATAGCGCAAGTCGCCGAAGCGGCTATGCGCGGCATAGTTGGCGAACTTGCGGCGGAACTGGTGGGTAGAGAGGTTCCAGCTCAGTCCACATTCCTTGCTGAATGCCTTCAGGCAAAGGTTCCAACTAGCGTTGCACATTGTGCGTACTTGGTCGCGTCCCGGAGACACGCCGAGGAAGAGAGCATGGCGGTGCTTGTTTGCCTCGACGATCTGCGGGTCATGTGGATTGGACCGGCGTCGCTTCAGGAGTTCGGCGGTGATCTTAGCCTGATACGGCAGGGCCCAGCGCTCCATCAGACGCAGTGCGCGTACGGCCGCCTCAGGGATCATCCATTGATGGATGCCCGCATCGGTCTTGTCCGAGCGTGAGCGCATCCAGTGATAGACCGTGCCCTGATTGTCTCGGGTCCGCAAGTGCGAGCCCGACTGTACGTTCGCCAACTCGTGGTTGCGGCAACCGGAGGTGCTGCCCATAACGATATAACAGGACGTACGCAGATCAATGAGTGATTTGTTGAGTGCCTTCAAGCCACCCTTCCAAGCCAAGGCTTCCAGGTGTCGGTTCTTTGCAGCATTGACTGTTGTGTATGGTTGCCACTTTAGCTGCCCCGTCAGGGCATCGATAGCATCGCGAAGGTCAAGTAATTGTTGACCGCGCTCAACCTGCTGGTGGGCTCGCTCGAATAGGGTACAGAACACATCATCGGGAATAAGGGGTGTTTTGCTGCCTTGGGTACCAAGAGCAGTAAGCCCCGCCAATGCCTTCGCGGAAGTCTCGGGCCAAGGATGCTTGGGCATTCGATCGTCTGTGTACTGACTAAGCTCATAGAGCGCTTCGACGGCCTTCAGGCGGCCCTCCAGTCCACGTTGCGACAGTGGCTTACCATGGTATCGGCTGATATGTCGGTACGCCCTGCAGGTATTCACATATGCTGCGCAGACCATGGGGGTCACCGCACCGATATGACTGAAATTAAGCACCTCCAGATGACGTAAAAATGGCATCGTAGAATGGAAAAGGGCCGTCATTGAGCTGCCTTTAGGCCGCGTGCCTCCTCGCCGCCCACGTCGTAGGTAGCGATACATCATTGCTTTCATAACCGCTCGAAACGCTATTGGGACGAGGTTAAAGTCCAGTCGTTTCCGGCTGACCGACACGTTGGTGGTGAAACCGTCGAGCAGCCAGATATCGTCGCCATAGCGGCTGAGGATAATCCACTGCCCGTCGACTTGGGTGGCGTTAGTGATCAAGGTGTCGCGTTCAAGGAGTCCACGCACATCGCTAGGTTGGGCTGTAAGGGTGTTCCAAGGCATTACTGCTGGTAGGTTGGCACTCATGCAAATACCTCCAGGCTTTGGATCAGATCAATCGACCAGAACGGATGTGGCTGGGTGCGAGCACGCTCACGTGCGGCCTCTACCGCTGCGGCTTTGAAAGTACCGCGCCGCAGCCCTTCGTCAACAATGTAGTGATCGATTAAGCGGGGAATGTGTGCGTATTCCCGCGTCCAGAGCCGTTTATTCATGCGAGAGCGTTCGCTCAATACCCGAAAATAGAAACTGAACAGTTTGTACAAATCTTCGGTGGTCACCGCGTAGTGCTCACAGCGCAGACAGTTGATGAAGTTCATACAAGTCGCACCCTTTCGCTTAGGAGCGTACTGGCCGTTTTCCGGGTCGGCGCAGCGTCCCATGGGAGTATCTCGATAGGTTGTGCCAATGGTTCGAGTCAATAACTCCTGTACCAATACTTCACCCATGAACTGCCAGTTGCGACGGGCCTCATCACTTGGCGCTAAATAGTGTTGGTCGGTGATCTGTAGGGTGTTGCCGAGTGCTGCGGCGGCGATTGCGACGTTTCCGCCGGACAGCTCGAAGATAGCGTTGGCGAATGTCTTGCGCAGTCGTGAGATGTTTATGCGTAACGGCTTTCCATCGCTGTCGGTCAGGTTAAATCTATCTACAAGTCGAGTTGCCGCGTTTGCCACATCTGCTGAGTCCAATGCGGTGACGTTGCCGAAATTTTTCGAGGCGCGAGGACGATAAAGCCATACGCGGCCTTCGAGTCCAGTTGGAGCCTCCGCATCCAGAGGTTCAGTCAGGACCATCACACGACGAATCAGGCGTTCCACGCTGGTGGTTACGCTCGGCGTGGATTCAAGGACGCGTTCGACGTCCGAATCGGCGCGCAGGGCCACCTTGCTAGTGTTGTATCCTCGCCGTTTCCACAGAACCAAGAACACCCTGTCATCTTTCGGGTGCGGACGTAGGCAGTTACGGTGCATTTCCAAGAGTGGCGTGTTATTACGCCCGGTGTGCAGCGCCACAACCAACAGTGCGAATGCCAGCAGCTCGCCGGTTACAGACACGCCGTCTGTCCATATCGGCTTGATGGCTTGCCGTAATGCCACACTGAACGCTTGTCGCTCTCTGTTGGATAATGCGTTCTCGCTCTTGAACTTGTGGTTACTATTCGGGAAGGGTGTGCTTGGGAAGGTGGCCATATCGCCTGAGGCGATCAGAGCGATCAGCCCACGCCGCCCCAATGCAGTTAGAACCGGCTTAGTTTGCGTGTAAAGGGTCTTTTGAGACGTTGTTGCGACGCCTAGCCCCGCCAGATGACCCAGGTAACCGTCGATCAAGTCTCGGTTTATGTCGCTCAGCAGTAATTCACGGCCAAAAGCGGCTGCCCGGAGCATGCAACAGTCGAGGAAATTGCGCAGTCCATTTACGCAGTAGCCGGCCACGGTAGTGGTGGCGATTGTGCCATCTTGGCCGGCTAGGAAGCGTTCGATTTGGCGCTGACATGCGTAGGCGATGGAATCAATACCGACGCCGTACCAGCGAGCAAAGTCGAAGGAACGGCTCTTGGACGTATTCCGTCCAAACTCGACGATAGTGTTACTCGCAGGGATAGCCTGGGGAGGGATGACCACATTGCCGGCCGAGTCGTGGCGGTGTTCGACTTGGGGAACGCTGAGGTCGGCCCTCACAAATACCTTGCGCTTACGCATCAGGCTGTCCCTGCCAGTGTGTTCAACTCCTCGTCATAGGCCAGTACGGCTTCGTCGGCCATTTCGTTGATCAGATGCAGGTACACCATAGTCGTCTGAATCGAGCTGTGACCAAGTTGTCGCTGTAGGAATACAAGAGGATCAAGCCCGTTCGCGGGGTTGCGCTGCAGGCTGACCAGCGTGTGCGTAGCGTAGGTGTGTCTGAGGATATGTGTATGGACCCTAATGCCAACCCGCTTACCGGTTTCGTTGATGATCCGGTTAAGGCTCTTGCCGTCCTCGGCGTAAGGCTCTCCGAATTGATTGAGAAATAGCGCTTTTTGAGGAGACTTGCTCGGTGAAACGCGCTCGCCACGGACCTTCATCACGTAGCGGTAGAGTTCGGCCATGAACGTGCGGCTCAGATAAATCGTTCGCGGCTTGCTGCCTTTCGTCACCATGCCACTTCCGTCAAAGGGATCGAGACAAATGCGCAGGTTACGCTCGGTTCCTTGCACCTTTTCTGGATCGAAAACATAGGCCAGTGGGAAGGCTGCGAGTTCCTCGCGGCGTAGGCCCGAGTGCAACGCGAGGCGTATCATCATTCGATGATGGGGATTTTCCGCAGCGGCCAAGAGCGACTTGATTTCATGCATGCTCAAAAACTTGGGCAGGGCCTTGTAGCTACGCGGCATCACGTCGTTTGCCATGGTCTTGCCACCGTTGGAGCCGACATGTTCAAGGAAGGTTTCTTGACTTCGTACAATGCGCTCTTCGTACGCAAAGGGAAGGCGTTTCACCCAACCCTCCTTCAGAGCGTATTCATAGAACTTGCAGATGTAAGTCAAGCGCTGGCGAGTGCTGTTCGGTGCCAGCTTGCATGTCGTTAAGCAATAGTCTCGATAGGCCGCCACAAGGCTTTTTGCCTCGCCACGCTCTACGTCAACCCAGCCAATGTCATGGGCTTCAAGAAAGCTGAAGAAGTCGTACAGTGCGCGTCCGGTACTTGGCCAGGATCGCTTGGAACCAATGGCTGCACGAAGCAGGTAGTGACGGAAGAACTGATTAGCGGGGGCGCAGCTCTCCATCGAGTTCCAAAGCAGAATAGGAAACCCTGGATGGGGTTGCCCGGCGATCACAAAATCGTCAGTAGCCCGAATAAGTTCCATGGATGGCCCCCAACATTGGCGCCTATCGTGGTCTCAGGTAGAGCTAAGGGGGCCTTAAGCAGCCTTTGAAGCGCCTGAGCTTCTAAATGTCTGTATGGCATAGCACAAATATTTAACTTTCTCTAGGTGCCAGAACATCAGCTTCTGAAGATGCTCGACCGCCACTTTGCTGAACGCAGTGAAGTCTCTGCCACCTTCCATGTACTCCTTCAGCCAGCCACTGAACGGGAACGCGCCAGATTCCGGATGGAACAGACCCCAGGCTTTGCCCTGTTTGGCGTTGTAGCTCTCGTTGAGGTCGGCGAGCATGTTCTCGATGGCCGCCGACTCCGCCAGTTCAGAATCACGGGCGTGCAGAACTGCGGGCGTGCCGTCGGGTTTTTTGTCGATCAGGTGGACGATGCAATGACGGATCGGCATGGGCTTCTCGGCTGTTGGATGGGAGGAGGGCAGGCTCCCCCGAAAAAGCGCCCAGTGTACCGCAATCACTGGTTTTGGCGCCGGGTGAAGGGCAATTCCTGGGCACTGTGCGGCCCTTATGCAGTTTTTTACCGGTTTAGAGCAATAAAGCTGACCAAATGGGTAGCTAGAGGCGGATATTTCCTTGTCTCTGTGCTAGTTTTGCCCGGTCTTACGCGAAGTCACTGCGTTAAGCGTGCAATCAGCATTTGTCAGGTCGAACCAAACCCTGATTTCGGTATCTATAACCCGACTCGTCGCGGTTATCGCCGAGGGTGCCAGATCCAGAAGATCGGGCTCGATGGCTGACACTGCACTCTGCAATCCATATGAATTTGATAGGGAAGGAACACTACATGGCTCTTACTAAAGACCAACTGATCGCCGACATCGCTGAAGCTATCGACGCGCCGAAAACCACCGCGCGTAACGCTCTGGACCAACTGGGCCAAATCGTTGCCGATCAGCTGGAAAACGGCGGCGAAATCACTCTGCCAGGTATCGGCAAGCTGAAAGTGACCGAGCGTCCTGCCCGCACTGGCCGTAACCCTTCGACTGGCGCTGCCATCGAAATCCCTGCGAAGAAAGTGATCAAGCTGGTTGTGGCCAAAGGCCTGACCGACGCTGTGAACAAGTAAGACGCAGCAATAAAAAACCGTGCACCGGAGCGATCCGGGCACGGTTTTTTTGTGTCTGCGATTTGGCGATGCCGCTCCATCCCATGTGGGAGCGCGCCTGCTCGCGAAAGCGGTGGGTCAGTCGATATTAAAGTTGACTGACACGCCGCCTTCGCGAGCAGATTTGACCTGCGTCGGTCAATGCAATGTTTAGCGCGTCCAGCGCTCGCGACGCCAGATCTGCTGTTCGGACTTGGTCTGAAAGGTCCAGGCCACGAAACGGCTCTGTTTCTGCCCTTGAGACATTTCCACCACCTGGCTTTCCAGTACGCCAGCCTTTTTTAGCGCGGTTTCGATGGCCGGCAGGTTGGAGGCTTTAGACACCAATGTGCTGAACCACAGCACCTTGTGCTGGAAATTGGCGCTTTCGGCGATCAGTTGCGTCACGAAACGCGCTTCACCTCCCTCGCACCACAGCTCTGCCGACTGGCCGCCGAAGTTCAGCACCGGCAACTTGCGTTTCGGATCCGCTTTACCCAGTGCACGCCATTTGCGCTCGCTGCCCTTGGTCGCTTCGTCCATCGAGGCATGGAACGGCGGGTTGCACATGGTCAGGTCGAAACGCTCGCCTGGCTCCAGCAAGCCGATCAGGATGTGTTTGCGATTCTCCTGCTGGCGCAGCTGGATGACCTTGCTCAGGTCGTTCGACTGGACAATCGCCTTGGCCGCTGCAACGGCCGTCGGGTCGATTTCCGAGCCGAGGAAGTGCCAGCGGTATTCACTGTTGCCGATCAGCGGATACACGCAGTTGGCACCCATGCCGATGTCCAGCACATTGACGATCGCGCCGCGCGGCACCTTGCCGTCGTTCATGCTCGCCAGCAGGTCCGCAAGAAAGTGCACGTAGTCGGCACGGCCCGGAACCGGAGGGCAGAGGTAGTCTGCCGGAATGTCCCAATGCTGAATGCCATAGAACGATTTGAGCAGCGCACGGTTGAACACGCGCACCGCGTCGGGGCTGGCGAAGTCGATGCTTTCCTTGCCGTACGGGTTGGTGATCACGAACTTCGCCAGTTCCGGCGTGGTTTTGATCAGTGCCGGGAAGTCGTAACGACCCTGATGGCGATTGCGCGGGTGCAGGCTGGCCTTTTCCCGCGGTTCCACGGCTTTGGCCGAGGTGGCGGAATCGGGCTTCTTGCGCGGCGGGCGAGGTGTACGGGGGGCGTTCATGGGCGTGGTCGATTCGGGTATGGCTGAAAGTGGCGGGTATTGTCCCACATTGATGAAGTCTACGCCGAACCCATGCAGGAGCTGCCGAAGGGGGCGTATTGCAGAAATAAAAAAGGGAGGCCATTACGGGCCTCCCTTTTTCATTGCGATTTGCCGTTACAGGCTGGCAATCCGCGCGTGCTGCTCGGCCAGTTTGCCCAGGGCCTGTTCAGCCTCGGCCAGTTTGGCGCGTTCCTTCTCGATGACTTCGGCCGGGGCCTTGTCGACGAAACCGGCGTTGGACAGCTTGCCGCCAACCCGCTGGACTTCGCCCTGCAGACGCAGGATTTCCTTGTCCAGGCGCGCCAGTTCAGCAGCCTTGTCGATCAGGCCGGCCATCGGCACCAGCACTTCCATCTCGCCGACCAGTGCGGTGGCGGACAGCGGTGCTTCTTCGCCAGCGGCCAGGACGGTGATCGATTCCAGACGCGCCAGCTTCTTCAGCAGCGCTTCGTTCTCGGTCAAACGGCGCTGGTCTTCGGCGCTGACGTTTTTCAGGTAGATCGGCAGTGGTTTGCCCGGGCCGATGTTCATCTCGCCACGGATGTTACGCGTGCCGAGCATCAGCTCCTTGAGCCACTCGATGTCGCTCTCGGCAGCCGGATCGATGCGCTCTTCATTGGCCACTGGCCAAGGTTGCAACATGATCGTCTTGCCCTGAATACCGGCCAGCGGTGCAATGCGCTGCCAGATTTCTTCAGTGATGAACGGCATGAACGGGTGCGCCAGACGCAGCGCCACTTCCAGTACGCGAACCAGCGTGCGACGAGTGCCGCGCTGGCGCTCGACCGGAGCGTTTTCGTCCCACAGCACAGGCTTGGACAATTCCAGATACCAGTCGCAGTACTGGTTCCAGATGAACTCGTACAGCGCTTGCGCCGCGAGGTCGAAACGGAACTGATCCAGTTGACGGGTGACTTCGGCTTCGGTGCGCTGCAGTTGCGAGATGATCCAGCGATCTGCCAGCGACAGCTCGTAGGCTTCGCCGTTCTGACCGCAGTCTTCGCCCTTGTCCAGAACATAACGCGCGGCGTTCCAGATCTTGTTGCAGAAGTTGCGATAGCCTTCGACGCGGCCCATGTCGAACTTGATGTCGCGACCGGTGGACGCCAGCGAGCAGAAGGTGAAGCGCAGGGCGTCGGTGCCATAGCTGGCGATGCCGTCGGCGAACTCGTCGCGGGTCTGCTTCTCGATCTTCTTCGCCAGTTTCGGCTGCATCAGGCCCGAGGTGCGTTTCTGCACCAGCGTTTCCAGGTCGATGCCGTCGATGATGTCCAGCGGGTCAAGGACGTTGCCCTTGGACTTGGACATCTTTTGGCCTTGGCCGTCGCGCACCAGACCATGCACGTAAACGGTCTTGAACGGCACTTGCGGCGTGCCGTCTTCGTTCTTCACCAGGTGCATGGTCATCATGATCATCCGGGCGACCCAGAAGAAAATGATGTCGAAACCGGTGACCAGCACGTCGGTGGAGTGGAATTTCTTCAGGAACTCGGTTTTTTCCGGCCAGCCGAGGGTGGAGAACGTCCAGAGACCCGAACTGAACCAGGTGTCGAGAACGTCATTGTCCTGTTGCAGCGCAACGTCCGGGCCAAGGTTGTTCTTGGCACGCACTTCGGCTTCATCGCGACCGACGTAGACCTTGCCCGACTCGTCGTACCAGGCCGGAATCCGATGGCCCCACCACAACTGACGGCTGATGCACCAATCCTGAATGTCGCGCATCCACGAGAAATACATGTTTTCGTATTGTTTCGGCACGAACTGGATGCGGCCGTCTTCGACAGCGGCAATCGCAGGCTCGGCCAAAGGCTTGGTCGACACGTACCACTGGTCGGTCAGCCACGGCTCGATGATGGTGCCGGAGCGGTCGCCTTTCGGCACTTTCAGGCCGTGGTCGTCGACGCTGACCAGCAGGCCGGCGGCGTCGAACGCGGCAACGATCTGCTTGCGCGCTTCGAAACGATCGAGGCCGGCGTATTCAGCCGGGATCTTGCCGTCGATGCTCTCGTTCAGCGTGCCGTCGAGGTTGAACACCTGACAGGCGGGCAGTACATGGGCATTCTTGTCGAAGATGTTCAGCAGCGGCAGGTTGTGGCGCTTGCCGACTTCGTAGTCGTTGAAATCGTGGGCCGGGGTGATTTTCACGCAGCCGGTGCCGAATTCAGGATCGCAGTAATCGTCGGCGATGATCGGGATGCGACGGCCAACCAGTGGCAGCTCGACAAACTTGCCGATCAGGGCTTTGTAGCGCTCGTCGTTCGGGTTTACCGCGACGGCGGAGTCGCCGAGCATGGTTTCCGGACGGGTGGTCGCGACGATCAGGAAATCGTTGCCTTCAGCGGTTTTCGCGCCGTCAGCCAGCGGGTACTTGAGGTTCCACAGGAAACCTTTCTCGTCGTGGTTTTCCACTTCGAGGTCGGAAATGGCCGTGTGCAGCTTGGTGTCCCAGTTGACCAGACGCTTGCCGCGATAGATCAGACCGTCTTCGTGCAGGCGCACGAACGCTTCTTTAACCGCTTCGGAGAGACCGTCGTCCATGGTGAAGCGCTCGCGGCTCCAGTCTACGGACGAGCCGAGGCGACGGATCTGACGGCTGATGTTGCCACCGGATTCGTCTTTCCATTCCCAGATTTTCTCGAGGAATTTCTCGCGGCCGAGGTCGTGACGGCTCTGGCCCTTGGCTTCGAGTTGACGTTCCACCAGCATCTGCGTGGCGATACCGGCGTGGTCGGTGCCCGGCTGCCACAGGGTGTTACGACCCTGCATGCGGCGGAAACGGATCAGAGCATCCATGATCGCGTTGTTGAAACCGTGACCCATGTGCAGGCTGCCGGTGACGTTCGGCGGCGGGATCATGATGGTGTAGGAATCGCCCGCGCCTTGCGGGGCGAAGTAGTTCTCGGACTCCCAGGTGTTGTACCAGGAAGTTTCAATGGCGTGCGGCTGGTAGGTCTTATCCATGCGCGGCGGGACCCTATTGGCATTTATTCAGGAAAAGCCGGGAAGTATAGCCGTGGGGGCAGCTGCAAGCTACCAGCCACAAGCTGCAAGGAGAGAGTGGCGGTTGCTTTGGCTTTGGCTTGCAGCTTAAAGCTTGCCGCTCGTAGCTGCGGCGAGTAGCCGTTCCATCCGCGCATCGAGGCGGCGTTTGATTTCGGTTTCGATGTGCGGGGCGAAGTCGTCGATCACGTCTTGCATGATCAATTGCGCAGCGGCGCGCAATTCGCTGTCCAGGTGTAGGAGGGCATCCGGGCCTTTATCGACAGAGGCTGCAGGTTGCGCAACCGGTGCCGGTGGCGGTTCAGTGGCTGGGGGTACGTTGCCGACCGAGTCGAATAGCATCGGAATCTGTTCCTGCTCACCGTCATCGACCGTGTCGGTCAGCAGTGGCGGTTGCAGGTTGTCATCGCCGAGCAACTGGCGGATTGATTCGAGATCATCCAGCAAGTGCGCGGACTTTTGCTGCGGTTTCGGAGTGTCCATTGGAATGCTCAGAGTCGCTGTAAACGGTGATCTTGCAGAGGATAGCCCTGTTCGCGGTAGAAGCGAAAACTCTCCCGCGCAGCGGCGCGAATGGTCGGATCTTCTACCACCACTTCCGCCACGCGGGCGAATTTGCTGGCGAAAGCCGGGACTTTCAGGTCGAGATTGACCAGCAAGTCTTGATGCTGACCACAGTCATCGCCCAGCCCCAGGACAATCAAACCGTCCGGTTCGCTGTCGGCCGGGCCATGCGGTACGAAGCTCTCGCCCTTGAACGCCCACAGGCGTGCATCGAGATCGTCACGCTGAGCGGCATCGCTGCAATGCAGGTAGATGCGGTGGCCCATGCGCCAGGCTTTTTCGGTGAGCTTGCAGGCAAAGTCCAGGCGCGCGGAAGGATCGGCGCTGGGCAGGATATAGAAGTCGACTTTGGTCATTGCGATTCCAGAGCGGCAAGCGGCGTCACCCGAAAGTGACGCCGCTCGTCAGCGGTTTCAGGCTTTGGCGCGGTCCAGCAGGTATTGGGTCAGCAGAGGTACCGGACGGCCAGTGGCGCCCTTGTCCTTGCCGCCGCTGGTCCACGCGGTGCCCGCGATGTCCAGGTGCGCCCAGTTGAGGTTCTTGGTGAAACGCGACAGGAAGCACGCAGCCGTGATGGTGCCGGCTTTCGGCCCGCCAATGTTGGCGATGTCGGCGAACGGGCTGTCCAGCTGTTCCTGATACTCGTCGAACAACGGCAGTTGCCAGGCGCGGTCATCGGCAGTCTGGCCGGCGCTGAGCAGTTGACCGATCAGTTCGTCGTTGTTGCCCAGCAGGCCCGAAGTATGGGCACCCAGAGCAACCACGCAAGCGCCGGTCAGGGTGGCGATGTCGATCACCGCTTGCGGCTTGAAGCGCTCGGAGTAGGTCAGGGCATCGCACAGCACCAGACGGCCTTCGGCGTCGGTGTTGAGGATTTCCACGGTCTGGCCGCTCATGGTGGTGACGATGTCGCCCGGACGGGTCGCATTGCCGCTTGGCATGTTTTCGGCGCAGGCGAGGATGCACACCAGGTTGATCGGCAATTTCAGCTCAAGTACGGCACGCAGGGTGCCGAACACGCTGGCAGCACCGCCCATGTCGTACTTCATTTCGTCCATGCCGGCGCCCGGTTTCAGGCTGATGCCGCCGGTGTCGAACGTGATGCCTTTACCGACCAGCGCGTAGGGCTTTTCGGATTTCTTGCCGCCGTTGTATTGCATGACGATCAGGCGCGGCGGCTGTTCGCTGCCCTGGCCGACGGCGTAGAACGAGCCCATGCCCAGGGATTTGATCTTCTTCTCGTCGAGGACTTCGACTTTCAGATCCTTGAACTCTTTGCCCAGATTCCTGGCTTGCTCGCCAAGGAACGTCGGGTGGCAGATGTTCGGTGGCAGGTTGCCCAGGTCGCGGGTGAAGGCCATGCCGTTGGCGATTGCAGTGGCGTGGGTCACGGCGCGCTGTACTTCGGCTTGTGCGGCCTTGATGGTCAACAGGGTGATTTTTTTCAGGGCGCGCGGTTCGGCTTTCACGCTCTTGAACTGATCGAAGCAGTATTTGCCGTCGACCAGAGTTTCGGCCAGCAGACGGGTTTTACCGTAGCTGTCGCGACCCTTGACGATGACTTCGTCCAGCGCCAGCACGGCATCGCTGCCATTCAGGCCTTTCAGGGTGTTGAGGATGCCGGCCACGATTTTGCGGAACGGGCGATCGCCCAGTTCTTCATCTTTGCCCACACCGACCAACAACACGCGCTCGGCTTTGAGGTTCGGCAGGCTGTGCAGCAGCAGGCTCTGACCGACCTTGCCGGCCAGATCGCCACGCTTGAGGACGGCGCTGATAGCGCCACCGCTCAGTTCGTCGACCTGTTTGGCAGCAGCGCCGAGTTTGCGGCCTTCGCCGACGGCAACCACCAGGGTGGCGGTTTTCAACGTTTCTGGGCTAACGCTTTTTACAACCAGTTCCATGTCCGGATCCCTGAATGAATGGTCAACACGCAGGCGTTCGACGGTGTCCGCATTCGCCTGCTTATAAATAGAAGAGCGCAGGCCAAAGCCTGCGACAAGGGCCGCAGTTTGAACCTCGCTCCCCGCGCCTGACAACCCTAGGGGGCGTTCTCAATTAGTTTCCACACCGCGTTGTCGCCTTAACGCAGGCCATGCAAGGCGCAGGCCGCGGGGAATGGTGGTTCCCTTTCCAAGGCCTGCAACGCAGATTGGCCGGCTTTAAGGCACAACCCGAAGGGCCGGGCCGGCTGTTGTGCAGGGCTGCGTTGCTCGAAGCTTATTTGGAATGACCAATCCACACTTCTCGCGCCTTGCCCTGCACAACAGCAGACCCGGCGCGGTGTGAAAACTAATTGAGAGCGCCCCCTAGGTTGCACGATCTTCAACGTATTGCGTGCGAGGATGAGTGTGCGCAGTGACAGGCGCCCTCAATCACAGGATAATGCCGCATCTTTTTCCGACGGCTCTGCGTTGCGGGCCGGTCGGTGTGTTTGCTTGTTTGGCCGCCTTAGCCTGACAACCCTGGAGTGTCTGGTTTGATCGTCTTCCGTTATCTGTCCCGCGAAGTTCTGTTGACCCTCAGTGCCGTGAGTGCGGTGCTGCTGGTCATTATCATGAGCGGTCGCTTTATCAAATACCTCGCGCAGGCCGCTGCCGGTCAGCTCGATCCGGGCTCGCTGTTCCTGATCATGGGCTTTCGCCTGCCGGGCTTCCTGCAACTGATTCTGCCGCTGGGCCTGTTCCTCGGGATCCTGCTGGCCTACGGTCGCCTGTACCTCGAAAGCGAAATGACCGTGCTCTCGGCCACCGGCATGAGTCAGCAGAAGCTGCTGCGCATGACCCTGTTTCCGGCGACGCTGGTTGCGCTGGTCGTGGCATGGCTGAGCCTGGGCCTGGCGCCGCAAGGTGCCAACCAGTTCCAGTTGCTGCTGAACAAGCAGGACGCGCTGACCGAATTCGACACCCTGGAGCCTGGTCGCTTCCAGGCCCTGCGCGACGGCACTCGGGTGACTTACACCGAAACCCTGAGCGATGATCGCGTCAACCTGGGTGGCGTGTTCATCTCGCAGAAGAACCTCGGCGCCGATCAGAAGGACCGCGGGATTTCCGTGCTGGTAGCCGAGTCGGGTCGTCAGGAAATCCGCCCCGACGGCAATCGCTACCTGATCCTCGATAACGGCTATCGCTACGACGGCAGCCCGGGCCAAGCTGATTACCGTGCCATTCATTACGAGAACTACGGCGTGCTGCTGCCCAAGCCGGACGTCAGCGAAGAAGTCACCGACCGTGACGCCATGCCGACGTCGTCCTTGCTGGGCAGTGACGACATCCGCTCCAAGACCGAACTGCAATGGCGCCTGTCCTTGCCGTTGCTGGTGTTTATCGTGACCCTGATGGCGGTGCCGCTGTCGCGAGTCAATCCGCGTCAAGGGCGCTTCCTCAAGCTTCTGCCGGCGATTCTTCTTTATATGGCTTACCTGACCATCCTGATTGCTGCGCGCGGCGCCCTTGAAAAAGGCAAGATCCACCCGACGCTCGGCTTGTGGTGGGTGCATGCGATCTTCCTGTTCATCGGTCTCGGCTTGCTCTACTGGGAGCCGCTGCGCCTGAAGATGGCCAGCCGTCGTGCCGCTGCGCTGGAGGTGGCCCGTGGTTAAACTCGACCGCTACATCGGCAGCAGCGTGTTCATGGCGATCATCGCTGTGCTGGCGATCATTCTCGGCCTGGCGACACTGTTTGCCTTCATCGATGAAATGGGCGACGTCAGCGAAACCTACACCTTGGTTGACGTGCTGGGCTTCGTGCTGCTGACCGCACCGCGTCGTCTTTACGAAATGCTGCCGATGGCGGCGTTGATCGGCTGTCTGATTGGCCTCGGCAGTCTGGCCAGCAGCAGTGAGCTGACCGTGATGCGCGCCGCGGGTGTGTCCATCGGCCGTATCGTGTGGGCGGTCATGAAACCAATGCTGGTGCTGATGCTGGCCGGCGTGCTGATCGGCGAATACGTCGCGCCAGCCACTGAAAGCATGGCCCAGGCCAACCGCTCGCTGGCTCAGGGCAGTGGCGACGCGCAAAGCGCCAAGCACGGCATGTGGCACCGTCAGGGTGAAGAGTTCATCCACATCAACGCCGTGCAACCCAACGGCCTGTTGTATGGCGTGACCCGCTACCACTTCGACAAGGAGCGCCATCTGCTGAGTTCGAGCTTTGCCAAGAAGGCCGAGTTCGACGGCAATCACTGGCAGCTCAGCGACGTGTCGACCACCAAGTTCAATGAGCGCAGCACTGAAGTCGTGAACATGCCAACCGAGCGTTGGGATGTGGCACTGAGTCCGCAATTGCTCAGCACCGTGGTCATGGCGCCGGAATCGCTGTCGATCAGCGGTTTGTGGGGTTATATCCACTATCTGGCTGAACAGGGCCTGAGCAATGGTCGTTACTGGTTGGCATTTTGGGTCAAGGTGTTGCAGCCGCTGGTTACCGCTGCGCTGGTCCTGATGGCGATCTCCTTTATCTTCGGCCCGTTGCGTTCGGTGACCTTGGGTCAGCGTGTGTTCACGGGTGTGCTGGTGGGCTTCACCTTCCGCATCGTCCAGGATTTGCTCGGCCCATCGAGCCTGGTGTTCGGTTTCTCGCCCTTGTTTGCGGTACTGGTACCGGCCGGGGTCTGTGCGCTGGCGGGTGTCTGGCTGCTTAGACGAGCCGGTTGATGAACAAGTTTTCATCCACTGTTTAACTTTGAAAACGCCTCGGTCGACAGATCGGGGCGTTTTTGCATGCAATCCGGGTGACAGGTGAACGTGACGCTTGCGCCGTGTATCAGGTACAATTCCCGGCTATTTTTCGGCGGGCTATGCCTGCAGCCTTTTTGAGTGTTGATCCGTGAGTGATTTGAGTCATATCCGCAATTTCTCCATCATCGCCCACATTGACCATGGCAAGTCGACGCTGGCCGATCGCTTCATCCAGATGTGCGGCGGCCTGGCCGAGCGTGAAATGGAAGCCCAGGTACTGGATTCCATGGATCTGGAGCGTGAACGCGGGATCACCATCAAGGCCCACAGCGTCACCCTTTATTACACCGCCAAAGACGGCATCAAATATCAGCTGAACTTCATTGACACCCCGGGCCACGTCGACTTCACCTACGAAGTCAGCCGTTCCCTGGCCGCTTGCGAAGGTGCATTGCTGGTCGTCGACGCGGGGCAGGGTGTTGAAGCCCAGTCAGTGGCCAACTGCTACACCGCGATCGAGCAGGGCCTTGAGGTCATGCCGGTACTGAACAAGATCGACCTGCCACAGGCCGACCCTGATCGCGTCAAGGACGAGATCGAGAAGATCATCGGCATCGACGCCACTGACGCCGTCACCTGCAGCGCCAAGACCGGCCTGGGTGTCGACGAAGTGCTCGAGCGTCTGGTGCACACCATTCCTGCGCCAACCGGCAATATCGAAGATCCGCTGCAAGCGTTGATCATCGATTCCTGGTTCGACAATTACCTGGGCGTTGTTTCCCTGGTGCGTGTCCGTCATGGCCGCGTGAAGAAGGGCGACAAGATCCTCGTCAAGTCCACCGGCAAGATCCATCTGGTCGACAGCGTTGGCGTGTTCAACCCGAAACATACCGCCACGGCTGATCTGAAGGCCGGCGAAGTGGGCTTCATCATCGCCAGCATCAAGGACATTCACGGTGCGCCGGTGGGTGACACCCTGACGCTGAGCTCGACGCCGGACGTTGAAGTGCTGCCAGGCTTCAAGCGCATTCAGCCGCAGGTTTACGCCGGTCTGTTCCCGGTCAGCTCCGACGACTTCGAAGATTTCCGCGAAGCGTTGCAGAAGCTGACCCTCAACGACTCGTCGCTGCAGTACACCCCGGAAAGCTCCGACGCACTGGGCTTCGGCTTCCGTTGCGGCTTCCTCGGCATGCTGCACATGGAAATCATCCAGGAGCGACTCGAGCGCGAGTACAACCTGGACCTGATTACCACGGCGCCGACGGTGATTTTCGAGCTGCTGCTCAAAACCGGTGAAACGATTTACGTCGACAACCCATCCAAGCTTCCGGATGTGTCGTCGATCGAAGACATGCGCGAGCCGATCGTGCGGGCCAATATTCTGGTGCCGCAGGAACACTTGGGCAACGTCATCACCCTGTGCATCGAGAAGCGTGGCGTTCAAGTCGACATGCTGTTCCTCGGCAATCAGGTGCAGGTCACCTACGACCTGCCGATGAACGAAGTGGTCCTGGACTTCTTCGACCGTCTCAAATCCACCAGCCGCGGCTATGCTTCGCTGGACTACCATTTCGATCGTTACCAATCGGCTAATCTGGTGAAACTGGATGTGCTGATCAACGGCGACAAGGTCGATGCCCTGGCGTTGATCGTGCACCGTGACAACTCGCACTACAAAGGTCGCCAGTTGACCGAGAAGATGAAAGAACTGATTCCGCGTCAGATGTTCGACGTAGCGATCCAGGCCGCCATCGGTGGTCAGATCGTTGCCCGGACAACCGTCAAGGCACTCAGAAAGAACGTATTGGCCAAATGCTACGGTGGTGACGTCAGCCGTAAGAAGAAACTGCTGGAGAAGCAAAAGGCCGGTAAGAAACGCATGAAGCAGGTCGGCAACGTGGAAATTCCACAAGAAGCCTTCCTTGCAGTGCTCAGGTTGGATAGTTAGGTCCTATGTCACTAAATTTCCCGCTGTTGCTGGTCATCGCCGTGTTCGTCTGCGGCCTGTTGGCGTTGCTTGATCTGTTGATCCTCGCGCCGCGTCGGCGTGCTGCCATTGCCTCCTATCAGGGCAGCGTCAGCCAGCCTGACGGGGTGGTGGTCGAGAAACTGAACAAGGAACCGCTGCTGGTTGAATACGGCAAGTCGTTCTTCCCGGTGTTGTTCATCGTGCTGGTGCTGCGTTCGTTCCTGGTGGAACCGTTCCAGATCCCATCCGGCTCGATGAAGCCGACCCTGGACGTCGGCGACTTCATTCTGGTGAACAAGTTTTCTTACGGGATCCGCCTGCCGGTGATCGACAAGAAAATCATCGAAGTCGGTGATCCTCAGCGTGGCGATGTGATGGTGTTCCGCTACCCGAGCGACCCTGCCGTCAACTACATCAAGCGTGTAGTGGGCCTGCCGGGCGATACCGTGCGGTACACCGCTGACAAGCGTCTGTTCGTCAATGGCGAGTCGATTGCCGAGCAACTGGTCGGCTCCGAGCCGGGCACTCTGGGCAGCGCAGAGCTCTACAAGGAAAAACTCGGCGCTGCCGAGCACCTTATCCGCAAGGAAATGAGCCGCTACCGCACCCCCCCGGATCGTACGTGGACAGTGCCTGCCGGGCACTACTTCATGATGGGTGACAACCGCGACAACTCGAACGACAGCCGTTACTGGGATGATCCGAACATTCCCAAGGATCTGCTGGGCATGGTTCCCGACCAGAATATCGTCGGCAAGGCCTTCGCGGTCTGGATGAGCTGGCCGGAACCGAAACTCAGCCACCTGCCGAATTTCTCGCGGGTTGGCCTGATCAAGTAATCACACACGGCGCTGTTGACCACAGCGCCGAATGCATTTCTGGAGTCGACACAATCGGCTTCGCTATCGCCAGGATTTAATTTTTGAACACAGCGTTAATTGTCCCAGGCCTGCGCCGTATCCCGGCGATGGCGGTGGAATCCAGCTTTGAACACAGCGTGGGTAAACCGTGAGCGCCTCATTAAGCCGTCTCGAGCGTCAGCTCGGTTACACCTTCAAGGATCAGGAGTTGATGCTCCTGGCCCTTACGCACCGCAGTTTTGCCGGGCGCAACAACGAACGCCTGGAATTCCTCGGTGATGCCATCCTCAATTTCGTCGCCGGCGAAGCACTGTTTGATCGCTTCCCGCTCGCCCGCGAAGGCCAGTTGTCGCGTTTGCGCGCACGTTTGGTGAAAGGTGAGACGCTGGCCGTACTGGCTCGCGGTTTCGACCTCGGCGATTATCTGCGTCTGGGTTCCGGAGAACTGAAAAGCGGCGGTTTTCGTCGCGAATCGATTCTGGCCGATGCCCTTGAAGCGCTGATCGGTGCGATTTACCTCGACGCCGGCATGGACGTCGCCCGCGAACGCGTACTGGCCTGGCTGGCCGGCGAGTTCGAAGGCCTGACGCTGGTCGACACCAACAAGGATCCCAAGACCCGCCTGCAGGAACATCTGCAATCGCGCGGTTGCGACCTGCCACGTTACGAAGTGGTGGATATCCAGGGTGAGCCGCACTGCCGAACCTTCTTCGTCGAATGCGAAGTTGTCTTACTGAATGAAAAAAGCCGAGGTCAGGGTGTGAGCCGTCGTATTGCCGAACAGGTAGCGGCCGCCGCAGCACTGATTGCCCTGGGCGTGGAGAATGGCAATGACTGATACAAACGCAACTCGCTGTGGCTATGTTGCCATCGTCGGCCGTCCCAACGTGGGCAAGTCCACGCTGCTGAACCACATCCTGGGCCAGAAGCTCGCGATCACCTCGCGCAAGCCGCAGACCACTCGCCACAACATGCTCGGGATCAAGACCGAGGGTGACGTGCAAGCGATCTACGTCGACACCCCCGGCATGCACAAGGGTGGCGAAAAGGCGCTGAACCGCTACATGAACAAGACCGCTTCGGCGGCGTTGAAAGACGTCGACGTGGTGATCTTCGTGGTCGACCGCACCAAGTGGACCGACGAAGACCAGATGGTTCTGGAGCGCGTGCAGTACGTGACCGGCCCGCTGATCGTCGCGCTGAACAAGACCGACCGCATCGAAGACAAGGCCGAGCTGATGCCGCACCTGTCGTGGTTGCAGGAACAGCTGCCGAACGCGCAGATCATCCCGATTTCAGCACAGCACGGGCATAACCTTGAAGCACTGGAAAAGGTGATTGCCAACCACCTGCCGGAAAATGATCACTTCTTCCCCGAAGACCAGATCACCGACCGCAGCAGCCGTTTCCTTGCCGCCGAACTGGTGCGCGAGAAAATCATGCGTCAGATGGGCGCCGAGCTGCCGTACCAGATCACCGTCGAGATCGAAGAGTTCAAGCAGCAGGGCAAGACTCTGCACATCCACGCCTTGATCCTCGTTGAGCGTGATGGCCAGAAGAAGATCATCATCGGCGACAAGGGCGAGCGCATCAAACGCATTGGCACCGAAGCGCGCAAGGACATGGAGCTGCTGTTCGACTCCAAGATCATGCTCAACCTGTGGGTCAAGGTGAAGGGCGGCTGGTCCGACGACGAGCGTGCATTGCGTTCGCTGGGTTACGGCGACTTGTAAGCACTGATTTCAAGAACACCGATACTCACTGTGGGAGCGAGCCTGCTCGCGAAGAGGATGTAACATTCAGCATTGATGTTGACTGTCACTCCGCTTTCGCGAGCAGGCTCGCTCCCACAGTGGTTTTGGGTTGTGTGTAAAACTGCGTTTCTTCATCGAGAACTCAATGTCGCAAAGCCCACCTCCCGCCCAACCCGCCTACGTCCTCCACTCGCGCGCCTACCGCGAAACCAGCGCTTTGGTGGACTTCCTCACGCCGCAAGGTCGGCTGCGGGCGGTGTTGCGCAGTGCGCGGGGCAAGGCCGGGACACTGGCGCGGCCATTCGTGCCGCTGGAAGTGGAGTTTCGCGGCAAGGGTGAACTGAAGAACGTCGGGCGCATGGAGAGTGCCGGAACCGCGACCTGGATGGTTGGCGAGGCACTGTTCAGCGGCCTCTATCTCAACGAACTGTTGATTCGCTTGCTGCCCGCCGAAGATCCGCATCCGGCAGTGTTCGATCACTACGCCGCCACGCTGTCGGCCCTGGCTGAAGGTCGACCGCTGGAACCCTTGCTGCGCTCCTTCGAATGGCGATTGTTGGATGATCTTGGCTACGGATTTTCCATGAACACTGATGTTCACGGCGAACCTGTCGCGCCGGACGGACTTTATCGCCTGCAAGTGGATGCAGGGCTTGAGCGCGTCTATCTGTTGCAACCGGGGCTGTTCAATGGCACCGAACTGCTGGCCATGGCTGAAGCCGATTGGTCGGCCTCCGGTGCTTTGTCCGCTGCCAAGCGTTTGATGCGTCAGGCATTGGCCGTTCACTTGGGCGGCCGCCCCCTCGTCAGTCGCGAACTGTTTCGCAAGCCCTGATCTCACCGTATGCTGTGCGCCGAATCTCTCAATTCAGGAGCGCATCCGTGACCACCAGCAATCGCATTCTTCTTGGCGTGAACATCGACCACGTCGCCACCCTGCGTCAGGCCCGTGGCACGCGCTATCCGGATCCGGTCAAGGCTGCGCTGGACGCGGAAGAGGCGGGCGCCGACGGCATCACTGTGCACCTGCGTGAAGATCGCCGCCACATTCAAGAACGCGATGTGCTGCTGCTCAAGGATGTGCTGCAAACCCGCATGAACTTCGAAATGGGCGTCACCGAAGAAATGATGGTGTTCGCCGAGCTTATCCGTCCGGCGCACATCTGCCTGGTACCGGAAACCCGTCAGGAACTGACCACTGAAGGCGGTCTTGACGTGGCGGGGCAGGAAGCGCGGATCAAGGCAGCGGTTGAGCGTCTGTCGAAAATCGGCAGCGAAGTGTCGCTGTTCATCGACGCCGACGAGCGTCAGATTGCTGCGTCCAAACGTGTTGGCGCACCGGCGATTGAACTGCACACCGGACGCTATGCCGACGCTGAAACCCCGACGCAAATCGCTGAAGAGTTGAAGCGTGTGGCGGACGGTGTGGCGTTTGGTCTGGCGCAGGGGCTCATCGTCAATGCCGGTCACGGTCTGCACTACCACAACGTTGAAGCGGTGGCGGCGATCAAGGGCATCAACGAATTGAACATCGGCCATGCGCTGGTGGCGCATGCGTTGTTCGTGGGTTTCAAGTCTGCAGTGGCTGAGATGAAAGCGCTGATTCTGGCGGCTGCCAAACACTAAGCGGCAACGCAACCCCACCTGTGGGAGCGAGCCTGCTCGCGAAAGCGGTGTATCAGTCAAAGATGATATCGACTGACACGACGCCTTCGCGAGCAGGCTCGCTCCCACATTTGTTTTTGGGGTGTTTTTTAAAGTGGGGCAGGTTCTTGCGCAGGCTTGGACTTGTCGATCGCCGGCACATGCAGGTTGCCCTCGGCCACTTGATCACCCTCAAGCTGCGGTTGGGTCACCCAGGTCAGGATGTCGTAGTAACGACGGATGTTCGCCACGAAATGCACGGGCTCGCCGCCTCGGGCGTAGCCGTAGCGGGTTTTGCTGTACCACTGCTTCTGCGACAGACGTGGCAGGATTTTCTTTACGTCCAGCCACTTGTCCGGATTCAGACCTTCCTTGGCCGTCAGTTTGCGCGCGTCATCCAGATGACCGCTGCCGACGTTGTACGCCGCCAGTGCAAACCAGGTGCGATCCGGCTCCTTGATCGAGTCATCAAGCTGCTCCTTCATATAAGCCAGGTACTTGGCGCCGCCCATGATGCTCTGCTTCGGATCGAGGCGGTTGGATACACCCATCGCCTGAGCGGTGTTCTGGGTCAGCATCATCAAGCCGCGCACGCCGGTTTTCGAGGTGACCGTCGGTTGCCATAGCGATTCCTGATAACCGACGGCTGCGAGCAGGCGCCAGTCGACTTTCTCTTTCTTCGCGTAGTTCTTGAAGTGTTGTTCGTATTTCGGCAGGCGCTGCTGCAAGTGCTGGGCAAACGTGGTGGCGCCCATATAACCGAGCACGTCAACGTGACCGTAGTAGCGGTCTTTCAAGCGCTGCAAGGTGCCGTTCTTTTGCACCTTGTCCAGATAGTTGTTGATCTCGTTGAGCAGGCTGTTGTCTTCGCCCGGGCCTACCGCCCAACTCTGGCTGCGCGCGTCGCCAAGGTCGAAGGCCACGCGGATGTTGGTGAAATACACCTGATTCATCGCCACTTCGTTGGAGTCGACCAACGTCAGGTCGATCTGGCCTTCATCGACCATGCGCAACAGGTCGACCACCTCGACAGCGTCGGACTCTTCGTATTCGATGCCGGGAAATTTCTGTTTCAGCTCGGCCAGTTGCTCGGCGTGGGTACTGCCCTTGAGCACCATGATCTTCTTGCCGACCAGATCCGCGGCGTCGGTCGGCCGCGACTGGCCGTTGCGATAGATGATCTGCGGAGTGACTTCGAGGTAGGAGTGGGAGAATCGCACCTGCTGCTTGCGCTGGTCGCTGCTGACCAGACCGGCAGCCGCCAGTACCGGCCCGTTGGGTTTGCCGATCTGGTTGAAGAGGTCGTCAAGATTGTCGGCGGTCTCGATTTTCAGTTCGACACCCAAATCGTCGGCAAAGCGCTTCACCAGCTCGTATTCGAAGCCGGTTTCACCACTGCGATCCTGGAAGTAGGTGGCGGGGCTGTTTCGGGTAATCACCCGCAGCACGCCATCCTCCTTTACACGCTCGAGTGTGTTGGGTTTATCAACACAGCCGCCGAGCATCAGGAAGAGTCCGGTTGCGATCAGCCATTTGGCGTACCGCGGACGCAAAGCCGTTGGGAAAAACATTTGCGCAGTATACGCAAAGGACTGCGGGCGCCATATCTCGACAGTGCAGGGCGACTCTGCTAGAGATCACAAAACCAGCCGAAACCCCGCAGAAACGGGCCTGAAGGGCATTTTGTTACAGTAAAAATTAACGTTGTTCACTTGCCCCGTAAATTTGACTATCGAGGCAGAAACACAGATCGACACCCGAGTGCAACCGTGCGTAGCGTTTCGGGTGATGTTGAGGGCGGTTTAGGCTAGAATGCACGGCCTCAAAGCACACCCCTTCCCGAGGCTGTCCCGAAGATGTTGATCCTGCGCGGCGCTCCTGCCCTTTCTGCCTTTCGCCACAGCAAACTCCTTGAGCAACTGAGCCAGAAAGTTTCGGCTGTCAGTGGCTTATATGCTGAATTCGCTCACTTCGCCGAAGTTACCGGCGTCCTGACCGGCGACGAACAGCAGGTGCTTGCGCGCCTTCTGAAGTACGGTCCAAGTGTTCCGGTTCAAGAGCCGACCGGCCGTCTGTTCCTGGTGTTGCCGCGGTTCGGTACCATCTCGCCATGGTCGAGCAAGGCCAGCGACATTGCCCGCAACTGCGGCCTGAGCAAGATCCAGCGTCTGGAGCGCGGCATCGCGTTCTACGTTGCCGGTCAGTTCAGCGACGCCCAAGCGCAGCAGATTGCTGATGTATTGCATGACCGCATGACGCAAATCGTCCTCGGCAACCTTGAGCAGGCAGCCGGTCTGTTCAGCCACGCCGAGCCGAAGCCGCTGACGGCGATCGACATCCTCGGCGGCGGTCGCGCCGCGCTGGAAAAGGCCAACACCGAACTGGGCCTGGCCTTGGCTGAAGACGAAATCGACTATCTGGTCAACGCCTTCAACGGTTTGAAGCGCAACCCGCACGACATCGAACTGATGATGTTCGCCCAGGCCAACTCCGAGCATTGCCGCCACAAGATCTTCAACGCCAGTTGGGATATTGATGGTGAAAACCAGGAAAAAAGCCTGTTCGGCATGATCAAGAACACCTACGTGATGCACAGCGAAGGCGTTCTGTCGGCTTATAAGGACAACGCCTCGGTGATCGTCGGCAACGTTGCCGGCCGTTTCTTCCCGAACCCTGAAACCCGCCAGTACGGCGCGGTGCAGGAGCCGGTGCACATCCTGATGAAGGTTGAAACCCACAACCACCCGACCGCGATTGCCCCTTTCCCGGGCGCATCCACCGGTTCTGGCGGCGAGATCCGTGACGAAGGCGCAACCGGTCGTGGCGCCAAGCCAAAGGCTGGCCTTACCGGTTTCACCGTATCCAACCTGCAGATCCCGGGCTTCGAACAGCCGTGGGAAGTGCCGTACGGCAAGCCTGAGCGCATCGTTACTGCCCTCGACATCATGATCGAAGGCCCGCTCGGTGGCGCCGCGTTCAATAACGAATTCGGTCGTCCGGCCCTGACGGGTTACTTCCGTACCTTCGAACAATCGATTACCACGCCGCACGGTGACGAAGTTCGCGGTTACCACAAGCCGATCATGCTGGCCGGCGGTATGGGTAACATTCGCGAAGAACACGTCAAGAAAGGAGAAATCGTCGTTGGCTCCAAGCTGATCGTGCTCGGCGGCCCGGCGATGTTGATCGGTCTGGGCGGCGGCGCGGCTTCCTCCATGGCCACCGGCACCAGCTCGGCGGATCTGGACTTCGCCTCCGTACAGCGTGAAAACCCTGAGATGGAGCGTCGCTGCCAGGAAGTGATCGACCGTTGCTGGCAATTGGGTGACAAGAACCCTATCAGCTTCATCCACGACGTCGGCGCGGGCGGTCTGTCCAACGCCTTCCCGGAACTGGTCAACGATGGCGAGCGCGGTGGTCGTTTCGAACTGCGCAACATTCCAAACGACGAGCCGGGCATGGCCCCGCACGAAATCTGGAGTAACGAATCCCAGGAACGCTATGTTCTGGCCGTCGGCCCTGAAGACTTCGCGCGCTTCCAGGCGATTTGCGAACGTGAGCGTTGCCCGTTTGCCGTCGTTGGTGAAGCCACCGCCGAACCGCAACTGACCGTCACCGACAGCCACTTCGGCAACAACCCGGTGGACATGCCACTGGAAGTGTTGCTGGGCAAAGCCCCGCGCATGCACCGTTCGGTTGTTCGTGAAGCCGAGTTGGGTGATGACTTCGATCCGTCGAATCTCGACATCACCGAAAGCATCGAGCGCGTTCTGCATCACCCGGCTGTTGCGAGCAAGAGCTTCCTGATCACCATCGGCGACCGCACCATCACCGGCCTCGTTGCCCGTGACCAAATGGTCGGCCCATGGCAGGTTCCGGTGGCCGACGTTGCTGTTACCGCCACCAGTTTCGACGTGTACACCGGTGAAGCGATGGCGATGGGCGAGCGCACTCCGCTGGCTCTGCTGGACGCTCCGGCGTCGGGCCGCATGGCCATCGGTGAAACCCTGACCAACATTGCCGCCTCGCGCATCAACAAGATCTCCGACATCAAATTGTCGGCGAACTGGATGTCCGCCGCCGGCCACCCGGGCGAAGATGCACGTCTGTACGACACCGTGAAAGCGGTCGGCATGGAACTGTGCCCTGAGCTGGGCATCACCATTCCGGTGGGCAAGGACTCGATGTCCATGGCCACGCGCTGGAATGACAACGGTGAAGAAAAAACCGTGACCTCGCCAATGTCGTTGATCGTGACCGGTTTCGCGCCAGTGGCTGACATCCGTCAGACCCTGACCCCGGAACTGCGCATGGACAAGGGCACAACCGACCTGATCCTGATTGACCTCGGTCGCGGTCAGAATCGCATGGGCGCCTCGATCCTCGCTCAGGTGCACGGCAAGCTCGGTTCGCAAGCACCGGACGTCGATGATGCTGAAGATCTCAAAGCTTTCTTCGCGGTGATCCAGGGCCTCAACGCCGACGGTCACCTGCTGGCTTACCACGACCGTTCCGACGGTGGTCTGCTGACCAGCGTCGTGGAAATGGCCTTCGCCGGTCACTGCGGTCTGAGCCTGAACCTTGATGGTCTGGCTGAAACCTCGGCTGACATCGCCGCGATCCTGTTCAACGAAGAACTGGGTGCCGTGATCCAGGTTCGTCAGGACGCCACGCCAGACATCCTCGCGCAGTTCAGCGCTGCCGGTCTGGGCGACTGCGTGTCGGTGATCGGTCAGCCAATGAACAACGGCCAGATCAACATCACCTTCAACGGTGACACCGTGTTCGAAGGCCAGCGTCGTCTGCTGCAACGTACCTGGGCTGAGACCAGCTACCAGATCCAGCGTCTGCGCGACAACGCCGACTGCGCCGAACAAGAGTTCGACGTGCTGCTGGAAGAAGACAACCCGGGCCTGAGCGTCAAGCTGAGCTACGACGTCAATCAGGACATCGCCGCGCCTTACATCAAGAAAGGCATCCGCCCACAGGTTGCCGTGCTGCGTGAGCAGGGCGTCAACGGTCAGGTGGAAATGGCCGCCGCGTTCGACCGCGCCGGTTTCAACGCGATCGACGTGCACATGAGCGACATTCTGGCCGGCCGTGTCGACCTGAACGAGTTCAAAGGCCTGGTGGCTTGCGGCGGTTTCTCCTACGGCGACGTACTCGGCGCCGGTGAGGGCTGGGCCAAGTCGGCACTGTTCAATAGCCGCGCCCGCGATGCGTTCCAGGGTTTCTTCGAGCGCAACGACAGCTTCACCCTCGGCGTTTGCAACGGTTGCCAGATGATGTCCAACCTACACGAGCTGATTCCGGGCAGTGAGTTCTGGCCGCACTTCGTGCGCAACCGCTCCGAGCAGTTCGAAGCGCGTGTGGCGATGGTGCAGGTTCAGGAGTCGAACTCGATCTTCCTGCAAGGCATGGCCGGTTCGCGTATGCCGATCGCCATCGCTCACGGTGAAGGTCACGCCGAGTTCTCCAGCGAAGAAGCACTGCTGGAAGCCGATCTGTCGGGTTGCGTGGCGATGCGTTTCGTCGACAACCACGGCAAGGTCACTGAATCGTATCCGGCCAACCCGAACGGCTCGCCGCGCGGGATTACCGGTCTCACCAGCCGTGATGGCCGTGTGACGATCATGATGCCGCACCCGGAACGTGTGTTCCGCGCAGTGCAGAACTCGTGGCGTTCGGAAGACTGGAACGAAGACGCACCTTGGATGCGTATGTTCCGTAATGCTCGCGTGTGGGTGAACTGAGGCCTGTGTACAAGCTGGCGTTTTTCGTTCCTGACAGTCATGTCGAGGTGGTCAAAGGGGCTGTGTTCGCTGCCGGTGGTGGGCGGATCGGTGACTATGACCACTGTGCCTGGCAGGTGCTCGGGTCTGGTCAGTTTCGGCCTTTGGACGGCAGTCAGCCGTTCATTGGTGAGGCGGGGCAGGTCGAGCAGGTTGAGGAATGGAAGGTTGAGCTTGTGGTGGCGGATGAGTTGATCGTTGATGTTGTGGCGGCGTTGAAGCTCAGTCATCCGTATGAGACGCCGGCTTATGAGGTGTGGCGGCTGGAAGATTTCTGATAGCCGCTTGAACAGGAAACCCGCAGATGAGTGATTGTCTGCGGGTTTTTTGTTGCCTGCGATTTGAGGGGCGACTTCATTGCACTGTGGGAGCCAGTCTGCTGGCGATGGCGCCCTGACAGGCGACCATGCTCTGGCTGGTTGTGTGAATATCCGTTTCTTCGGTTGCTGCGGCTGGCGGTTCCGCCCTTACGGCGGGTCACTTTTTACAGGGGACGCCTAAAAAGTAACCAAAAACGCTTGCCCCAACGTTCGGCCCACTCGCTGGGGCTCGGGGTTCCTTCGTTCCGGGATTGATCCGGGCGCATCGTCTCCGGTTTGCTGCGCTGCACCTCCTCTCGATGTGTTTGGCTTCGCCAAACGGTCGCTGCGCTCCCACCCCCGGATCAATCCCGGAACGAAGCCTGCCGACGGGGCCGGTGGATCAAGATCAAGAGCTGCAGCCGAGCTTGCGCTCATCCTGTTGAGTGGTGGAAGAGCATGCGATCGGCTTTTGTTCTGTGTTGGGGCCGCCCCTCACGCCAGCCCTCTTCCGAGGGAGAGGGGGCCGATTTGTGGGCTTTTCAAAATCGGAGTGCGGTTGAGTATGTCCTGTCGGCGTAGTTCATCCAGACGCCTCGGTCAGTCCCCACTGCGATTAGCTTTTTGGATACAATTCACCCTCGACCATTCTGAGCACGGCACTGTGTAAGCGCTTGAACAGCCCTTCTAACGCGCGGGCAGACTCTGGATTCAAGCGCTCATGCAGCAAAGTGACTTCACAAATACTGCACGCCGCCGCTAAATCCTGCGCACCTACCGTGGCCAACGATCCGTTTATCCGATGCAAATGGCTAACCAGTTTTGAGTTGTCAGACGCTTGCATGGCCAGTTCGGCCTGCATCAGGTCTTCTTGCATGGTTGCGACAAACAAACGGTGCATGGCCGGCGATAGTGTCATCCAGCCTTCAAGATCATCAGTTTGTAGATCGGGTGCATCTCCCTCGACTCCCTGCGGAGCAACGGGCGCAGGTTGCCGGGTAAAATCTGACAAGGTCTGAAGCAGTGTCTTGAGGTTCAAGGGTTTGACCAACCATGCATTCATCCCGACCGCGAGACAGTGTTCTCCCTCTTCACGCAGGGCATTGGCGGTTACACCAATAATCGGCACGTCCGGGTCCAGATGGCGCAAGCGTTGAGTGAGCTGATAACCATTGAGCTTGGGCATGTTGACGTCGGTGATAACAAGATCGAATGCAGACTCCTGCCAGCGCTGCAAGGCTTGTTCGCCATCCTCAGCCAAGGTAACCCGAGCACCAAGAGCCTCAAGTTGTTCCTTGAGAATCTCGCGGTTAACGGGGTTGTCTTCTGCAACCAACACATTCAAATCCAGTTCTTCAGCAGGCTGAGAGACCTTGAAACACAGCTCAGGGGCGGCGCCTTGCGCCAATTGCATCAGGGTTCTGGCAATAGCGCGGATGTCATAAGCGTTGACCTCCCAGCCGTACGCAGTCTTTTTCGGCTGACTCGTCGCAGTTCCCTTTGCAACGACGCTCACACCTGACCATGGCGCTGCCGTCAGTGGATCCGGCTCGACGTCCAGTAATACGGCATTGCTGTCTTCATAGCCTGCCGCTGGCAAAGTCTGAGCCCTTGCGCCCCAAAGGCTGAGCCATTCGATCAGGCTCTGCCCAAGATCCTTGAGCGGCGCTCGCACATAGAGACTCACCCCATGAAGATCAATGTCCGCACAGTTGGACAACGTGCCTTTAACCACGGGCAAACGTATATGGAGTGAGAAGCTGCTGCCCAACCCGGGCTCGCTGACCACGCGCAAGTTAGCGCCCATCATTTCACTCAGTCGAGCGCAGATAGACAAACCCAACCCAGCGCCGCCAGAGCGCTCGCTTCCTCCCACTTGAGAAAAAGGCTTGAACAGGAGGGGCAACTGCTGATCGCTGATCCCGACTCCGGTGTCGGACACCTGCCACTGCAGCGACACATGGTCGTCTTCGATGTCCGTCACTTTCAGCCTGAGGACTACACGACCGAAGTCAGTAAACTTGATCGCGTTACTCAGCAGGTTGTTAATGATTTGCCGGATTCGCACAGCATCGCCGCACAACAGAGGCGGTAAGGATGCGTCCGCACAGGCGAATATCTTCAGGCCTTTATTGCCTGCCGCTGCGGCATAGCTGCGTACGACGTCTTCAAACAAATCCAGAGGACTGAACGTTTTGGGTTCGACCGCCATTTGCCCGGACTCGATCTTGGATACATCCAATACATCGCTGATGAGTTGAAACAACACGGCCGATGAACGCTGGATCGTGTTCAGGTATTCATGCTGACGCTCACTGAGAGGGGTTCTTTCAAGCAACTCAAGGTTGCCGAGCACGCCGTACAACGGTGTGCGAATTTCATGGCTCATGGTGGCCAGAAACAGGGTTTTGGCTTTGCTGGCCTCATCGGCAGAACGCCGTGCCTGTTCCATCATATTGGCATCGTCTACATGCCGAGTGATGTCGTTAAAACCGCACAGGACGACGTCTCTGCCCTGGTAACGGGTGAAGGCAAAACAGACCTGGAGATAACGACCGGCAACCTCAAGTTGAACCTCACCCGGTTCGAGGTTCGCATAATTGCGCCTCAAGAGGGCAATCAGTTCAGATGTGCCCTGCCATTGCTGTGCACGCTGATTTTCCAGCAACACGACCCTCGTATCGCGCAGTACCACACACAGCCCGACGGGTGCATTGTCGAGCATGACTCGATTGAACTCTTCACTTTCAGCCAGCGACTGACTGGAGCGTTGAGCAGGTTCAATAATCCGCAAGCGATACCAGCGGTTCAGATACCAACCAAGGATCCCGAACAGCAAGACCAGAATTGCAGCGCCTGACAACGGCCACTTGGCGTAACCAAAAAACTTCTGGTAGCTGATGGTATATAAGCCGATCCAGGGGGTCGCCCCGCCTGAACTCAACTTGAAGTGCAAACCGTCGGACTCAAAGCTCAACCCAAAGGGCAGTTCCTGTACATCCTGATCGTTGCCAAGCAATACATCACCAGCAGGCGATATCAAGGTCAGGCTACTGTTACTGGAGCGCATCAATAACCGCTCAAGATCATTGATATCGCTGACATCCAATAGGGAGGTCAGTATGACTGAGTCATCATCCTCAGGCGCAGGCAGGAAGCGATGTGAGAGGTCAACACCGATAGCCCCCACAATATATTTACGTTTTTGGATGAGTCCCGCCGGGGCTCGCATCCATAGTAATTGCTGGTTCTCAAGCATCCGGCTTTGGGGTATCAGTTGGTCATACAGGCGCTTGGTGATATCGAAGAAATTATCTTTCTGCAGCAGTGGAAGCTGCCGCGCCCCCTGAATTCCAGGCACTGCAATGGTGAACTGGGCCGTTGGTGAAAACACAAACACTTGCGGCGCTGCGTAATAGGATTCGGACCAGTACGCGGCAAAAAGATCGGTTAATTGAACGCCAAACGAGTAGACCCCCGTCATTTGATCAGAGGTGAACTTGTCTCTCTGACTGACCGTAAAAGGCAGTGATTTGGCCGTGTCGCTGTTCTGAAACAGGCGTTCATCGGCTTGGCTCATCAACTCGATATGTGAACTCGGTTTGCTATCCGGCAGCAGGTTCTTACCGCCTTGGCCATAGCTCTCTGCGGCAGTGCGCAAAAAAGCTTCATGCTCCTGAATGCTTTCCATCAACCGCGCAAAGTGAAAATCGGTTTTCTCACTCTCTTCTTTCAACACCCGGTTAACCGCCCAAAAACTCATGCTTACCAGCAACAGGGCCAGCCCGGTCAGCAGGAACAACAGTTTATTGAGTCTGAGTGAGCTCAGTGCCAATGCACCGAGGCGTACTTTTGCTTGCTTCATGGAAGGTGCCTATCGAGAGCTTTACAGACCAAGGATACAGAGCGTTCTAAAACAGGAATCGTCTGATGGGGTTCGCCACCCGCACGTTGCATCCTTTGCAACACCTGCTGCGGCGAGCCCATGGCAGGGAGGGGCTGTTAAAAACGGATATGACACATAACTTTGTAGAGGATATCTCTCATGTTTCAAACAATCGGCAAATACACCGCTCTGTGTGGTTCAACGCTGCTGATCGCCATGGCAGCGGCTACTACTCAAGCGGCCGATGGCCAAGTTGAATTCACCGGTACTGTTAACGATAACGCCTGCACCATTAACAGCGAAAGCGTGAAAAAGTCGGTTGATATGGGCCAGGTTCGTATCGCTGACTTCGCCAACACCGTAGGTGCCACTGCCGGAGAAACGCCGTTCTCGATTTCTCTGGAGAACTGCAGCGGTTCGACCCTGAAAAACGCTTCAATCAAGTTCAGCGGCCAACAGGCTGCAACGGACGCCACCGTTCTGGGCATGGTCGGCGCTAACCAGGTCAAAGGTATCGGTATCCAGATCGCCGACGCCCGTACTGGCGACAAACTGCCATTGAACACGGCGAGCACCGATTACGTGTTGCGCCCACAGTCCAACACGTTCGACTTCAAGGCGTCCTACGTACGTCTTGTTGCTGATACCCCGGGTGCAGATGGCGCTCCTGATACCCGCGGCATCGGAACGGGTACGGTCAATGCGCTGGCTACCTTCGACGTTACCTACAAGTAACGCGTTTTTTTAACGCAGGAGTCCGTGGCCCGGCCCGGGCTCTGGCGTTGAACAGAGGACATATTCATGCGTTTAAAAGTTGCAGCCTTTTTGGCTTTGGCAGCAGGTTTCTGGCTGCCGCAAGTTCAAGCGGGCGTCAATGTCGGCTCCACGCGGGTCATTTATCAAAGCAAGGAAAAAGAAGCCAACCTTTCACTTTCAAACTCCGGTGAAGACGGTGTTCCGTATCTGGTGCAGTCCTGGGTCAGCCCTTACGAAAATCGGGATGAGAGTGCCGATGAATTCATCATCACTCCGCCCTTGTTTCGTCTGGACGCCAAAAGCCAGAACATCCTGCGAATCATCGCGACCAATGCGCAAAACCTGCAAACAGATAAAGAAAGCCTGTTTCTGCTGAATGTCAAAGCGATCCCGGCCAAGAGCACCGAGCAGAGCAGTCAGAACGTATTACAGATTGCGCTCAAGACCACCATCAAACTGTTCTACCGCCCCGCGGGTTTGCAAGGTTCTCTGCAAGAGACTGTGGAAAAACTGCAATGGCGTGCTGAAGGCGGACACCTGACTGTGCACAACCCGTCAGGTTTTAACGTGGTCGTCAGTGATTTGCTGATTAACAACAAGGCGAGCCAAGGCATGCCTGAGGTGATCAAACCCGGCAGTACCGTCACTACGGCGATACCGCTGAAAAACAGCGACAAGCTGGAACTCACCTACATCAATGAATACGGCAGCACCGTCAAGGCAGCACCCATCACCGTTCATTGATGCCTGATTGAATAGTCGAATAGAAGGACCTCCTCATGCTGCGACTGCGCATGTGCGCCTTCGCGCGCCGAGTAAAAACCTGGAGCACTGCAAGCCTTGGTGCTATCGGTCTTACAGCGACCGTCGCGCATGCAGATTACAGCTTCGACTCATCCTTTCTGGAAATTGGTGGTGGCAATGCTTCAGCCGAAGTGGCTGAACAAGTAAAAGCCATGAGCCAGGGCCAACTGCCTGGGATCTACCGAGTCGACCTTTCAGTGAATGACCGGCCGATCGAGCAGCAGGACATGAATTTTATTCGCGAAACTGCCAGTCAGGTATCAACCCCTAATGGCCTGTTCCCCTGCTTCAGTCTTCAGGCGCTGACCGAGTTGGGTATTGATCCCGCACGCTTGAAAGATGCCGAAATCAGCAGCGACAAATGCGTGTACTTCAATCGCGAACTGACCGGTATCACCTACGACTATGACTTCAACAAGCAGCAGCTGAACCTGCAAGTGCCTCAGGCATTTATTGGCGATGTGCCCTTTGAGTCTCGTCGAAAAAACTGGAGTGATGGCGAGCAGGTCGCGTTTGCCAATTACAGTTTTTCCGGCAGTCAGTCCGAAACCCGCAACGGCAACCGGCAATCCCAGTTCGGCAGTGTGCACAGCGGATTTAACAGTGGGGCCTGGCGCTTTCGCAACTTCTCGACCTGGCAAAAAAGTACCAACGTCGAAGGCAACTGGAAATCGGTGGACACCTATGTCCAGCGCGACCTGGGCAACATGATGGCCATTGGCACCATCGGTGAAAGCTCAACCGACAGTGACCTGTTTGACACGATCTCCTATCGCGGCGTGGGCATCGCTTCTGATCTGGATATGTTGCCCGATGATGCGCGCAATTTTGCCCCGGTTATCCGTGGCGTGGCCAACGGCCGCTCGCGGGTAACGTTGCGCCAGCGCGGCTACGTCATCAGCGAACAGTGGGTGCCCTCGGGTCCCTTTGCACTCAAGGGGCTGTATTCGACCTCGAACAACGGTGATATCGAAGTCACCGTTGAAGGTCCCAATGGTGAGCGTCAGGTGTATATCCAGTCGTTCTCGTCTGTGCCTTACATGCTGCGCGAAGGGCAGCAGAGCTACAGCGTGACCGCAGGCCAATATCGCCCGGCTGACGGCACCCTCAACAGGCAAAAACCGGGATTTGTACAAGGTACTTACCGCCGCGGCCTGACCGAAGGCACCACCCTATTCGGTGGCAGCATTGTCAGCGAACAATACAAGTCCGCACTTTTGGGCTTTGCGCATGACTTCGCCGGTTTCGGTGCCATCTCGCTGGACATCACCCATGCCATCAGCGATGACATCGGCACTGATGCCAAAACCCTGTCGGGTCAGTCGTACCGTTTTCGCTACTCCAAGTCCATCGACCTGACGGACACCAGCTTCAGCCTGGTGGGCTATCGCTACTCCACCAGCGGTTACTACAGCTTTAACGAGGCCATTGATGCGCGCGCCAACAACACGCTGACGCCCTATGTCGATGAAACCATGATCAACAGCGGTGCTTTTTCGCCTTACCTGGGTGGCCACATGAAAAGCAGCTTTACCGCCAACGTCTCGCAACAACTGGGCAGCTATGGCGGCATGTACGCCAACCTGACCAAAACCGACTATTGGAACCGGGCCCAAAGCAATACCTCGATTCAATTGGGCTACAGCTTCAGTGTCGGCCGAGCTTCCTACAACGTGGGGTTGGCGCAGAACAGTGGCACCGGCGATGACGTTCGCAGCCTGTCGTTGAGCGTGAGTATTCCGTTGGGCAATCCAGGCAATAGCAGCCGGATTGGCCTGAGCACCAATCAGGATTCGGCGGGCAATGCCAGTCGTAACGCCACGTTCAGCGGCTCTCAACTAAAGGACGATGCACTGTCTTACAGCGTGGGCATCAATCAACAGATCAGTGATGAAGATCGCATGCTCGGCAGTTCGATTGCCGCACGTTACAACGCAGCGAATGCCATTTGGCACGGCTCTTACAACAGGGATCAAAGCACCCGGCAGATGGACTACGGCGTAGAAGGCGGGGTTGTTGCCACGCGTGACACCTTGATGTTTACCCAGCCTCTGGGCGAAACCAACATCATCGTGGCCACACCGGGGGCCGGCGATGTAGGCGTACTGACCAAAAGCGGGATCAAAACCAACGGCAGTGGCTACACGGTTATTCCTTCCGCCCAGCCTTACCGTAAAAACAAAATAGCGCTGAACACTGACTCGTTATCGGACAACACCGATATCGCGAACCTGGTTCAGGTAGTCACCCCTAACCGCGGCGCGTTTGTCATGGCCAACTTTGAAACCCGCAACGGCCGCCGTCTGTTGATTAGCGTGAACGCCAACGATGGCAAGCCTGCGCCCTTTGCGGCCGAGGCTCAGCTGTTTGACCTCAATGGCGTCTTGATGAACAGCGCCATGGTGGCAGACAAAGGCCGGGTGTTCATGACAGGCGTGCCGGACAAAGCGCAGCTGCTGATCAACGTCAATGGCAAGCCGTGGTGCTCCAAAGCGTTGGATCTGAACACTTACAACCTGGCGGAAACGGGCATCGGGCAACTGCAGATCCGTTGCGATGCACAGCTGGCAATGCCGGCAGACACTCAAGGTACTCCCGATGCATGACTCAACTGTAAAACCCCGGCGCCCGAGATGGGCAACCGCAATCCTGTTGTCAGTCGGCTTGTTGTTCAGTTTTGCAAGTCAGCAAGCGTTCGCGATTATCCAGAACAACATGACCTGCACCGCGACAGGTGGCCATGGCATCGTTGATTTGGGAACTCTGGCTCCTTCCGAGAACATTCAAGTACACATGACGGCAAACTGCCGAGTGACGCGCTGGTATCCCAAAGGTTCTAACCTTTCGTTTACGCAGCAATACAATCAAGGCAAAAGTGCCGACTTCGTTGCGTTTCATACAAACAGCAACCAATTCCTTAAAAGTGGCGGAATGGGAACAACCGGCACAACCTGTGTGCCGACCAGTTGCGTGCCTTTGTATGTCGGCAACACGTTTTCATATGACGTGTTATTCGCGGGCTCTGCGGGGACAACTCCGGGCGACTACATGGTGAGTTTAAACCTCTTCGATACGTCTATCGGCGGGTGGGAAAACTACGCGGACTATCTCCAGACCATCGTTCTCAGTTACACCGTGGCTCAACCCGCCTGCTCCTTGGGGTCGGCCAAAACCATGAACCTTTCTTTCGGTACGTTGAACAGCAACGACTTTGCCTCTACCCAGCAAGTGGCCAACGTCACGATGAACTGCATCAGAGGCACTCAGGTCACTGCCACGCTGGTCCCGACCCAAGCCGCCGTCAGCGGCAGCGCGGGAGTTTCTGCGACCACGTTGGCCGGGCTGTCGATGGCGGCCACCTGGGCTGATAACGATAGCGCCGTGACCTTCAATAGCCCGCGCACGTTAACGCTCGCACCAGGCGCCAACAGGATTAGCCTGGGGTTTCGGCCGCGATTGAATACCAGCGTTTCGCCGACCGGTAATTTCTCAAGTCAATACACCCTTAACATCACTTATCGCTGATCAGGCAGAGGAACTCGTCCATGAGATTACATTTATTGTTGGCCGCAGCGCTCTTTGCTGGCCTGGCCTGCACATCGGCCAACGCGGTGACTGACACTGTGACCATTAACGTCAGCGGCACGCTGACACGCCCCCCTTGCACCATGACCAGCAGCAAAACCCTGACCGCAAACTTCGGCACCTTGCGTTATGACCAGGTGGACACAGCTGCGCAAATTGATGTGCCGATGACCATGACCTGCCCGCCCAACTCGGCGTTGAACATCAGTGTGACGGCATCCTCTGCGCTGACCGACACGGTGGCCTCCGCAGGCAGAACCAACCTGGGCTATTCACTGTTCTGGAAGAGTGACAATTCAGTCATCAACATAAAGGGGACCAAGAGAAACGTGACCAACCTCAATGGTGCGGTTGACCTGAGCATGAAGGCAAAACTGATTGCTCAAGGCACATTGTCCGAAGGCGCTTTCTCGGCCTCCGCCGTTATCAATATCGATTACTTGTGACATGAGCATGATCGCCAGAACAAGCCTATGGTCAGCACTATTGGCTGCACTTGTACTGGGTGTTAGCACCGCAAGCTGCGCAGCCGATGCCTCTTCACTGGATATCACCGGAACGCTGATAAAACCGCCTTGCTCGGCTGACTTCCCGGCATCGCAAAGTATTGACATCCCCAAGGTCAATCTTAATTCACTGCGCTCCGACACCAGCGAGTGGACCGATGTGACCCTGGATTTCAAGTGTGTCAAAGGCAGTCTGGTGCAACTGCGCTTTAGTGCCGGTAGTGGCTCGTTCGACAGCAGCACACTGCGTACTTCACTCGATAAGCTAGGATTGAAAACCCGCCTGAGCGACCTGACGACGACCGAAAAAGTCGTTGATTTGAAGCTCGGCGAACAGCTTGTCTTCCCTGTCGAAGACACGCTGCTCAAACTCAAACTATCGGTCAGACCGATAAAAACCGGGCAGGAATTGCCCGAGATCGGAAATTACAGCTCAATGCTGTTGATGGAAATGATCTACCTCTGATCAAGCCAGTCAGGCGAACAGATTAGCCTTGATGCACAGAATCAAAAGGGCTTGATCACTGTCGACATCCAACTCGCGCATGCCTGAAATTTTCAGGGTGCTGATGGTTTTGATACTGCGATTGAGACTCTGCGCCACGTCACTCACGCTCATCCCGGAGGCAAACAGGCGCAGGACTTCAAACTCCTTTACCGTGAGCTGGCTTAACCTTTGCGCAATACCGTCCGCGTCAGCATTCAATGCTCCATCTAGCGGGTCGTGCTGGTAGTGCCCCTCACGATAGAACGCATCCAGAGCCACCAGGATTTGCTCCAGCCCGGCATTCTTGGAAATCACCCCGCTAATCCCTAACTCATATAACCAGTTCAGAATCTTCGGGTTGGAGATAATTGTCAGGATCAATACCCGAGGCTCAGGAAAATGCCGCCGCAAGTACTCCACCAGGCGGGTGCCGTCGCCATATTGCTCATCTCCCGGCATGTTGTAATCCGTAATGATGACGTCAGGACGCAGTTGCAAAACCTTACTGATCAATTCAGACGAATTCATCGCTTCTCCCACGACCTTGAAGCGCGGATCACGTTCAATGATTTCGCGTACGCCCATCAACACAATCGGGTGATCGTCGGCCAGTAAGACTCTCATTTGGGGCATGACGTATATGACTCCAGTCCTGAAAAGCAGATAGCTGTGAACTTGCGCGACAGATTTTTATGATTCGAAGGGATCAGCCTTGATGCAGTAAGTAAGCAGTGCATGGTCAGTGAGCACTTCCAGCTTTTGCATGGCAGAAACTTTCTGGGTGCTGACGGTTTTAACGCTTCGATTGAGTAGGCGGGCAATCTCGCTCACGCTGCTGCCGGCGACAAACAGCCGTAACACCTCAACCTCACGAGGCGAAAGGTTGGAGAAGCGCTCGTCAATCACTCTAGGATTGGAAAGTACGGACGTTTTCTGAACCGTCGGCGCGACATAAGGCCGATCATTGGCCAATGCATTCAGCGCTTTACCGATTTCTTCGTGGATATGGTTCTTGGCAATCACTCCTGCCACGCCCATTTCCAGCAAACGCGAAATAATCAACGGATTGCTAACCATCGACAGCACCAGGATGGTCACCTCTGGAAAATGCTCGATGATGTAGGCGATCAGCTTCAGGCCATCACCGTAGGTATCGTCACCTGGCATATTGAAATCGGTGATGACCAGATCAGGTTGATTCAAGGCCAACAACTCAACCAGTTGCGATGAATTGACGGCTTCGTCTACGAGAGTGAAGCGTTCATCGCGTTGAATCATTTCCCGAAGACCTACTAAAACCACCGGGTGATCGTCGGCAATTACTGTCTTGATTACGCGCATTGCCTGGCTCCAAATTAATGACGCACTGCTGGAGTCTGTGGATATTCATTGCGAGCGCGACGAATGACCACGCCGTGCAGAACCAGGCGTGGGAAGCATCGCTTTACGTGCGAGGGTTTTTCGTCCCTTCGAATCGGGTGTCAAATCCAGCCAGGCTACGTTGCAAGGCTCACAGAAAGGTGAACCTCCCCAGTACCGCTGCACTGAGTCTTGCCTGGTAAAATTTGCCTCCGCGATGCGGCTCGCAATAAAACATCAACAGACCCTGTGTATCGCTGAGTGAATTCAAGGTTTGGCCAGTGTTCGCCAGTCAATCGGGAGCACACTGAACAGGGCATGAACAGAAGAATACTTCACAAATCAAGAGTTCGTAGGCAGACGACGGTGCAAGCCCGCCATGACTTTCCTTCTGCAGGACAGCAGAAGGCTGCTGCCCATCCTTCTTCTAACCACTGATGCGTTTTTTAATGAGTCAGCGGGTTGGACGAGCGGCCAGCCCATCATCCTTCGCGCCGAATCAGCTCCATGATGGCTTTGAGCTATCTTCAAACAGAAGAGTTCCAAAATCAGCCGGTGATACCGCTCCACAAATCAGAAACCCTTGCGCCTGATCACAGCCAATGCTGCGCAGGAAAGCGAGCTCTGCCTGGGTTTCGACCCCTTCGGCAACCACCGTCAGGCCCAGTTTTCGACTCAACTCAACCAAGCTGCGCAAGGCTGACGCGAGGTTTTCATTTTCGACGCAGCCATGGACCAGTGAACGGTCAATCTTGAGTTCACTGAAGGGGGTGGATACCAGATTGAAGTAAGAGCTGAACCCTCTGCCGAAGTCATCCTGAGCCAAACCAAAACCCATCATGCGCAGGCGACAAGCGCCCGCGTAGTAATTGCTGAGTTCCTCCGTGACTGAGCTTTCCATCAGCTCGAACACGATGCTTCGCGGGTCCCCGCCATCGGCTACCACGTAATCACGCAAACGATCGGCCAACTCGTGGTTATCCAGCAAGTGTGTCGGCAAGTTGATGGAAACAGGGATATCCCAACCTTGATCGCGCCATTGCCTTTGCGCCCGCAGGGTTTGCTCCAGCATCTGCCATAGCAGGCGCTCCTCTAACCCCTGGTTGATCAAGAGCGGCAGAAAGTCTTTGGGCAGCAATACACCGAGTTCAGGATGCAACCAGCGAACCAGCGCCTCTGCACTGAGGATATTGCCGTTGTGCAGAGATTTCTTGGGCTGGAACCAAGCCTGAATCTGGCCATTCTCTATCGCCTGCAGGGTACTCAGCGGGTCCAGTTCGATGGCCAGCGCGGGATCGGTCACACCGCGCGTACGGAAAATGGCCATTCGCTCTTTTAGACGCATGACAGCATTGAACTCGACCGGCTTGGATATCAACCCGACAACGGACATGCCCAGATTTTTCGCCACCAGCCCTGCGCTGATCAACATTCGACGTGACGATGCACTCATCAGTGCCAGCGCCGGTCGTTTTTTCAGGGCGGCAATTTTCTGGATCAGTTGTACCCCATCCATAACGGGCATCAGCAGGTCAGTCAGTAGCAGGTCATATTCGCGGCGCGTGAGACACTCCAGTGCCTCGTCACCACTCCATACGGTGTCAACTTTAAAGCCGCCGACTTCACTGAAAACATTCAGTAAATACTCATGCTGAAAAGGATGATCCTCAACGACCAAGACTCGATAGGATTTCACTGGACCCTCCTTTAGAAGTGCTGAAGACAGTTGTACAAGGTGTGCAGCGTAAAAGGCTTGATCAAACAGTGATTCATCCCCGCGCTCAGGCAGCGTTCGCCCTCATCGCGCATGGCGTTGGCCGTAGCACCGATAATGGGTTGCGTGACATTCATCTCGCGCAGTTGGGCCGCCAATTCGTAGCCATTCATTCTTGGCATGTTGACGTCAGTCAGCACCAGGTCGAACTTGGCATCCTGCCAAAGCCCCAAGGCCTCCAGGCCATCACTGGCCAAGGTGACCGAGCAGCCGAGTTCTTCAAGTTGATCACGCAAAATGAGCTGATTAATGACGTTGTCTTCGGCAACCAGAATTCTCAAATCAAGTTTGAGCTCGTGCATTGCGGCGTCAGCGTCAAGCAGCGTATGGGTTCTCGTGCCTTGTGCCCGGGACAGGGCTCGGTACACGTCCTGCAAACTATTGAGGTCCGCATACCAGCACGTACTGACTGGAGTGGGAGGTAATGAGAGGTCGCTGGCGGCGACGACGACCGAACCTGTCCATCCGGGCTCCAGGAGTTGCGTGACCGCACCTGGATGCAGTTCCAGCAACACCGCGCCTTCCAGCGCGTCTCCAGACTTGGGGGCTCCCAATTGAGCGCGCGCGCCCCAGCGACGCAACCAACCGCAATAACACTCGGCCAGCTCGCGCAGTTGAGACACGACGTACACCACATTAGGTGCCAACTCGCCCACAGGGCTTATGTGCCCCGAATCTCGAACCTGTTCCAAAGGCAAATGAAGGGTGAAGCTACTGCCCAATCCAGGCTCACTGACCAGTCGCATACTGCCGTTCATCAAGTGCATAAGACGCTTACAGATGGATAGGCCCAGGCCGGTTCCCGCGACAACATTCTTGGCCGACTCCACTTGATAAAAAGGCTCGAACAATCGAGCCTGTTCCTCAAGGGCGATGCCTTTTCCTGTGTCCGAAACCTGCCAGTGCAACATCACGCGCTCATCGTCACGGCTATCGAGTTTTAGCCGCAGGACAATTTTTCCGTTGTCAGTGAATTTCAGAGCATTGTTGAGCAGGTTATTGAGGATCTGACGGATTCGCGCGACATCCCCGCTCAGCCACTCAGGCACTTTTGAATCAATCAACGCAAATAATTGCAAACCTTTGGCTTGTGCCGCGCCGCTATAACCCTGAATCACTTCTTCTATCAGCTCCATGGGGCTGAACGTGTTGAGTTCCAGTTGCAACTGACCGGCCTCAATACGCGACACATCCAGCACGTCGCAAATCAACTGCAGCAAGTTGCCGGAAGAACGCTCGATCGCCTTTAAATAGTTGTTTTGCTGATCGTTGAGTTGGGTGCGCGCCAACAGCTCCAGCGTGCCTAAAACACCATAAAGCGGTGTCCGGATTTCATGGCTCATGGTTGCCAGAAACAGCGTCTTGGCCTCATTGGCCCGGTCCGCCAGTTCACGGGCGCGTTCCAGCGTTACTTCAATCTGTTTACGTGCAGAAATGTCACTGAACGCGCAAATCAGCACGTCTTGACCGCTGTAACGGGTCGGCGCGAACGCCAGATAGAGCAGGCGCCCGTCATCCATTTCGACTTCATCACTGGTGCGCCCGTCGGGCTGATCGAATGCACGATAAATCCAGCCATGGCACAGTTTGCTGCGTTCAGTGCCTTTGCCCAGCCATTGTTGCGATAGCGAGTTTTCCAGGACCACGGTGCCATCGGTGCGGCGAATCACGCACAAGGCGATCGGTGCTACCTGCAACACGGCGCGATTGAACGCCTCACTTTCAATCAATGCCTGGATGCGATTTTCACCCGGGGTAATCAGCCGTCGGTCGATGCGCAAAATGAGAAGGCGCAAGCCAATGCATGCGGCGATGCATAACAGCAAACAGCCCAGCAAAGGCCCAGCCAGAACAGGCAGCAAAGAGTGGATATCCACAGCGTAGACAATTTGCCAGCCTGAATAACCGAGCTTTTTCCTGATCGCCAAACTGTCAGGAAACCACCAATGCCCGATAAATCCGAAGGAGGTTTTGGGCTCCAGCGCATGCAATGAATCCACCCGCGTGGAGGGCGACGCATTGGTGAAAATGATGTGCCCTTGACCATCCAGCAGCATGAAATCGCCGGCACTTTCACTGCGCAAGGCGGCTACCAGATCGGTGACTTCGACCTCAATCCCCAACCAGCCTGAATCCATGTTGCGGTTATCCAGCCGGGTAAACAGATAGAAGGGCGAGTCCAGGTTGCTGCTGTCTGTCAGCCACAGGTCATCGCCAAAGGCGTATGACTTGCCGCCCTCATCCATCAATTGCTGCAACACGGTCTTTGGCAAAGGCTCTAGATGGCTTGAGGTGTCAAACACGCGGACTACCTCAGGGTTTTCAGTTTGCGGCACATACAGCAGATTAACTTTGCTCTCGCGCAGATACTCCTTCATCCGTTGGGTCAGCCAAATGCTCCAGCGACCTGCCTCGCTGCCCAAACTGATGTTCACCTCTTCTTCGGGATCAACAGTGACAAAAGGTTCGTTTTCTGATTTTTCAGGCACTGCGGCCAACACCAGACTTCTGAGCAAGGTCTGACGGCTGACGAAAAAATCTTGAGCACTGAACACCGCTTCGTTCATGAAACTGCGACGCAGCGATACCTCTTGGTTGAAAACGGCCCGCAAGTAGATAACCGAACCCGCAAAGACCGCGATGATCAGGCCAGAGGCAAATAAATGAAGAAGTTTTCGGGCAGCTTGAGGAGTTGATTTCATGCCGCGAGCCTAAGCGTCGGGCATGTTAAAAAAAATCAGACAATTCCTGAAGCTAACAGGAGTGGTCCAGACGCTGACGGGTGCAACGAGGCAGAAGATGGAGGGTTTAAGTGCGTGTGGAAAAACCAGAACCTTCCCACAAGGTTTTCAGGTTGTCCGTCGGACGTCAGGTCTCTAGTCTTTGGTTGTCACCGCGAATCGGTGATCGGGTGTGAGAACCTGGGCAAGAAGTGTTATTCCAGCATCGGTACGTCATAATCGCCGTCAGCTTATTGCTGCCTGCAATAAATTTATGGCGGCTGTGTGCGGGCAGACTTCGGTCTGGCCGGAAGTTCTGCTCCTTGCCCGGTTTCTCACCCCGCACATAGCTGCCACCATATCGCCGCGTGAGAAACGGCAATTGGATGGCTCCGATCATTAAGGAGTTTTTCAATGACCAAGCCCGTCCCCGACCCACCCGAAACCCAAACCCCACTCGAAGAAGCCCTCCGCGCCGAAGAGCAGGCCCGAAACCGCGAAGCCATCAAGCGCGCCCTCGACTTCTATCTGTGCCCCGAACCCGCAAAACCTCGCCGACCGAGCACCATGTTCATGATCTGCCCGCAGGTCGACACCGAAAGCCTGCTCGCTCACGCCGTTGAATCGTTGGCCAGCGCCAGCACCGCGGCCAGCAACTTCGCCAATGAGCTAAGCGGTTCGCAGCGCAGCACGGCGTTAGGCATCCAGCAAATCGTCATGCTCGCCGAGCTGGTGGTAAACCGAGCGCTGGATCGAGTCGACCCGCAAGCCTGACGAGCGCGTCTTCGTTCATCGCCGGCAGGCTGACTCCCACAGTTTGAAACACATGCCCCTGTGGGAGCTGGCTTGCCAGCGATGAGGCCAGTCCAAACACCAGACGTCTAAACCTTGGCACTCACCTCACTGCGACTGACCAAAGCCTCAAGCGCTCCACTCAAGCTCGCGGCCTTATCCCCCACCAGCAAATGCCAGACCCCACCTTCCAACTGGCTGACACCCTGGCAGCCCAATTCCTTCAACTGAGCCTCGGACAGCGCTTTGCCATCCGCCAGCAACAGACGAATCCGGCTCATGGCGATGCAATCCAGCTGCAGCACATTGTCGCCGCCGCCCAGTGCATTCAGCCATTTCTGTGCCTCGGCGCCCGCGACCATCACTGCTTTTGGCTCTTCGACCATTGCAACAGATTCGGCAATAACAGCACGGCCTGACGCCGGCATCGCCAGACGAATTTCATCGGCAATGCTGTCGGCGAGCGGCCCGACCACCACCTGCAAACTCCCGCCTTTACCCGGACGCACAACCGCCATCGCACCCAGCGCTTTCAGATCGGCATCTGAAGCCTTGTTGCGATCAACCATTTCCAGTCGCAATCGCGTGGTGCAAGCGCCGACCGTCAGCAGGTTTTCAGCGCCGCCCAATGCCTTGATGTAGGCACTGGCGCGCTCGTTTTCAGTCAGTACGGCTTTCTCACTGACAGCGACCTCTTCTCGGCCCGGTGTCTTCAGGTTGAATCGACGGATGCAGAAATCAAACACTCCGTAATAGACGACTGCATAAGCCAGGCCGACAGGAAACACCAACCAACCGTTGGTGGATTTGCCCCAGCCGAGAATCATGTCGATGAAGCCGCCAGAGAAGGTAAAGCCCAAATGAATATTCAGCGCATTGGTGATCGCCATCGACAACCCGGTCAGCAGCGCATGCAGCAGATACAGCAGCGGCGCCAGAAACATGAAGGCGAATTCAATCGGCTCGGTCACCCCGGTCAGGAATGAAGTCAGGGCCATCGACAGGAAAATCCCGCCCATCACCTTGCGCCGTTCCGGCAGGGCGTTGCGGTACATCGCCAGGCACGCGGCGGGCAGGCCGAGGATCATCATCGGGAACATGCCGGTCATGAACTGGCCGCCCTTCGGATCGCCGGCGAAGTAGCGCGACAGGTCACCGGTCACCAGTGCGCCGGTGGTTGGGTCGGTGAAGTTGCCGAAGACGAACCACGCCATGTTGTTGAGGATGTGGTGCAGGCCGGTGACGATCAGCAGGCGGTTGAACACGCCGAAGACGAACGCGCCGATGCTGCCGCTTTCCATCATCAGGGTGCCGAAGCTGTTGATGCCATGCTGGATCGGCGGCCAGATGTAGCCGAACACCACGCCCAAGCCGACGGCCGCGAACCCGGTGACAATCGGCACGAATCGCCGGCCACCGAAGAACGCCAGATACTCCGGCAGCTTGATGTCCTTGAAGCGGTTGTACAGTGCGCCGGCCATCAGGCCGCTGACGATCCCGGCGAGCATGCCCATGTTGATGCTCGCATCGAGCACTTTAAGGGTGGAGATCATCACCAGATAACCGATCACCCCGGCCAGGCCTGCCGTGCCGTTGTTGTCCTTGGCGAAACCGACGGCGATGCCGATGGCGAAGATCATTGCCAGGTTGGCGAAGATCACCTGGCCGGCGTCGTGAATGATCGCGATGTTCAGCAGATCGGTGTCACCCAGACGCAGCAGCAGGCCGGCGATGGGCAGGATCGCGATCGGCAGCATCAGCGCGCGCCCGAGGCGTTGCAGACCTTCGATGAAGAGTTGATACATGGCGGTTCTCCTTCTTGTTGTTATTAGCGCAGAGGCCAGTGTTGGTGGCAGGCGTGACGCACCGCGGCGGCGCTGCTCAGCTTGAGCAGGTCGCGGGCGAGGCGTTGGCATTCGGCTTCGTGCAACTGACGCACGCGATCCTTGATTTCACCGATCTGCACCGGGCTCACCGACAATTCGGTCACGCCGAGGCCGATCAGTACCGGGGTTGCCAGTGGGTCGGATGCCAACGCACCGCACACACCGACCCAGCGCTTGTGCACCGCCGCGCCTTCGCAGGTCATGGCGATCAGGCGCAGCAGCGCCGGGTGCAAGGCATCGACCCGTGCGGCGAGGCCGGCGTGGTCGCGATCCATGGCCAAGGTGTATTGGGAAAGATCGTTGGTGCCGATAGACAGGAAGTCCGCGTGTTCGGCCAGTTGTTCGGCTTGCAATGCGGCGGCGGGGACTTCGATCATCACGCCGATTTCCGGGCGTTGAGTGATACCGAGCTCATTGCACAACGCATCGACGCGCTGACGAATGTGCAGCAGTTCGTCGACTTCGGTGACCATCGGCAACAGGATCCGGCAACGCTGCAACGGGCTGACTTGCAGCAGCGCACGCAGTTGTTGATCGAGGATTTCCGGGCGGGCCTGGGCCAGGCGAATACCGCGCAAGCCGAGCACCGGGTTGGCTTCGGCGGGCAGCGGCAGATAGTCGAGTTGCTTGTCGCCGCCGACGTCGATGGTGCGGATGATCACCGACTTGTCGCCCATCGCATCGAGCACGGCTTGATAGGCGGTGCGTTGCTCTTCGACGTCCGGCGCGGTCTGGCGATCAACGAACAGGAATTCGGTGCGTAGCAGGCCGACGCCATCGGCGCCGTTGGCAAAGGCGTCAGCCGCTTCATGGCTGGAGGCGACATTGGCGACAACTTCGATGGCCACGTCATTGCGCGTTTCCGCCGGCAGGTGCGCCTTGGCTTGTTGGACGTCGCGGCGTTGTTGGCGGTCGATTTGTGCTTGTTCGACTTCGGCCAGACGTTCGGCATTTGGCTTCAGTTCGAGGCGACCGTTATCGGCGTCGAGCACCACCGCTTGGCCTTGCGGTTGATCAAGCAATGCCGAACCCAAAGCAACCATGCACGGCAAACCTTTGCCCCGCGCCAGAATCGCTACGTGTGAAGTCGCACCGCCCTCGGCCATGCACAACCCGGCGACGCCTTGCGCGCTGAGTTGCAACAGGTCCGACGGCGTCAGTTCATGGGCAGCGACGATGGCACCGGCCGGTACGTCGTAGTGCCAGGCCTCGCCGAGCAGGGCGCGCAACACGCGTTGCTTAAGGTCGCGCAGATCGTTGGCGCGCTCGGCCAGCAGCGCGCTGCCGGTGTGTTGCAGGACTTCGCACTGGACATCAATCGACTGGCTCCAGGCGTGCGTTGCTGCGCTGCCTTGGTCGATGGATTGCTGTGCAGCGTCGAGCAGGGCCGGGTCTTCCAGCAATGCCAAATGCGCGGCGAAAATGGCTTCTTCGTCGGCGTTACGTTGTTTCTTCGCCTGGGCGAGGGTGCCGTTGATTTCGTTGCGTACCTGAATCAGCGCAGCCTCAAGTTTCTGCTGCTGCTCCAGCAGATCATGATTGCCGGCATCCACTGGCAAGTTGATGGTGTTCAAACGAAACAATGGCCCACCGACCAAACCCGGTGCGGCGCAAACACCCTGCAACACGCCAGCCTCGGCCGGGCGCTTGGGGGATGCAACGCGCACAGGTGCGGCGGCGTGATGGTCATCCGGCAGTGCGGTGGCCAATGCGCAGAGCAACGCTTGCAGCGCGGCTTCGGCGTCCGGTCCCTGACAGCTGACATGCACTTCATCCTGCTCGCCGATCGCCAGCGCCATCAACCCGATCAGACTGTTGCACGGCGCCGATTTGCCGGCGAAATGCAGCTGCGACTGGCTTTTGAAACCTTGCGCTGTCTGACGAATCAGCGCAGCGGGGCGCGCATGCAAACCGCCTCGATGCGCGACAAGCACATGACCGTTAACCTCAGGCCCGCCGATTTCTTCTGCATTCGCCGCCGAAGCGTTGCGCGCCACGATGTGCAACAACGGCTCGCCGACTTTCACCGGTTTCAGGGTGATCGGTCGCACCTGAAAATCCTGGCTGTTGGTCAGGATCAACAGGCTGACCAGGCTTTTGCACTGCTGGCCGACTTTGTCCAGGTCGTAGCGCAACAGCGGCTGACCGTTGCTGACCCGCACGCCTTCCTTGACCAGCATCGAGAAGCCTTCACCGTTCAGTTCAACGGTGTCGAGGCCCAGGTGCAGAAGGATTTCCGCGCCATTGTCGGCGCGCACGGTGAGGGCGTGGCCGGTGCGGGCGACGTGAATGATCACCCCGGCGCATGGCGAATACAGGGTGTCGTTAAGTGGATCAATAGCAATGCCATCGCCCATCGCACCGCTGGCGAACACCGCGTCCGGGACTTTGGCGAGCGTGAGCACCGGGCCGCTGAGCGGGGCGCTGAGGGTCAGCTCTTTATTGTTGTTGTGCATGGCTCGGTCTCATCAGGAAATTCGCTGGCCCCTGTAGGAGCTGCCGAAGGCTGCGATCTTTTGATCTTGTTTTTCTGTGAATCAAAATCAAAAGATCGCAGCCTTCGGCAGCTCCTACAGGTTTTCTTCAATTAATGCGTGCGCGTCACTTTGCTCAGGTGGCGCGGTTGATCCGGGTCCATGCCTCGGGCCACGGCTAAACCTGCGGCCATCACGTAGAAACTCTGGATGGCCAGAATCGGGTCCAGGGCCGGGTGTTCGGCGCGGGTCAGGGTCAGGTCGCGTTCGCTCACGTCATCTGGCGCGGCCAGCAACACCCGGGCGCCGCGTTGACGCATTTCTGCCGCAAGGCTCAGCAGCCCGGCCTGTTCGGCACCGCGTGGAGCGAAGACCAGCAATGGGTAGTGCTCGTCAATCAGCGCCATCGGGCCGTGACGCACTTCGGCGCTGCTGAACGCTTCGGCCTGGATCGCCGAGGTTTCCTTGAACTTCAATGCCGCTTCCTGGGCAATGGCAAAACCGGCGCCACGGCCGATGACCATCAGGCGTTCGCAATCGCGCAGGGCGTCGATGGCCACGCTCCAATCCTGCTGGGCTGCTGCACGCAAGCCTTCGGGCAGGGCGTTGTGCGCCTCAAGCAGTTCGCTGTCTTCTTTCCAGTGCGCGATCAAACGGGCGCTGGCGCTGAGGGTGGCGATAAAACTCTTGGTCGCGGCGACGCTGCTTTCGGTACCGGCTAGCAGCGGCACGCTGAATTCACACGCGGCTTCCAGTGGCGAATCGGCGGCGTTGACCATCGACACGCTCAGCGCGCCACGCTTGCGCAGCAGTCGCAGGCTGTTGACCAGATCCGGGCTCTGACCCGATTGCGAGAAGGCAAAAGCGACCTGGCCGCTGACCTTCAACGGCGCCTGCTGCATGGTCACCACCGACATCGGCAACGACGCCACGGGCACGCCCATTTGCTGCATGGTCAGGTAGGCAAAGTAGCTCGCCGCGTGGTCGGAGCTGCCACGCGCAACGGTCATTGCCACTTGCGGCGGCTGACGGCGCAGGCGCCCGGCGATCTCGATCAGTTGCGGGTCGAGCTGTTGCAGTTGGGCTTGCACGGCCTCGAACGAGGACAGCGCCTCCTCAAGCATTTTTGAAGTCAATGTCTTCTCCTTCGACCATGACGGCGGTCAGTGTGAGTGAGCGATCCAGCCGCACGCAGTCGGCCCAGGCGCCCGGTTCAAGGCGCCCGCGTTCAGTGATGCCGAGGTAGTCGGCGGGGAATTGCGAAAGACGTTGCGAAGCCTCGGCAATCGGCAAACCGATCTTCACCAGATTGCGCAGGGCCTGATCCATGGTCAGCGTGCTGCCGGCCAGCGTGCCGTCAGGCAGGCGCACGCCGCCCAGGCATTTGGTCACGGTGTGGCTGCCGAGTTTGTATTCACCGTCGGGCATGCCGGCGGCGGCGGTCGAATCGGTGACGCAGTACAGGCACGGGATCGAACGCAGGGCGACGCGGATGGCGCCGGGATGCACGTGCAGCAAATCCGGAATCAGCTCGGCGAATGTTGCGTGGGCCAGTGCCGCGCCAACGATCCCGGGTTCGCGGTGATGCAGCGGGCTCATGGCGTTGTACAAATGGGTGAAACTGGTCGCGCCGGCGTCCAGTGCGGCGACGCCTTCCTCGTAACTGCCGAGGGTGTGGCCGATCTGCATGCGGATGCCGCGACTGCTGAGTTCACGAATCAAAGCGTCGTGGCCGGCGATTTCCGGAGCGATGGTGATCACGCGAATGGGCGCCAGCGCCAGATATTCTTCGACCTCGGCCATCAATGCGGTGTGGGCGAAGTTCGGTTGGGCGCCGAGTTTGCCGGGATTGATATACGGGCCTTCAAGGTGCACGCCGAGCACTCGCGCGCTGCCTTTGGGCCGCTGCTCGCAGAACTCGCCGACCTCTTTCAAGACGCTGGAAATCTCTGCGCTCGGTGCGGTCATGGTGGTGGCCAGCAGCGAGGTGGTGCCGAATCGCACGTGGGTTTTGGTGATGGTTTCGAAAGCGCTGGCGCCTTCCATGATGTCTTTGCCACCGCCGCCATGAACGTGCAGGTCGATGAAGCCTGGCAGCAGATACGGCAGGTCGTTGTCTGCCGGATCGCAGGGCTCGCCTTCGATCGACACGACTTTGCCGTGTTCGTGAATCAGCCGGCCGCGAACCCAGCCGCTGGCGGTGAGGATGTTGTCTTCGGACATTTTGGTTCTCGCTTATGGCTGCTCTTAACGACGCAGCTCTGCAACAAAGTCGTAGTAGTCGTTGCGGCAATAGGTGTCGGTGACTTCGATCGGCGTGTTGTCTTCCAGATAGCCGACCCGGGTCATCAGCAGCATGGCGGTGCCGGGGGCGATGCCGACCAGGGCGGCGAACTCGTCCGAGGCGTTGATCGCCTGAATGTGCTGCAACGCGCGGACGATCGGTTTGCCGATGCCGTCGAGGTATTCGTAGAGCGAATCGCCCACCGCTTGCGGCTTGGGCATGATCGAGGCGGGCAGGGTGCTCATCTCGATGGCCATCACGGTGTCGTCGGCTTTGCGCAGGCGTTTCATGCGCGCGACCTTGTCGTTCGGCGACAGGCTGAGGCGGATCAGTTCTTCGTGGGTCGGCAGGGTGATTTCTCGCTCCAGCCATTGCGAACTGGGCACGAAGCCCTTGAGGCGGAGCATTTCACTGAAGCCGGAAAGGCGTGAAAGAGGTTGTTCCAGGCGTGGGGTGATGAACGTGCCGGAACCTTGCAAGCGCCGGATCAGGCCTTGGTCGAACAACACTTCCAGCGCCTTGCGTGCGGTGACTCGGGAGATGCCGAGCTGCTCGCTGAGATTGCGCTCCGAAGGCATTGCCTGCTCGGCTTTCCACTGACCGGAATGAATCGCCGCTTCCAGGTTGCGCGCCAGTTGCAGGTACAGCGGCGTCGGCTGGGAGTCGTCGGGGCGTAGGACGTGGAGGTCATTCATGTCGGTCATTTCCGGCGCGAGTATTGGATTGTTGTGGCTCGCTTGTGGGGCGGAAATTAATACCACTTGAATACCATGTCAACGCGGTGAAATGGCCATTAGCCCAATGAAATGGCGGGTTTTAGGTCAGTGGGCTCGAAGTGGTATTAGGGCTGGACTGTAAAAAGCAAAAGATCGCCGCCTGCGGCAGCTCCTGCATGTGAAGTGGTATCACCTCTGTAGGCGCTGCCGCAGGTTGCGATCTTTTGATTTATTTTTTGCAGGTGACCGGCGGTCGGTGATTAAGGGCGGATTTCGATCATCGTGCCGTCCGGCACCAGACTCCACACTTCGCGCATATCGACGTTGCGCATGGCGATGCAGCCGTCGGTCCAGTCGAGGGTGTGCAGCAGGTCTTCGGGGTTTTCTTCCGTGTCCGGCGTGCCGTGAATCATGATCATCCCGCCAGGCTCGACGCCTTCACGGCGGGCGCGGGCCGAATCGGTGATGTTCGGGTAGGAAATGTGCATCGACAGGTTGAATTTCTCGCTGGTCTTGCGCCAGTCGATCCAATAGAAACCTTCTGGCGTGCGTTTGTCGCCTTCGATCAGTTTCGGCCCTTTTTTCGCGCCCTTGCCAAGGGAGATGCGGTAGGTCTTGAGCGGCTTGCCGTCGGCAATCAACTGCAGTCGATGAGCCGATTTGAGCACCAGGACTTTTTCGATCATCGGGGTATTTGAAGGCGTCACGGTGGTCACGAATGACGCTTGCGAGACCATAGCGAACGACAGGCAGAACAGGGCAAGCAACCAGCGCATTGAAACGATTCCCCAAGAGTGACGCAGAAACATGAGTGATGAATGTTGTGCAGAATTTGCCTGCGCCCTGTGTATCGGCCGGTCGGCGTCGAGATTAAGTGATGGCAGGCTGAGCGAGTGGCGGAATCGATTCCGAGCGAACCGGATACACCTCATTAGGCCGATCCGCGAAGAAGCATTCTAAGGTACGCCCCACCGTGCGGAAAGCCAGCTCGTCCCATGGAATGTCGGCCTCGTCAAACAGCTGTACTTCCAGGCTCTCGGGGCCGGCAGAAAACTCCGGCTCGGCCAGCTCGGCGCGGAAGAACACATGCACCTGGCTGATGTGTGGCACGTCGATCAGGGTATAGATGCTCAGGTTGCGCACCCGGGCGCAGGCTTCCTCGGCGGTTTCGCGGATCGCGGCCTGCTCGATGGTCTCGCCGTTTTCCATGAAACCGGCGGGCAGGGTCCAGTAACCGAGGCGCGGTTCGATGGCGCGGCGACAGAGCAGCACTTTAGTGCCCCAGGTCGCGACACAGCCGGCGACGATATTGGGGTTTTGATAGTGAATGGTCTGACAGCTGTCACAGACAAATCGCAGTCGCGAGTCGCCCTCGGGAATGCGCTGGGTCACCGGGTTACCGCAATGGCTGCAAAATTTCATGCTTGGGTTCCTGAAGGCTGCGCCTATCTTGGCGTGCAGCGGTGTCGGTCGGCAAGTTGTCGTTTCGCGACATGGTCTCTTGAGGGGGGTTGGGCGGCTGCAATGATTGGTGCATGATGCAGGGTAAGGCACAGATCGAGAACACTCATGCTGGACGAGCTACTGCATAGGGTAAGCAACCACATACCGCGCACGCTGGAGACCGACAAACGTTTTCCGGAGGCCGCCGTTCTGGTGCCGATCACCCGCAGTGACGAGCCGGAACTGGTGCTGACCCTGCGGGCCAGCGGCCTCTCGACCCACGGCGGCGAAGTTGCGTTCCCCGGTGGGCGTCGCGACCCGGAAGACCCCGATCTGATCTTCACAGCCTTACGCGAAGCCGAAGAAGAAATCGGTCTGCCGCCAGGACTGGTCGAAATGATTGGTCCGCTCAGTCCGCTGATCTCCCTGCACGGTATCAAAGTCACGCCCTATGTCGGCGTCATCCCCGATTTTGTCGAATACCAGCCCAACGACGCAGAAATTGCCGCCGTGTTCAGCGTCCCCCTGGAATTTTTCCGTACAGATCCCCGCGAACACACCCATCGCATCGACTATCAGGGCCGCAGTTGGTACGTGCCGAGCTATCGATACGGGGAGTACAAGATCTGGGGACTGACGGCGATCATGATCGTCGAGTTGATCAATCTGCTCTATGACGCGAAAATCAGCCTGCATCAGCCGCCTAAAAGTTTTATCCACACCTGAAAGCATAAGCCATCGTTCGAATGGCTACCCGTGAGCCCTGAGGAAAACAAGATGAAATACCGCTTGGGCGACGCCCGTGTCGAGACCCATCCACAGAGCTGGGTCGCCCCCAACGCTGTGCTGGTGGGCAAGGTCAAGCTGGAAGAGGGCGCCAACGTCTGGTTCAACGCCGTACTGCGTGGCGACAACGAACTGATCCTGATCGGCAGGAACAGCAACGTGCAAGATGGCACGGTGATGCACACCGACATGGGCTTTCCCCTGACCATCGGCACCGGTGTGACCATTGGCCATAACGCCATGTTGCACGGCTGTACGGTTGGCGATTACAGCTTGATTGGCATCAACGCGGTGATTCTCAATGGCGCAAAGATAGGCAAAAACTGCATCATCGGCGCCAATTCGCTGATTGGTGAAGGCAAGGAAATTCCCGATGGCTCGCTGGTCATGGGTTCGCCGGGCAAAGTCGTGCGTGAGCTGACCGAGCCGCAGAAGAAAATGCTCGAAGCCAGCGCCGCCCACTATGTGCACAACTCTCAGCGTTATGCCCGCGATCTGGTTGAGCAGGAAGAATGACGACGCCGCAAAGACCCGTCGCCTCGCCGTGCGTGAATATTTGTGCGCTGGATGAGGCTGATATTTGCACCGGGTGCCAGCGTACGGTTGAGGAGATCACGCGCTGGAGCCGTATGAATAACGATGAGCGGCGGGCGGTGTTGGGGTTGTGTCATGAGCGGGCGAAGGCGAGTGGCTTGGTGTGGATGATAGGTCAGACGCCGGGCCAATAATTCAAGACCAAAAGATCGCAGCCTTCGGCAGCTCCTGCATTAGCCGTGTTCGCCGCCCATTGCGCGGATGAATACTGAACCTGTAGGAGCTGCCGAAGGCTGCGATCTTTTGATTCTGCTGTGTCTAAAGTAACCTGTGCGCCAATCTGACAGGTCGCCCCCATGATTTTCCTCATCGCCTACATCAGCAGCGTTGTTCTCATCAACTTCGCTTTCTCCACCGCGCCACACCTGGACATCATCTGGTCGGCGTGGGGCGGTCTGGTGTTCGTGCTGCGTGACATGGTGCAAATCCGATTTGGCCATGGCGCGATCGTTGCCATGCTGGCGGCACTGGTGTTGTCCTACGTCACGTCTGATCCGTCCATCGCTCTGGCCAGCGCCACGGCGTTCGCGGTCTCCGAGTGCATCGACTGGCTGGTGTTCAGCATCACCAAGCGCCCATTGCGCGACCGGTTGTGGATCAGTTCGGCGCTGAGCATTCCCCTCGATACGTTCATCTTTTTCGGCATGATCGACGCCCTGACGCCGCCGGTGATCATCACCGCGCTGGTCTCGAAGTTTGCCGGCGTCACCGCCGTCTGGTTGATCATGGCCTGGCGCGATCGCAAACAGGCCGTCGCCAGCTGAAGCCAAACCCTCGGGTTCATGTAAAATGCCGCGCTTTCTCCCCATGGAAAGCGCGCATGGCGACGCTTTCCTCGATGATCCGCTTCTTTGAGGACCTGAGATGACCCGTATCGGAACTCCATTGTCGCCAACCGCGACCCGCGTATTGCTGTGTGGCTGTGGTGAGTTGGGCAAGGAAGTGGTGATCGAACTGCAACGTTTGGGTGTTGAGGTGATTGCCGTCGACCGCTATGCCAACGCGCCGGCCATGCAGGTCGCGCATCGCAGCCACGTGATCAACATGCTCGACGGCGCCGCCCTGCGTGCAGTGATCGAAGCCGAGAAGCCGCACTTCATCGTGCCGGAAATCGAAGCCATCGCCACCGCTACCCTCGTCGAACTGGAAGCCGAAGGCTTCACCGTGATCCCGACCGCTCGCGCTGCGCAATTGACCATGAACCGCGAAGGCATCCGTCGTCTGGCCGCCGAAGAGCTGGACCTGCCGACCTCGCCGTACCACTTCGCCGACACCTTCGAGGACTACAGCAAAGCTGTTGAAGACCTGGGTTTCCCATGTGTTGTCAAACCAGTGATGAGTTCGTCGGGCAAAGGCCAGAGCCTGCTGCGCAGCAGCGATGACGTGCAGAAAGCCTGGGACTACGCCCAAGAGGGCGGTCGTGCCGGCAAAGGTCGGGTGATCATCGAAGGCTTCATTGATTTCGACTACGAAATCACCTTGCTGACCGTGCGCCACATCGGTGGCACAACATTCTGCGCACCGGTCGGTCACCGTCAGGAGAAGGGTGACTATCAGGAATCCTGGCAGCCACAAGCCATGAGCCCGGTTGCGCTGGCGGAATCCGAGCGTGTTGCCAAAGCGGTAACCGAGGCGCTGGGTGGCCGTGGTCTGTTTGGTGTCGAGCTGTTCATCAAAGGTGATCAGGTGTGGTTCAGCGAAGTGTCGCCGCGTCCCCATGACACTGGCCTGGTCACCCTGATTTCCCAGGACCTGTCGCAGTTCGCCCTGCATGCCCGCGCGATTCTGGGCTTGCCGGTGCCGCTGATCCGTCAGTTCGGCCCATCGGCTTCGGCGGTGATTCTGGTGGAAGGGCAGTCGACCCAGACTGCATTCGCCAACCTGGGGGCTGCGCTGAGCGAGCCGGATACGGCGCTGCGTCTGTTCGGCAAGCCTGAAGTGAATGGTCAGCGCCGGATGGGCGTGGCATTGGCGCGGGATGAGTCGATCGAGGCTGCTCGTGCCAAGGCGACCCGTGCTGCTCAGGCTGTTGTTGTAGATCTCTAAGACCGGGGCGCGGCATTCGCGAGCAGGCTCGCTCCCACAGTTTCGGCTGTATTCACAAATTTTGTGTACTGCACGGACCCTGTGGGAGCGAGCCTGCTCGCGAAGCTTTTGATCTTTTGTCAGGCAATCTGATTCAGATCGTTATGCCTCGTTTCCTTCAGACACAGCACCGCGATCAAGCTGATCACCGCCGCTCCCGAAACATACCCGCCGACATAACTCAAACCGCCCATCGCCACCAGTTTCTGCGCAAAGAACGGCGCCGCCGAGGCTCCGACGATGCCGCCGAGGTTGTACGCCGCCGACGCGCCGGTATAGCGCACGTGGGTCGGGAACAGCTCCGGCAACAACGCGCCCATCGGTGCGAACGTCACGCCCATCAAGAACAGTTCGATGCACAGAAACAGCGCCACGCCCCAGGTCGAACCCTGGGTCAGCAGCGGCTCCATCAGAAACCCCGAAAGAATCGCCAGTACACCGCCGATGATCAGCACCGGTTTGCGTCCATAACGGTCGCTGGCCCAGGCTGACAGTGGCGTCGCTGCAGCCATGAACAATACGGCAAAACACAGCAGCCCCAGGAACGTCTCACGGCTGTAACCCAGGGTGGACACGCCGTAGCTCAGGGAAAACACCGTCGAGATATAGAACAGCGCATAACACACCACCATCGCCGCCGCGCCCAACAGGGTCGGCGCCCAATATTGGCTGAACAGTTCGACCAGCGGCAGCTTGACCCGCTCCTGGCGCGCCATGGCATTGGCGAACACTGGCGTTTCGTGGAGTTTCAGGCGTACGTACAGACCGACCATCACCAGCACCGCGCTGAGCAGAAACGGAATGCGCCAGCCCCAGCTGCGGAACTGTTCGTCATCCAGCGTCATGGCCAGCGTCAGGAACAGACCATTGGCGGCGAGAAAACCAATCGACGGGCCGAGTTGCGGAAACATGCCGAACCAGGCTCGCTTGCCTTTCGGCGCGTTTTCCGTGGCCAGCAGCGCGGCGCCACCCCATTCACCGCCCAATCCCAGGCCCTGACCAAAGCGCAGCACACACAACAAAATCGGCGCCCAGGCCCCGATGCTGGCGTAACCCGGCAGCACGCCAATCAGCGTGGTGCAGACGCCCATCAACAGCAGTGAGGCGACCAGCGTCGATTTGCGCCCGATGCGATCACCGAAGTGACCGAACAGCGCCGAACCCAATGGTCGAGCGAGGAAGGCAATGCCAAAGGTGAGGAACGCCGAAAGCATCTGCGCGGTGCCGGACGTTTGCGGAAAGAACACCGGCCCGATCACCAGTGCGGCAGCCGTGGCGTAGACATAGAAGTCGTAGAACTCGATCGCGGTGCCGATAAAACTCGCCGTCGCCACGCGGGTGGCGGAGTTGGTCGGTTGGGCAGGTGCGGTTTCGCTGAAAGCGGTACTGGTCGTCATGCGGTGATCCCTGACAGTCATGAGCTCCTGTGGAGCGAATTATTATGGTTGAGCACCCAGGGATGTGGGATGAGGCGCGAGCGCTGTTTCGAGTAGGAACAGTCGTCGGAGTGAAGCGCAAACGGTCGAGACCTGTTTTGTGCGGGGTAAGCACGAGGTTCGGCAGGGCTTGGGTAAGCCGGCTCGATTATAGGAAGGTGGCTAACGATTGAACAAGAGCAAAAGATCGCAGTCTTTGGCAGTTCCCACATTCGGAATACGTTCCCCTGTAGGAGCTGTCGAAGTCTGCGATCTTTTGATCTTCTATCTGGCAGGCACCAGAGCAGGTACAGAAGAGGTATGCCAGATCAGCACCTTGCTCACCCGGTTCTCCTCGGTCTCGAGAATCTCCAGCCGATAACGGCCGATCTTCAGGCAAACAGCGCTTTCCGGAATGGTTTCAAGCGCCTCGGTTACCAGGCCATTGAGGGTTTTCGGCCCATCGCTGGGCAAGTGCCAGCCCAGGCACTTGTTCAACTCACGGATCGAGGCGGCGCCGTCGATCATCATGCGGCCATCGGCTTGCGGGTGAATGTGCGGATTATCGAGGCTGTGCTCGCTTTCGAATTCGCCGACGATCTCTTCGAGAATGTCTTCCAGCGTGACGATGCCGAGCACTTCGCCGTACTCGTCGACCACCATGCCCAGACGTCGCTGCTGCTTGTGAAAGTTGAGCAGTTGCAGCTGCAACGGTGTGCTTTCGGGCACGAAGTACGGCTCGTAACTGGCGGCCAGCAGTGCTTCGCGGGTCAGGTCGTTATTGTTCAGCAAGTGACGAATCTGCCGGGTGTTGAGCACGGCTTCAACCTGGTTGATGTCACTGTGGAACAGCGGCAGGCGCGTGCGCTTGGTGTTGCGCAGTTGTTCGATGATTTCTTCGATCGGGTCGTCGAGGTTGATACCGTCGACGTCACTGCGCGGCACCAGAATGTCGTTGACCGTAATGTTGTCCAGCGCATGGATACCCGACACCGGGTGCGCGCGAACCGGGTGCTCCGGGTCAGCGTGACGATCAACTGGCTCATCGTCTTCGCTTTGCTGCACGACCTGGGCTTTGCGCACTAGCGGCGCCAGGAGCAAAGCGCTGATGCGGCTGAACAGCCACGCCAACGGATAAATAATCTTCAGCGGCACTGCCAGCAGCGAATTGCCAAACGCCAGCACGGCATCCGGATAACGCCGGGCGATGGTGCGCGGGAAGTAATCGGCAAACACCAGCAACACCGCACCGACACCCAGGCACGCCGCCCAAGGGCCGTTTTCTTCACAGAGGAAAATCGCCAGCAGTGTGGCGATCACCACTGCGAGCGCACGGCACAGGGTGTTGCAGAGGATCAGGCTGTCGAGCGGGAAGCTCAGCTTCGCCAGCGGTTTATCGCTGGCGCGTGAGGCGGTGCGTTGTGCGAGCAGGTGCTGCTGCGCGATTTCGACGGCGGTAAATAGCCCCGACCATAAAACCAGCAGGACAAATACCGCGAGCATCGGCCCTATGGGCAAACCGTCCATTTATGCCGCCCGTCAGATGTGCAGAATGTATTCACGAACCAGTTTGCTGCCGAAATACGCCAACATCAGCAGGCAGAAACCGGCGAGGGTCCAGCGAATCGCCTTGTGGCCACGCCATCCGAGACGGTTGCGGCCCCACAACAGCACGCTGAACACGATCCAGGCCAGGCAAGCCAGCAGGGTCTTGTGCACCAGGTGCTGGGCGAACAGGTTCTCGACGAACAGCCAGCCAGAGATCAGCGACAGCGACAGCAGCGTCCAGCCGGCCCAGAGGAAACCGAACAGCAGGCTTTCCATGGTTTGCAGCGGCGGGAAGTTCTTGATCAGCCCGGACGGGTGCTTGTGCTTGAGCTGGTGGTCTTGCACCAGCAGCAGCAAGGCCTGGAACACCGCGATGGTGAACATGCCGTAGGCGAGGATCGACAATAGAATGTGCGCGAGGATACCCGGCTCTTCATCGATGATCTGCACCGTGCCGGTCGGCGCGAATTGCGCCAGCAACACGGTGATAGCCCCCAGCGGGAACAGCAACACCAGCAGGTTCTCGACCGGAATCCGCGAGCAGGCGAGCAGCGTCAGGGCGATCACTGCCGCCGCGATAAGACTGGAGGCACTGAAGAAATCCAGGCCCAGACCGATCGGGGTCAGCAAATGAGTGAGCAGGCTGGCGCTGTGAGCCACCACGGCGAGGACGCCGAGCGTAACCAGCAGGCGCTTGTTCGCCTTGGCGCCGGTGGCCAGACGAGTGCTCTGATAAATAGTCGCAGCGGCATATAGAAGGGCGGCGGCGAGGGTAGTCAGCAAACTGGGTGACAAGGGGAGCATAAATCCTGTTAGGCAAGCCCGAAAGGCGCTGAGTTTGGCATAGAACCCCCATGACACGAAAGACTCAGGAAGCTGACAGCGAGGTGTCCGCCAGACGCAGTCTTCGCTATAATCCGCGACCTGCCCACGCCGCAGGCTCGCCGAGCACATGTTGATTCCGGTCTGGGCCGCCATTATCCCGGTCTACACAGGGCCTGAAAGGATCGCGCAATGTTTGAAAACTTAACCGACCGTCTCTCACAGACGCTGCGCCATGTCACCGGCAAGGCGAAGCTGACTGAAGACAATATCAAAGACACCCTGCGTGAAGTGCGCATGGCGTTGCTCGAAGCCGACGTCGCCCTGCCGGTGGTCAAGGACTTCGTCAATTCGGTCAAGGAGCGCGCTGTCGGCACCGAGGTGTCGCGCAGCCTGACGCCGGGCCAGGCGTTCGTGAAGATCGTCCAGGCCGAGCTCGAAAGCCTGATGGGCGCAGCCAACGAAGACTTGAACCTGAGCGCCGTGCCGCCCGCCGTCATTCTGATGGCCGGTCTGCAGGGTGCGGGTAAAACCACCACCGCCGGTAAACTTGCGCGCTTCCTTAAAGAACGCAAGAAGAAGTCGGTCATGGTCGTGTCGGCGGACGTTTACCGCCCGGCGGCGATCAAGCAGCTGGAAATGCTGGCCGGTGAAGTCGGTGTGACCTTCTTCCCGTCCGACCTGAGCCAGAAGCCGGTCGACATCGCCAGAGCCGCTATTAAAGAAGCAAAGCTCAAGTTTATTGATGTGGTCATCGTCGACACCGCCGGTCGTCTGCACATCGACGAAGAGATGATGGGCGAGATCAAGGCGCTGCACGCCGCGATCAACCCGGTCGAAACCCTCTTCGTGGTCGATGCCATGACCGGTCAGGATGCCGCCAACACGGCCAAGGCCTTCGGTGATGCACTGCCGCTGACCGGTGTGATCCTGACCAAGGTCGACGGCGATGCACGTGGTGGCGCCGCTCTGTCGGTGCGCGCCATCACCGGCAAGCCGATCAAGTTCATCGGTATGGGCGAGAAGAGCGAAGCGCTCGATCCGTTCCATCCTGAGCGTATCGCTTCGCGGATTCTCGGCATGGGCGACGTGCTCAGCCTGATCGAACAGGCTGAAGCGACCCTCGACAAAGACAAAGCCGACAAGCTTGCTAAAAAGCTGAAGAAGGGCAAGGGCTTCGATCTCGAAGACTTCCGCGATCAGCTGCAACAGATGAAAAACATGGGCGGCCTCGGCGGGCTCATGGACAAACTGCCGAGCATCGGCGGCGTCAACCTGTCGCAAATGGGCAATGCCCAGAACGCCGCAGAGAAGCAGTTCAAGCAGATGGAAGCCATCATCAACTCCATGACCCCGGCCGAGCGCCGCGACCCTGAGCTGATCAGCGGTTCGCGCAAGCGCCGGATCGCCATGGGTTCCGGCACTCAGGTGCAGGACATCGGCCGCTTGATCAAGCAGCACAAGCAGATGCAGAAGATGATGAAGAAATTCACCGCCAAAGGCGGAATGGCGAAAATGATGCGCGGCATGGGCGGTATGTTGCCCGGCGGCGGCATGCCAAAAATGTAAGGCGTCCTGTCTCACTCATTCTGCTCGCTGATGGCTGCGTCTCGCCAAAAGTGAGTGAAATGAGAGAGGCGGGATCGCAGAAACTCGCCGGTCGTCGCACCGGCGCAGGCCCCGCAAGGATGCGGGATCAACAGCAAACCCGCGCTTGGCGGGAGCTGACTGGCCGTTTTAAACGACGGCTCTATATGCAAATCTGCACGGCATGCCATAGGCGCCGGAAAAAGTCATTTGCAAAAGTCCGGATATTCCTTAGAATATGCGGCCTTTCGGGCACCTATGCCCGCTGTGCATTTAGATTTGCAGCACCGACTACAGGAACGATGTTCACATGCTAACAATCCGTCTTGCCCTTGGCGGCTCCAAAAAGCGCCCGTTTTACCACCTGACCGTAACCGACTCGCGTAACCCGCGTGACGGCTCCCACAAAGAACAGGTTGGTTTCTTCAACCCTGTTGCCCGTGGTCAGGAAATCCGTCTGTCCGTGAACCAAGAGCGCGTAGCCTACTGGCTGAGCGTTGGTGCACAACCTTCTGAGCGCGTTGCTCAGTTGTTGAAGGAAACTGCCAAGGCTGCGGCCTGAGCAATATGAACGCGACGCCTGCTGTTGCTGATGATTTGATCGTTATTGGCAAAATTTATTCTGTTCATGGCGTTCGCGGCGAAGTGAAGGTTTATTCCTTTACTGATCCGACTGAAAACCTGTTGCAGTACAAAACCTGGACGCTCAAGCGTGAAGGCAATGTCAAACAGGTCGAGCTGGTCAGTGGACGCGGGAGCGATAAGTTCCTGGTCGCAAAGCTCAAGGATCTTGATGATCGTGAAGAAGCTCGTCTTCTGGCCGGTTACGAGATCTGCGTGCCGCGCAACATGTTCGCTGAATTGACCGACGGTGAGTACTACTGGTACCAACTCGAAGGTCTGAAGGTCATTGATCAACTGGGCCAACTGCTCGGGAAAATCGATCATCTTCTGGAAACCGGCGCCAATGATGTAATGGTAGTCAAGCCTTGCGCTGGCAGCCTGGATGATCGCGAACGCCTGTTGCCCTATACGGAGCAATGCGTGTTGGCAGTCGACCTCGCAGCGGGCGAGATGAAGGTGGATTGGGACGCGGACTTCTAAGCGTGGCTAACTTGCGCGTAGAAGTGATCAGTTTGTTTCCCGAGATGTTTTCCGCCATTGGCGACTACGGCATCACCAGTCGTGCGGTCAAACAGGGGCTCTTGCAGCTGACCTGTTGGAATCCGCGAGATTACACGACGGATCGGCATCACACTGTGGACGATCGCCCGTTTGGCGGTGGTCCGGGCATGGTGATGAAGATCAAGCCCCTGGAAGATGCGCTGGCTCAGGCCAAGGCAGCAGCCGGGGAGGAGGCGAAGGTTATTTACCTGTCCCCCCAAGGCCGTCAACTGAATCAGTCGGCGGTACGCGAGTTGGCACAATCGGATGCATTGATCCTGATTGCCGGCCGCTATGAAGGCATTGACGAGCGCTTTATTGAGGCTCATGTCGATGAAGAGTGGTCGATTGGCGACTATGTACTGTCTGGCGGTGAGCTGCCGGCCATGGTCCTGATCGATGCGGTTACACGGCTGCTGCCTGGAGCTTTAGGGCATGCGGACTCCGCTGAGGAAGATTCCTTTACGGATGGTTTGCTGGATTGCCCGCACTACACCCGACCTGAGGTGTATGCGGATCAGCGTGTTCCCGACGTGTTGCTAAGTGGCAATCACGCGCATATCCGGCGTTGGCGTTTACAGCAGTCCCTTGGTAGGACCTATGAACGACGCGCCGATCTTCTGGAAAGCCGCTCGCTTTCTGGAGAAGAGAAGAAGCTGCTCGAGGAATATATCCGCGAGCGGGACGATAGTTAACAACGTATCGATGGTAGATCAGTTGATTTACCTTAGGAGCACAGCATGACCAACAAAATCATCCTTGCACTCGAAGCAGAGCAGATGACCAAAGAAATCCCTACCTTTGCCCCAGGCGACACCATTGTCGTTCAGGTGAAAGTGAAGGAAGGCGATCGTTCCCGTCTGCAAGCGTTCGAAGGCGTTGTAATCGCCAAGCGTAACCGCGGCGTGAACAGTGCGTTCACCGTACGTAAAATCTCCAACGGTGTTGGCGTAGAACGTACTTTCCAGACCTACTCCCCGCAGATCGACAGCATGGCTGTTAAACGTCGCGGTGACGTACGTAAAGCCAAGCTGTACTACCTGCGCGACCTGTCGGGCAAAGCAGCTCGCATCAAGGAAAAACTGGCTTAAGTCCAGCTTCCGATGCAGAAAAAAGCAGCCTTCGGGCTGCTTTTTTGTTGTCCGAAATTCACCAAATCCCCCCTGTAGGAGCTGCCGAAGGCTGCGATCTTTTGATCTTGGTTTTACCGGAAGCCCAGCAATCACGAGCAGTAAGTAATGACCCCCCGCGACCAGGAAATCGAACGCCGCACCGAACTCTCGGTGACCCGCGTCACCAAAGCCGTCTTTCCGCCGACCACCAACCACCACAACACCCTGTTCGGCGGCACTGCGCTGGCATGGATGGATGAAGTGTCGTTCATCACCGCCACGCGTTTCTGCCGCTTGCCGCTGGTGACCGTGTCCACTGACCGCATCGACTTCAATCATGCAATCCCAGCGGGCTCCATCGTTGAGCTGGTAGGGAAAGTGATCAAGGTCGGCAACACCAGCCTCAAGGTCGAAGTGGAAGTGTTTGTCGAAAGCATGAGCTGCGACGGTCGCGAGAAAGCGATTCATGGTCAGTTCAGCTTTGTGGCAATTGATGATGACAAGCGCCCGGTGCCGGTGCTGCCAGGGTTTGCTGCCTGATCCACAACTGAGTCGCGTCATTCGCGAGCAGGCTCGCTCCCACAGTGATCAGGGCAAACACAAAATTCATGTACGGCACACAACCTGTGGGAGCGAGCCTGCTCGCGAAGACGTCAGGTCAGGCGCCGCTGATCTCAGGCTGAATCAGAGCCAACACTGTCCACCCGGATCCCGGCTTCACCGTAGTCTCCGGCGTCACCACATGCACCCAGCCACTGTCATCGCGCATGAACAGCAACGTTGCCCGATTACCATGCAGCGCGCGGTAATCATCCCAGCCAAACCCATCCGTCAGCGTCGTGCTGTACAACTCGGCACCCTGACTCAGCCGACTGGCCAGTTTCGCGTAAGTGAGAGCCTCACTGCCCAACTGATTACCACGGTGCTCCAGACTCGCCCGATGCTTATCGCTGCGGCGGCTTTCATGACCGCTCGCCAATCCGAAAAGGCGCTGATGCCCGAAGTCATGGCGAAAGCGCATTGCCGCCAGGGTGTTGAGTTCTCCTGACGGCGACAGTGCCAGCAAGTGCCCCAGCCCTACCAGATCCAGGTGCGCATCGGCATGTTGCGACGCCGGGTTGCCAAAGTAGGTCGGTATGCCTTCCATGCGTGCGGCACGAATGTTTTCCCAGCTCGAATCGGTCAGCAAAACCCGGCTGCCGAGTTGTTGCAGCGACTTGCCCAACTCCCGCGCCGGAGCATTCGCGCCCACGATCAAAAAACCGCTCGGGGCCGGCTCGGCGACCTTCAATAGTCGGGCAAGGGGGCGCGCCGTGGCACTTTGCAGGACCACCGTGCCGATGATCACCGCAAAGGTCAGCGGCACCAGCAGCAGCGCACCTTCATGTCCGGCTTCGTGGAGGCGAATCGCGAAAATCGCCGACACCGCCGCCGCCACTATTCCCCGTGGGGCAATCCAGCACAACAGCGCCCGCTCACGCCAACTGAGGCTGGAACCGGCAGTGCTGAGCAGTACGTTCAGCGGCCGGGCGATCAACTGAATCACCAGCAACAGAATCAACACCAGCGGCCCCAATCCGATCAGGGCGTAAAGGTCCAGGCGCGCTGCCAGCAGAATGAACAACCCGGAAATCAGCAGCACGCTGAGGTTTTCCTTGAAGTGCAGAATGTGCCGCACATCCACGCCCTTCATGTTGGCCAGCCACATGCCCATCAGCGTCACCGCCAGCAGGCCGGACTCGTGCATGACTTGGTTGGACGCAATGAAAATCCCCAGCACTGCCGCCAGCGAGGCGAGGTTATGCAGATACTCGGGCAGCCATTGCCGACGAATAACCGTGCCCAGCACCCAGCCACCGACGATCCCGAACACGGCGCCGCACAAAATGACGCCGCCGAAAGTGAACAGGCTCTGCTTGAGGCCATGCCCCTCGGCACTGGCGATGATGAAGCTGTAGACCACAACGGCGAGCAGGGCGCCGATCGGATCAATGACGATCCCTTCCCAGCGCAGAATGTTGGCAATAGAGGCTTTTGGGCGCACCACACGCAGCATGGGTACGATCACCGTAGGCCCGGTCACCAGCGTCAGACTGCCGAAGAGAATGGCCAGCATCCAGTCAAATCCGAGCAGGAAGTGGGTCGCGACCGCGATGACGATCCAGGTCGAGATCGCACCGATGGTCACCAGTCGGTGGACGACGCTTCCAATCTCGCGCCATTCCGACAGATGCAGGGTCAGGCTGCCCTCGAACAGGATCAACGCCACTGCCAGCGACACCAGCGGCATCAACAGTGGGCCGAACATTTCCTGTGGATCAAGCCAGCCCAGCACCGGGCCGACCAGAATGCCGGTCAGCAACAGAAACAAAATTGCCGGCAATTTCAAGCGCCAGGCCAGCCACTGGCACCCCAGCGCCGCCGCTCCAATTGCGCCAAACGCCATTAGGATTTGCTGTTCGTTCATTGAAGCTCCCTGTTCCTTGAAATGGCGGGCTATGAAAGACTAGCGCCCATTCCTACAGTTCACTCTTCATTTGCGTGCATTCTTTGAGACTGCATGCCTTGAGCGCCCATGCCTGCCATCGACCATCCGCAGATTGACCAATTCCTCGACGCTTTGTGGCTTGAAAAAGGCCTGTCCGACAACACTCGCGACGCCTACCGCAGTGATCTGGCGCTATTCAACGGCTGGCTGCAGGAAAAGAACCTGGAGCTGATCAACGCCGGTCGCGAACTCATTCTCGATCATCTGTCCTGGCGCCTGGAGCAAAACTACAAGCCACGCTCTACCGCCAGATTTCTCTCCGGCGTGCGTGGCTTTTATCGGTATTTGCTGCGAGAAAAGATCATCACCGTTGACCCGACGTTACGCATCGACATGCCCCAGCTGGGTAGACCGCTGCCCAAGTCACTGTCGGAAGCCGACGTCGAGGCACTGCTCAAAGCGCCGGATTTGAGCGAAGCCATCGGCCAGCGCGACCGCGCCATGCTGGAGGTGCTTTACGCCTGTGGTCTGCGGGTCACCGAGTTGATCAGTCTGACGCTCGAACAGGTCAACCTGCGTCAGGGCGTGCTGCGGGTGATGGGCAAGGGCAGCAAGGAGCGGCTGGTGCCGATGGGCGAGGAGGCGATTGTCTGGGTCGAGCGTTATATGCGTGACGGTCGCAGCGAGCTGCTCGGCGGCCGGCCCAGTGACGTGCTGTTCCCCAGTCAGCGGGGCGAGCAGATGACTCGCCAGACCTTCTGGCACCGAATCAAGCATCAGGCCAAGGTCGCCGGGATCGGCAAGTCGCTGTCGCCGCACACCTTGCGCCATGCGTTCGCCACGCATTTGCTCAACCATGGCGCGGACTTGCGCGTGGTGCAGATGTTGCTCGGGCACAGCGATCTCTCGACCACCCAGATCTACACCCACGTCGCCCGGGCACGCTTGCAGGACCTGCACGCCAAGCACCACCCCAGAGGCTGATCAACGTGGCTACAAGTGTTGTGACAGGCGCATTCGGCCACCGTGGCCTTATGTGTTAGGCTTTGCCGGTTTGCACGGTGGACGGTTATGACCCGGTGTTTCGGCACGGGCGTTCTGATCGATCCATTTGTCCGCCTTCAGGAGTTCTCATGCGTCTGACCCAGATTTTCGCCGCCGCAGCCATTGCGTTGGTCAGTACCTTTGCCGTCGCCGATGACGCGGCCAACAAAGCAATTCGTCAAAGCCTCGAAAAGCTCGAACTCGAGGTTCCGGTAGAAAGCATCAACGCCAGCCCGCTGCCAGGCATGTATGAAGTCAAGCTCAAGGGCAGCCGCGTGCTGTACGCCAGCGCCGACGGCCAGTACATCGTTCAGGGCTATCTGTTCCAGCTCAAGGACGGCAAGCCGGTCAACCTGACCGAGAAGGCTGAACGTCTGGGCGTCTCCAAACTGGTCAACGCCATTCCGGTTGCCGAAACCGTGGTTTACCCGGCCGTGGGTGAAACCAAATCGCACATCACCGTATTCACCGACACCACCTGCCCGTACTGCCACAAACTGCACGCCGAAGTGCCTGAGCTGAACAAGCGCGGTATCGAAGTGCGTTATGTGGCGTTCCCGCGTCAGGGCCTCGGTTCGCCGGGTGACGAGCAACTGCAAGCCGTGTGGTGCTCCAAAGACAAGAAAGCCGCCATGGACAAAATGGTCGATGGCAAGGAAATCAAGGCCGCCAAGTGCGAGAACCCGGTTTCCAAACAGTTTGCGCTCGGTCAGTCGATTGGCGTAAACGGCACACCGGCCATCGTTTTGGCCGACGGACAAGTCATTCCGGGCTATCAGCCGGCGCCACAAGTCGCCAAACTGGCGCTGGGCGCCAAGTAATTCGCATCGTCACGGTCAGCCTTTGACGATCATGGTCCGGTGGTAGCATCGCCGGACCATTAATAGAGAGCCGCGAGCACGCGGTTGTTTTCCGGCCGACCCTGCGTCGGCCGTTTTATGGGGAGTTCACAGTGAATCCGGTCAAAGTAGGCATCTGTGGGTTAGGGACCGTCGGTGGCGGAACCTTCAACGTACTTCAGCGCAACGCCGAGGAAATTGCTCGTCGTGCCGGGCGTGGGATCGAAGTGGCACAAATTGCCATGCGCACGCCAAAGCCTCAGTTCCAGACGACCGGTATTGCGATTACCAACGATGTCTTCGAAGTGGCCACGAACCCTGAGATCGACATCGTCATAGAGCTGATGGGCGGCTACACCGTTGCCCGCGAGCTGGTACTCAAGGCCATCGAGAATGGCAAGCATGTGGTCACCGCGAACAAGGCTCTGATTGCCGTTCACGGTAATGAAATTTTCGCCAAGGCACGCGAGAAAGGCGTGATCGTGGCGTTCGAAGCGGCAGTGGCCGGTGGCATTCCGGTGATCAAGGCGATCCGTGAAGGCCTGTCCGCCAACCGCATCAACTGGGTCGCCGGGATCATCAACGGCACGGGCAACTTCATCCTCACCGAGATGCGTGAGAAGGGTCGCACCTTCGAAGACGTGCTGGCCGAAGCTCAGGCACTGGGTTACGCCGAAGCCGATCCGACCTTCGACGTTGAAGGCATCGACGCGGCGCACAAGCTGACGATTCTGGCCTCCATCGCGTTCGGCATTCCGCTGCAATTCGACAAGGCTTACACCGAAGGCATCACCAAGCTGACCACGGCTGACGTCAACTACGCCGAAGCGCTGGGCTATCGCATCAAGCACCTCGGCGTGGCGCGCAGCACTGACGCCGGCATTGAGTTGCGCGTACACCCGACGCTGATCCCGGCCGATCGTCTGATCGCTAACGTCAACGGCGTGATGAACGCGGTGATGGTCAACGGTGACGCCGCTGGTTCGACCCTGTTCTACGGTGCTGGCGCTGGCATGGAGCCGACGGCTTCGTCAGTGATCGCCGACCTCGTGGACGTGGTTCGCGCCATGACATCCGACCCGGAAAACCGCGTACCGCATCTGGCCTTCCAGCCGGATTCGCTGTCGGCCCATCCGATCCTGCCGATCGAAGCCTGCGAAAGCGCCTACTACCTGCGCATTCAGGCCAAGGACCATCCGGGCGTTCTCGCTCAGGTGGCGAGCATCCTCTCGGAGCGTGGCATCAACATCGAGTCGATCATGCAGAAGGAAGTCGAGGAACACGACGGTCTGGTGCCAATGATCCTGCTGACCCACCGAGTGGTGGAACAGCGGATCAACGATGCGATCGCCGCTCTCGAGGCCCTGGCCGGCGTAGACGGTCCGGTTGTGCGGATCCGTGTCGAACACTTGAATTAACAGCAGCTACAAGCGGCAAGCCACAAGCGGCAAGACAAAGCGGTTCGGCTTTTTCTTGCAGCTTGTAGCCTGAAGCTTGCAGCTCAAACCGAAGGTTTGCCCTCATGCGTTATATCAGTACCCGCGGCCAGGCACCGGCCCTGAATTTCGAAGACGTCCTGCTGGCAGGTCTCGCCACCGATGGCGGTCTGTACGTCCCGGAAGTCCTGCCACGTTTCACGCAGGAAGAAATCGCTTCCTGGGCTGGCCTGCCGTATCACGAGCTGGCCTTCCGGGTTATGCGACCGTTCGTGACCGGCAGCATTCCGGACGCCGATTTCAAAAAGATTCTTGAAGAAACCTACGGCGTGTTCTCGCACAGTGCCGTCGCGCCGCTGCGTCAACTGAACGGCAACGAATGGGTGCTGGAGCTGTTCCACGGCCCAACCCTGGCGTTCAAGGACTTTGCCCTGCAATTGCTCGGTCGTCTGCTCGACTACGTGCTGGAAAAGCGCGGCGAGCGCGTGGTGATCGTCGGTGCCACCTCGGGTGATACCGGTTCGGCTGCCATTGAAGGCTGCAAGCACTGCGAAAATGTCGACATCTTCATCCTGCACCCGCACAACCGTGTGTCCGAAGTGCAGCGTCGCCAGATGACGACGATTTTCGGCGAGAACATCCACAACATCGCTATTGAAGGCAACTTCGACGACTGCCAGGAAATGGTCAAGGCCAGCTTCGCCGACCAGAGCTTCCTCAATGGCACGCGTCTGGTGGCAGTGAACTCGATCAACTGGGCGCGGATCATGGCCCAGATCGTCTACTACTTCCACGCCTCCCTGCAGTTGGGCGGCCCGGCGCGTTCGGTGTCGTTCTCGGTGCCGACCGGCAACTTCGGCGACATCTTCGCCGGTTACCTGGCGCGCAACATGGGCCTGCCGATCAACCAGTTGATCGTCGCCACCAACCGCAACGACATCCTGCACCGCTTCATGAGCGGTAACCAGTACGTCAAGGAAACCCTGCACGCGACATTGTCGCCGTCGATGGACATCATGGTCTCGTCGAACTTCGAGCGCCTGCTGTTCGACCTGCACGGTCGCAACGGAGCAGCGATTGCCGGGCTGATGGACTCATTCAAGCAGGGCGGTGGTTTCAGCGTCGAACAAGAGCGCTGGACCGAAGCCCGCAAACTGTTCGACTCGTTGGCCGTCGACGATGCGCAGACCTGTGAAACCATTGCCGAAGTTTACGAGCAGACCGGTGAACTGCTGGATCCGCACACAGCCATCGGTGTCAAAGCCGCGCGCGAGTGCCGTCGCAGTCTGGACATCCCGATGGTCATTTTGGGCACTGCCCATCCGGTGAAATTCCCGGACGCGGTGGAGAAGGCCGGTGTAGGAAAAGCTCTCGAGCTACCTGCACATCTTTCTGATTTGTTTGAGCGAAATGAGCGCTGCACCGTTCTGCCGAACGACCTGAAAGCCGTGCAGGCCTTTGTCAGCCAGCATGGCAACCGCGGCAAGCCACTTTAAGCCCGCGAAAGCTGTCACATTTTGAAGCCCGTCTCCTGACGGGCTTTTTTGTTTCTACTGCCACACTGTTCGGGTTTTCACCCACGAAGGACGGGTGAGTCGATCACGAAGGATGTGGCAATGCTGTTTTATAGAGGTTTGAAACCGGCACTGGTTTGCCTGGTCTTTTTCGCAGTGATGGGACTGGTGCGCGGCAGTGTGGCGGCGCAACTGGCACTGCATGAAAACGCCGACTTGCCTGGCGTCCAGCCTGTCGAGCTGGACGCCCGCGAGCGCCAATGGATTCGCGACAACCCCAAGGTGACGGTGGCGTCGGTGCAGTACCCGTTGTATCTGTTTCAGGATGAACATGGGCACTGGAGCGGTCTGAACATTGATGTGCTCAAGCGCGTCACTGCGATGACCGGGCTTCGGTTTGAGCATCACGAGTCGTTTTCCACCGATCAGATGCTCGAGCGCCTCGAGAGTGGGCAGGCGGACATGAGTACCACCCTGGCCATGAGCGATGAGCGCAAAGTGTTTCTGGATTTCAGTCATGCATTTGGCGGCGCAGGGTGGGTGTTTGTTGGCCGCGCCGGAGCGCCATCGGTGGAGTCTCTGGAGCAACTGGCCACGCGGGTGCTGGTGCTACCGGCCCGGCATGCTCTGGAGAATGTGATCCGACGCGAATACCCATCGATCGAGATTCGCTCGGTCAAGACCTACGCCGAAGCGCGGGCACTGGTCGAGAGCGGTGAGGCCTACGCAACTATCGAAAACGAAATCGGTGCGCAGCTTTATCCATTGGGGCTGCTCAAGGTCGGTGCTCTGGTGGAGGGCAAGTGGGAGGCTGAGCACCTGGCGGTACGCAAAGGCATGCCCGAACTCTTGAGTATTCTCAACAAGGCGCTGGAGGCGTTTCCCGCGGCCGAACTTCGCGCCATTCGCCTGAAATGGCTGGAGGGTATATCCCCGGCTCCGTCGCCCTCGCTCTGGCAACGGATAATTGAGTGGGGCTGTTGGGCAGCGGTAGTCGCTGGCATGTTCGGCCTGCTCTCGCTGGTGTGGAACCGACGGCTGACGGTGGTGATCAAGCAACGGCGCGCAGCCGAGAAAAGCCTTGGCGATCAATTGGCTTTTCAACATGCGCTGATCGACTCCATGCCCGATCCGATATTCGTTCGTGATCTGCAAGGATGTTTGATCATGTGCAACCGCAGTTATGAGGAGGCGCTTTCGGTTCGGCTGGATCAGATTCAGGGGCGGCTATTGATCGAGATCGATGCGTTGCCCGAAGCGACAGCGCTGATGCTGCACAACGAGTTCATGGTGCAGTTGCGCACGCGCAAGTCGCGCTTCAGCAAGCGCTATTTGCAGCTCAAGAGCGGTCGCCGCGAGGTCTATCAGTGGACGGTGCCGTTCTACAGTGCCGACGGCAATCTGCGTGGTTTGCTGGGTGGCTGGACGGACATAACCCAGCGTCGGACGGAAAGCGGGTGCCGATGTCAGCACTGAAGATCGGAAATGTCCTATAAGATGCGGCTACTTTTCCGATGGGAGGCTTAAGAGGGCTGCCCTAGAGTGGACGATAAATGCGGTGTGAGTCCGCGATTGTCGCCCCAGAGGTCGCCCATGCGCTCGCTTAAAGTCCTGATTCTTGAACCCGATCCGTTTCAGATGATGGCATTGCATCAAATGCTCAATGCCATCGGCATCTATAACGTACTCACCGCGCCGTCGCTGGCCTCGGCCTTGTGTTCGCTGGATCATCGTGGTGCGGTCGATATCGCCATTTGCGATCCACAGCTCAAGGGCGGCCATGGCCTGGCGTTGATCCAGCATCTGGCGGTGCAGCGTGAGGCACGTGCGCTGATTCTTTTGGGGGCGGTCGCACCGAGTCTGCTGAACGATCTCGGGCCGCTGTTGAACACTCATCGACTGCGACTGTTGGGACGTCTGCAAACGCCGGTATCGGCGGTATTGATGCGAGGTTTGCTGGACAGTTACCTGATCGCCCCCCTGCAACCCGCCGAGGTTTGATGCGTACGGTTTTTTTTCTGTCACCTTCGCCGTGCATGCTCTGACAGACCGGTGACACTCCAATGCTTGCGACCGGAATACAGAACTTTCTTCTCGGGCCGATTGTCATTTATTGTAGACATGCCCCAGACACAATGTTTTCGGACTATTGAGTGGAGATCGAGATGGAAAGTATCAGTCTATTGCTCGGTGAGGCTCTGAGCCCGTATCAGGTTTCGTTGTCTCCAAACGGTGCTCATGGCGAATGCCTGGTGAGCTTGAAGAACAGCAGCGGCGCGATTGTGGTGGAACGTGAATTCAATCAGGCGCAACTGACCGACAAGCGTCAGTTGACCGATGTTGTCGACGGCCTGCACCGTGACATCCTGATTGCCGAAGGACGCCTGGAACCCTGCGTGATCGCGGCCTTGCGCAATGCAGCTCTGGATAAGCGTCCGGCGGTTTGAAAAATGAAATGTCTTTTGTGGGAACCTTCCTGCATCCCTGTCAGTCAGACCCCGTAACAGCAAGATCAAGCATTGTGCTCCGGTGCTTGTCGCTTGCTGCTACTGGCCTTTATGTAGGCCACGTTTAACCCCGAGTCGTCTCCCCACTTCTCGGGGTTTCTTTTGTCCGCAATTTATTCAATGCACCGATTGATGTTCGAAAAACCTTCGGGCCTGTTCGACGTAATCGGTGCGCATCTCAGGATCGAGCCAGTCAGCGTAGCGCTGGTTTAATAAATCGTGGGGCAGGGTGTGCAGCAACTGGTTGATCTCGGTGATCGCCTGGCGCCCCTGAGGCGTGTCAGAGCAGCCGATGTAACCCGAAAGATACTTGCCGTTGTCGCGAACCGGATAGAAGCGCAATTCGTCTTCGGCAATGTGCGCCAGTTGAGCCTGATAACGGATCTCCGGCCAGTATCCCAACACCACCTGCAACCGACCGAGGCGCTGCATCAGCAGCAGACTGTTCAGGGCGTCGTTGCCGTAATGAGCGGTCAGTGCATCCTTCGGGGCCTTGTGCAGCAAATTGTCGACCAACTCACCGTAACTGCGCCCCGCCACGACGCCGATCTTTTCTTCGCCATTGGCCAGGAGCGCGGCCAGATCGACCTCACCGTCCACCAGAAAAGGCGCCAATACGTCGTGATCTTTCTGGCGCACCACCAGCCCATTGCTGACAGCGCGGAACGCCGGGATGGAAAAAGCGATCCATTGCGCCCGCTCCTTGCTCCACATCAGCGACGGGTCGCACGTGAAGGTTGCGTTTTGAAGCATCTGCATGCCCCGGGCGCGGTTGACCCGCATCAGCGTGTGTTCGTATTGCGGCATGCCGGCGATCAGCATCGGCATCAAGTGGTCGATGACCCCCTGACCCTTTTTCGGACCTTCAAAAATGGTCAGTGGCGGCAGATCGCGCAGTAACCAGATCAAGGTCGGTTTTGCCTGTGCCCAGGCTGGCAGGGCCAGCAGAAACAACAGGCCGAACAGCCGCCACGTCCACCAGTGGAGGGCGTTTGGGGCGTCGGATATCTGCAGGCGTTTCAGCTCAAATGGCTCCGTCTTCACGCAGCCGGGCGATCTGCTTCTCGTCGTAGCCAAGATCGTGGAGTACCTGCGCATTGTGTTCACCGAGCTGCGGCCCGACCCATTCGGAGGAGCCCGGTGTCTCTGAGAGTTTCGGCACGATGCCGGGCATCTTGAAGGGCTTGCCATCCGGCAATTTGGCGTGCAGGAACATTTCCCGGGCCAGATATTGTGGATCGGTGAACATGTCCTCGGCGCTGAAGATCCGGCTGACCGGCACGTCGGCCTGATTGAGCAGATCCAGCACGGTCTGCAGTGGCAGCGAATTGACCCAGCGATCGATTACGCCATACAACTCGTCACGTCGACTGTCGCGCCCGTCGTTGCTGGCCAGCATTGGGTCGTTGGCCAGATCTTCACGGCCGATGGTCAGCATGAAACGCTTGAAAATCGCATCGCCGTTGGCGCCGATCTGCACATGCTTGCCGTCGGCGCTGGTGTGGATCGAGGAGGGCGTGATGCCGGGCATGATGTTGCCGGTGCGCTCGCGGATGAAACCGAACACGTCGAACTCCGGCACCATGCTTTCCATCATGGCGAAGATTGCTTCATACAGTGCGACATCGACCACTTGGCCCAAACCGCCGTTGACCTCACGATGACGCAGCGCCATCAGCGCGCCGATCACGCCCCACAGCGCCGCAATCGAATCGCCGATGGAGATCCCGGTGCGCACCGGCGGTCGATCCTCGAAACCGGTGATGTAGCGCAAGCCACCCATGGATTCGCCCACGGCTCCGAAACCCGGTTGATCCTTCATCGGCCCGGTCTGACCAAAACCGGAGAGGCGCACCATCACCAGTTTCGGGTTCAAGGCGTGCAGGGTTTCCCAGCTCAGGCCGAGTTTTTCCAATACGCCCGGGCGGAAGTTCTCAATCAGGATGTCGGCTTCAGCGAGCAGTTTTTTCAGGATGGCCAAACCGTCAGGGTGTTTGAGGTTCAGCGTCAGCGACTTCTTGTTGCGCGCCTGAACAAACCACCACAAGGACGTGCCTTCGTACAACTTGCGCCATTTGCGCAGCGGATCACCGCCGTCCGGCGATTCGATCTTGATCACTTCGGCGCCGAACTCGCCGCAAATGCGCGAGGCAAATGGCCCGGCAATCAACGTACCCAATTCAATGACTTTCACACCGCTGAGCGGTTTATTGGCGAACGGCATACAGAATCCTGTAGGACAAGGCTGAGCGTATACAGCGTTTTAACATAGCCGGCCGTCAGGCGCCCCAAGTTGATCGCCATCAATTCGATGATTGCCTACCGCATCGGTTAGACTTGCCGACTTTCCTCGTATCAAGAAGCCCGTTCATGGCCCAGCCTTCCACCACCTACAAGTTTGAACTGAACCTCACCGACCTCGACCGCAGTGTCTACGAGAGCGTCAAGCAAACCATCGCCCGTCACCCTTCGGAGACCGAAGAGCGCATGACCGTGCGGTTGCTGGCCTACGCCCTCTGGTACAACGAGCAGTTGTCGTTTGGCCGTGGTCTGTCAGATGTGGATGAACCTGCTCTGTGGGAAAAAAGCCTGGACGACCGTGTCCTGCACTGGATTGAAGTCGGCCAGCCTGATTCCGACCGTCTGACCTGGTGCTCGCGCCGTACCGAGCGCACCAGCCTGCTCGCCTATGGCAGCCTGCGCGTGTGGGAAACCAAGGTGATCCCGGCGATCAAGAACCTGAAAAACGTCAACATCGCCGCCGTCCCGCAAGAAGTCCTGGAAACCCTGGCCAAGGACATGCCCCGCGTCATCAAGTGGGACGTGATGATCAGCGAAGGGACGATCTTCGTCACCGACGACCGTGGTCAACACGAAGTCCAGTTGCAATGGCTGCAAGGCGAGCGCGGCTGATTCGCGCCATCGCTGATTAATCCTACGTATTCAAGAGAAGTCTCCGTAACTCCATGCGCATCGAACCTCGCCAACTGCCTGCCACTCTGCCATTTCTAGGTGATCTGCCGCCGCTGCTGACCCGCTTGTACGCGGCGCGGGGCGTGCGGTCCGAGGTGGAGCTGGACAAGAGCCTCAAGCACTTGATCCCGTTTGAGAAACTCAAGGGCATCGAGGCCGCGGTAGACCTGCTGGTGACGGCGCTGGAGCAACGACAGCGCATCCTCATCGTCGGTGACTTCGATGCCGATGGCGCTACGGCCAGCACTGTCGGCATGCTCGGCTTGCGCTTGTTGGGCGCGGCGCATGTCGACTATCTGGTGCCGAACCGCTTTGAATACGGCTACGGCCTGACCCCGGAAATCGTCGAAGTCGCACTGACCCGTGAGCCGCAATTGTTGATCACTGTCGACAACGGCATCTCCAGCGTCGAAGGTGTGGCTGCCGCCAAGAAGGCCGGGCTCAAAGTATTGATCACCGACCACCACTTGCCCGGCGATGAACTGCCGTTGGCCGATGCGCTGGTCAATCCAAACCAGCCGGGCTGCGAATTCCCAAGCAAGGCGCTGGCCGGGGTCGGGGTGATTTTCTACGTGTTGATGGCCTTGCGTGCGCGCCTGCGCAGCCTCGGCTGGTACGAGAACGCGCCGCAACCGAACATCGGCGAACTGCTCGATCTGGTGGCGCTGGGCAGCGTCGCTGACGTGGTGCCGCTGGACGCCAACAACCGGATTCTGGTGCACCAGGGGTTGGAGCGGATTCGTGCCGGGCGAGCGCGGCCGGGGATCAAAGCGATTCTCGAAGTGGCCAAGCGTGATGCAGCGCGCATCACTTCAACCGATCTGGGATTCATCGTCGGCCCACGGCTGAACGCCGCCGGGCGTCTGGATGACATGAGCCTGGGCATCGAATGCCTGCTCACCGCCGACACCAACCTCGCCCGGGAAATGGCCGCGCAACTGGATGGCATGAATCAGGATCGCAAATCCATCGAGCAGGGCATGCAGCGTGAAGCGCTGGCCCAGCTCAAGGATTTGCCCGTCGAGTCGATGCCGTTTGGCTTGTGCCTGTTTGATCCTGAATGGCACCAGGGTGTTATCGGTATTCTGGCCTCGCGGATGAAAGAGCGTTATTTCCGTCCGACCATTGCCTTTGCCGATGCTGGCGACGGGTTGCTCAAGGGCTCCGGGCGTTCGGTGCAGGGTTTCCATATTCGCGATGCGTTGAGCGTGGTCGCGGCGCAACACCCAAACCTGATCGCCAAGTACGGTGGCCACGCGATGGCGGCTGGCCTGACCTTGCCGCAAGAAAATTTTCCGTTATTCGCCGAAGCATTCGACGCCGAAGTGCGCAGGCAGCTTCGCGAAGAGGACCTGACCGGGCGCTTGCTGTCCGATGGCACGCTGGCCGTTGAAGAATTTCACCTCGAACTGGCCCGCGCCCTGCGCCATGCCGGACCGTGGGGGCAACACTTCCCTGAGCCGCTGTTCCACGGTGTGTTCCAGTTGGTCGAGCAGCGCGTGGTCGGCGAGCGTCACCTGAAAGTGGTGCTGAAAAGCGAATGCGGCTCGGTGAAACTCGACGGCATTGCGTTCGGTATCGATCGTGATATCTGGCCCAACCCGACGATTCAATGGGTCGAACTGGCTTACAAACTCGACGTCAACGAGTTCCGCGGCAACGAGACGGTGCAACTGATGATTGCCCACATCGAACCGCGTTAACCCCATTCACGAGCAAGTCGCACGGCCGCTCCCACACCTGGAATGCATTCCCTTGTGGGGGCGAGCTTGCTCGCGAAAGCGGTCTGTCAAACACAGAATCACTCTGAACCCTCCCTCATCCCCGGTTGTCGACTAGGCTCTAAGCACTGCTTGATTGGCCTTGTGACGTCTTGTCGAATTTTTTGCCCGCGGGGGCGGGTGCTGCACCTTTTCCTGTCACTCGTCGACTTTTCAAACAGAACCCTGGAGCCTGCCCACTGATTTGAGAGGTGCCCCATGAGTCTGCTGCTTGAACCTTTTAACCTTCGCCAACTGACCCTGCCCAACCGCATCGCCGTATCGCCCATGTGCCAGTACTCCAGCGTCGACGGCCTGGCCAACGACTGGCATCTGGTGCACCTCGGCAGCCGCGCTGTGGGTGGCGCCGGGCTGGTATTCACCGAAGCCACGGCGGTCACGGCCGACGGGCGGATCACCGCCGAAGACCTTGGCCTGTGGAACGACGACCAGATCGAACCGCTGCAACGCATCACCCGATTCATTACCGCTCAGGGCGCGGTCGCTGGCATTCAACTGGCTCACGCCGGGCGCAAGGCCAGCACACACCGCCCGTGGATTGGCAAACATGGCAGCGTAAAACCCGATGATGGCGGCTGGACGCCGGTCGGCCCTTCACCGATTGCCTTCGACCCGCAACACACTCAACCGAAACAGCTCGATGAAGCGCAGATTGCTGACGTCATTCAAGCCTTTGTGGATGCCGCCAAGCGCGCGCTGACGGCAGGCTTCAGTGTGGTCGAAGTGCATGCGGCCCACGGTTACCTGCTGCATCAGTTTCTGTCGCCGCTGAGTAATCAACGGCGGGATCAGTACGGCGGCTCATTCGAAAACCGCATTCGCCTGGTGCTGCAGGTCACCGAAGCCGTTCGCGCTGTCTGGCCGGAAGAGTTGCCGGTGTTTGTCCGCGTGTCGGCTACCGACTGGGTCGAGGACGGCTGGAACCCTGACGAAACCGTGGAGCTGGCGCGTCGCCTGCACACCCTCGGAGTGGACTTGATCGACGTTTCGTCGGGCGGCACCGCAGCCAACGCTGAGATTCCCGTTGGGCCGGGCTATCAAACCCGCTTCGCCGAGCGCGTGCGCAAGGAGTCAGGCATCGCCACCGGCACTGTGGGAATGATTACCGAGCCCGCCCAGGCCGAGCACATTTTGCGCACCTGTCAGGCTGACATCATCTTCCTCGCCCGCGAGCTGCTGCGTGATCCGTACTGGCCGCTGCACGCCGATGATGACTTGGGTGGGCGCAAAGCCGTATGGCCGGCGCAATATCAGCGCGCGACCCATCGTGATCAGCCGATTCATGAGTCTGATCTGCGCGACTGAGTCAGTAGCGGTAAAGCAAAAAGCCCCGGTCAGTGATGGCCGGGGCTTGGTTTTGTCTGATGATCTTTTGTTGAAATACTGCCGTCATCGCTGGCAAGCCAGCTCCCACAGGTTTGGCGTCGTACACAAAAATTGTGATCAACACCAAACACTGTGGGAGCTGGCTTGCCAGCGATGAGGCCCGTGCAGGCGCCTCAAATCATCAAGGGTATTTGCGCTTGTCCGGCGCCGGCGGGAAGTACTGGTACAACCAGGTCTCACTCAACGTGCGGTCATTGGTACGGATGAATAACCGCAGCTCAACCGGCTCGACGCTGTCATTGGTTGGATACCAATCGAACAGGATCCGATAGCCCTTGATGTCATCCAGTACCAGCACGCTGAAGTCCTGCACCTTGCCGTTCGAGCAGGTGACTACTGGCTCGATCCCGGTGCCTGGCGGCAGGCGATCGAGCCCGCCTCCGTTGAAGTCCACGGCGAAACGACGCGCCCAGACTGGCGGATAATGCTCGCCGGGTGCCCAGCCTTCGACGAAACCGCCCATCCCGGAACGCGTCGCGTGCACCCGCGCCAACGGCGTACTCACTGGCGGCAGGGCGCTCCAGTACAGCTTGTAGCCGTAATTCAGCGAATCCCCGGCAGCCACCGGTTTTTTCGGTGTCCAGAACGCCACGATGTTATCGAGGGTCTCGCCGGTTGTAGGAATTTCCAGCAGATCGATAGAGCCTTCGCCCCACGCGGTTGTAGGTTCTACCCACAGGCTCGGGCGCTTGCTGTACCAGTCGACGGTGTCCTGATAATTGGCGAACTCATGGTCGGTCTGCACCAGGCCAAAGCCCTTCGGATCGGTGTCGGCAAACGCGTTGAATTGCAGGGTTGCCGGGTTGTTCAGCGGGCGGCAGATCCACTCGCCGTTGCCACGCCACATCGCCAGGCGATCCGAATCGTGGATTTGCGGGTGAATGGTGTCGCACATACGGCGCTCGTGGGTTCCGCAACTGAACATACTGGTCATCGGCGAGATGCCCAACTGTTCGATGGCAGTACGTGCATTGATGTGTGCGTCGACTTCCATTACCACGCGCTCGGCCTGGCAATCGATATCGAAACGGTAAGCGCCGGTGGCACTCGGTGAATCGAGCAGGGCATACACCACAAAACGCGTGGCGTTTTTGTCCGGCGTCTCGAACCAGAACTTGGTGAAGTCAGGGAATTCTTCGCGTTTTTTAGCGTAAGTGTCGATCGCCAGCCCGCGCGCCGAAAGGCCATATTGGCCAGTGGCATCGACTGCACGGAAATAGCTGGCGCCGAGAAAAGACAGCACGTCATGCCGATCAAGTTCCGGAGCCTTGAACAACTTGAAACCCGCAAAACCCAGGTCGCCCTTGAGCTGCTGGGTGTCGACCGAAGTGTTTTCATAGTTGAACAGCGCCGGACGGAAATGCACTTCGCGGGCGGTGCGGGTCTTGGCATCGACGCTGTACATGCGCACCGGCTGGCGGAAACCCATGCCGACGTGGAAGAACTGCACGTCCAGTTGACCCTTGTTCTCCTTCCACAACGAATGCTCGCCGTCGTAGCGGATCGCGTTGAAGTTTTGCGGGGTCATGGTCGCCAGGGTCGGCGGCAGCACCTGTTTGGTGTTCTGATAGGCGTTGCCAGCGAGTTGCTTGGCCTGACGCTTCAGCGCTTCGAAATCGAAGGACTGTGCCTCGCCATCGGCGGCGCCACCATTGGCAGCCCAGGCACGACTGGCCAGCAGGCCGGTGGCCGAAAGACCGGTGTAAGCCGCAATGGCCATGGACGCTTTGAGCAAATTCCTGCGGTGCATAAATACAACCTGTCGTGTGCAATCCCGCGCCTTTCCTGGCACGTGCTGGATCATAAAAAACGGTTCGGGCAAGCCTTCGACCAAACGCAACGGACTTTAAACAGATGCCGGATAGCTTAAACCGTTCGATTGTCGAGCAGAAATGATTGATTACAAGACGTCGGCTGGCAATGAAACAAGACATGTCTGTATTTTTTCCGACAGCGCTTTCTGATTTATACGACATATCTGCTTTTCTCGACTAATTACTCTAAATAACCCTTTCCAGCGCCGAATTAATTTCTATTCTATGGGCATGACCGGTCGCGAACGTTCAGACCGGTGGGGCACTCGACGCTGCTGAAAGGGGCAGGGCGATGTGGTGGTTTAGCAGTTCTTTGACGTATTAGAGAAGGACATCGTCCATGGAAAAAATACAAGGCATCACCGACATGTTGGGCATCTTTCCCTGCCTGGGCAGCGGCCGCAGAAGACGCCGGCTCAGCTCCGATGAGCTGAAACTGGTGGAACGTTATCGAGAGCTTTCGGAGAGCGACCGGATAGCGATGCGCTATCTGGTGGACGCGATGAGGAGTGTTTCGCGGTTCTAACTCTGTGAAAGCCATTTGGTTTTTACAGCGCGCAGATCAATCAACTTGCGCAGTAAACCTGTGGCGAGGGAGCGAGCTCCCTCGCCACAGGTTTTTTGTTGGATGTGAACTCAATGACAACTGTATTTATTGCCGGCTCTATCAACATCAAGAACCTTGATCCGAAGGTTAAAGAGCGCATCAATTATATCGTTGCGTCGGATTTTGAAGTGGTGGTGGGTGATGCAGGGGGCGCCGATACCTCCATTCAGGAGTACCTGTTGAGCCTCGAACGATCCAGAACCACGGTGTTCTGCAGCGGTTCAACGCCGCGGAATAACCTTGGGCAGTGGCCCGCCAGAACAGTCGACTCCAAACATTCCAAAGGATCGAGAGCCTTCTTCACTGAGAAAGACGTAGTCATGGCCGAAGCGGCTGACTACGGCTTGATGATTTGGGATGCAAAGAGCACCGGCACGCTCAGCAACGTCATTGAATTGTTGTCGAGAAAGAAGAAGTCGCTTGTTTTCGTCAACAAGGAAAAGGAATTCAAAGTGGTCAGAGACGTCAATCAGCTCGAAGAGTTGATTACTTTCATGTCCGATCACGCCAAGCAAAAAGCCAACGAAAAAATAAAGTTGTTCGACCGTATTTTCCTCGTTGAAGCACGATCAGGCAGAGCTTTCTTTTTGATGATTTTTCTCGGCTTTCCTGAACCCCGGCACCTAGTCGGTGCCGAGGTCAAAAACTCTTAGCGACTCACCTTCCAGGCATCCCCAGCCGGCGCCTTACCATGGTCATACGGCTTGCCAATCCACATGTACAACAAGCCCAACCCAATCACGATCGCGGTGCTCAGCACCATCGCATAGTTCACGTACCACGCCGCATCCGGCGTACGTGGCCAGGCCATGTTGATGATCGCGCCAACGCCGTACACCAGCGCGCCGATGTTCACCGGCCAGCCCCACGCGCCGAGGGTGAATTTGCCGCTGGGTTTCCAGCCTTTGCTACGCGCGTACAGCGCGGCCAGCACGATCATCTGGAACGCGAGGTAGATGCCGATTGCCGCGAAACTGACGATGGTCGCCACGGCGTCTTGCAGGAAGAAACCGAGGGCGATGATCAGGGCCGGCAGGACGCCGGACACGAACAGGGCAGCGACCGGCACTTGGGTCGTAGGAGAGATCTTTTTCAGCAGTCGGCTGCCGATGACCATTTCATCGCGGGCGTAGGAGTACAGCAGACGACTCGCTGCAGCCTGTAGGCTGATGACGCACGAGATGAAGGAAATCATCACTACACCCATCACTACTTTCGAGCCGACCGGGCCGAACGCGTTGTTGAGGATGGTGGTGACCGGGTCTTTGTCGGTGCCGTTGATCACCGCTTGCATGTCCGGTACGGCGAGGATCAGCGCCAGACAGGCAAACATCGCGGCGATGCCACCGATGTAGATGGTCATGCGCATGGCCACCGGGATTTTTGCGCTCGGGTTAGGGGTTTCTTCGGCAACATCGCCGCAGGCCTCGAAGCCGTAGTAGAGGAACATCCCCGCCAGCGAGGCAGTGAGGAACGCCGGCAGGTACGAGCCATCGATGCTGATGTCGAAGGTGTTGAACAGCACGCTGAGCGGCTGGTGACGCTCGAAGACCAGCAGGTAAACACCGACGATCACCGCGCCGACCAGTTCGCAGAGGAAGCCGAACATGGCGATGCGCGCCAGTACTTTGGTGCCGCTGAGGTTGACCAGCGTGGCGAACAACGTCAGCACCAGGGCGATGACGATGTTGGTGTTGTTGCTCGGCTCAAATCCCAGCATGGCTGCCAGGTACGGGCCAGCACCGACTGCAACGGCAGCAATGGTGACGCACAGTGCGATGGAGTAGATCCAGCCGACCATCCACGCCCATTTCTTGCCTACCAGTCGGCGCGCCCATGGGTAAACGCCGCCAGAAATCGGGAACTGCGAAACCACTTCGCCGAAGATCAGGCACACCAGCAACTGGCCGCAACCAACCAGCAAATAGGCCCAGAACATCGGCGGGCCACCAGCGGCGAGGCATAGGCCGAACAGGGTATAAACCCCTACGACCGGTGACAGATAGGTGAAGCCCAGCGCGAAGTTTTCCCACAGGCTCATGCTGCGATTGAAGTTGGAGGTGTAGCCGAGTTTGCGCAGTTGTTCGGCATCGCTGTCGGCGACGGCAACTGAGATGTCGGGTGATGCACTCATGTGTGTTTGCTCCGTGAAATCGGCAGATTTCGGATGGCCGAGGCCGTGGCGGGGCTTTGGGAGCGCCGCCCGGTTCGGTAGTTATTGTTTTGGGATCCTGGTGGTGCGCAGTGCCGGTTCCGTCCTAAAACCGAGGTGCTCGCGAAGCTTTTAAAGGCTTAGTGCTTGAACATCACATGCCGAACGGTGGTGTAGTCCTCCAGCCCATACATGGACATGTCCTTGCCGTAACCGGACAGTTTCTGACCGCCATGGGGCATTTCGCTGACCAGCATGAAGTGCGTATTCACCCAGGTGCAGCCGTACTGCAACCGCGCCGACATCCGATGGGCGCGTCCTACATCAGCTGTCCAAACGGAGGACGCCAAGCCGTAGTCCGAATCGTTGGCCCATTCCAGCGCCTGCGCTTCATCGGTGAATTTGGTCACCGACACCACCGGCCCGAACACTTCGCGGCGGACAATCTCGTCGTCCTGTTGCGCGTCAGCCAACACCGTCGGTTCAAAGAAGAAACCATTTCCGTCCACAGCCTTGCCGCCCGTGATCAAGCGAATGTGCGGTTGGGCAACGGCACGTTCGACGAACGATGCGACACGATCACGATGCTGTGCAGTAATCAGCGGCCCCAGTTCGGTAGAAGGATCATCCTGCGAGCCGTACTTGATGCTGCTGACTGCCGCGCCGAGCTTCTCGACGAATTTGTCGTAAATGCCTTGCTGGGCGTAGATCCGGCACGCGGCGGTGCAGTCCTGCCCGGCGTTGTAAAAACCAAAGGTGCGAATGCCTTCAACCGCCGCATCGATATCAGCATCGTCGAAGATGATCACCGGCGCCTTGCCGCCCAGTTCCATGTGCATGCGTTTGACGCTGTCGGCGGTGCTGGAAATGATGTTCGAACCGGTCGCGATGGACCCGGTCAGCGAGACCATGCGCACTTTTGGATGTGTGACCAACGGACTGCCGACCGTAGGACCACGGCCAAACACCAGATTGAGTACGCCCGCCGGGAAGATTTCCGACGCCAGTTCGGCCAGACGCAACGCGGTCAGCGGGGTTTGTTCCGACGGCTTGAGCACCACGGTATTACCGGCTGCGAGGGCGGGGGCGATTTTCCAGGCAACCATCATCAGCGGGTAGTTCCACGGCGCGATGGAGGCGATCACACCGACCGGGTCGCGGCGGATCATCGAGGTGTGGCCGGGCAGGTATTCGCCGCCGGCCGAACCGCTCATGCAACGGCTGGCGCCGGCGAAGAAACGGAACACGTCGGCAATTGCCGGAATCTCGTCGTTGAGCGCGGCGCTGTAGGGTTTACCGCAATTGTCGGACTCGAGTCTGGCCAGTTCTTCGCCGTGGGCTTCGATGGCGTCGGCGAGTTTGAGCAGCAGCAGCGAACGGTCTTTCGGTGCGGTTTGCGACCACTCGGCGAAGGCATTGTCGGCGGCACGCACGGCGGCATCGACCTGGGCTTCGCTGGCTTCGTTGATTTCCACCAGCACTTCGCCGAGCGCGGGGTTGAGCACCGGTTGGGCGGGGCCTTCGCCGTTGACCAATTGGCCGTTGATCAAGAGTTTGGTTTGCATGTCTGTTGTCCTCTTCGAATCTATTATTTTTCTGCCGAAACCGGATTGAAACTGTGGGAGCGAGCCTGCTCGCGAAAGCGGTGTATCAGTCGACATCAATGCTGGATGTGACGGCCTCTTCGCGAGCAGGCTCGTTCCCGCAGGAAAATGGTGGTGTCTGTCAGGGATTCATTTGCCGCCACTCCCCGCCACGCTCTCACCACCCCGCGTCAGGTAGTACGCGCCCAGGATCGGCAGCATGGTCACCATCATCACCAGCATGGCGACGACGTTGGTCACCGGCACATCCCGTGGGCGGCTGAGCTGGTTGAGCAGCCACAACGGCAACGTGCGTTCATGACCGGCGGTAAACGTGGTGACGATGATTTCGTCGAACGACAGCGCAAACGCCAACATGCCGCCGGCCAGCAACGCCGAGCCGAGGTTTGGCAGGATGATGTAGCGAAACGTCTGCCAACCATCGGCGCCCAGATCCATCGAAGCCTCGATCAAACTGTGCGAAGTGCGGCGCAGGCGGGCGATGACGTTGTTGTAAACGATCACCACACAGAAGGTCGCGTGGCCGACGATGATGGTGAACATTCCCGGTTCGATCCCCAGCGTCTTGAAGGTCGCCAGCAGCGCGATCCCGGTGATGATCCCGGGCAGCGCGATCGGCAGGATCAGCATCAAAGAAATGCCCTGTTTGCCGAAGAAATCGCGGCGGTACAAAGCCGCCGAGGCGAGCGTGCCGAGGACCATCGCGATCAACGTGGCGATGGCTGCGATTTGCAGCGACAACTTGATCGATTCCAGAACGTCCGTTCGCGAAAACGCCACGCTGAACCAGTGCAGCGTAAAGCCCTTCGGCGGAAAGCTGAACGCGGCCTCTTCGGTGTTGAAGGCGTAAAGGAAGATGATCAGGATCGGGAAGTGCAGAAACACCAACCCGCCCCAGGCTGCGATGCGCAGACCCAGTGAAGCGCGCTCAGAGTGCATCGAAGGCCCCCAGTCGTTTAACGATGGACAGGTAGATGGCAATCAACACAATCGGCACCAACGTAAACGCGGCGGCCATCGGCATGTTGCCAATCGCACCTTGTTGCGCATACACCATACTGCCCACGAAGTAGCCCGGCGGGCCCACCAGTTGCGGCACGATGAAGTCGCCCAAGGTCAGGGAAAACGTGAAGATCGATCCGGCGGCAATCCCCGGAATCGACAGCGGCAGAATCACCTGCATGAAGGTCTGGCGCGGCTTGGCGCCAAGGTCGGCCGAAGCCTGCAATAACGACGGCGGCAGGCGCTCCAGCGAAGCCTGAATCGGCAGGATCATGAACGGCAACCAGATGTAGACGAACACCATGAACCGCCCCAGATGCGAGGTCGACAAGGTGCTGCCGCCCACGCCAGGAATCCCGAGGATGAACTGCAAAACCGGTTCCAGCCCCAGGTGCTGAACGAACCACTGCGCCACGCCACCCTTGGCCAGCAACAACGTCCACGCGTAAGCCTTGACGATGTAACTGGCCCACATCGGCATCATCACCGCGATGTAGAAAAACGCCTTGGTCTTGCCGGTGGTGTAGCGCGCCATGTAGTAGGCAATCGGGAATGCCAGGATGGCGCTGGCAATCGACACGACGATGGCCATGCTCAGCGTGCGCAGGATGATGTCGAAGTTCGACGGCTGGAACAGCGCGGCAAAGTTCGCCAGCGTCAGGTCAGGAGTGACCGCCATGGTGAAGTCGTCGAAGGTGTAGAAACCCTGCCACAACAGCACCAGCAACGAGCCGAGATAGATCGCGCCGAACCACAGCAGCGGCGGCACCAGCAGCATCGACAAATACAAGTTCGGCTTGCGGTAGAGCAGGTTGGAAAACCTGCGCAATGGCGGCGATTGAGTCATCGCGAGTGTGCTCATTTCACACCCCGCTCGTCACGGTATCGTGCAGCGGGATCATCGCTTCCCGCGCCCAGCGTGCGCTAAGGCGTTGACCGGTCTGATGTTGTGCGCTGCTGTCGATCCACTGGTTGTTGGCGTGGCTGATGCTCAGGGTCTGGCCGTTTTCCAGGGTCAATTCATAGCGCGTGGCGCTGCCCTGATACTGAATGTCGTGGAGCAAACCACTGACTTCGATTTCATGGCTGGCCAAGGGGCCTTCGGCGAAACGCACATGTTCCGGACGAATCGAAAACGGCTGCGGATGGCCGCTGATCTGCCGCGCCAGTTCACCCCGAATCACGTTCGACGTGCCGACGAATTCGGCGACGAAAGTGGTGGTCGGTTTCATGTACAGATTGCGCGGCGTGTCGACCTGTTCGATGCGACCCTTGTTGAACACGGCGACGCGATCGGACATCGACAGCGCTTCGGTCTGATCGTGGGTGACGAAGATGAAGGTGATGCCGAGCTGGCGTTGCAGCTTCTTCAGTTCGCTTTGCATTTGCTCGCGCAGTTTCAAATCCAGCGCGCCGAGCGGCTCATCGAGTAGCAGCACTCGCGGACGATTGACCAAGGCGCGGGCGAGGGCCACGCGCTGGCGCTGACCACCGGACAACTGCACCGGCTTGCGTGCGCCGTAGCCGCCGAGCGCGACCATGTCCAAGGCTTCCTCAGCACGTTTGTGGCGCTCGGTTTTGCCGACACCTTTGACCTTCAAACCGTAGGCGACGTTGTCGAGCACGTTCATGTGCGGGAACAGCGCGTAATCCTGAAACACAGTGTTTACGTCACGTTGATACGGCGGCAAACCCGCCGCTTCGACGCCGTGAATGCGAATCGAGCCGGCGCTCGGTTGTTCGAACCCGGCGATCAGGCGCAAGCAGGTGGTTTTGCCCGAGCCGGAAGGGCCGAGCATGGAAAAGAACTCGCCGTCCTGGATATCGATGGAAACCCGGTCAACGGCCTTAACTTCGCCGAACTGCCGGGAAACATTGGTGAACTGGACTGCAAGCGTCATGGTGCGGTGCTCCAAAAAGGCGAAGGCCGTCGCAGCGGCCCTGCCTGGACTTCTGAAAAAGCTGAAATATCTAACGGTGAATGCGATCTGCTTTTTAGCGCCCTCTCCCCCCCGGGGGGCGGGGGGGAAGGGAGCTTGACCGAGCTGTGCTCGAGCTTAGCGACCGCCCATGATCGCGATGTAGTCCTGTGTCCAGCGGCTGTACGGCACAAACTTGCCGCCCTCGGCCTGCGGGGTTTTCCAGAAGGCGATCTTGTCGAACTGGTCGAAACCGTTGGTCTTGCAACCCTCGGCGCCAAGCAATTCGCTCTCTTTGCACGCCGCCGGCACGGCCGGTAACGAGCCAAACCACGCCGCCACATCACCCTGGACCTTCGGTTGCAGCGACCAGTCCATCCACTTGTAGGCACAGTTCGGATGCTTGGCCTCAGCGTGCAACATGGTGGTGTCGGCCCAACCGGTGGCGCCTTCTTTCGGGATGGTCGAAGCGATTGGCTGCTTCTCGTTGATCAGGCCGTTGACCTGATATGGCCAGGCGCTGGAGGCGACCACGCCTTCGTTTTTGAAGTCGCTCATCTGCACCGTGGTGTCGTGCCAGTAGCGGTGGATCAGCGGCTGCTGCGCGCGCAACAGATCCAGCACAGCCTTGTACTGCGCTTCGGTCAGTTGATACGGGTCGCTGATGCCCAATTCAGGCTTGGCCGATTTCAGGTACAGCGCCGCATCGGCAATGTAGATCGGGCCGTCATACGCCTGCACACGGCCCTTGTTCGCTTTGCCGTCCGGCAGGTTCTGCGCGTCGAACAGCACGTTCCAACTGGTCGGCGCAGTCTTGAACACGTTGGTGTTGTACATCAGCACGTTCGGCCCCCACTGGTACGGGGTGCCGTAAGTCTGATTGTTGACCACGTACCACGGCGCATCTTTCAGGCGTGGGTCGAGGGTTTTCCAGTTCGGGATCAACGCGGTGTTGATCGGTTGCACACGCTTGCCGACGATCAACCGCAGCGACGCATCGCCCGACGCGGTGACCAGGTCGTAACCACCCTTGGCCATCAGACTGACCATTTCGTCAGAGGTCGCGGCGGTTTTCACGTTGACCTTGCAGCCGGTTTCTTTCTCGAAACCGCTCACCCAGTCGTAGGCCTTGTCGCTCTCGCCACGTTCGATGTAGCCCGGCCAGGCGACGATATCCAACTGACCTTCACCAGCGCCGACAGCCTTCAGCGGTTCTGCCGCTTGCAGGCTGGCGCTGGCCAGCAGGGCCATGGTGATTGCACTGAGCATTGCGGTCTTGTGCACGAACATGGTTGAACCCTCTTCTTTAAATTATGGTCGGGGCAGTTGTGAACGCGTTGAAGCATGCCGTTGGCGTCTTGTTATTAGCGTAGTCAGAGATGCTGGCCGTGGCGGGCCATGATGTGCCGCACCACGCTGTAGTCCTGAAGCGAGTCGCTGGACAAGTCTTTGCCATAACCTGAGCGTTTCAGCCCGCCGTGGGGCATTTCGCTGACCAGCATGAAATGGCTGTTGATCCAGGTGCAGCCGTACTGCAGGCGGGCGGCGACCTGCATCGCCTTGTCCAGATTCTGTGTCCACACCGACGAGGCGAGGCCGTATTCGGAATCGTTGGCCCAGTCGACGGCTTGGGCGAGTTCGTCGAAACGGGTCACGGTCACCACCGGGCCGAACACTTCGCGCTGGACGATTTCGTCGCTCTGCTTGCAACCGGCCAGCAGCGTTGGTTGATAGTAGAAACCGGCACCGGAATGCACCGCCGCGCCGGTCACCCGCTCGATGTGCGGCTGACCGAGGGCGCGTTCAACGAAACTGGCCACGCGGTCACGCTGACGCGTGCTGATCAGCGGGCCTATTTCGTTGTCGGCATCGCGTTTGCCAGCGAAGCGCAGGCTGCTGACGGCCGCACCGAGTTCGGCGACCAGTTTGTCGTGGATGCCGGCCTGGGCGTAGATCCGGCAAGCAGCGGTGCAATCCTGCCCGGCGTTGTAGTAACCGTAGGTGCGTACGCCTTCGACGACGGCTTGAATGTCCGCGTCGTTGCAGACAATTACCGGCGCCTTGCCGCCGAGTTCAAGGTGTGTGCGTTTGAGGGTTTTCGCCGCGGCCTGAAGGATTTTCTGCCCGGTGACGATATCGCCGGTCAGCGAGACCATGCGGATTTTCGGGTGACTGACCAAATGGCTGCCGACGCCTTCGCCACCGCCGCAGATGATGTTGATCACCCCTCGCGGCAGGATTTCGGCGAGCGCAGGGGCCAGTGCAAGGATCGACAGCGGCGTGTGTTCGGATGGCTTGAACACCAGCGTGTTGCCAGCAGCGAGGGCCGGGGCGATCTTCCACGCGGCCATCATGATCGGGTAGTTCCACGGCGCAATCGAGGCGACGACGCCAATCGGATCGCGGCGCACCATGCTGGTGTAACCCGGCAGGTATTCACCGCTGAGCTGGCCGGTCTGGCAGCGCACGGCTCCGGCGAAAAAACGGAACACGTCGACGGTCGCAGTCAAATCGTCCTGACGAGCCAGATGCAACGGCTTGCCGCAGTTCAACGATTCAAGGCGGGCGAGGTGATCGGCGTGTTTTTCGACGGCGTTGGCGATGTCCAGCAGCAGATTGGAGCGTTGCTGCGGCGTGGTCCGCGACCATTCGGCGAACGCACGGTGAGCCGCGAGGATGGCGGCTTCGACCTGTTCGGTGCTGGCTTCGGCGATGTGCGTGAGGATTTCACCGGTGGCCGGGTTGAGGATCGGCTCGACAAAGCCTTCACCGGCGACCAGTTCACCGTCGATCAACAACGCGGTACACATCGGGGTCTGCGCGCCAGCCATTTTGCGAGCTCTCTTTTCTTGTATGGCCATTGTTGCTCCCTGTGTCACCGGGAGCCGACCGTCTTATAGATGCAGCAAGACTAGTGCGCGGCTCCGGGGGCGACAAATTCTAAATACTGAAGGTGGCATTCGATTAAATAGATGGCTTGCGTCCGCCGTGTGGTTGTTCGCGGGCGACGGTGAGGAAGGGGTCGACGAGAGCAGGTCGTGCGGCGCCGCGGCGCCAGGCCAGGCCGACATCAAGGGTCTGGTTGAGGTCGGCAATTGGCCGCGCTTCGATGATGTCGCCTTCCAGTGACCATGGGCGGTAGGTCATGTCCGGCTGGATCGATACACCCAAACCGGCCGCTACAAGGCTCCGCACCGCTTCGGTTGAAGCGGTTCTCAGGGTGATCTTCGGTTGCAGTCCGGCGCCGCGCCATAGACGTTGGGCGTTGCGATCCATCTCGTCGACGTTGAGTTGAATCAACGGTTCGCGGGCAACATCGGCGAGATTGATGCTGTCGTGTTCCAGAAGCGGATGCTGGGCCGGAAGCCATAAACGGTGCGGCGAATGAGTCAGAACCTCAGTCTGCAAGGCGTGGCGATCTTCGAGGTTGGAGAGGATCAACACGCCGACGTCGATTTCGCCGCTGACCAGCAAGTGCTCGATGTAGGGGCGTTCGTCCTCCATCACCCGTATCTCGACATTGGGATAAGCACGCTGAAACCGGGTGACCAAATCCGCGAGGTAATAACCAGCGACAAGGCTGGTCACACCGATGATCAACTGCCCGGCAACCTGATCGGTGCTCTGTTGCAGGCTGCGTTTGGCGTTATCCACCGTCGCTAGAATCAGGTGCGCCTGGCGTAGGAATTGATGACCCTGATGCGTCAGCGTCATGCCCTTGGCGTGGCGGCTGAACAGGCTGACGCCGATTTCCTCTTCCAGTTGCTGGATCGCCAGGGTCAGGGTCGATTGGGAAATGAACGCCGTTTGCGCAGCGGCAGAGATCGAGCCGGTCTCGGCCACGGCGATGAAATGACGGATCTGACGCAGGGTCATCATGAGAAGGGTACCCAGTGGGCGGTTTTTATAGATTGGCCTGAGTGTATATCTATTTTCACGAATGGCCTGGCCACACTGAGCAACATCTGGAAGCACACTTGTAAGTCTGTCCAGGGCACTTTCGAACTAGGCTGAGGGCCTTATAGGTCCTGATATCCCCAGTTTGGAGGCGGAACATGAACACCCGTGGATTGCTCGATCAGCTACTCAAATCCGGCCAGGATTTGTTGCAGAACAAGGCCGGTGGCTCGCAGAACAAATCGGCGGCCGGTGGCCTGGGTGGCTTGCTTGGCGGGTCTTCCGGCGGCGGTGGCCTTGGTGGTCTGCTCTCAGGCGCGGGTGGTGGTGCATTGGCGGCGGGCGCCATGGGTCTGCTGCTCGGCAGTAAAAAGGCGCGTAATGTCGGCGGCAAAGTCGCTGTCTACGGCGGCCTCGCCGCGCTGGGCGTGTTGGCCTACAAGGCTTACGGCAACTGGAACGCGCAAAAAGGCACCGCGCCACAAGGCGAACCCCAGACCCTCGACCGCTTGCCTCCAGCGCAGGTCGAGCTGCATAGCCAGGCGATCCTCAAGGCCCTCGTCGCCGCCGCCAAAGCTGACGGCCATATCGACGACCGAGAACGCCAACTGATCGAAGGCGAATTCACCAAACTCGACAACGATCAGGAACTGCAACACTGGCTACACGCCGAACTCAACAAGCCCCTCGACCCCGCCGACGTCGCCCGCGCCGCAAGCACGCCGGAGATGGCGGCTGAGATGTACATCGCCAGTGTGATGTTGGTGGACGAGGAGAACTTCATGGAGAAGAGCTACCTGGATGAACTGGCGCGGCAATTGAAGCTGGAGCCGGGGTTGAAGGTGGAGTTGGAGAAGCAGGTGCGGTTAGCTGCTGTGTAAACGGTACGAAAGAAAAAATCGCGGCTTTGGGCTGCGATTTTTTTGATCACGGTGCCCGGGGGGGAGGACGTCTTTAGAGAATGCTCGCTTCCTACGAATTTTTTTCTGTGTAGTGCTGAGAATTCGAAAATTTGATCTTTAAGTAATCGAGCAAAGACTGTCCATTTGAAAACTCCTTAAGGACTTCCGCACTTTCACGTAAAAACTCTTCACTCGGCTTGGTATGCTGATTTGACGGGAGTGGTCTCGACCAATTCAGTACTTCTTTAGGAAAACCTGCTTTTGGTCGATTATTGAGACCATTTGCCCATGTCGACCGTCTTCGTACCAATACGGTACGATGCGATGGTGTAGCTATAGTCTTTCGTGAATGGTTAATTGCACTGACTTGACCAGCACGCTTTGTAACCATAATCGGCATAAAACGGCCTAAAGCAGAAATCCAAAGTTCGACAGCGCTGATTTCTATTCACTTAGCGTAATAATACCCACACAGAAAAAACAATCGCGGCAGGTGGATTTATTGCCGTATGGGAATAATAAGACTTCCTGCTCCTCAAACAAGCTCATCATTGCCGGGGAACTAATGTCTAAGCCCAGTGATAGGTAAAAATGCGTGAGACGTTCAGCTACGACTGCTTAAAAAGTGCCGAAGTTGGAGTGGAAAATTAATGTACTCACTCCACAAGCCAATAAATTCATCGAAATTACTAGCAGTAACGTGAGTTTTGCTTGAGGCTGGATCAAATATTTCAATAGCAATCGAGTGTGTATTTAAGTTTAGGTATACCAGTTTACCACCTGCATCCCTTGCTATGGGTACCATCCCTTTGGGAAGCCCTGGACGGCTCCCTGCTTCTAAGTTCCATAAAATCGTATACGGGGTGACATCAGCCGAAAACTGAAAGAACTCACTGATACAGGTTTTTTCATCTCCATATGAAAACTCGGATGTCTTTGGGGATGCACTGTCGGAGTGTATGACTAGGTCCAGGTATGATTCTGGAAAGTTTGCGCAAAGTAGCTTTTGTACTTGGTAAATTGTATTTTTACTCACTAGCGGCTTTGGCTCAATACCAAAAGATTTTCAGTGGTGTCTCATGTTAACTCCAGTTGATTATTTGTTTGTACGTCGCTGCCAGCGATACACTCTGTATTTGGAAAGTCGCGATCTCGATCATTAGCTTCCGCTATCAAGAGGAAGTTCCAGGTGCTCGCTTTTCACATCTCGGAAGTATTTTTTTATCTGCATCCGCTGCTTGTAAATCGCCACGATTAGCCGATTGCCTGCTGAGCTCATTTTTGGCGATTGAACCGGTGACGCGTTGATGTTTTCGTCCCTTGGCCCGGTGTCGACGCAGTACAAATGAATGAAAAGCGGTGCGCTTTGGGTCATCTCGGTATGGCCCAGCGACTTCGGTGAGGACGACGCCAACGCGTAGAGGTTTTTCACTGGCAACCAGGTATTTGAGTCGCTGCGGTAGAGGTCGCGGTTACGCACTCAAGCCACGTAATACCAGCCTTGCGCCTCGACAGCCTTGATCCAAGGTCGTCGAAAACCGGCATCGACACAACGACCGGCAAACAGTCTTTGGGGAGCAGTTCAGCCAGCGTTTGCTTCAAGCGGTTTTGATATTTTAGGCATTCCTCACGCTCATGAGCACTTTCGTAAATAGGGAACGAACGCCCAACCAGCGGATTGGCGGCGCGTAACAAAAAGAATTCTACCGCCGCGTTAATCAGCGACCAGTCGACCAGGATCAAGGGGTGTACCAGGGATCCCAGAAGTGCTCGCAACATGACCCAGTAAAACAGCGAACGTTCTGTTTGCAGATGGCGATTTCCCAACAACCGATCCACTCGCTTGTTGGCATGTTTGGGATAAGCCTTGCCTGACATGAATCGCCCACATCCTGTCAGCGTCATACGACGACCTCGCAGTAATGAACTGACACAATACATTAGCGTCTTCAGACGACGAGAGTGAACAGTGGGAAGTGCTTGAGCGAGCGCGCTGTGTAAGAATCGGATGGCCTGTATGGGATCGGGATCTTGTTTTTGTATGGTGCAATACAAACTGCCGCCCCGTGCGTGTCTCTTCAATTCCCAATTTCTTGATTTCTCTTAGGAAAAAGCGGGGATTTCTCAGGATCTGTCCCCTTTGTGGTCCTACCAGATTGCCGTATACGCGATATTTCGCTGACCACATGATCTCGCCGCTCCAATCGGTGTTCCGGCGATGTACCAAGGCGGTCGAGTTGGTAGTAAAACGGCGTGGCCTTGCACGTGCCTTCGCCGATTTGGTCAGACGATCAACGGCATCTCACTGGTACTGGATAATGCCGCAGGATTCTACCTATTGTGTGTCTGTCACCCCATTTTTTTTGTTTTCGATGCCTGAGTAGTTGGCTTCTTAACGCTACTCTAGTGAATTAAGATAGGCGGATGGGCCGCATAGCAAAGAGTGTTTTGTCGTGAACTCTATTATTGACTCATCATTTTCTGCGCGAACTCTAAAGTTGCCGCCTTCATTCGTAATCGTGATAGTTAAATTTTTCTTGGTGGGAATATTTTTTATTAGAAGTCCTTGAATGTTGCTGCAGTTGAGGCCGATTCTACAGGTGTTGAAACCAGATTGTTTCCACTTGGTGGGAGGTGTCTCTGGATACTCTGTAATGTCAAATTCGAGGGTTATTACTGGTCTATTGTTGTCTATGTTTAAGGAGAATAGCGTAACCTCTCCGATAGGGATTGGAGTTGTGAAAACTTTATTAAAGAATATGCTTCCGTCTAGTTCGTTCCAAAACTTCATTTTTTATCCTTGAAGTAATAGTGGTCTTTGGCACCAGGTACTTTGCCTGTTCTTGGGTTTTCAATCAGTCGTAGATTGAAGTGAGCTGTCTGGTCGCCTTTGTTGCCTGGTTCGTGGTATTGATGCCCTGCTGAGTGGTCTTGAATGATTACTTTTGAACCGTCAGCACGCGTAAATTGATATTCTCTTGCGAGAATCGGTTTTCCATCACTGTTTAAGATACTTTCGCCAGCTTTATCTGTCATTCTTGCATACTTATATTGTTGTGTTTTACCTGTCGTAGGATCAAACACGGGATCCGGGTTTTGGGATCTTGGTATTCCTGCTTCTGTTTTTGCCTGTCTGAAGGCGCCGCTACGCGAAAGCTCTGGCGGTGGGGACTCATTCTGCTTGTTCTGCGAAGAAGTATCTTTTTTGCCAGGACAACCGGAGCTCAACCCCAATGGATCCACCCACCCCGTAGGGTTAGGCACGTAGTAGTAGTTGTTCAACCCACCCGCAAGATTGATCGGATCTGGTGTCAGAAACCGCTTAGTTCCTGGGTTGTAGTAACGATTGCGGTTGTAATGGAGGCCCGTCTCCGCATCGAAGTACTGACCTTGGAACCGCAGCGGGTTGTCGATTTCACTGACATCCAATGCCGCGAGGTTGCCATAGGCACGGTATTTCGCCGACCACATGATCTCGCCGCTGAAGTCGGTGAGTTCTTGAGGTGTGCCGAGGTGGTCGAGTTGGTAATAGAATGGCGTTGCTTTTAGGGGGTCTTCGCCATCGAGCATCGCCAAAGGTTGGAAGGTGCCCGGTTCGTAGACGTAGCTGCGGTAGCGGTTCTCAGCGCTTTCCGCGATCAGGCGTTCGCCTTGTTACAGGAATTCGGTGGTGTGGCCGTTGACAGTTTTTCGATGCGGCACCCAACGGTATCGTATAAGTAGCTGAGTTCTCTACGGCCGGATAGCTAGAGGCTGATCATACAGGTCTATTTACAATCCAGATATAGAACTAGTTTTAGGTAGAATATTTGTTTTTTTATAATGTTCTGTTCGTCTGTGTGTTATCGGGTTCTAATGGTGGTCAAGATTGTTTTCTAAGCTTTGTCAGTTTTTTAATGAGAGCGGAGCTGGATGTTTTCTACATTGCACCATCGTTATGGTATGCCTTGATATTAGCAATGGTAATGCTTTTTGCAACGCATGTGGCTGTGCATGAGTTTCCAAACTCAAGGTTGATTTTGTGGTTTGAACCATCTTGGGTGACGGTTATAGTGGTAAGGCCGCTGAAATTGAAGTTTTCTACTTTGAAGCTTTCTATGTTGACTAAGTAAAGCTGGAATTCGTACTCGTTATAATCTTTTTCTAGCCATTTTTTTGGGGCGACCTTTTGTTCCACCTGGCTATATAACTTTAAGCATATAGAGCTTCCGTCCAGCATGACGTAAGAAGTATGCAGGGTGGCAGGTGAATGGTCTTCCCCGAAGATGGAGGACCACTGTTTTCTATTCGAAATTGCTGATGTCCACATTTTAAATTACTCAAATACGTAATGGTTAGCCACACTTCTTAAGTGGAATGTTTTAGTTCGATGAGCATTTCCTGTTTCTGGATTGTACTCTCTCACATTGAAGTGTGGTTTGTGCGATGCATGTGTAGAAGGAAAATCTTCATGCCCGCGCGAGTGTTCCTGAATGACTACGTGCTCATTGTCAATGTTTTTATAATGGTACTCTCTAGTCATCACAGTATTGCCTCCAGCATCACGAACGAACTCAGTACCTCCATTCTCAGCCTCTTTGGTAAGGGGAATTCGTTTCACATCAGTTGGTTCTGCCGTAGTAGGAATTCTCGCATCACGTTTTGCATCCTGGAATGCGGATCTGCGGGATCCATAAAATTTATCACCCCTTTTAAATTTCTTTTGGTCCGGGCATCCAGTCAAACCCAATGGATCAATCCACCCTGTAGGGTTAGGCACGTACTGGTAGCTATTCAACCCACCCACAAGCTTGACCGGATCCGGTGTCAGAAACCGTCCAGTGCTCGGATTGTAGTAGCGGTGACGGTTGTAATGTAAGCCCGTCTCCGCGTCGAAATACTGACCTTGGAAGCGCAATGGGTTGTCGATTTCGCTGACATCCAGCACGGCCAGGTTTCCATAGGCTCGGTATTTCGCCGACCACATGATCTCGCCGCTGTAATCGGTCAGTTCCTGCGGTGTGCCAAGATGATCGAGTTGGTAGTAAAACGGCGTGGCTCTGCGCGGGCCCTCTCCGTCGAGCATCGCCAGCGGGCGAAAGCTGCCCGGTTCGTAAATATAGCTGCGATAGCGATTAGCGGCACTTTCGGCGATCAGGCGATCACCTTGCCAGAGGAACTCAGTGATGTGACCGTCCACGGTTTTTTCGATTCGGCGGCCGAAGGCGTCGTATTTGTAGCTGGCATTGCTGCCGCCCGGCAGGCTGACACCGATCAGTCGATGCTGGCAGTCGTAGCGGTATTCGGTGACCAGCTTCTGCCCCGCCCCGCGACGTTCGCGGATCAGGTTGCCGTAGGCGTCGTAGTCGTAGTGACGGTCGCCCTGCATCAGCAGGCGGTTGCCTTTGACGTTGGCGAGGTTGGCGGTGCCTTCGTTGTTCTGGCCGAGCAGGTTGCCTGCCGGGTCGTGGGCGAAGCTTTCGGGTGTGGCGCCGCGTACGCTGATCAGGCGGTCGAGCGGGTCGTAGTGGTAGCTGCGGTTACCTTTACGACTGTCGTCGACGCCAGCGAGGTTGCCGTTGGCGTCGTAGTTGTAGCGACGCTTAAACAGATTTTTGTCTCGCTGGCTTACGCTGTGGGCTTGCAGTCGGCCCTGTTCATCGTACTCGTATTGGCTAAGTAACATGCCTTGCTGACGTTGATGTTCGCGACCAGCGTCGAATTGGTGGTTAGTCAGTCGTGAACCGTTGAGGTCGATACTGCTCAAGCGGCCGCCGGACAGATGGCGGTATTCGAGTGTGCTGCCGTCAGGCAGGCGGCACTGTTTGAATTGTCCAACGCTGTCGTATTCGTAGCGGGTGGTGCCCCAGCCTTGGTGCTCAGTGATCAGGCGATCCTGCACGTCGTATTCGTAGGCGAGAGGCCAGTTGCCGTCGTCGACGTTGATCAGGCGACCGAGGGCGTCATAGCTGTAATGGATCTCTTTTCCGTCGGGCAGGGTTTTAACCAGCAAACGGCCCGAGGCGTCGCGCTGATACTCGCTGACCAGTTCGCTGCCATCGGCGCCAAACTCGGTCTTTTTCAACAACTGACCGTTGAGGTCGTACTCATAGGCTGTTCGGCGACCATCGAAACCGGTTTCCTGCTGAATCAAGCCGTTCGAGTAGTAGTCGAGTTGATAGCGTTCGCCGCGCTCGTTCTCAATCTCGGTGAGATTGAGTTGTGAGTTGTCGTAACGGTAGCGCAGTTGGCTGCCGTCCGGATTGATGCGGCGGCTGACCAGGTGCAGGTTGTCGGCGTACTCGTAGCGAGTGATGCGTCCGAGTTCGTCGCGTTCGGCGGTGACACGGCCATAAGGGTTGTAGGTAAAGGCGCGGGTGGCGCCGCCGGGCAGGGTAACTTGGGTCAGACGATCAGCGGCATCCCATTGGTATTGGGTGATGGCACCGAATTCGTCCTGGCGGGTGATTTGTCGACCTAGCGCGTCATAGCGGTATTTCCGCTGACCGCCGTCCGGCAGGCGTTCTTCCAGCAACTGACCGAGGTTGTTCCAGCCCAGTTGGTGACGGCTACCATCGGGATGACGAATTTCCAGCAGTCGGCCCTGACGGTCATAGCTGTAGTGGGTTTCGTTGCCATCTGGGTCGGTTTGTTGGGTGATGTCGCCCTGTCGGTTGCGCTCATATTTCCAGCGGGCTTTGCCCCGTTGAACATCGATGAGTTGGCCGTTGAAATAGTTATAACGGGTCGGAACACCTTCCGGCGGTATGACCGCGATCAAGCGCCCAGCCTCGCTGTATTGGTATTCGGTGACGGCGCCCATCGGGTCTTTTACGGCGATCAAACGACCTTGATCGTCATAGGCATTCTGGGTTTCACCGCCATCGGGTGCGGTCTCGCTGACCAGACGGGCGTTTTCGTCATGTACATAGACCAGTTCACTGCCGTCGGCGTTGTAAACGGTCACCGAGCCTTTGTCGTCCCACTCGTATCGCGCTTCCATCTGTGAATAGTTGGCCCAGTGACGGACGCAGCGGGAAAGCTTGCCTTCTCGCTCCCACTCCCAGAAAAAACTTGCTCCACCGGCCATTTGTCGTTCGAGGATGACGTGTTGGTCGTTGTAGCGATAATGCTCGGTTTCACCTGCTGCGTTTGTGGAAGAAACCAGCTGATTGCGTGCGTTGTATTTGTAAGTGACGAGCGTCTGAATGGTCAGCCATGGATCCTGGCGTTCACCTCGTTCGTTGTACTCCGGGCGTTGTTGCTGTTGATCGACGGCCATAATGTGACGGTCGTCGTAACGCAGGAGCAGAGCGCGACCTGCACCATTGTCGATACGCTGGATACGGCCAACGAAGTCATAACTGATCTGCAACCGATTTTCATAGGCGTCGCTGATCGTTGTCAGGCGCCCGGCGCGGAAGTGGTAGAAGCGTGTTTTTGGCCCTGCTTGGGTCAGAACCAGTTCGCCGGGAGCATTGCCCAGATAAATCGCTGCCTGTGCCAGACTATTGGTGATGGCCGGACGCTGTTCGGTTGGCATCGGGAAGCGGGTCTGGCGGTTCTCATTGTCTGTCCAAAGGACTCCCTCATCGTCGAGCTGTAAACGATGGGACAGCGAATGACTCCAACCGTGTCCGAGACGGCTGTCGATTTCGACTGCACTGCTGCGGTACAGACGTGACCACTCGAAAGGCAGCAAACCGCCCAGTTCACCATCTGTCAGTGTCAGCAATTCTTCACCGGTCACCATCGACACGGGGTCGCCACCAGAACATGTATCGTCAACACACTGGGCGGGTTCGTCGGCGGGGTTCTTCGATTGTTCAGGCGCGTTGTCGACCTTTTCTACTTGCTCGGCACGTGAGGCTGGTTCATTTTTTCTGCGAGCCTGAATCTGCGCATCGGACTCCACTTTTCCGCCGCTAACAGGATGTTTCTGCTCTGGTGCCTTTGCCGTTTCTGCAGGTTTAGGGTTGGCAATTTGAACGTCAGCTTTTCGCGCCGGGTTAAATGCCGCATCGCCATTTAGCAACAACGGCTTGGACGCCTCAGTGTGCGCAGTAGCCTTGGATTTGCTGACCTTCATCAGCATGCCAGTGAAGTCTTCAATCAGTTTTATGACTTTGCCGCTGCTCTGCACACCTTTGACGGCTTTCGTGCCCACACGCACAGCCAGGCCCAGACCTCCGGTGAGGACTACACCGACAAGAATGTTCAGCAGGAATTCTGTGCTCATCTGCGCCAACACTTCGGTGCAGGTCTGAGGGGGCAGCATCTGCACCCATGCCACAATTGCAGCGACGTAGATCCACATCAGTGGCTCATCGCTGGCAATCAACAGGGCGGTGTGAATGGCCTCGGCGGAGGCGTCATAGATCTTTTTGATCTGTTCTTCGGTGAAGAACTTTTTCAGTTTTTCGTAGTTCTCGCGGGGGTGAGCAACCAGGTCGTAGAGGCTCTTGATATCGCCCCACAGACCCAGAATTGCTTTCAGAAAACCTTCCCATGCGGCTTGCAGTTCTTGCAGTGCGCGACCGCCGAGCGATGCATCGGTGTGGGCCTGCCACAACGGCAGGAAACTGGTGCTCCACTCGGTTTGCAACCAGCCACCGAGTTCACCGATCACGCCTTGGTATGAGTTGAACAGGCTATCGATCTGGGCAGGAGTCGGATTAGGGAAAAATGTAATCTTGTACTGCTGATTAGGTGTGAGACCGGAGACTTCCAGAATTCCGGTCGAATCTATAGTTTTGTTGATCGCCGGGCCTACCTCGTTCTTGCCAACGAAGCGGCCGTCAACCACAGGCGTCAAACGCACTGGCGTATTGCCAATCGGCACAAAGCGAGCGGATTCGAAACTGTGTACCAGCACCAGTTTGCCGTTTGCCGGGCAGTTGGCATAAAGGGTATTTTCCTTTTTGCTGTCCTTGTCCGCCGTACCGACTTCGTCACCGACCTTGAACTGCTGCTCAGCATCCAGAATGCCGCCATACCAGGCTTCGGCATGCTCGCGGTAGTCCTTAAGGCACTTTTTGAAGTCATTGATGATTGCCTGAGCATCAGGTTGCTTTGCTGTGAGGTTGCCAACAATCCCACCCATCAAAACACTCATACAACCACCTCATTTTCCAGATGGGCTTTCAGCAGCCCGGTAAAATTTTCTTCCGTGAGCGGCGTGCGTTTTACAAATCGCGCCACTTTTTGTTTCAAGTTCGACTCGGGGAACGAGAAGTACAGGTCGGCATGTTCATCCAGCAGCCACTGCATCATGTTGCCGATAACGGTCGAAGGGTTCTCGGCCATCAACCCATCCAACAAATCCTTCGGCACCTCCCACCACGGCCAATCCTTCACCTTCGGCAGCGCCCTCGGCCCAACCTCAAGGGCCTTGCCATTAATCAGATACCGCTCAAACATCGGCATCACTTCCCCAGCCTTGTCTCTCAGTCCATGCAGAATCGGGTAGATATGCCGCCCATCCCAGAAGCGGAAAAACACCTCGGTGCTATCCGGCATCTTCACCTGCGTCAGGCTGCGCAAATGCTCGAACACGTCGTTTGGCTCCGAGCGCGATACCGCCAGCCAGCCCCAGTCTAGGGCGTCGGTTTCGGCGATCCACGGCAGGAACGCGGAGCTGGCCTTGATCTCGGTGACGTAGGGCATCACCGGTTGCCAGGTGGAGTAGGGCGTGCCGCCCCAGATTGGCAGGAGCTGGGCGGTGGGTTCTGTCAGGTACAGGTTTTTCAGGGCGTCGCTATCGCTCGCCGCGCTGATGATCAGGTACATGCGTTCGCCGGTTTGCAGCGGCTGTTGTGCCAGCCAGTCCTTGGGTGTCAGTCGATCAGATGGCACAGGCACCTGCCTTGCATTTTTCGCATTCTTCGCAGAATGGCGCGTTGCGTTTAAGGGTGTTGATCTGGGCCGGGGTCAGCACTTGGCCGGCCTTGTCGGCGTCGGCCTGTTTCAGGATGCCGGGCATCAGTGGCGCGGCGCCGGTGCCACTGCCGGGGCTGCCGCCGGAGTTCATGTTGATCACTGGCCCGCTCATGGTCACGCCGCCGGCGTCGATCTTGATGAAGCTGCCGCCACCGACCAGGGTCAATTCGGCGCCGGCTTCCATCACCACTTTCATACCGCTGCTCAGGTGGATTTCCTGCCCCGCATCGATGAACTGCCCAGTCCCAATCTTGATGTGCTGATTGACGCCCACGGTCAGGTGATCATTCGCCCGCGCCTCAACTTTACGATCGGCATAAACCGTGTGGTGTTCTTCGGCCTTGAATTCCGTGTAGCTGTTCTTTTCAACGGTGTCGTGACGCTCGTTGCCGACCCTAATCTTCTGGTCATGCTCGACGTTCTCGTCCCAGTCGCGTTGGGCGTGGAGATAAATCTGTTCCTGACCTTTCTTATCTTCGATGCGCAGTTCGTTGTAGCCGCCGCCACCCATTGAGCTCAGGGTTTTGAAGGTGCTGCGGGTTTTGTTGGCCGGCAGTGCGTACGGGACGGTGTTTTCCTTGTGGTACAGGCAGCCGCTGATCAGCGGTTGATCGGGGTCGCCTTCAAGGAAGGTGACCAGCACTTCCATGCCGATGCGCGGGATGGCGATGCCGCCGTATTGGGCGCCGGCCCACGCGCTGGAGACGCGGAGCCAGCAGCTGGTCTTGTCGTCGGCCTGGCCTTCGCGGTCCCAGTGGAATTGCACTTTGACGCGGCCGTATTGGTCGCAGTGGATCTCTTCGCCTTTGGGGCCGGTGACCACGGCGCTCTGGCTGCCGAGGATGCGCGGTTTCGGGTGGCGCAGGGGCGGGCGATTCGGCACGTCCCATGGCGTGGCCTGGAAGCGGTTGCGGTAGCCCTGATGGAAATCGTCTTTCAGCGCGGTGGTGTCGCTGGTCACCGACTCTTCCAGCACTTGCGGCTGTTTGCCTTCGTGCAGGACTTCGGTGAGCAGCCAGAGGTCGTTCCACTTGGCTTTCGGGTGCGCGGTCAGCGCGAGGAAGTGGCCGCTGACCAGCAACGGCTGATCGCTCTTGCCTTCAGCCAGTTGGAAGTCGCTGCGGT